>DASRBX010000001.1:0-109186 GCA_035653395.1 Gaiellaceae bacterium
GGACCTCGTTGAGAGCCACTGCCCTCACAGAAGCTGGACCAGTCAACGAGCTGCGCTGCGACGTTGCAGCGACCCCCGCCGACAGGTCCACGACCAGAGAGGACCCTCACACCGACTGGACCGAAGCCAGGGGGCCGGTCAGGGATATTTCGAGGGCCAGTGATCGGTATTCGCGCCCAGGTGAAGGCCCCCGTTCGCTCCAGAGGGAGATCCGGAGCCTTAGTGCCCGTATTGAACAACACGAAGAGGCCATTCGCATGGGTAGGGCGACGGGAGACACCAGGGCCATCAATCACTGGGAAGGCGAGATCAGGAACTGGCGGAGCCTGATCGCTGCAGCACGTTTTGTATTGAAGTACGGCGCAATTGGATGATGAAAGATGACCGGCAGATCAAGCTCGACGCCTTTTACGGTGCAGCCAAGCGCTGTCTAGCCGCGCTCACAGCGGTAGCGAAGTCTGACGGAAACGTCACACAAGCCGAGCTAACCGACCTTGAACGCGTACTCGTCGGGGTGCACCTTGCAGCTCTCAACCTGCCCGACGCTCGTCCGGGATCTGGTGATCAGCGTGGTACAGCAGAGTTTCGCGAGTCTGATCCGTCGCTCTATGACTCCCTCCTAAAGCGGTTCGCTTTCGACGACACCTACTACACGGTCGAAGGAGGCGAGTTCATTACGCGCAGCCTCACGGCGGACCTTTGGGAAATAGCGATCGACCTCGCAGCGGCGGTGGCGGCAGCAGAAGCTGGTCTGCCGGATCCCCCGCTCTCGTGGGAGCTGCGATTCGACTTCGAGAGCCACTGGGGCAGACATCTAGTGGACTCAACTCAGAGACTCCACATACTCCGAGCGACAATCTGAAGCGAAGGATGCTGGGGTTGATACTCAGAAGCACCGCGAGCCCGACCGTCGTCGGCGAAGAGCCGACCTACGACGCAAAGCCTCCCTCGGCTCAGAGGTCGTAAGCCGTCTTCCGGGAGAGCACTTCGCAAACTTTTTCCGAGCTAGGCAACGAGCTGATCCAATGCGGCCTTAGCTTGCCTCGGCACGTCGATATATAGCTGTGACCTGGCAACAACAGGCTCATAACGCTGCGGGTCTCACCTCACGTCAGAGCACCTCAGGTGACATACTCCGCGGTCGGTGCTTCCCGCCGCTTGAGGCTCAACGTTCTCTGATCAGGCGCGAACTTTTGCCCGAACTTTTGCCCGACCCAGGCAACTTGATCTGATCCCATACGACCTGAAGAGACGGAAGAATGCCGGAGAGCACGCTGCCTGCCGTGGCAACAAACGGCTCATAACTCTCGGCTCTACATGACGTGGGAGCGCCTCAGGTGACATAACCCTGAGGTCGATGCTTCCCGCCGCGCGCGGCTCAACGTTCTCTGGACAGGCGAGAACTTTTGCCAAAACTTTTGCCCGAGCCAGGCAATCCGAGCTGATCCTACGTGACCTGAGCCGACGGAGAAATGCCGCAGCGGACGCTGCCTGATCGGGCAACGAGCGGCTCATAACCCGGAGGTCGCAGGTTCAAAATCCTGCCCCCGCTGCTCGAAAGCCCCGCAGCTGCGGTGCTTTTTTCTTCCTGCGGTCGCCACTCAGGGCACGCGGGCGGCGTCCGAGTAGAGCTGTACGGCCGCCGCCTGGAAGATCAGGCTGCTGCCGAAATGACCGTCCGGGCGGAGCGGGATGCGCCGGCGAAGGTAGCTGCGGAGCTCGGTCCGGTATGCGCGAAGCGGCATCACACTCTCGAGCAGGCTCAGGTCGCCGAAGAAGATCGCAACGAAGATGGGTGGCTCCCCTCTGAAGCCGGAGGCGCCGTAGCGCGCGAGGGCCGCCTCGGCGCTGGCCTCCGCCTGTTCGAGGTACGTCCGCTGGCCGGTCGCCCTAGCGAGCAGGACGCCTGCTGCGATCATCGCTCCCTGGTTGTACGTCCATTCGTGCTTCGAGACCTTGCCGCGACTGTCGAGGTGGTCGAAGTAGAGCCCGTCCGGCGCCGCGAGGCACTGCCTGACCCAGCCGTACATCCGCTCGGCCCACGCCAGATAGCTTCGCCTTCGAGTCGTCTCGTAGAGCCGGAGCGCGACGAGCGCGGCGTTCGCCGTGGAGACGGTGGTGCGAATCTGTTGCAGCGGCGGCCTGGCCCAGAAGACGCCGCCCGGGCACGGGTCGCGAGCGGCGGTGTCCCAGCCGGAGGCGAGGAATCGGAACACGCCCTCGGCCCGTCGCAGGATCGTCCGCTTCCCCGACAGGCGGTAGACGGCGATCAGATCGAGCGCGACCCAGTTGTTGTCGTCGTAATAGAGGTTTCCGCGTCCGACCCGCTCCGCCAGCGGAATGCTCTCATAGCCCTCGGCCGAGCGATACCGAGGGAGCACCCCTACGGTGCGCCGCGCGTCGGCGCGAGCTGCCGCCGCGGCTCGGCCCGGCAGGGAACCGACCGCGAGCGAGGCCGACAGCGCCTGCGAGAGCGGCCAGAGATGCGCCGAGGAGGAACGAGAGTCCGACGCGGCGTAGCTTCCGTCGGCGAACGCGAACCGGCGCCGCATCGCGGCGTAGGCGAGGTCTGCCGCCCTGGCGTCCGCCGGGTCGGTGCGCCGGAGCGGCGCCGACTGCGAGGGCCGGGCCGGACGAGGGAGCGCGAGCCCCACGGTGGAGACGAGCACGAGCGCGATCGCGAGACGGGACACCGAGCCAATGTAGTTCCGAACGGACAACCGGGGCGCCGGCCCGTCCGGCCCGTTCCCGGGGGTACGCTGGCTCTATGGACGAGGCACCGCGCGAGTTCGGGTTCAACACGCGTGCTGTGCACGCCGGCCAGCGGCCGGACCCCTACACCGGCGCCAGCGCGACCCCCATCTACCAGACCGCGGGCTTCGTCTTCGAGGACACCGAATCCGCGTCCGCCTACTTCAACCTGCAGGAGTACGGCAACGTCTACAGCCGGATCATGAACCCGACCGTCGCCGCGTTCGAGGAGCGGCTGGCGAACCTCGAGGGCGGCGCCGGCGCCGTCGCGTTCGCGAGCGGCCTCGCCGCCCAGGCCGCGCTCTTCTTCGCGTTGCTCGAGGCGGGTGACCGGATCGCCGTGGCGAAGGCGCTCTACGGCGGCTCGACCGCGCAGCTCAACCATCTGGCGCGCAAGCTCCGGATCACGGTCGACTGGGTCGACATGGCCGATCCCGACGGCTGGCGCCGCGCCGTCACCACGGAGACGAAGGCGCTGTTCGCGGAGACGATCGCGAACCCCGGTGGCAACGTCCTCGACATCGAGCTCGCCGCGGCCGTCGCGCACGAGGTGGGCGCGCCGCTCGTGGTGGACAACACGTTCGCCACCCCGTACCTGTGCCGGCCGCTCGAGTGGGGCGCCGACCTCGTCGTCCACTCCGCGACGAAGTTCATCGCAGGCAACGGGACGACGATCGCCGGCGCCGTGGTCGACTCGGGCGCTTTCGACTGGTCGAACGGGCGCTTCCCCTCGGTGGCCGAGCCGTCGGCGGCGTACCACGGCCTCAGGTTCCACGAGACCTTCGGGGTCTACGGCCTGCTGATGAAGCTGCGGGCGGAGACGCTGCGCGACTTCGGCTCCGTGCTCGCTCCCTTCAACGCGTTTCTGCTGCTGCTGGGCCTGGAGTCGCTGGCCGTGAGGATGGACCGGCACGTCTCGAACGCGCTCGTCGTGGCCGAGTGGCTGCGCGGCCGGCCGGGCGTCGGCGCGGTGCGGCATCCCGCGCTGCCGGACAGCCCGTACCGTCCGCTCGTCGAGCGCTACCTGCCGCACGGCGCGGGCTCCGTCTTCTCCTTCGAGCTCGAGAGCGGGCGCGAGGGCGGGCGCCGCTTCATCGAGGCGCTCGAGCTGTGGAGCCACGTCGCCAACGTCGGCGACACGAAGAGCCTCGTCATCCATCCCGCCTCGACGACGCACCGCCAGCTCACCGACGACGAGCTCGCCGCGTCCGGCGTCGCGCCGGGCACGGTGCGGCTGTCGGTGGGGCTGGAGGACGCGGACGATCTCGTGTGGGATCTCGAGCGCGGGCTGCGCGCCGCTCGCGGCTCCGCCGTCACGGCGTGAACGAGTTCCAGGATCCGCGCACGATCCGGGAAATCGTGCACACCGCACGAACGGTGGCGATCGTGGGCCTCTCGGCGAGCGAGCTGCGCGCGAGCCACTTCGTCGGCTACTACCTCAAGCGGCACGGCTACCGCGTGATTCCGGTCAACCCGAACGAGGAGCGCGTCCTCGGCGAGCAGGCGTATCCGAGCCTGCGCGACGTGCCGGAGCCGATCGACGTCGTCGACGTCTTCCGTGACCCCTCGGCCGTTCCGGACCTCGCACGGGAAGCCGTCGAGGTCGACGCCGGGGCGCTCTGGCTGCAGTTCGGCGTGATCAGCCCGGAAGGCGCGCGCATCGCGCAGGAGGGCGGCCTCGAGGTCGTGATGGACCGCTGCCTGAAGGTGGAGCACGCGCGGCTCCTCGGCCGCATGCACTGGATGGGCTTCGACACCGGCGTCATCGCCGGGTCGCGCCACCCCTCTAGACCAGGCCGACCGCCTGCGCGAGCAGGAAGACGTTGAGCGCGCTGATCAGCGTGGCGATCGCGCCCGCCCCGAGCTTCGTCGGGAGGCGGTTGGCGTAGGCGCCCATCACGTCCCTCCGGCTCGTGAGCAGCAGCAGCGGGACGAGGGCGAACGGGATCCCGAACGAGAGCACGACCTGGCTGAGGACGAGCGCGCTCGTCGGGCTCACGCCGAGCCCCAGCACGACGAGTGCGGGGATCATCGTCAAGCCGCGGCGGAGCAAAAGGGACAGGCGCAGGTCGACGAAGCCGGCCATCACGACCTGGCCCGCGTAGGTGCCGACGCCCGAGGACGAGGCGCCGGACGCGAGCAGCGCGACCGCGAACGCGAGCGCCGCGGTGCCGCCCACCAGATGCGAGAAGCCCGCGTGCGCGGCGCGGATCGTGTCCAGGTGCGCGTAGCCCGGCGTGTCGTGGAAGAGCTTGGCCGCGACGGCGAGCATCGTCATGTTCACGAGGCCGGCCAGGCCGAGGGCCACGATCACGTCGAGCCGCCCGAAGCGCAGCACGTGCCGCCGCTCGGCGTCGTTCCGCACCGGCGTCCGCCCCTTCGTCAGCGCCGAGTGGAGGTAGATCGCGTGCGGCATCACCGTGGCGCCCACGATCCCGACCGCGAGATAGACGGAGCTCGAGCCGTCGAGGCTCGGGACCAGGCCGCGCGCCGCGCCGGCCGCCGACGGCTCGATCTTCACGGTCTCGTAGAGGAAGCCGAGCAGGATCAGCCCGAGCAGCGCGGTGATCGCGAGCTCGAAGCGCCGGAAGCCGTGCCGCTGCAGCTCGAGCAGCGCGAACGCGATCGCGCCGGTGATGAAGCCGGCCGGTAGCAGCGGGACGCCGAAGAGGAGGTTGAGGCCCAGCGCCGCGCCGATGAACTCCGCGATGTCGGTGGCCATCGCCATCGCCTCGGCCTGGATCCAGAGGCCCCAGGCGACCGGCCGCCGGAAGTGGTCGCGGCACAGCTCCGGCAGGTTCCGGTCGGTGACGACGCCGAGCTTGGCCGACAGGTACTGGATCAGCATCGCCATCAGGTTCGCGGCGAGCACGACCCAGAGCAGGAGGTAGCCGAAGCGGGCGCCGCCCTGGATGTTCGTGGCGAAGTTGCCGGGGTCGACGTAGGCGACCGCCGCGACGAACGCCGGCCCCAGCATCGAGAGCGTCGCGCGCACGCGCCCGCGGGCTACGACCGTGTGGAGCGGAGCCCTGCCGTGGCGGAAGGCCTCGTACGCCTCGTCGCTCACCGCCTCTTCTCCCGCCGCACGCGCATCGCGCGGGCGAGCGTCGTGCCGAGCACGTGCACGTCGCCGCCGACGCGGACGAAGAGCGGCCCGTCGAACGGCTGCCGCTCGACGAGCTCGAGCCGTGCGCCGGGGACGATGTCGCGCTCGCCGAGGAAGCGCAGCATCTCGGGCTCAGAGTCGGAGATGCGGACGAACGTCGCGGTCTCGCCCGGCTCGAGCTCCGCGAGCGCAGGCGCGGCCGTCTCGGCGAGCTTCAGCTCGCGGCTCGGGATCGGGTCGCCGTGCGGGTCGACGGTCGGGTTGCCGAGCTTCGCGGCGATGAGCTCCTCGAGCTCCTCCGAGAGAGCGTGCTCGAGCACCTCGGCCTCGGCGTGCACCTCGTCCCAGGTCATGCCGAGGCTCTCGACGAGGAACAGCTCGACGAGCCGGTGGTGGCGGATCACCTCGAGCGCGACCCGACGGCCGCGGTCGGTGAGGCGGACGCCGCGGTAGCGCTCGTGCTCGACGAGGCCGAGGGCCGAGAGCTTGCGCAGCATCCCCGAGACCGAGGCGGGGCGGACCTCGAGCAGCGCGGCGAGCTCGGTGGTGGAGGCCGCGCCGTCGCGTGACTCGAGCGTGAAGATGGCCTTCGCGTAGTCCTCGACGGCGACCGTGAGCCCAGCTGGTTGAGCCATGCCTAAATTCTAGATTAGGCACCAAAGAAATAGCAAGGGTGCATGATGAGCGGATGCACGATCATCCGCACGGGCATGCGTACGGCGGCGGGGACGCGCGGCGTCTCCGCCTCGCGCTCGCGCTGATCCTCGGCTTCATGGCGGCCGAGATCGTGGTCGGAATCCTCGCGCACTCGCTCGCGCTGCTCTCGGACGCGGCGCACATGCTCACCGACGCCGGCGCGCTCGCGATGTCGCTCGTCGTGCTGCGCCTCGCCGCCCAGCCGGCGCGCGGGAACCGGACGTTCGGGCTGCGGCGCTCGGAGATTCTCTCCGCCCAGGCGAACGGCGCGGCGCTGCTCGTGCTCGCCGGCCTGATCGTCTACGGCGCCGTGCGCCGGCTCGTCTCGCCGCCGAACGCCCACGGCGGCGCGATCCTCGTCGTCGCGCTCGTGGGCATCGGCGTCAACCTCCTCGCGACCTGGCAGCTCGCCGGGGCGAACCGGCGGTCGCTGAACATCGAGGGTAGCTTCCAGCACGTCCTCAACGATCTCTTCGCCTTCATCGCGACCGCGGTCGCCGGGGGCGTGATCCTCGCGACCGGCTGGGTGCGCGCAGACGCGGTGGCGGCGCTCGTCGTGGCGGGCCTCATGCTGCGCGCGTCGTGGCGGCTGCTGCGCGACTCGGGACGCGTCCTCCTCGACATCGCGCCCGTCGGCCTGCCCGTGAACGAAATCGGGAGCGCCATGGTCGGGCATCCGGGCGTGGTGGAGGTGCACGACCTCCACGTCTGGGAGGTGACTACCGAGTTCCCGACGCTCTCGGCGCACGTCCTCGTCGAGCCGGGTGCCGACTGCCACGGCATCCGCCGCGAGCTCGAGGCGCTGCTGCGCGACCGCTTCGGCCTCGAGCACACGACGCTGCAGATCGAGCACGCGCCGGCCAAGCTTGTCCAGATCCGCTAATCTTTACGTAAACGTAAGATTGGTACGACGTACCGTGACGGAAGCGTCACGAGCCGGCCGGCCAGGATCCGAAACCGGATCGGGAGGAGGGACGCGGTGCGGATGCGTCTGCGGAAGCTGGACTACAAATGGGTCGCGCTCTCGAACACCACGCTCGGGACGCTGCTCGCGATGATGAACAGCTCGATCCTGCTGATCGCGCTGCCCGACATCTTCCGCGGCATCGGCATCGACCCCCTGCAGCCCGGCAACACGAGCTACCTGCTCTGGCTGCTGCTCGGCTTCCTCGTCGTGCTCGCCGTGCTGCTCGTCAGTCTCGGCCGGCTCGGGGACATGTACGGGCGGGTGCGGATGTTCAACCTCGGCTTCGCGGTCTTCACCTTCTTCTCGATCCTGCTCTCGGTCACGTGGCTGCACGGCGGCGCCGGCGCGTTGTGGCTGATCCTGATGCGCGTCGGCCAGGGAGTCGGCGGCGCGCTCGTGTTCGCGAACTCGAGCGCGATCCTGACCGACGCCTTCCCGGCCGACGAGCGCGGGCTCGCGCTCGGCATCAACAGCGTCGCGATGGTCGTGGGCTCGTTCCTCGGCCTCGTGCTCGGCGGCGTGCTGGCGCCGCTCTCGTGGCGCCTCGTCTTCGTCGTCTCGGTGCCGGTCGGCCTCGCCGCGACGATCTGGTCGTACCACTCGCTGCGCGACCTCGGCCTGCGGAAGCCCGGGAGGATCGACTGGTGGGGAAACCTCACGCTCGCCGCCGGGCTCGTGCTGCTGATGGTCGGCATCACGTACGGGATCCAGCCCTACGGCGCGCACACGATGGGCTGGACGTCACCGCTCGTCCTTGCGTGCCTGCTCGGGGGGCTCGCGCTGCTCGCGCTCTTCTGCGCGATCGAGGTGCGTGTCGCGGAGCCGATGTTCCATCTCGAGCTGTTCCGGATCCGCGCCTTCGCGGCCGGGAACCTCGCCGCGCTGCTCGCCGCGATGGCCCGCGGCGGCCTGCAGTTCATCCTCATCATCTGGCTGCAGGGGATCTGGCTCCCCGAGCACGGTTACGACTTCGCGCGGACGCCGCTGTGGGCGGGCGTCTACATGCTCCCGCTCATCCTCGGCCTGCTCGTCGCGGGGCCCGCGTCGGGCTGGCTCTCCGACCGCTTCGGCGCCCGCCCCTTCGCAACCGGCGGTGTGCTCGTCGCCGCGACGAGCTTCGTGCTCCTCATCGTCCTGCCCGTCGATTTCGCCTACCCGTGGTTCGCGCTGATCCTGCTCCTCAACGGGATCGGGATGGGCCTCTTCCAGTCGCCGAACACCGCCGGCGTCATGAACAGCCTGCCGCCGGCGCAGCGCGGCGCCGGCGCGGGGATGCTCGCGACGTTCAACGTCTCGTCGAGCGTGCTCTCGATCGGTGTCTTCTTCACGCTCATGATCGTCGGCCTCGCGAGCGGCCTCCCGCACGCGACGCAGTCCGGCCTCGTGGCGCACGGCGTGTCCCCGGGCGACGCGACGCGCATCTCGCACCTGCCGCCGGTCGCCACCCTGTTCGCGGCGTTCCTCGGCTACAACCCGGTGCGGACGCTGCTCGGCCCCCACGTGCTGCACGGGCTCTCGCCCGCGAACGCCCACACGTTGACCGGCCGCGCCTTCTTCCCGCATCTCATCTCGGGCCCGTTCCACACGGCGCTCGTCTACGCCTTCGTCTTCGCGATCGCCGCCTGCGTCGTCGCCGCGGTGGCCTCGCTGCTGCGCGGCGGGAAGTACGTCCACGTCGAGGCCGTCGCCGTGGATCCCCTCGACGTCGAGGCGGCGGCGTGAGCGCGACGGCGCTCCGCATCGGGGAGGTGGCGCAGCGCGTCGGGGTCACGCCGCGCACCATCCGCTACTACGAGGAGCTCGGGCTGCTCGGTTCGGGCTCGGCGCGCGAGAAGGGCTCGCACCGCACGTACGCCGAGACGGATGTCGCGCGGCTGCAGGAGCTGATCCGGCTCCGCGACCTGCTCGGCCTGACGCTCGAGGAGCTGGTCGAGCTCGCCGAGGCGGAGGAGGCGCGCGCCGCGCTCCGCGGCCGCTGGGCGGAGGATCCATCGGACGAGGAGCGGCTCCGCATCCTCGAGGAGGCGATCCCGCACGTCGAGCGGCAGCTCGCGCTCGTCCGCGGGCGCCAGGCGAAGCTCGCGGAGTTCGCGGCCGACCTCGAGGCGAAGCTCGGGCGGCTGCGCCGGCGGCGACGCGAGCTCTCCCGCCCGCGGTGAACCGGCTGCCCGCGGTCCGCGCTAGGGGATCGCCACGAGCACGCCCGTCAGCGGCTCCGCGTCGTAGCTCCAGCGAAGGGTGCCCCACGGGCTCGGCAACGGCTCGCCCCGACGCGCCGCGAGCCCGCTCAGCGCCGCTGCCGCAGCACGCCGCTGGGCGAGGGAGCGGACCGCACTCTCGCGCAGCACGAGCTTGAGCTCGAGCACCTCTCGGCGGAGCCGCCGTGCCTCGACGCGGGCTGCCCGAGCCTCCGGGATCAGTGCAACCACGGCTCCAGCTCCCGCTCGAGCTCGCGGCAGCCGCGCGGCGCCACGATCGTCCGCCGCAGCTTCCGTCCATCGACGACGCAGATCGTCGGCACCTGCTCCACCCGGAACTTCTCCGCGAGGTCCGGCCGGCGATCGACCGGGACCCGCAAGAGCTCGAACGTGTCGTGGTTGCGCCGCCGCTGCAGCACCTGGGCGATGAACCCCTCGACGCGACGGCAGCGTCCGGAGAGCGGTGAGTAGAAGAAGACGAGCCGGGGCCGTTCTTCCGACCGGATCACCGGCGCGGTCTGGGGAGCGACGGCCACGAGTCATCGAGTACGCCGGGCGGGGGGGGTTGAACCCTCGTTCAGGCCCGCCCGGCCTTCGCCGTGACGGGCAGGATCGCTCCGTCCGGCTCCTCCGCGTCCGGCCGGTTCTGGAGCGGCGCGACCGCGACCTGCACCCGCACCGGCTTTCCGCGCGGGTCGTGCCCGTCGAGCTCGAGCTCGTCCACCGCCGACCCGGTCAGAACGCGGCGGATCGGGTCGCGCAGACGCTGCCGCCGGCCGGGAGGGGCGACGTACACGTGTCCGCGTCTGAGCGCCTCGCCGCCGCGGGCCTGGGTCGCGGGCAGCGGACCGGCGCGGGAGAGGATGTGGGCGAGGCGGCTCTCGGCGGCGGCGGGCAGGTGGAGGACGACGCAGACGGCCGCGTCGAGATCCTCGGGGAGCCCGCCGGCGAGCGTCGTCAGCGCCTCGACGCCTCCCGCGGACGCGCCCACGACGATCACTGCCGGCGCCGGCTCGTCCATCCCTCCGTTGTCTCCGAGGACGCCGGGGCGGAAACTGCGTGTCACGACGGGCGCCGACGGGAAGTGTCTCCGCATGGCGCGCGCGGACTGGACGTACGAGCTCCCGCCCGTCACCGGCGACAGCGTCTGGCTCGAGGAGTACCTCGTCTACGCCCGCGACGGCGAGCCTGTGGGCAAGGTCTTCGCCGTGCTCGAGCACGACGGGGAGCGCTGGCTCGGGATCGAACGCGAGCACCTCCCGGGCCGGCACGACCGGCGCGTCGTGCCGTTCGAGGAGATCCGGGAGACCGACCACGAGAACCTCGCTGTCCACCTCGCGCTCTCGCTCGCCCAGGTCGACGACGCGCTCGAGCTCGACCCGGGCAAGGGCGTCGAGCAGGGCGGAGCCGCGCGGCGGGTCACCGAGGTTCCGCGTGCCGAGCTGCCGCCGCGGCACGACGCCGGCGCTCCCGGCCCTGTCGACCGCCTCGTGACCTTCGCCGGGCCGGTGGCGGCGCTCTTCGGCACGCTCGCGCTGCTCGGCGTGTTCGTCTTCTGGGGAGGAACCAACTCCTCGGACGCGCTGCCCTACTTCGCCGTCCCAGGCGGGCTGTTCGCCCTCGCCGCTCTGCTCGGCTACCGGGCCTGGTCGCGGCCGTGGACACGCTCGGCGGCGGCGCAGCGGCACGCACCTCCGGCTCGCTGAGTACGTTTTCGGCGGTGGAGACGGCTCCTCGGCGGCTGACGTTCGGCGCCCACGCCGACGCCTACGAGCGCGCCCGGCCCGAGTATCCGGAGGCGGCGGCGCGCTGGCTCGTGCCCGAGGGCGCGGAGCTCGTCGTCGAGCTGGGCGCGGGGACCGGGAAGCTCACGCGGGCGGTGGCGGCGCTCGGCGTGCGGGTGGTGGCGGTCGAGCCGGATCCCCGGATGCTCGCCGTGCTGCGCCGACGGGGGCTCGAGGGGGTGGAGGGCTCCGCCGAGGCCATCCCGTTCGGGGACGGAGTCGCGGACGCGGTCGTCGCGGGCTCCAGCCTCCACTGGTTCGAGCTCGAGCAGGCGCTGCGGGAGATCCACCGCGTCCTCCGTCCGGGCGGGCGTTTCGGCTTCGCCTGGAACCATCGCGACGACCGGCATCCCGTGATCGAGCGGATGAGCGAGACGGTCTACGCCGCGCAGGCGCGCCTCCGGACGCCGCGCTGGCGGGGCCGCGACTGGGCGGCGGAGCTGGCGGCGTCCGCTCTCTTCGACGACGTTGAGCAGGCCCTGTTCGAACACGTCCACGAGCTGCCGCGCGAGGCGCTCGGCGACCACCTCACGTCGTACTCCGGCGTCGCGGCGCTGCCGGAGGAGGAGCGCCGCCGCGTGCTCGCCGAGGTCGCGGAGCTCCTCGCCGCCGAGCCGTCGGTGAGCGACGGCGAAACGCTCCGGCTCCCCTTCGTCGTCGACGCCTACCGCGCGGCGCGCGCGTGACGCGCCCGTCCGGTCCGGATCGCCCTTGCCTTGTAACAGACTGTTACTAACTGCCCCGGGAGCCGTGTTCCCGTCACCGGGACGTGTCCGGCGAGGCCAACGGCCGCGCAAGTAACAGACTGTTACGAGGTCAGAGGGGGACGAGCCGCGTTCCCGTGGCCTTGAACGTGGCGTAGGCGACGCCGCCGGCCGCGAGCTCGAGCCGCTCGGCCGAGGCCGCGGTGACCTCCGCGGTCACGGGCCCCACGCGCACCCGCACCCGATTGGCCACCTCGACGAGCGAGCCGACCCGGCCGCGCACCACGTTCAGCGCTGAGTCGGCATCCGGCGCATGGGCGCGCGCCACCGAAACCTCCCACGGGTAGACGACGACGCCGACGTCGCCGTCCGCCTCGTCGGCGGAGTACAGCTCCTCACCGCTCTCGAGCCGGACCGTGGTGAGGGCGCCGTCGCCGCGGCGGGCGCGCCCGCGGAGGAGGTTCGCGCCCGTGAAGGACGCGACGAAGGCATCGCGCGGGCGGGCGACGAGCTCCGCTGGCGGCCCGAGCTGGCGAAGCCGTCCCTCCACGAGGACGCCGACCTCGTCGGCGAGCGCCGCCGCGTCCTCGTAGTCGTGCGTCACGAGCAGCGTCGGCAGCCCGAGCTGCCGCAGCAGCTCCGCGAGCTCGTGCCGGACCTCCGTCTTCGTGTGCGCATCGAGCGCCGCCAGCGGCTCGTCGAGGAGAAGGACGTCCGGCTCGCGCGCGAGCGCCCTCGCGAGCGCGACGCGCTGCCGCTCGCCGCCCGACAGCTCCTGCGGACGCGCCGCTCCGAGATGCCCGATCCGGAACCGCTCGAGCAGCGGCGCCACCGCCCGCCCGCCGGCGCCGAAGGCCACGTTGGCGCGGACGCTCAGGTGTGGGAACAGCGCGTAGTCCTGGAAGACGAGCCCGACGCGCCGCCGCTCGGGCGGCAGCGAGACGCCGCGCGCAGTGTCGACCCACCGCTCGCCGTCGAGGGAGACGCGGCCGCGGGCCGGCGCGGCGAGCCCGGCGATCACGTGCAGGACGGACGTCTTCCCCGCGCCCGAGGGACCGACGAGGGCGACCGTCCCCGCGACGTCGAGCGCGAGCTCTAGCGCGAAGGCGCGAAGAGGAAGCGTGAAGTCGGCCTGGAGGGTTGCCACTGGAGGACGAGCCTGAGGGTCACGAGCAAGGCGCCGCTGACGACGACGAGGAGACCGCTCATCGCGAGCGCCGTCGTGAAGCCGTCGGGCAGGCGGTCGAACTCCTGGTAGATCGCGAGCGGCAGCGTCTGGGTGACGCCCTGGAGGCTGCCGGCGAACATGATGGTCGCCCCGAACTCCCCGAGCCCGCGGGCGAACGAGAGCGCCTCCCCGGCGGCGAGCCCGCGGCGGGCGAGGGGGAGGACGACGCGGAAGAACGTCCGCACCGGTCCTGCGCCGAGCGTGCGCGAGGCTGCGACGAGGTTCGGATCGACCGCCTCGAAGGCGGCGATCGCCTGGCGGACGTAGAGCGGGCTCGCGACGAACGCCACCGCGATCACGACCGCAGCCTGCGTCAGCCCGAGCCGGACGCCGACCGCGTCGAGCGTGCCGCCGAGCAGCCCGAGCCGGCCGAACGCCGCGATGAGCCCGATTCCCGCGACGGCCGGCGGCAGGACGAGCGGCAGCTCGACGAGGACGATCGCGAGCGAGCGGCCCCTGAAGCGGCGGCTCGCAAGCACGTACGCGAGGGGCGTACCGAGAACGAGCACGAGCGCCTGCGCAATCCCGCTCGTCTTCAGGCTGACGACGAGGGCGTCGGTCACGACCGGCCGCGAGAGCTGCGCGACGAGCCTTCCCGGCGAGACGCGGGCGAAGATCGCCACGATCGGAAAGAGCAGGAAGGCGAGCGCGATCCCGGCGCCCACGAAGACGCCGGCGCCCGCGAGCCCCCGCCGGATCAGCGCGGGAGCGGCAGGAAGCCCGCCGCGCGGAGCTTCCTCTGCGCCGCCTTGCCGAGGAGCCGCTTCACCCATGCCTTCGCCGCTGCCAGATGCCTGCTCGAGCGGACCGCCGCGGCCGCGTAGAGGACTCGCGGCTGCGCCGACTTCGGGATGCCGACCACGCCGACCTTCCCTTTCACGGTTCTCGCGTCGGTCGCGTAGACGAAGCCGGCGTCCGCCTCGCCGAGCACCACCTTGGAGAGCACTCCGCGCACGTCGTTCTCCTGGCTCACCGCCTTGGCGACGAGGTCGGAGCGCCCGAGCCGCGCGAGCACCTTGCGCGTGTAGTCGCCGACCGGCACACCGGCTGCCGCCATCACGACCTTGACGCCCGGCCTCTCGAGGTCCTGCACGCTGCGGAGGTGGAGCGGGTTGCCGGGCGCCACGACGATCACGAGCTTGTTCGCCGTGAACACGACCGGCCGCGTGACGAGGCCCTTGCGGTGGAGCTGCCAGGGAAGGCCGGTGTTCGCCGAGGCGAACACGTCCGCGGGAAGGCCCTGCTGGATCTGCGCCGCCAGCAGGTTCGAGCCGCCGAACGAGTAGCGGGCGTGGGCGTCGATGCGCGGGAAGACGTCGGTCAGAGACGCCGCCGCGAAGACCGTCAGACGCGGGCGCGGGTTCGAGCCGCCCCCGAAGGCCGCGGCGGCAAGGGCCGAGGCGGCGACGAGAACGCCGGCGGCCAGCGCCAAGAGGACGCGGAGCCTCATGCCTCGACCATCACGGATGTCGACTTGACGACAGCCGTGGCGGCCATCCCCGGCTTGAGCCCGAGCTCCTCGACCGCGTCGCGCGTGACGACGGCGACGACGCGGGCCGACTCCGTCACGGTCAGCTCGACCTGCGCGAGGAGCCCCTCGACGCGCACCTCGGTCACCGTGCCGCGGAGCCGGTTCCGTGCGCTCGTGTGCTGCCCTCCCGTGCCGCCGCGGAGCCGCTCGATCTCCTCGAGCGCCACGACGCGGCGGTTCGCGCGGTCGCGCTCGGTGCGGATCCGGCCCTCGCGATCCCAGCGGCGCAGCGTGTCGACGCTGATCCCGAGCTCCCGGGCGGCCTCGGTGGCGGTGTAGGACTGCTTCGGCACGACGGGAGCATACACATATGTATTGCCTAGGCAGATGGGTTGCGAATGCCGACGGCGCCGATCACCCCGCCGCAGGCGAGGAGCGCAGCGACGACGACCATCGTCACGTGGAACCCGTGCGCGGTGAGGTGGTGGCTGCCGCCGGAGGCGGCGATCCCCAGCACCGCCACGGCGAGCAGGCCGCCGATGCGGGCCACGGCGTTGTTCACGCCCGACGCGACTCCGGCGTCGCCCGCGGCGGCGTCGGCGAGCACGGTCGTCGTCAGCGGCGCGACCGTCAACGACAGCCCGACCGAGAAGAAGAGCAGCGCGGGCAGGAGGTCGATCCAATAGCTCGGCCGTTGCGGAAAGCGCACGTAGGTGAGCACCGCCGCGGCGGCGACGAGAGGCCCGACGGACATGAAGAGGCGCGGCCCGAAGCGCATCGCGAGCTTCCCGGTCCGCGGCGAGAGGAAGAACATCACCACCGTGATCGGCAGCAGGGCGACCCCGGCTCTGAACGCCGTGTAGCCGCCGAACTCCTCGAGGAAGAGCGTCAGGAACAGGCTCAATCCGGACAGGGCGCCGTACACCGCGAGCGTCTCGACGTTGGTGACCGAGAAGTTGCGCAGCCGGAAGAGGTGGAGCGGCAGCATCGGCTGCGGAGCCCGGAGCTCGTAGAGCACGAACACGGCGAGCACCACCGCGCCGCCGGCGATGCCGCCTGCGACGAGCGGATGGCTCCAGCCGAGGCTCGGTTGCTCGATGAAGCCCGCGGCGAGAAGTCCCAGCCCGGCGGTGCAGAGGACGGCGCCCGGCAGGTCGACGCGGAGATCGCGCCGCCGCGACTGCCGCAGCCCGCCGAGGCTCCGCACGAGCACGAGGGTGGCGAACGCGATCGGCACGTTGAGCAGGAAGATCACGCGCCAGCTCGTCTGGTCGACGAGCCAGCCGCCGACCGTCGGCCCGATCACGAACGAGATCCCGCTCCACGCGGTCCACTGCCCGATCGCGGCGCCTCGCGCGGGGCCCGAGAACGTCGCCGTGAGCACGGCGAGCGACGCGGGCGTGAGGAGCGCTCCGGCCGCGCCCTGAATTCCACGGAAGACGACGAGCGAGACCGAGTCCGGGGCGGCCGCGCAGAGCACGGAGGCGACGCCGAAGGCCGCGACGCCGAGGGAGAACACTCGCAGCTCCCCGAAGATGTCGCCGAGCGAGCCTCCGACGAGGATCAGCGCGCCGAGCGTGAGCAGGTACGCGTCGACGATCCACTGCTGCGCGGCGAGCCCGCCGCCGAGGTCGTCCGTGATGTAGTGGAGCGCGACGTTGACGACGGAGCCGTCGATGAACGCCATCGACGACCCGAGGATGCTCGCCACGAGCGTCCAGCGCAGGAACCCTGCGTCCCGCGGAGCTGCCGCGGCTTCCGCGCCCTCCATGCGGCGATCCTACGGACGCTCACGGGAGTCGCGGCGGTCGTCGCCGTCGAGCCGCCCGCCGTCGCGCAGGAACTAGGAGGAGGGAGAGGCCGGCTGGACGCCGAGCGTCACGTGGAGCTGCTTCGTCGAGCCGCCGCGACGGACGGTGACGGTGACCGTCTGGCCGGACTTCGCGCCGGAGACGGCCGCGGTCAGCTCGTCCGCGGAGGTGATCGACTTGCCGGCGAAGCCCGTGACGACGTCGCCGACCTTCAGGCCGCCCTTCGCCGCCGGTGAGCCGCCGACGACCTGCGTCACGCGGGCCCCGCCGGTGACGCCCTCGATCCGGACGCCGAGATAGGCGTGCTTGACGGTGCCGCCCGCGATGAGCGTGCGCGCGACGCTGCGCGCGGCGTCGATCGGGACGGCGAAGCCGACGCCGGCGTTGTCGTTCGAGTCGCTCTCGATCTGGTCGTTGATCCCGATCACCGTGTTCGTCGCGGCGTCGATCAGCGGGCCGCCGGAGTTGCCGTGGTTGATCGCGGCGTCGGTCTGGATCGCGCCGCTGATCGAGAAGCCGCTCGGCGCCGTGATGGTGCGGTTCGTCGCGCTGACGATGCCGGCGGTCATGCTCTCGGGCAGGCCGAACGGGCTGCCGATCGCCACGACGCTCTGGCCCGGCTGGGCCGACGACGAGCTGCCCAGCGCGAGCGGATGGAGCTTGGACGCCGGCAGGTCCACGTGGACGACGGCGGTGTCGGTCGACTTGTCGCTGCCGACGAGGCTCGCCTTCGCGGTGGAGCCGTCGGCGAACTGGACCCTGATCGAGGTCGCGTTGGCCACCACGTGCTCGGCCGTGAGGATGTCGCCCCTCGTGTCGATCTCGAAGCCGGTCCCCTCGGACTCCTGCTTCTGCGAGCTGCCGGGGGTGCCGAAGGGGAAGCCGCCGGAGCCTCCGCTCGTCGACGAGACGACGGTGATGTCGACGATGCCCGGCGCATCCTGCTTGTACAGCTGCGTGAGCGAGTCGACGGTCGACGTGGACGAGGCCGGCTGGGCGGGGACGACCACCCTCGGGGCGGCCGACCTGCTCGAGCCGTGGCTCGTCAGCGCGTACGCGCCGGCGCCCGCCGCGGCGCCGATCGCGACTGCGACCGCGAGCGGGACGGCCCGACGCAGGCGCGGGCTGGGGCGAAAGCTCATGTGTTCGGGTCTCCTTGCATCGTTTCCCGCGTCCCAGGGTGCCCGTTTTCCCTAGGACGAGCGTGAGAGACCCGTGAGGGTTCGCTAAGAAGCCTGGCGGCGCGAGCTTCGCTCTGCGATGCTGAGGCCGTGATCGGGGAAGCGCTCGTCGCCCTCTCGCTCGCGGCGAAAGGGCCCCCGCCGCCGGGTCGGTTCCTCGCCGTCGACGCCCGGCGGCACCGCGTGAAGATCACGCTGATCGCCTCCTACGACGGCGAGAACGGCGGCTTCAACTTCGACGGCTACTCGCGTTTCCTGATGTGGACGGTGCCGCGCGGCTGGACCGTGCGGGTCGTCTGCGAGAACCGTGGCCCGCTCCGCCACTCCTGCGCGGTCGTGCGCGACGCCGGCGCCACGCGCCCGGCGTTCCGCGGGGCCGCGACGCCGCAGCCGGGTCTCGGCCTCGCGGGCGGGCAGAGGGCGAGCTTCACGTTCCGGGCGACCAGGGCCGGCGTCTACCGCTTCGCCTGCCTCGTGCGCGGGCACGAGGAGGCGCGCATGTGGGACGTGCTCACGATCGTCCGCCGCGGCAAGCCGTCGGTGGTCGACCTCCAGGCCAGGTAGCTAGGAGTCCTCGCCGCCGCGGCGGCGGAGGACGGCCATCCACCAGATCAGGATCCCGATCAGCAGGGCGAGCGGGAGGGCCCAGCCGAGGATCGAGCCGGCGAGGAAGGAGGCGGTCACGTCCATGAGAGCTCCTCGGGTCGGGGCTCGACGCCGGCCGGCGCCCCGGAGGCGCCCGGCTCGAGCCATCTGTAGAACGCGGCGATCGCCGCGACGAAGTAGGTGAGCGATCCGGGCACCCACATGATCCCGGCCGCCAGCTGCTGGTCGGTCAGCGACGGGTAGGCGCCGTAGAGCGGCGCGGAGGCGAAGGCGAGCACGATGGCGAGGAGCCAGCTCGGAAGCATCGCCGCCGTGAACCAGATCGCACGGTGGAGGTGGTCGATGCGCGCGCGGACGGGCGCCGCGTCGAGCAGCGCGCCCCAGAAGACGAGTGCGGGCGCGACGAAGCAGACGTGCTCGACGATGTGGATCCACTCGTTGCGCGCCGCCGCGTCGTACAGCTGCGGCACGTGCCAGAGGGCCACCATCCCCGACTGCACCGCGAGCGCGACTGCGGGGCGCTTCAGGAACCCGGCCCCGCGGCGGAAGGCTCGCGAGCGCGACAGCCCGCCGCCGACCGCGCGGCGTGCGGCGAGAGGGAAGGGCAGCCACATGCGGGGCCAGGGACGCCCGAGCACGACGAGCGGCGGCACCACCGTCATGAGGACGATGTGCTGGGCCATGTGGGCCGAGAGCCATGTGTCGGCCCAGTCGTCGAACGGCCGCTCGAGCACGACGAAGGCGAGCGCCACGCCGCCGTAGAAGCTCGCCTCGCGCCAGAGCCTCGGCCTCCCTCGCCGCCCCAGGGCGTACAGCGCCGCCGCCGTCCCGCAGACGACGAGAGGCAGCGGATCCATCAGCGCTGGGCCACTAGATCAGGTACAGGACGATCCAGGTGACGACCGCGATCCCCGCGAGGAACGTCCAGTAGAAGCTCACGCCGACGAGCTCCGCGCGGACGAGCGAGAGCGGGTCGCGGATGTCGTGCGCGGTGCGGTGCGGGTCGCCGGAGGCCTCGCCCGGCGCGGGGGCGCCGCTCTCCACCCGCGCGTACCGCAGCGACATGGCGAGCGTCGTCTCGACCCAGATCAGCGTCCCGAGCACGAAGAGGAAGAGGAAGGACGTCCAGCCGAAGTAGACGCTCGCAAAGCCGCCGTCCGCCGGGCCGAAGCTCTGCTGCGTCCAGGCGATCGCCTGCACGACGAGGCCGGCCAGCCCGACGAGGAGCGCCGCGAAGCCCTTGATCCGCCACTGGCGGCGGCGCAGCGCGCGGTGGTCGGCGAGCCCGAGCCGCACGAGCAGCGCACTGAGCACGTAGCAGGCGACGACGGCCGTGCCCCAGCCGACCGAGGCGTCCACGCCCTTCGGCTTCCACATGCCCGCGTTGTTGAGCGAGCGGAGATAGAAGTAGGCGAAGAGGAAGGCGACGAAGAAGAACGCGGTCGCGCCGGCGAGCAGGTAGCTCGCGGAGACGAGGTTGCGGCCGAGAAGCTCCGGCGGCTCCTCCTCGACGACCTCGTAGCCCGTGCCGTGATAGGCGAGCGGCTCGGCCATCACTCCCTCCCCGCGGGGGCCCCGGCGGGCACGACCCAGGTCGGAGGCGGCCCCTCCCCGTACCCGTAGGGATCGCTGGAGAAGACCGGGATGCGGTCGAAGTTGTGCACGGGCACCGGCGAGGGCAGCTGGAACTCGATCGAGCGCGACGCCCACCGGTTCATGGCCGCCGGCTTCTTCACGAAGCCGACCGACCAGACGAGGTTGAAGAGGAAGATCAGCATCGAGATCCCGAGGAGGAAGGCCGAGACGGAGACCCAGTCGTTGAGGAACTTGAGGTTCCCGGTGTAGACGGGCGCGCGCCGGGACTGGCCGAGGAAGCCGGCGGCGAAGAGCGGCGCGAACGTCGAGTTGAAGAAGACGAACATCGTCCAGAAGTGGATCTTCGCGAGCCGCTCGTTGAGCTCCCAACCGGTCATCTTCGGCAGCCAGTAGTAGATGGCCGCGAAGAACGTGAAGACGAGCCCGCCCATGATCGTGTAGTGGAAGTGGGCCATCGAGAAGAAGCTGCCGTGGGTCGTGACGTCGCTCGGCACGTCCGAAAGGAAGACGCCGGACAGCCCGCCGATCAGGAAGTTGAAGAACCAGGCGAGGCAGAACAGCATCGGCACGGTGAAGCGGATCTGGCCGCGCCAGAGCGTCATCATCCCGCAGAGGAACGTGAAGCCGGTCGGGATCGAGATGAGCTCGGTCGAGAGCATGTAGAAGGGGCGGAGGTCGCCGTTGATGCCGCTCACGAACAGGTGGTGCTGCCAGACGAACCACGAGAGGAGCGAGACGCCGAGCAGGCCGGCGACGGCGAGCCGGTAGCCCCAGAGCGGCTTGCGCGCGAACACGGGCAGCAGCTCGAGGACGATCGCGAACCCCGGCAGGGCGAGGATGTACACCTCCGGGTGCCCGAAGACCCAGAACAGGTTCTCGTACAGGTAGTTGCTGCCTCCGCCCGCCGCGTTGAAGAACGTGGTCTGCGCCGTCCGGTCGAGCGCGCCCATGGACAGCACCGCGATCAGCACCGGCGCGGCGAGCACCATCAGCACGGCCGTCGAGAGGACGCCCCAGACGAAGATCGGCAGCCGCGTCCACGTCAGGCCGGGGGCGCGCATCGTCAGGACCGTGGCGATCATGTTCAGGCCGAGCAGCGTCATCGAGATCCCGACGAGCGCGAAGAAGAGGATGTAGTTGTCCATCCCCGCGTTGGCCTGGGTCTGGAGCGGCGGGTAGCCCGTCCAGCCGGTCGGGAACCCGCCGAAGAAGATCGTCGTCGTCAGGATCGCGCCGGCCGCCATCAGGATCCAGAACGTGAGCGCCTCGATGCGCGGGAAGGCCATCCGGCGGGCGCCGATCATGATCGGGACGAGGTAGTTCGCGAACGGGCCCAGGATCCCGCTCGTCATCATCCCCATCATCATCGTCCCGTGCATCCCGACGAGGGTCAGGTACGTGCCCATCGGGAAGGACTGGCTGTGCGGGCTGAGCTGCTCGGTGCGGATGAGCATCGCGTTCAGGCCGCCGATGAAGAAGAACAGCCCGATGCCCCACAGGTACTGGATGCCGACCACCTTGTGGTCGGTGCAGAGGCTGAAGTAGCGGATCCAGCCTCCCGTCTCCTTCTCGCGCAGGGAGGGCGGATAGCCGCGCAGGCGGGCGATCGGGTAGTTGAAGAACCCGAGACCGATCAGGAAGCCGACCACCCCGCCGATGTAGGCGAGGTAGACGGACAGCTCGTTGTAGTCGGTGGAGCTGAACCAGCCGAGGCTCGACCCGCTGATCGCGTGCGCGCCGAACCAGCCGACGTACCAGCCGCCGACGCCGAGGACGATGCCGGTCAGGAGGTTGAAGCCGATCAGTTGGCGCCACCAGGGCGCGCGCGGGCTGGCGATCACGGCTTCGGTCATCCGGCTCTCCTGTCGGGGGCGGGGAAGTAGATGTGGGCGTACGGCGCCCCGCCGTTCGCCGCGGGTCTGTCCATGAACGGCTTGATCGAGGCGTAGAGCTTCTTCGCCCCCGCCGCCCAGGCGGTGAACTGCGCGTGGCTCACGATGAGACCGTTGTTGAACATGTAGGGGTGCCAGAGGCCGCAGAGCTCGGCGCAACGGACGTGGAAGGTGGTCGGGCCCTTCGTCTTCACGAACGCGACGTTGTCGACCCCGGGGTTGGCGTCCGCCTTGACTCCGAGCTCGTAGGCCCAGAAGGAGTGGACGGCGTCGAGCGAGGTGACGTGCAGCTCGACGTAGGTGTTGGCGGGCAGCACGAGCTGGTTCGACTCGAGGTTCCCGAGCGACGGATACCGGTAGGTGAACTGCCACTGCTGCGCGATCACCTGCACCTGGAACTTCGGCCCGGCGGGAACGGCGATCGGGTTCGGTCCCTGGCCGCCGCCGGCGCCGTTCTGCAGCAGCTCGTAGGTGCCGAAGCCGGCGAGGAAGAGCACGATCACGCCGGTGCCGATGATCCAGAGGATCTGGATCCGCGAGTCGTTCCGCAGCGGCGGCCCGTCGACGATCGCGTCGGACGTGGCGCGGAACGAGAGCAGGCCGTAGACGAAGAAGACGACGAGCAGGCAGACGATCGGCGTGATGACCGACAACATCCAGGTGTTGTCGAACACCTGCTCCGTGCCCTGGACGCTGGCGTTGCCGGGCGGGATGAGATGCCCCACGAAGATCGCGACGAGCGGTGTCGCGATCGCGCTGAGCAGGATCCACGCGACGACGACGCGCTGGCCGTGGTTCGTGGGGTCGTGGGGCGGCGTGCGGGCCGCGTTCGGATCCGCCGCCGCCATCAGGCCTGCACGTTGAGGAAGCCGTCCATGTACCCGATCGTCTGCATCGGGCCGCCGAAGCCGTAGATCCAGCCGGCGGCGCAGGGGACGAAGCACTGCCAGCGGTAATGGCCGGGCTTGCCGGTGTGGAAGGTGAACTTGATCGTGCGATGCGCGTTCGACAGCTGGCACGGCGCGAAGCCGCAGGGGTTCTTGGCGTTGTCGGCGATGCCGGGTGCGGCCACGATGAGCCCGAGCGCCGGCACCGCGAACGTGTGCGACGCGAGGTTCGGGTCGATGTGGTTCGCCGGCTTGCCGTCGATGAGGACGCGATTCCCCACCATGCCCTGCGGCCGGGCGAGGTACGGGTTCCGCAGGCCGGTGGCGCTGTCGAAGTTGAACCAGGTGACGTGCACGGTCGCGTGCGCGGGCAGGTCCCAGACCGTCCGGCGCTCCCAGGTGCCGCCCTGGGTCTTGACGAGGTACGAGACCCAGTCGGGGTTCCGGCTGAGCTTCGGGCCGACCGCCGCGACGGTCTGGATCTCGAGGTTGACGACGGGATGGGCGCTCGAGCCCGACACCGGGAGGCGATACGAGGGCGAGCCCGCCAGCGTGGTCAGGTTCGAGACGTAGAAGCCGATCATCACGCCGGCCGCCGTCAGCGCCACCGCGACGAGCAGGAGCTTCACCCCGAGCCGCATCGATCGCGTTCCTATCAAGGGAGACGCGGCAGAGCCCCGCTCATGACCAAGGTGTCATTTCTCCGTCATCTGCGCGTCATCGGTGTAGATTCACGCGCGGAGGTCGGAATGCGCATCCTGGTCATCGAGGACGAGGCCCGAATCCAGGCATTCCTCATGCGGGGCCTCGAGGCCGAGGGTTACACCGTCGTCGCGGCCGGTGACGGGCGCGAGGGCCTGGACCTCGCCACGGGAGCGCGCTGGGACCTCGTCGTCCTCGACCTGCTGCTGCCGGGGCTGAACGGGCTCCAGGTGCTGCGGGAGCTGCACCGGGAGAAGCCGGACCTGCCGGTCGTGATCCTCTCCGCCCGCGGCGACGTGCAGACGAAGCTCCGGGGCTTCGAGCTCGGCGCCACCGACTACGTGGCGAAGCCGTTCTCGCTCGACGAGCTGCTCGCCCGGATCCGGGTGCGGCTACGGGGCGCCGCCACCTTCGGCGACGAGCACGTCCTGCGCGGCGGCAACATCGTGCTCGACGTCGCGCGCAGGCAGGCGGCCGTCGGCGAGCGGACCGCGGACCTCTCGGACCGCGAGTTCAGGCTCCTCCACCACCTGCTCGTGCACGCAGGGGAGGTGCTGAGCAGGGAGCGCCTGCTCGCCGAGGTCTGGGGCTACGACTTCGACCCGGGCTCGAACGTCGTGGACGTCTGCGTGCGCAGGCTGCGGCAGAAGCTCGGCCCCGACGCGGCGATCGAGACGGTGCGGAATGCGGGTTATCGGCTGGCTGCGGCGTAATCCGCTCGAGGCGGCCTGGGCCGTCTTCGCGGCTGCGAACTGGGTCGCGATGGTCCTGTGGCCGAGCTGGGAGACGATCCCGTTCCACTTCGTGTGGATCAGCCTCACCTTCGTCTACGGGGTCCGCATCTGGTCGTCGCGGACGATGTGGGCGGTGCTCTCAGTGGTCGCGGTGGCGACGGGGGCGAGCATCTTCGCCGACGCCTTCAACGGCATCCAGCTCTGGGGCGAGCTGTTCGAGGTGCCGCTCATGTCGGCGATGTTCCTGGCGATGGTCTGGCACGCGCAGCGGCGGCAGGCGGCGCTCGCCGAGGTGCAGGGCGTGGCCGAGATGCGCGCCTCGCTCCTCGAGCGGCAGGAGCGCTTCCTCCACGACGCCTCGCACGAGCTGCGGACCCCGGTCACGATCGCGCGCGGCCATCTCGAGCTGCTGCGGCGCGAGCTGCCGGACGCGCCCGAGCTCGACGTCGCGCTCGACGAGCTCGGCCGGATGGAGCGGATCGTGGGGCGGCTGCTCCTGCTCGCGAAGTCCGAGCAGCAGGGGTTCGCGTTCGAGGAGATCGACCTCGAGACGTTCCTCTCCGACCTCTTCATCCGCTGGTCGGAGGTCGCCCCGCGCGCCTGGCGCTTCGACGTCGACGTGACCGGGCGGCTGCTCGCCGATCCCGAGGCGCTGCGCAACGCAGTGGACGCGCTGCTCGAGAACGCGGTCAAGTACACCGACTCCGGCGACGACGTCGAGCTCGCGGCGCACGCGGACGGGACGGGCGGAGTCGTGATCGAGGTCTCGGACTCGGGCACCGGCGTCCCGCCGGAGGCGCTGCCGCGCATCTTCGACCGCTGGGCCAGGGCCGACAGCGCGCGCACGCGGGAGCGCGGAGGCGCCGGGCTGGGGCTCGCGATCGTCGCGGCGGTCGCACGCGCCCACGGCGGGCGCTGCTCCGTCAAGCCGCTGGCCCGCGGGACGGCGTTCCGTCTCCATCTGCCCGTGCGCTCGGCGGGCGGGAACGCACCGAGCCCGACGCCGGCGGCTGAGGGGGAGTTTGCCGGCGCCGGGCCCGGGCCCGCGCTCTCTGAGGAAGGGGTCGCGCTGGGGTGAATCGTCCCCGCTCAGGGTGAGATGGACCTGAGGCGGGAGTGAGAGGTTGCTAAGAGCTCCAAGACCGAAGCGCGTCGCGGAGGGACGCGACGTACTCGCGTAGCGCGCTCGCTCCCTGCTCGGCCGTCTCGACCGCCCGCGAGCCGACGACGACGCCGTCCGCGATCTCGGCCGCCGCCCGTGCCTGCTCGGGCGTCGAGATGCCGAACCCCGCGTACACCGGCACGTCGCTGACGGCTCGCACCCGCTCGACCAGGGGGGCCAGCGAGGGCGAGAGCTCCGTCCTGGCTCCCGTCGTCCCGGTGACGGAGACTGCGTAGAGCCAGCCGTCCGTCGCCTCGGCGGCCGCCCGGATCCGCTCGCCGGTCGAGGTCGGGGCGACGAGCTGGATCCTGCGCAGCGCCGGCCGCTCTCCGACGGGCAGGTCGACGAGGATGAAGCTGGACGCGCCGCGCTCCCGCGCATCCTCGGCGAACCGCTCGTAGCCGTAGGCCTCGAGGATGGCTGCATAGGTCATCGGAACGAGCGGCGTCTCGGGCAGCAGGTCGCGCGTGGCGGCGAGCACGTCGAGGCACGCGCGGGCACGCATGCCGCGGGCGAGCGCGCGCTCCGAGGCGCGGCGGATAACCGGCCCCTCGGCGAGCGGGTCCGAGAACGGGAAGCCGAGCTCGATCACGTCCGCCCCGCCCTCGACGGCGGCCCGCGCGAGCTCCGGCGTCTCGGGCTCGGCGACGAGGTAGACGACGAGCTTCTTCCCGTTCACCGGACGCGCAGGACGCCGACGATGTGCTCGCCGCAGCTGCGCGAGCCCGGATCGTGCGCAAGCTTCTCCTCGAACGCCTCGAGCAGCCGCCGGATCTCCGGCTCCTCGACCTCGAGGTGCGGCAGAACGCCGGCGGCGGCGCCGTCCACGACCTCGCCGTACGGCGCGAGCTGTGCCTCGAGCTCCTCCCAGAGGTACATCTGCATCGAGAGGTGGCCGTAGCCCTCACCCTCGGGGAGGAAGCCGGTGCGCGCGATCTCCTCCGACTTTGCCGTTCCGTCCCGGCGGGCGAGCTCCACGATGATCGGCGCGAAATGGATCACGGCGCCGGCGAGCCCCATCACGCTGACGAGCACGTGGCCGCCGGGTCTCGTGACGCGGGCGAGCTCCGCAACTGCCTTGTCGGCGCGGTCGAGGACGTAGCTGAGCGGCTCGCCGAAGCAGACCGTGGCGTCGAAGGCGTCGTCCGGGAACCGCGAGAGGTCGGTGATGTCGCCGACCATCGCCTCGACGTCGGGCACCCGCGCGCGCAACAGCTCGAGTTGGCCCGGTGAGATGTCGAGCGCGGTCACGTGCGCGCCGAGTCGCAGCAGCTCGAGCGTGAACCGGCCGGGACCGGCGCCGGCGTCGAGCACCCGGTCGCCGGGGCGGACGTAACCCTCGAGCATGCGCGTGTGGATCGCGACGCTCGGCCCGGGCGTCGTCCCGTCCTCGAAGCGCGTCCATTCGCGCTCGCCGTACGCGTCGAAGTACTCGGCCGCGCGGGCGGGGTCCCAGGTGCTCACGGGCGGGCCAGCACCTCCGCGAGGTCCTTGTCGCCGCGGCCGCTCAGCCCGACGAGGATCAGCTCGGCGTCGAGGTCGCGCGCACGGGCGAGCGCGTGCGCCGGCTCGAGGGCGGGGAGGAGGCCCTCGGTACGCGCGAGGTCTCGGAACGCGGCGAGCGCCTCGTCGTCCGTCGCCACGACGTATTCGGCCCGGCCGATGTCGCGGAGGAAGGCGTGCTCGGGGCCGACGCCGGGGTAGTCGAGGCCGGCCGAGATGGAGTGCGCGTCCGCGATCTGGCCGTCCTCGTCGGCGAGCACCGACGAGCGGGCACCGTGCAGTACGGCCGCGCGGCCGCTCCCGAGCGAAGCGGCGCCTGCCGCCTCGACGCCGACGAGCCGGACGTCCGGGTCCTCGACGAAGCCGTGGAAGATGCCGATCGCGTTCGAGCCGCCGCCGACGCACGCGACGACGGCCTCGGGGAGCCGCTCCTCGGCCGCGAGGAACTGCTCGCGCGCCTCGCGGCCGATGACGGACTGCAGCTCGGCCACGAGCTCGGGGTACGGCGCCGGGCCGACGCAGGAGCCGATGAGGTAGTGCGTCGTCTCGACGTTCGTGATCCAGTCGCGGATCGCCTCGCTCGTCGCCTCCTTCAGGGTCCTCGTCCCGAAGTCGACGGGTCGCACCTCCGCGCCGAGCAGGCGCATGCGCTCGACGTTGGGACGCTGGCGGCGCATGTCCTCCTCGCCCATGTAGACGACGCAGTCGAAGCCGAAGCGGGCGCAGACGGTGGCCGTGGCGACGCCGTGCTGGCCGGCCCCCGTCTCGGCGACGATGCGGTGCTTGCCGAGGCGCCGCGCGAGCACCGCCTGGCCGAGCGCGTTGTTGAGCTTGTGCGCGCCGGTGTGGAGGAGGTCCTCGCGCTTGAGGTAGAGGCGCTTGCCCGGCGCGAAGCGTTCGGAGAGCGTGAGCGGCGTGGGGCGGCCCGCGTATGTCGTCAGCAGGTCGTGCAGCTCGGCGCGGAACGAGTCGTCGGCGAGTGCCTCTCGCCACCCGCGCTCGAGCTCGTCGAGGGCGGGGACCAGCGTCTCGGGGACGTAGCGGCCGCCGTAGTCGCCGAAGCCGCTCATCCGCGGGCCTCGCGTACGAACTCCCGCACCTTCTCGTGGTCCTTGACGCCGGGGGCGGACTCGAGCTGCGACGAGGCGTCCACGGCCCAGGGCCGGACGGCCTCGACCGCCGCGCGCACGTTGCGCGGGCCGAGGCGGCCGGCGAGCACGAGCCTGGCGTCGCCGTCCTCGCGCGCGTGACGCCAGTGGTCGGGATCCTCGCCCTCCCACGGCAGGTCGGCCACGCGCGCGACCGGCTCGCCGCCGCGCAGGAGGACGGCGTCGCGCCCGCGTACGGCTCCTTCCTCGCGGGCATAGAGCTGGACGAGGTCCGCGCCGCGTTCCTCCGGCTCGCCGACGAAGACGGCGACGCTGAGCGCCGTGTCCGGCACGGGCAGCACGTCGGAGGCCCGGCGCGGCGACCCCTCGGCGAAGACGAAGCCGCACAGGTCGGCGCCGGCCTCGACCGCGGCGTCGACGTCCTCCTGCCGCGTCAGCCCGCAGACCTTGACGAGCGGCCGGGAGAGCAGCTCCCGCAGCTTCTCTCCCGGGTCGGCCGAGCGCATCAGCGACGTGCCGACGAGGACGGCGTCGGCGCCGGCGAGCTCGGCCGCCGCCGCCTGGGCGCGCGTATGGATCGCGCTCTCGGCCACGACGATGCGGTCGCGCGGCGCCTGCGCGACGAGGTCGAGCTGGGCGGCGCGGTCGATCCGGAACGTGCCGAGGTCGCGGGCGTTGACGCCGATCACCCGAGCGTCGAGGCGGGTCGCGCGGGCGAGCTCCTCCTCGTCGTGGGCCTCCACGAGCGTGTCGAGGCCCAGCGCCTCGGCGGCGCGCATGAGCCGGGCGGCGGTGACGTCGTCGAGGTCGCGCAGAATGAGGAGCACGGCGTCGGCGCCTGCCTCGCGGAGCTCGCGCAGGTGCTCCTCGGTCGAGAAGAAGCCCTTCGCGAGCAGCGGCAGGCCGACGACCGCCCGCGCCGCGCGCAGGTCGTCGAGCGAGCCCGCGAACGCGTCGTCCACGAGGACCGAGACGGCGCGCGCGCCTCCCGCCTCGTAGCCGCGGACGACGTCCTCCACGCGCGCGCCGGGGCTGATGTCGCCGGCCGACGGCGAGCGCCGCTTGAACTCGGCGATCGCGCCGAAGCCGGGGGCGGCGAGAGCCTCCGCGAATTTCACCTGTCTCCTCTCGACACGTCCGGTGTCAGACACCGGCCGTGTCTGGAACGGACGAGGGTGCGGCTTGCCTTTGCGGCAAACCGAGGATGTACGAGTCCCTCACCGGCATGGCCCGGTGTCAGACACCGGACATGACTGGGCGAGACTCGTCTCACTGGGAGACCTCGGCCCGCGAGAACCGGACGAGCTCGTCGAGTCGCTCCGCGGCTGCGCCGGAGTCGATCGCCTCGCGCGCCAGTGCGAGGCCCTCGCGGAGGTCCGCGGCGTGGCCGGCCGCGGCGATTCCGCCCGCCGCATTGAGAATCACCGCCGAGCGGTGGCCGCCGTCGGCGCCCGCGAGGACGGCTCGCAGCGCTGCTGCGTTGACCTGCGGGGCGCCGCCGCGCAGCTCCTCGGGGTCGCAGCGCTCGACGCCGAGCTCGAGGGGGTCGAGCTCGTACTCGCGCACCGCTCCGCCGTCCACCTCGCACACGAGGTTCGGCCCGCACGGGGAGAGCTCGTCGATGCCACCGGCGCCGTGCACGACGTAGGCATGCGTCGTGTCGAGCCGGACGAGCGCGTCGGCGAGCGTCCGGGCGAGCCCGGGCGAGTAGACGCCCAGGACGAGCGCGCGCGCGCCGGCCGGGTTCGTGAGCGGTCCGAGCACGTTGAAGACGGTACGCGTCGCGAGCTCGCGCCGGACGGGCGCGGCGTGCCGCATCGCCGGGTGGTGCGCCTGCGCGAAGAGGAAGCCGAAGCCGAGCTCGTCGATCGAGCGCTCGATCCGCTCCGGCGGCAGCTCGAGCTCGAAGCCGAGCGCCTCGAGCACGTCGGCTGCTCCGGTCTGCGACGAGGCGGCGCGGTTGCCGTGCTTGGCCACCGCCGCCCCGGCGGCCGCGGCGACGAGCGCGGCGGCGGTGGAGATGTTGTAGGTGTCCGCGCCGTCACCGCCCGTGCCGACCACGTCGACCAGATCGGTACGCCTCGGGCTGACGCGGAGGACGTGCTCGCGCATAGCCTCGGCGCAGCCGGCGATCTCGTCCGCCGTCTCGCCTTTCGCCCGCAGCGCGACGAGGAAGCCGGCGATCTGCGCGTCGGTCGCCTCGCCGGCCATGATCACGGCCATCGTCTCGCGCGCCTCGTCCCGCGACAGGTCGTGGCCGTCGAGCAGCCGCGCGAGGGCTCGCTGGATCACAGCCGTCCCTCGAGGAAGTTGCGCGCGAGCGTCGGCCCGTCCGGCGTCAGCACCGACTCTGGATGGAACTGGACGCCGACCGCCCGGAGCTCGCGGTGCCGCACGGCCATCACCTCGCCGTCCTCGGCGAAGGCCGTCGGCTCGAGCACGTCGGGCAGGCGCGTCGCCGCGAGCGAGTGGTAGCGGCCGGCCTCGAACGGATCCGGTAGGCCGGTGAAGAGCCCGCTGCCGTCGTGCCGGACGGGGCTCGCCTTGCCGTGCAGGAGCTCGCGCGCGTACCCGTCCTCGCCGCCGCAGGCCTCGACGAGCGCCTGGTGGCCGAGACAGACGCCGAGCGTCGGCGTCGTCGGCATTAGCCGCACGACGATCGCCGGCGTCGCACCCGCGGCGGCCGGGCGGCCCGGCCCTGGCGAGATCACGAGGTGGGAGGGAGCGAGCAGCTCCGCCTCGTCGGCGTCGAGCTCGTCGTTCCGCCGCACGAGCACCTCGGCCCCGAGCGCGCCGAACAGGTGCGCGAGGTTGTACGTGAACGAGTCGTAGTTGTCGACGAGGAGGATCACTGCGCGGCGTCCTGCTCCGACTCTGCCAGCTCGATCGCGGCCTCCAAAGCCCGCAGCTTGGCGAGGCACTCCTCGTGCTCGGCCACCGGATCGGAGTCGGCGACGATGCCGCCGCCGGCCTGCAGGTGTGCGACGCCGTCGCGTAGCCAGAGCGTGCGGATCGCGATGCACGTGTCGAGCTCCGCGGACTCCGGCAGGCAGTAGCCGACCGCGCCCGCGTAGACGCCGCGCCGGTAGCCCTCGAGCTCGGAGATGATCTGCATCGCGCGCACCTTGGGCGCGCCGGAGACCGTGCCGGCCGGGAAGCACGCACGCAGGAGCTCGAACGGCGTCACGCCGTCGCGCAGCTCACCGACGACCTCCGAGACGAGATGAGTCACGTGCGAGTAGCGCTCGGCCTCCATGAACCGCTCCACGTGCACCGAGCCGGGGACGCAGACGCGCGACAGGTCGTTACGGCCGAGATCGACGAGCATCGTGTGCTCGGCGCGGTCCTTCTCCGACGCGAGCAGCGTCGCCGCGTCGTCCTCTCCGGGCGCGATCGTGCCGGCGATCGGGTTGAGCTCGGCCCGGCGGCCGCTGCACTTGACGACCGTCTCCGGCGAGCTGCCGACGAGTGTCAGGTGCCCGAGCTCGAGCAGGAAGAGGTACGGCGAAGGGTTGACGCGGCGCAGAGCGCGATAGATCTCGACCGCCGACGCCGACGTCGGGCGGGTCGCGCGCTGCGCGATCACGACCTGGAAGACGTCGCCCTCGCGGATGTGCTCCTTCGCGCGCTCGACGCGGCGCAGATGCTCCTCCCGCGAGGGCTCGCGCTCGAGCGGGCCGCGCGGAGCCGAGCCGCGGGGAAGCGGCGGCGACTGCCGCGCGAGCGAGTCGGGGTCACCGCGCAGCAGCTCGGCGACGCCGCGCGCGTGGTCGAAGCGCAGCAGCACGTCGGGGACGAGAAAGAGGCTCTCGGGCACGCCGGGCCCGGCGTCGGGCAGCGGCACCGTCGGCTCGAGCCCGGCCACCGCGTCGTAGCCGAGGTAGCCGACCACCGGCTCGCCGAGCGCTTCGGCCTCCTCGAACGAGACGAGCCGCGTCCCCGCTCCGACGAAGCTGTAGCGCCCGAGCCGGCCGCGCTCGACCGACTCGAGCAGGAACGCCCCCTCCGAGCCCTCGCGCAGGGAGAGGTAGGCGCCGAGCGGCGTGAGGAGGTCGGTGGGGATCTCGGTTCCGGACATGAAAAAGGCTCCTCTCGGAGCCGGGACGAGCGGACGGGCTGTACTGGGCGCGGTTCAGCGTGCGCGCAGGCTCCCGCCACGCTCGGTGCGCCAGGCCCAGATCGCGCGGACGGGAGTCATGGCCGCAGGGTAGGCGGCGGCCTGCACGAGCGTCAAGCGGCGAAGACGTGGCCGGCGTCCTCGAGGGCGTCGGCGGCGCGGGCGAGGTCGGAGGAGCGGACGAGGACGTAGTCCGACTCGAAGGTCGAGATGACGAAGATGGGCAGCTCGGCCTCGGCGAGCGGCGTGACGAGCGACGAGACGACGCCGCTGAGCGAGAAGTCGAGCGGCCCCATAACCTCGAGCACCGTCCAGCCGCGGTCGACGCTCTCGCCCTCGGGGACGTCGTGGTCGCGGCAGACGACCGACACCTCGTGCTCGGTGCGCGTGACCGAGCGGAACGGGCCCTTGTCTACCCACGCCGGCAGCTCGGACCCGGGCTGGAGGCGGACGACCGCGTAGCTGTCGGGCAGCGTCCGGAGTCTCACGCCGAGACGCTACCGCGGGGCCGCGGCGGGGGGCGCAGGTAGTGTCCGGCCGCCATGCCTCTCCCCGATCTGCTCGAGCGCCTGCTGACGACGCCCGGTCCCTCGGGACAGGAGCGCGCCGCCGCCGCCGTCTGGCGGCAGGCGGCCGCGCCCGTCGGCGAGGTCTCTTCCGACGCCCTCGGCAGCTCGTGGGTGCGTGTCCCGGGCACGGCGGACGGGCCGTCGCTCTCGCTCGTCGGCCACATCGACGAGATCGGCGCGGTGGTCACGCACCTCGGCGACGACGGCTTCGCGGCGGTGCGGCCGCTCGGCGGCTTCGACCCCCACGTGATGGTGGGCCAGCGGGTCGACGTCCTCGCCCGCGACGGCGCTCTGCCGGGGATCGTCCACTCGCGGCATCAGAAGCGGAAGCGCGGCGAGGACCGGAAGCCCATCGACTACGACGACCTCGTGCTGGACGTCGGCGCGGCCGACGGCGACCAGCTGCGCGGGCTCGTCCGCCCCGGCGACGCGGTCGTCTGGCACGGCGCGCCGCTCGCGCTGCACGGCGAGCGCATGGCCTCGCGCTCCTTCGACAACCGGATCGGCTGCTACGTCGCGCTCGAGACCGCACGCAGGCTCGCCGAGCGCGGGGGAGGCCCGGGCGACGTGATCGCGGTCGCGGCGGTGCAGGAGGAGGTCGGCGACTTCGCCGGCTCCCGCACCACAGCGTTCGCGACGCGGCCCGACGTGGCGGTCGCGATCGACGTCACGAGCGCGACCGACATTCGCGGCGGCGACCACGAGGACGAGGGCAAGGTCGTGCTCGGCGGGGGGCCGACGCTCTCGCGCGGAACGTCTCTCCACCCGGACGTCTTCGAGCTTCTCCACGACACGGCCGAGCAGGAGGGGATCCCCTTCACCGTCGAGGTCTCGCGCGGCCACACGTGGACCGACGCCGACGCGATCTATCTCAGCCGCGCCGGTGTGCCGACGGGTCTCGTCTCGATCCCGCTCCGCTACATGCACTCTCCGGTCGAGACGGCGGATCTCGGCGACATCGAGGGCGCCGTCCGGCTTCTCGTCGCGTTCGCGCTCAGGCTCGAGCCCGGAACCGCCTTCGCGGGCTAAGTTGGCGGCATGAGCAGGAGCGTCATCGTCTCCGCGGTGCGGACGCCGTTCGGGAGGCTCAACGGCGGCCTCGCGGCGTATCCCGCGACCGAGCTCGGCGCGATCGCGATCCGGGCCGGCCTCGAGCGCGTCGGCCTCGAGGGCCGGGAGGTCGAGTACGTGATCATGGGCCAGGTGCTGCAGGCCGGCGCCGGCCAGGCCCCCGCCCGCCAGGCCGCGGTGGGGGCCGGGATCCCGATCGACGTCCCCTCCGACACGGTGAACAAGGTCTGCGCGTCCTCGATCCGGGCCGTCGAGATCGCCGACTCGATGATCCGCGCGGGCGACGTCGAGCTCGTCGTGACCGGCGGCATGGAGTCGATGACGAACGCGCCGTACGCGCTGCCGAAGGCGCGCCAGGGATACCGCATGGGCGACGGGACGCTGCTCGACCTGATGATCTGGGACGGGCTGCGCTCGACGTTCGACGAGCTCCACATGGTGCAGCAGGCGGCGAAGGTCGCGCGCGAGCTCGGCATCTCGCGCGAGGACCAGGACGCGTGGGCGCTGCGCTCCCACGAGCGCGCCGCCGCGGCACAGGACGCCGGCCGCTTCGACGACGAGATCGTCTCCGTCGGCGACGTCACGGCCGACGAGTCGGTGCGGCGCGACACGTCGCTCGAGAAGCTGTCCGCGCTGAAGCCGGTGATGGACCCGGAGGGAACGATCACCGCCGGCAACGCGCCCGGCGTCAACGACGGCGCCTCGTGCGTGGTCGTCTGCTCGGAGGAGCTCGCGCGGCGGCGCGGGCTCGAGCCGCTCGCGACGATCGTCTCGCAGGGCTATGTCGCGGACGAGTTCGCGTGGCTCGCGCGGACGCCCGCGAACGCCGGCAACCAGGCGCTCGAGAAGGCGGGGCGCTCGATCGGCGACGTCGACCGGGTCGAGGTGAACGAGGCGTTCTCCTCGGTCGCGCTCAACTCCGTCAAGATGCTCGGCGCCGACCCCGAGAAGGCGAACGTCAACGGCGGCGCGGTCGCGCTCGGACACCCGATCGGCGCGAGCGGCGGCCGGATCCTCGGCACGATGGTGCACGAGCTGCGGCGCTCGGGCGGGGGCCTCGGGCTCGCCGCGATCTGCTCCGGCGGCGGCCAGGGCGACGCGCTGCTGATCGAAGTCTGAGTCGGCTCGACCTCCCGGGCCCACCGCCGCGTGCCAGCGGTGACACCCAAGGAGGAAGCGATGCGCAGGCTCTCGTTCTGTCTCGCCGCCGTCGTCGGCGCCCTCGTGGTCGCGCCCGGAGCGCTCGCCGGGCCGTCCTTCGTCAGCCAGGGAGGCGCGGGCGTCGCGAGCCCCGACGGCCGGTTCCACTACGTCACGCTCTCCGAAGGAAGCCGGGCCACGCTGCTCGAGAAGATCGCCGTGCCCCGCGGCGAGGTGATCTACTGGATCCGGCTCGAGGGCTCGTGGGGGACTCCGATCCTCGGCTCCGGAGGACTGGCCGGGCAGGGGATCTCGCGCGACGGCCGCACGCTCGTGCTCGCGTCGACGCCTGGGGCACCGTATGCGTCCCCGAGCAGGTTCCTCGTCGTCAGCCTGCCCCGGTTGAAGGTGGTCCGGACGATCTCGGGCGAGAGCGCGTCGAACGAGAAGAAGCCGACGCGTCGAGGCTGTATCTGATCCAGTTCGAGTCGGTCAGGAGACGTGACCCACTACATCGTCCGCGGTTACGACATGCGCACGAACCGGCTGCTGCCCGGCCGGATCGTCGATCGCATCGAGAAGGACGAGAAGACGATGACCGGCTACGCGATCAATCGCGCGACGAGCGCCGGCGGGCGCTGAGTGTACACGCTCTACCAGAAGCCCTCCGGGGAGCCGTTCGTGCATGCGCTCGACACGGTCCGTGGCGTTGCCTATTGCATCGACCTGCCGAGGCACCGCGCGCTCTACGACATGGTGCTCTCGCTGCGCAACGGCGGCCGGACGCTTGCGCTCCATTCGCAGGGCGGTAAGCCGTGGCTGAACGTGGCCACCGGCTCGTGGCGCATCTCCCATCCGGGGTCCGGCTTCCCGTGGGCGTGGCTCGGCGCTGGAATCGGCGGCGGGCTCGCGGTCCTCGCCGCCGGGGCGCTACTGCTGCGGCGCCGCCGCGGCGAGGAACTCGAGGAGCACGCCGGACAGGAGCTCGGGCTCGCGTAGCGTCACGTAGTGGTCGGAGTCGAGCTCGACGTGGCGCGCACCGGGGGCCTCGCGCGCCACGAGCGGGCCGATCTCCCGCATCCCGGCCGGGTCGTGCGAGACGGTGACGACGAGCGCCGGCACCGAGAGCTCGCCGAGCCGCTCCTTCGCCGGCGGGCCGTCCGCTGAGATCGGCTCGAGCCCGTCCGGGAGCGAGCTTGCCTCGGGAGTCGCGTGCCAGAGCCGCCGGATGCGCTCGTCGGCGCCGAGCGGCGCCCAGACCTCGAGGTCGATCTCCATCGCCGCCTCGAGGTCGCCCGCCGCGTCCGCCACCTCGTAGCGAGCGTCCTGCTCCTCGCTGTACGCGCCGGCCTCGTGGCCGCCGAGCCCGGGGGCCACCCCCGCGACCGCCCAGACCCTCTCGGGGTGCGAGAGCGCGACGTCGAGCGCGAGCTTGCCGCCAAACGAGAGGCCGACGAGCGCCGCCCGCTCGATCCCGAGTGCGTCGAGGACGCCGACCACGTCGTCCTCCCACGACCACGGCACCGCAGGCCCGGTCGAGCGGCCGTAGAAGCGGAGATCGGTGCGGATCGTGCGGAACCGCTCGGCCAGGAACGGCACGACGGGCTCCCAGAGCCCGGAGTCGCCGAGCCCTCCGTGCAGGAGCAGGACGGCCGGCCCGTCGCCGGATCCGTCGTACCAGAGGCGCGCGCCGTCGACCTCGACCGTCGGCATCGCCCGACCCTATAGCCTCCTCGCGGGATGGACTTCGAGCACGTCCTCGTCGTGGGAGCGGGCCAGATGGGCGGCGGGATCGCCCAGGTCGTCGCGGCCTCGGGCCGCCGCGTCTCCCTCCACGACGCGGCACCCGGCGCGACCGAGCGCGGCCTCGCGGCCATGCGACGCAGCCTCGAGAAGCTCGCGGAGAAAGGCGGCCCCGATCCCGACGAGGTGCTCGCGCGCGTCGAGCCCGCCGGCGACCTCGTGCCGGCCGACCTGATGGTCGAGGCGGTGGTCGAGGACGCCGACGTCAAGCAGGACGTCTTCCGCCGGGCCGACGAGATCCTGCCGCCGGGCGCGATCCTCGCCTCGAACACCTCCTCGATCCCGATCACCTCGCTCGCCGCGGTCACGTCCCGGCCGGAGCGCGTGATCGGCATCCATTTCTTCAACCCGGTCCCCGTCCTGAAGCTCGTGGAGATCGTGCGCGGCCGCGAGACGTCCGACGAGACGGCGGCCGCGATCGCCGCGCTCGCGGCGGAGCTGGGGAAGACGCCTGCCGTCGCCAACGACTTCCCGGGCTTCGTCTCCAACCGGATCCTGATGCCGTTCATCAACGAGGCGGTCTGGGCGCTGCACGACGGCGTGGCGGAGCCGGAGGCGATCGACACGATCGCGAAGCTCGGCTTCGCGCACCCGATGGGGCCGCTCGCGCTCGCGGACCTGATCGGGCTCGACACGTGCGTCGCCATCATGGAGGTGCTCGAGGAAGGTCTCGGCGACGAGAAGTACGCGCCGTGCCCCCTGCTGCGCGAGCACGTCGAGGCAGGCCGCCTCGGGCGCAAGTCCGGCCGCGGTTTCTACGCTTACGGCTGATGGACTTCGAGCTCTCGGCCGAGCAGAAGGAGATCCAGGCCCTCACGCGCGACTTCGTCCGCGCCGAGATCGAGCCGCACGCCGCCGAGTGGGACCGGGAGCACCACTTCCCGCGCGAGGTCTTCGCCAAGCTCGCGGAGCTCGGCCTCATGGGCGTCTGCCTGCCCGAGGAGTACGGCGGCGCGGGCGCCGGCTTCCTCTCCTACATGCTCGTGCTGGAGGAGCTCTCGCGCGGCGACGCGGGCGTCGGAGTCACCGTCGCCGTGCACACGAGCGCGGTGACGCTGCCGCTGCTGCGCTTCGGCACCGACGAGCAGCGCGCGCGTTTCGTTCCGCCGCTTGCGCGCGGCGAGCTGATCGGCGCCTTCGCGCTGACCGAGGCGGAGGCGGGGTCGGACGCCGGCTCGCTCCGCACCTCGGCGACGCGCGAGGACGGGGGCTGGCGGGTCACGGGCGCGAAGCAGTTCATCTCGACGGCGGAGGCCGCGGGGACGTTCCTCCTCTTCGCGCGCACCGATCCGGACACGCCCGGCGCGCGCGGCATCTCCGCGTTCGTGCTCGACGCGGACCACATCAGGGTGACGGGGCGCGAGGAGAAGCTCGGCCTCAACTCCTCGACCACCAACTCGATCGCCGTCGACGCCGTCGTCGAGGCCGACCGGCTGCTGCACGACGAGGGGAAGGGCTTCCACGTCGCGATGGCGACGCTCGACGGGGGCCGCATCGGCATCGCGGCGCAGGCCGTCGGGATCGCGCAGGCCGCGTACGACGTGGCGCGCGAGTACGCGAAGGAGCGGCACGCGTTCGGGCATCCGATCGGGAGCTTCCAGGCGATCCAGCACAAGCTCGCGGACATGTCCATGGAGATCGACGCCGCGCGGCTCCTCGTCCACCGTGCGGCGTGGCTGAAGCAGAACGACCTCCCGCACACGGAGGCCGGCGCCAAGGCGAAGCTCTTCGCCTCCGAGATGGCCCGTCGGCAGACGGCCGAGGCGATCCAGATCCTCGGCGGCTACGGCTACACGAAGGAGTTCCCGGTCGAGCGCTACTACCGCGACGCGAAGATCACGGAGATCTACGAGGGAACGAGCGAGATCCAGCGGCTCGTCATCGCACGCTCGATCCTCGGGCTGCAGGAACGCTCACTCGCGGCGGGCTAGGGCCTCCGCCATCCGCGCCTTCGCGTCCTCGAGGACGGGCTCGCCGTGCGAGACGAGGAGGCGCTCGACCGGCAGCGCCATGAGGCGGTCGAGGGAAGCCTCGAGCTCGTCAGGGCGCTCGAGCGCCGGGCTCCGTCCCACGTGGAGCTCGCCGTCGACGTCGACCCAGAAGATCTCGGCCACGACGAGCGCGGCGTGGGGCCGGATGAAGTACGCGACCTGCCGCTCGTCCGCGCCCTCGACCGCGATCTCCTCGACGCCGGTGGGCGGCTCGCCCCCGATGCGCGCGTCGTAGCGCGCCGCGAGCTCGTCGGCGCTGCGCCGGTGCCAGTCGGCGGTGAGCAGGATGACGACGGGCAGTCCGCGGCGCTCGATGTCGGCGTCGAGGTGGCGGAAGAAGACGTCCTCCTCGCCGGCCGGAACGAGCGGGTCGACGAGCATCGTCGCGTCGCCCGCCTCGTGGTACACGCAGCCGACCTCCCGCGGCGGGCGCTCGTGGCCGGCCCAGCGCTCCCACCGCGGATGCGGCGCGGTCCACCGCCAGAGGCCCTCGGCTATGCGGACGGCTTCCACTCGTACCTGACGTCGGGGGTCTTCTCCTCGTTCGCGGAGCCGTCCGTCAGCTCGACCGCGACCGCGCCGTGCGCCTCGTAGAAGCGGCGGGCGCGGTCGTTCTGCTGGAAGACCCAGAACCGGAAGCCGTCCGGCCGCAGCGTCTTGACGTGCTCGAACAGCGCGTGGCCGACGCCGGTCGCGATCTCGTCAGGGTGGACGTAGAGGTGCGTCAGCCAGTCGTCCCGGAGGATCGCGAAGCCGCGCCCCAGGATGTACGCCTCGTCCTCGCGCAGACGGCTACCGAACCAGGCGAGATGCTCGTCGTGCGTGTGCAGGCTCGGCAGGAAGTCGAGCAGCGCGAACGAGGGCTCGAAGATCGCGACGATCTCCTCGACGTCGTCGGGGGTCGCCCGGCGGATCATCGCCGTAGGCTACGGGGCATGCGCAAGCGCGACGAGCCCGTCCGCCTGACGCGCATCTACACGCGCGGCGGTGACAAGGGAGAGACGAGCCTCGGCGACGGCTCGCGCGTCTCGAAGCTCGACCCGCGCGTCGCGGCGATGGGGGACGTCGACGAGCTCAACTCGCTCGTCGGCTGGGCGGGCGGCCTCGAGCGCATCCAGAACGAGCTCTTCGACCTCGGCGCCGACCTCTCGGTTCCGTTCGCCGAGGGAGACGAGCGGCTGCGCCTCACCGGCGAGGCCGTCGGGCGGCTCGAGCAGGAGATCGACGCCGCGAACGCGGCGCTACCGGAGCTGAAGAGCTTCGTGCTTCCGGGCGGCAGCGAGCGGGCGGCCCGACTCTTCCTCGCCCGAGCCGTGTGCCGGCGCGCCGAGCGCACCGTGCTCTCGGTGCCCGATGCGAACCCGCTCGCCGCGGTCTACCTCAACCGGCTGTCGGACCTGCTGTTCGTGCTCGCGCGAGCGGCGAACGCCGAGGCCGGGGTCGAGGGGCCGCTCTGGCGCCCCGGCTCCGGCCCTTGACGATCCGGAGCCGAGGGACGATGCTCTGGCCCGAGGCATCCGTCAGGAGCCAGAGGGTGACATGGCCACCGCCTGTGACTGCAGGCGGCTCACCATTCTGCGGCGCCGTCTTCTACGCCTGACAGGCTGCCCGGCTGTTCGACCAACTTCTACCGGGAGGTTCCCGATGCTCAAGGGCAGGTTCCGTGGGCCGAGCCCCGCGCTCGTCATCTCGCTGATCGCGCTGTTCCTGGCGCTCGGCGGGACATCGGTCGCCGCGACCAAGGTCATCCTCGCGAAGCACGCGGACAAGAAGGCGGACACGAAGCTCGTCAAGAAGCTCGCGCCGTCGCTCAGCGTCAAGCACGCCAAGACCGCGAACAGCGCCACGACCGCCGCGAGCGCCACGCACGCGACGACCGCCGACAGCGCGACGAACGCCACCAACGCCACGAATGCGACGACCGCCGCGAATGCCACCGCGCTGGGAGGCATCTCCGCGTCGGGTTACACGCGTCGTGACTGCAGCTCGCTCACGGGCCAGATCAAAGGGTTCGCGCGGATCAACGACGCTGCCGTCTCGACCACCTCGCTGAGCACCGCAGGCGTCGAGGCGGCGTACAACTGCAGCGGCGGCTCGATCCGGCGGCTCTAGACTTCGTCCTCGCATGGCGACGACCGACCGCGGGGAGCAGACCGGCGGCGCCGAGGAATGGCGTCGCCGGTACGAGAGCACGCCCGAGCGCGAGGGCGAGCTCTTCTCGACCATCTCCGGCATCGAGAACGAGCCGCTCTACTCGCCCGAGAACGTCGAGATCGACTACGAGCGGGACCTCGGCTGGCCCGGCGCCTATCCGTTCACGCGCGGCGTCTATCCGTCGATGTACCGCGGCCGGCTGTGGACGATGCGCCAGTTCGCGGGCTTCGGGGCGGCGGAGGAGACGAACGCGCGCTTCCGCTACCTCCTCGAGCACGGGCAGACGGGCCTCTCGACGGCGTTCGACATGCCGACGCTGATGGGCTACGACTCCGACCATCCGCGCTCGCTCGGCGAGGTCGGGCGCGAGGGGGTGGCGATCGACTCGCTCGCCGACATGGAGACGCTCTTCGAGGGGATCCCGCTCGGCGAGGTCTCGACCTCGATGACGATCAACGGCCCCGCCGCGATGCTGCTCGCCTTCTACGCCTGCGTCGGCGAGGAGAAGGGCGTCCCGCTCGAACGGCTGCGCGGAACCGTCCAGACGGACATCCTCAAGGAGTACATCGCGCAGAAGGAATGGATCTTCCCGCCCGAGCCCTCGATGCGGCTCGTCGTGGACATGATCGAGTGGTGCGCCGAGCGGCTGCCGCTCATGCACCCGGTCTCGATCTCCGGGTACCACATCCGCGAGGCCGGCTCGAACGCCGCGCAGGAGCTCGCGTTCACGCTCGCCGACGGGTTCGCGTACGTCGAGGCGTGCCTCGACCGCGGGCTCGACGTCGACTCCTTCGCGCCGCGCCTCTCCTTCTTCTTCAACGCGCACCTCGACTTCTTCGAGGAGATCGCGAAGTACCGTGCCGCTCGGCGGATCTGGGCCCGGCAGATGCGCGAGCGCTACGGGGCTCGCGACCCGCGCTCGTGGCTGATGCGCTTCCACACCCAGACTGCCGGCGTCTCGCTGACGGCGCAGCAGCCGGAGGTGAACCTGATCCGGACGGCCATCGAGGCGCTCGCCGCCGTGCTCGGCGGCACGCAGTCCCTCCACACGAACTCGTTCGACGAGGCGCTCGCGCTGCCGACCGAGCACGCGGTGCGGCTCGCGCTGCGCACGCAGCAGGTGATCGCGCACGAGACGGGCGTCGTGAACACGATCGACCCGCTGGGCGGCTCCTACTACCTCGAGCAGCTCACGAACGAGCTCGAACGGCAGGCGTACGACTACTTCGAGCGGATCGAGGAGCTCGGCGGCGTGATCCCGGCGATCGAGCAGAACTTCATGCAGCGCGAGATCGCCGAGGCGAGCTTCCGCTACCAGTCCGAGGTGGAGCGCGGCGAGCGGGTCGTCGTCGGCGTCAACCGCTACGAGGTGGAGGAGGAGCAGCCGGTCGAGATCCTCCGCATCGACCCGGCGCTCGAGCGCAAGCAGGTCGAACGTGTCCGGGCGGTGCGCGAACGGCGCGACGCGGCCGCCGCCGAGACGGCGCTCGCGCGGCTGAGAGAAGACGCGGCACATCCCGACCGCAACCTCATGGAGCCGATCATGGTCGCCTCCCGCGCGTACGTGACGATGGGCGAGATGTGCGACGCGCTGCGCGACGTCTGGGGCACCTGGCGCGAGACGCCCGTCTTCTGAGGACACGTCCACGCTGGCCACGGCCGGTGTCTGACACCGGATGATGGCCACTCAGGACATGGCCCCAGGCCGAAATCGTCTTGGCTCGGCGATCGCGTCGTCCCTTCGAGACATGTCAGGTGTCTGACACCGGCCGACGTCTCCGCGGGACATCGGAGCGGCGCGTCGGGCTTCCGTTAGGCTCGCGGCGATGGCTGGGAAGATCCGCGTCGTCGTCGCGAAGCCGGGCCTCGACGGGCACGACCGCGGCGCCAAGATCATCGCCCGCGCGCTCCGCGACGCCGGCATGGAGGTCATCTACACCGGCCTCCACCAGACTCCCGAGCAGATCGTCGAGACCGCGATCCAGGAGGACGCCGACGCCGTCGGCATCTCGATCCTCTCCGGCGCGCACATGACGCTCGTGCCGCGCATCCTCGAGCTCCTGCGCGAGAACGGCGTCGAGGACGTTGTCGTCGTGGTCGGCGGCACGATCCCCGACGACGACGCCGAGGAGCTCCGGAAGCTCGGCGTCGCCGGCGTCTTCGGGCCCGGAGCCCCCACCACCGAGATCGTCGACTTCCTGAAGGGCGTCGTCGCCGCGTGAGCGTCCAGGTCGACCGCAACGACGCGGTCGCCGTCGTAACGATCGACCGGCAGCAGGCGCTGAACGCGCTCGACGTCGAGACGCTGACCGAGCTGCGCGACCGCCTGCGCGAGCTCGCGGAGGACGAGTCCGCGCGGGTCCTCGTCCTCACCGGCGCCGGAGAGCGCGCCTTCGTCGCCGGCGCCGACATCAAGTACATGGCCGGCCTCGAGCCCGCCGAGGCGAGGGAGTGGGGAGCGCTCGGCCACGAGGCCGCGCGCCTGCTCGAGGAGATGCCGAAGCCGACGATCGCCGCGATCAACGGCTTCGCGCTCGGCGGCGGCTGCGAGCTCGCGCTCGGCTGCGACCTCCGCTACGCCTCGAGCAACGCGCGTCTCGGCCAGCCGGAGATCGACCTCGGCATCGTCCCCGGCTGGGGCGGCACGCAGCGGCTCGCCCGCATCTGCGGGCTCGGCGTCGCGAAGGAGCTGATCCTCACCGGCCGTCCGGTGGACGCCGAGGAGGCGCTCCGGATCGGCCTCGTCGACGCGATCGCCGATCCGGTGCTCGAGCACGCGCTCGAGGTCGCAGGGAGGCTCGCGGCGAAGAGCCCGGTCGCGCTCGGCGTCGCGAAGCGCCTGCTCAACCTCTCGCCGGGCGCGCTCGAGCAGGAGGCCGAGGAGTTCGGTGACCTGTTCGCGAGCGAGGATGCGAAGGAGGGCCTTACCGCCTTCGCCGAGAAGCGCGCGCCTCGCTTCGTCGGCAGATAGAGCTCTCCCGCACGGGAAGGATTCGCGGCGCGCGGCGCGTAGTCCGGGACCCCATGCGTCTGCGCATCCTCGTCTCCCTGGCCGTCGCGCTCGCCGCGCTGGCCGCCGCACCAGCCGCCCTGGCCGGCGGCCGGAACCCGCAGACGGCCGGACTGCAGGTGGCGCTGCGCGCGCAGGGCCTCTACCGGGGCCCGATCGACGCGATCGCCGGGCCGGCCACGGTCGCGGCCGTCCGAGCCTTCCAGCGGAGCCACGGGCTCCCGGTCACCGGGCTCGCCGACGCCCGCACGCGCAAGGCGCTCGGGCCGCTCGGACGGCCGCTCTTCGGCGCACGGACGCTGCACCGCGGCGCCTTCGGTTGGGACGTGGCGGTGCTCCAGTTCCTGCTCGTCCGTCAGGGAGTGAACGTCCCGGTGAATGCCTACTTCGACGGACCGACCCTGCACGGCGTGCGCCTGCTGCAGCGTCGCCTCCACCTGCGCCACGACGGCGTGGTCGGCCCGCACACTTTCGCCGCGCTCATCCGGCGCGAGCCGGTGCCGCTCGCGCGCCCGATCGCGGTCAAGGTGCGCACGACGCGCCCCCCGCGCCACCATCGCCACGGCCACCGCGTGCTGACGGCGCACCACGTCGTCAGGCCGGGCGAGACCCTGACCGAGCTCGCGCGGCGCTACCACACGAGCGTTGCCACGCTGGCGCGAATGAACCACCTCGACCCCTCGCATTTCCTCCTGATCGGAAGGCGGCTTCGCGTGCCGCGGTTCCGGCACGTCACGGCGACACGCCGCGTGGCCTACCGCCCCCAGAGCATCGGCTCCGTCCGCTCGCTGCTCGACTTCTGGGCAGAGCACTACGGCGTCAGCGTCCACCTCGTCCGGGCCCTCGCCTGGATGGAGTCGGGCTTCAACAACCGCCTCATCTCCCCGGTGGGCGCGCGTGGGATCATGCAGCTGCTCCCCTCGACGTTCCACTTCGCCGAGAACGTCCTCATCGGGCACCGCCTCCGCCACGACGCGAGCGGCAACGTCCGCGCCGGCGTCGCCTACCTCGCCCACCTGCTGCACGATTTCCACGGCGACAAGCGGCTCGCGCTCGCCGGTTGGTACCAGGGCGAGCGCGCCGTGCGGAAGCACGGCGTCTTCAAGGTGAGCAAGACGTTCGTCAAGGACGTGCTCTCGCTCGAGAAGCGCATGTGAGCCAGCGTTCCCTCTCGGCTCACTAGAGTCCGGCCGGGATGAGGATCGCCGTCTGCGTCAAGCACGTCCCCGAGGGCCCGAGCCGGATCGACCCGTCCACCAAGCGCCTCGACCGCTCGGGCGAAGGCGCCCTGAACCACTTCGACGCGAACGCCGTGGAGGAGGCGCTGCGGCTCAAGGGCGACTCCGACATGGAGGTCGTCGCCGTCTCGCTCGGGCCGCAGAAGGCGCTCGACTCGCTGCGCAAGGCGCTCGCGATGGGAGCCGACCGCGCGGTGCTCGTGTCCGACGACGCGGCCGCCGGCTCCGACCTCGCCGCGACGAGCCGGTTGCTCGCGGCGGCGCTCGAGCGGGAGGAGGCCGACCTCGTCCTCTTCGGCCAGCAGGCGTCCGACGCCGACGGCGCCGTGCTCTGGGCGGCGGTCGCGGAACGCCTCGGCCGGCCGGTCGTCTCGCAGGCGATGGAGCTCTCGGTCGACGGCGGCTCCGTCCGCGCCAAGCGCCAGACGGAGTTCGGCTACGACACGCTGGAGGCGCCGCTTCCCGCCGTCGTCGCCGTGAGCGACGCGATCAACGAGCCCCGCTACCCGTCGCTGAAGGGAATCATGGGCGCGAAGAAGAAACCGCAGGACGTCCTCTCGCTCGCCGACCTCGGTGTCGATCGCGGCGAGGCGGGCGAGGCCGGCTCCCGCACGACCGTGCTCGGGCTCGGCGACCCGCCCCCGCGCGGCGACGCCCGCAAGATCGACGGCGACGGCGACGCCGCCCAGGCGATCGTCGACTTCCTCGCGGAGCGGAGGCTCCTGTGAAGACCGGTAAGACGTACCGTCACAGAAGCGTCACGGCCGCGACTGACCGCTTCGCGAGGCCGGCGCCACTTCCGGGCGCAGGGCGTTACGAAGACGTATCGGTACCTCTTACCGGTCGGAGGCCCCGGTGAGCATCCTCGTCTTCGTCGAGCAGCATGGAGACGAGCTCCAGAAGGGCTCCCTCGGAGTGCTCGCGAAGGCCGCTTCGCTCGGTTACGGGGAGGTCGCCGCCGTCCTCGCCGGCCAAGGCGTGCGGGCCCTCGCCGCCGAGGCGGGCAAGTTCGGGGCGACGAGGGTCTGGGTCTGCGAGGACGACGAGGTGGCGCAGCCGCTGTCGCAGCCGCGCGTCGACGTGCTCGCCCAGGTCGTCGAGGAGGCCGGCTACGACACGGTCCTCTTCGCCAACTCGGTCCTCGCGGCCGACGTCGCGGCGGGCCTCGCCGCGCGGCTCGACTCGGGCCTCAACTGGGATCTCGTCGACGTCGAGCTGCGGGACGGCGAGCTCGTCGGCAAGCGACCCGCGCTGCAGGACTCCGTCTACGTCGACGTCGGGTGGACGAGCGCGCCGCGCCTGGCCCTCTTCCGCGCGGGCTCGTTCGACGCGACGCCGACCGGCGGCGGCGAGCCGCCGGAGATCGCGGACGTCTCGCCGCCCTACGCGCAGCACTCGACCTCCGTGAAGCTCGTCGCGCAGGACGCGGACGCGTCGAGCGGCCCGTCGATCGAGGATGCCGACGTGATCGTGGCCGGCGGCCGCGGCCTCGGCTCCCCGGACAACTTCACGCTCGCCGAGGAGCTCGCGAAGGCGCTCGGCGGCGCTGTCGGCGCGACGCGCGCGGTCGTCGACGCGGGCTGGTACCCGTACTCGGCGCAGATCGGCCAGACGGGCAAGACCGTCTCCCCGAAGCTCTACGTCGCGCTCGGCATCTCCGGCGCGATCCAGCACAAGGTCGGGATGCAAAGCTCGGGCACGATCGTCGCCATCAACAAGGACGCGAACGCGCCGATCTTCGAGTTCAGCGACCTGGGCGTCGTGGGCGACGTGCACGAGATCGTGCCCAGGCTGACCGAGCTCGTCCGAGCGCGCAAGGGCTCGTGAGCCGGCCCTCGAACTTCCCGCCGCCGTTCTCGGTCGCGGACTACGTCGCCGAGCCGACCGACCCGCCTGAGGAGCGGATCGAGGTCGGCGTCCTGATCGTCGGCGCCGGCCCGGCGGGCCTCGCGTGCGCGATCCGGCTCGGGCAACTGCTCGAGGAGCACCCGGAAACGGCCGAGCGCCTCGGCGACGTGCCGGTCGCGGTGCTCGAGAAGGGCAAGCAGCCCGGCTCGCACCTGCTCTCGGGCGCGGTGGTGAACCCGCGGGCGCTGCGCCGCCTGTTCGGGAACCGGCTGCGGATGGACGACCTCCCCTCGTACGGGCCGGTGCCCGGCGAGTCGGTCTACGTCCTCACGCGCCGCGCGGCGCTCCCGATCCCGCCGCCGCCCCCGATGCGGAACCACGGGAACTGGATCTTCTCGCTCTCGCAGCTCGGCCGCTTCCTCGCCGAGCGCGCGGAGGAGGGCGGCGCGACGATCCTGCCGGAGACCGCGGCGCAGAGGCTCCTCGTCTCGCACGGGCGCGTCGTCGGCGTGCGCACCGGCGACAGGGGACGCAGCCGCGAGGGGGGCGAGCTCGGCAACTTCGAGCCGGGCTCCGACCTCGTGGCGAAGGTGACGGTGCTCGCCGAGGGCACGCAGGGGCACCTCACCGGCGTCGCGCTCGACCGCTTCTCCCTCCGCGGCGAGGACCCGCAGGTCTGGGAGCTCGCCGTCAAGGAGGTCTGGAAGGTGCCGCGGCCGCTCGATCGCGTCATCCACACGATGGGCTGGCCGTTGCGCACCGGCAAGCGCTACCGCGAGTTCGGCGGCTCGTTCGTCTACCCGCTGGGCGAGGAGATGGTCACGATCGGGCTCGTCGTCGGGCTCGACTACCGCGACGCCTCGCTCTCGGTGCACGACCTGCTGCAGGAGCTGAAGACGCACCCGAAGATCCGGCGAGTCCTCGAGGGCGGCGAGCGCGTCGAGTGGGGCGCGAAGACGATCCCGAGCGGCGGCTTCCACTCGCTGCCGCGGCGCCTGCACGCTCCCGGCCTGCTGCTGTGCGGCGACGGCGTCGGCATGGTCAACGTGCCGCGCCTCAAGGGAATCCACTACGCGATCGAGTCGGGCCGGCTGGCCGCCGAGGCCGCCTTCCGCGCCCTGCAGCGTGGCGAGACGCCGGCGACCGCGCTCTCGTCCTACGACGACGCGGTGCGCGACAGCTTCATCTGGCGCGACCTGTACGAGGTGCGGAACATGCGCCAGGTCTTCGGCCGCGGCTTCTTCGTCGGCGGGGCGCTCGCGAGCGCGATGACGATGTCGAAGGGCCGCGTCGAGCTGGGGAAGATGCGGGCCGAGCCCGACGCCGACCAGCCGCTGCTCGTCACCGACCGCGACGCGAGCTACCCGGCGCCCGACGGCAAGCTCACGTTCGACAAGCTCTCGTCGGTCTTCGCCTCCGGCAACAAGACCCGCGACGACCAGCCGAACCACATCCGGATCGAGCGCCGAGTGCCGCGGGAGGTTGCACGGCTCTGGCAGCACATGTGCCCCGCGCAGGTCTACGAGATCGGCAGGGAGGACGGCGACGGCACCGTCCTGGTCGAGCTCGCGCCCTCCAACTGCGTCCAATGCGGCGCCATCACCGCCAAGGGAGGCCGCCTGACCCCGCCGGAAGGCGGATCGGGCCCCGAGTACACGCTCAGCTGATTTACGGCGGATTTACGCCGAAAACGCGCGGAGGCACCACAATGCACGGGATGCTCAGCAGGCGCTTCGTCCTCCTCGCCGGCGTCGTCGTCGCGCTCAACCTCGCGCTCTGGCTCGCGGCGCCCGGTCTCGCCCTCCGCCGGGCGATCGTCCTGGAGCTCTTCGGCCCGAAGATGGTCCGCGCGCAGGTGCACCTGAGGAACGGTCAGGACTGGAACCTCGACCGCGGAGTGATCACGCAAGTGACGCCCACGCAGCTGACGCTGCGCGAGTTCGACACCAAGGTCGTCCAGATCCCGCTCGCCGCCACGACGAAGGTCGTCCGCTTCGGCCGCCGCGTCCCCGTGAGCGTGCTCGCGCCCCGGTGGCACGTCGTGGCGATCTGGCCGCCGTTCGGACCGGCCCAGGAGGTCGACGTCGAGCGGATACCGCGGCGCCACCGCTAGCCAGGAGACGACGTGATCGTGTCCGCCGCAGCCGAACCTATCCTGGGGACGTGACCGCGACGGCAACGGGAGGCGCCCTCCTGCTGGTCGAGGACGACGACTCGATCGGACGCCTCGTCAAGCAGTATCTCGAGCAGCAGGACGGCTGGCGCGTGGTGTGGCGCCGGACCGGGGAGGAGGCGATCGCCGAGCTGCGGGGCCAGCCCGTGCGTCTCGTCGTGCTCGACATCGGGCTCCCGGGAATGGACGGCTTCGAGGTCTGCCGCCAGATCCGGGCCGGCTCCAAGGTGCCGATCGTGATGCTCACCGCCCGTGACGAGGAGCCGGACCGCGTGGCCGGGCTCGAGCTCGGGGCGGACGACTACGTCTCGAAGCCGTTCTCGCCGCGAGAGCTCTCCGCGCGGATCAAGGCGATCCTGCGCCGCTCCGACCGGCGCACCGAGGACGAGGTGCTCACCGCGCGCGACGTCGTGCTGCGCCGCGACTCCCACGAGGTCACGGTGGCAGGCGAGCCGGTCGAGCTCACGAGCAAGGAGTTCGACCTCCTGGCGTGCTTCCTCGAGCATCCCGGCATCGTCCTCTCGCGCGAGCGCCTGCTCGATCTCGTCTGGGGCATGACGTATCCCGGCGGCACGCGCACCGTCGACGTGCACGTCGCGCAGCTGCGGCGCAAGCTGGGAGACCCCGAGGGCATCCGGACGGTGCGCGGGGCCGGCTACAAGCTCGTCCCGGCCTGAGATGGGCGGCAGCCGCCTCCGTTCGCAGCTCTTCCGGGCGATCGGGGTCGTCGTCCTCATCTGCGTTGCGCTGACCATCGGGCTCGGCCTCTTCCTCACCCGGCGCGAGGTCCGGAAGGCGACGCTGCGGGACCTCGCGCACCAGGTCGACCTGATCGCCGCGAACCAGTCGGGCGGCGTCCAGTCGGTGCGGAGCCTGCAGCCCCGCATCCAGGCGATTCTGAATCAGTCGCCGCAGCACGAGATCTTCCTCTACAGGCGGCGCGATCTGCCCGGGTGGGCGCAGGAGCGGGTCGCGAAGGGTCGTCCGGTGCAGGGGACGATGGATTTCGGCGGCGATCCCTACTACTTCGCCGCGCGGTCCGGCAACCCCAGGACGCTCACGCTGATCCTCCTGCGCCGGCAACAGTCGCTCCTGTCGCCGTACGTCTGGAGGCTCCTTATCGCAGCCGCAGCCGGCGGTCTCCTCGCGGCGCTCGCCGCGTTCCTGCTCGCCCGTCGCATCTCGCGGCCGGTCGGCCGCGTCTCCGCGGCCGCGAGGAGCCTCACGCGCGGCACGCATCCCGAGCCGGTGCCGGTCGAGGGCGCCGCGGAGATCGCGACGCTCGCGGGCGCGTTCAACGAGCTCGCCGCCCAGCTCCGCCGGGCGCAGGAGGCCGAGCGGAACTTCCTGCTCTCGGTCAGCCACGAGCTGAAGACGCCCCTGACCGCGATCCGCGGCTACGCCGAGGCGGTCGAGGACGGCGCCGTCGACCCGCGCGATGCGGCCGCCACGGTCGCCGCGGAGGCACGGCGGCTCGAGCGGCTCGTCCGCGACCTGCTCGACCTCGCCCAGATGCACCGGACCGACTTCAACGTGCACAACGCCGAGATCGACCTGGCCGAGGTCGCCGAGGACGCCGTCCGCCGCTACGGGCAGCAGGCGGAGTCGTTCGGCGTCGAGCTGAACGCGGTCGCGGACGGCGCGGCGCCGGCGATCGGGGACGCAGACCGCGTCCTCCAGGTCGTCTCGAACCTCGTCGAGAACGCGCTCCGGCTCACGCCGCCGGGCGGGGAGGTGCGCGTCGTCGCGGCGCCGGGCCTCCTGCGCGTCGAGGACACCGGGCCCGGGCTCGCCGAGGACGACACCGAGCACGCCTTCGAGCGCTTCTACCTGCACGAGCGCTACGGGCTGGAGCGCAAGGTCGGGACCGGCCTCGGGCTCGCGATCGTCAAGGAGCTGACGCTCGCGATGGGCGGCAGCGTCGACGTCGAGAGCACGCCCGGGAGGCTCACGGTCTTCACCGTACGTCTCCGCGTCCCCGTCGGCGCGCGCGAGACGATGCCTGCGTGAGCGTCACCCGCGAGGACGTCGAGCGCGCCCGCGTCGTCGTCGCAGGCCGGATCCACCGGACACCCACCTTCCGCTCCACCTCGCTCGGCGTCCGGCTCAAGGCCGAGCTCTTCCAGAAGACGGGCTCGTTCAAGGTGCGAGGCGCGCTCAACCGTGTCGTCGCCCTCACGCCGGAGGAGCGTGGGCGGGGCATCGTCACGTGGTCGGCCGGGAACCATGCTCAGGCCGTCGCCTGGGCCTCTGCGCAGGAGGGCGTCGACTGTCTCGTCCAGATGTGGGAGGGCGTCAGCGCGCCGAAGGTGGGAGCGACGCGCGGCTACGGCGCCGCCGTCGACCTGTCGCCTCCCGACCCGACGGCCGCCTACGAGCGCGCGCTCGAGGTGGCCGAGAACGAGGGCCGAGTCTTCGTGCACCCGCACTCCGATCCCTGGGTCGTCGCCGGCCACGGCACGCTCGCGCTCGAGCTGCTCGAGGACGTGCCGGAGCTCGAGACGGTCGTGGTCGGCGTCGGAGGGGGAGGGCTCGTCGCGGGCCTCGTCACGGGGCTCGACGGCCGCGCGCGCGTCGTCGCCGTCGAGCCGGAACGAGCGCACTGCTTCAGCGCCGGGCTGGCGGCCGGCCACAGCGTCCCGGTCGAGACGAGCACGATCGCCGACGGGCTCGCGCCGCCCTTCGCGGGCGAGCTTCCGCTCACGATCTGCGCCGGCCGGGTCGAGACGGTGCTCGTGACCGAGGAGGAGATCGCGGCGGGCATGCGCTTTCTCTACGAGCGGGCCAAGCTCGCGTGCGAGCCGGCGGGCGCCGCGGCCGCCGGCGCCGTCCTCGCCGGCAAGGTCGAAGCCGGTCCCGGGGTGGCCGTGGTCGTCTCGGGCGGCAACGTGGAGCCGAGACAGGCCGCTGCTATCTTGAGTGGGCAATGAAAGCCGGCATCCATCCCGAGTACGTCCTCGCCACCGTGACGTGCTCGTGCGGAAACACGTTCCAGACCCGCTCGACGAAGCCCGAGCTGCACGTCGAGATCTGCTCGCAGTGCCATCCGTTCTACACCGGCAAGCAGAAGCTCGTGGACACGGGTGGTCGCGTCGAGCGCTTCCAGCGTCGCCTGGAGCGCGCCGGTCAAGCGCGCCGCGGCTAGCGCCGAAGAACCAGCATGGCCAACATCGGCGGACAGGCGGTCCTCGAGGGCGTGATGATGCGCGGTCCGGGCAACTGGGCCGTCGCCGTGCGCAGGCCGTCCGGCGAGATCGCGCAGGTCGCGCGACCCATCGACTCCGCGATGGCGCGGCACCCCGTGTTCCGGCTGCCGGTCGTGCGCGGCGTGATGGCGCTCGGCGAGTCGCTCGCGATCGGCTTCCGCGCCCTCGCCATCTCGGCGAGCTACGCGTCGCAGCAGGAGGGGGAGGACGGCGAGGTCGAGACCGAGCTCTCGCGCGGCGCCCTCATCTTCGCCTTCGCGATCGCGATCGGCTTCGCCGTGATGGTCTTCAAGGTCGGCCCGGCGCTCATCACCGACGCCCTCCCCATCTCGAGCGGGGGCTGGTTCGTGATCGTCGAGGGGCTGATCCGCGTCACGATGTTCGTCGCCTACCTCGCGCTCGTCTCGCTGCTGCCCGACCTGCGCCGGGTCTTCCAGTACCACGCCGCCGAGCACAAGGCGATCAACGCCTACGAGGCCGGCGAGCCGCTCGAGCCGGAGGTCGTGCAGCGCTACTCGCTCATCCACCCGCGCTGCGGCACGGCGTTCCTGCTCTGGGTGATGGTGCTCGCGGTGTTCGTGTTCGCGTTCTTCGGCCGGCCGGCCTGGTACTGGTTGATCGCGACGCGGATCCTGCTCCTGCCGCTGATCGCAGGCCTCGCGTACGAGCTGATCCGCTTCGCGGGCAAGCACCAGCAGAACGCCGTGCTCATGACCTTGCTCGCGCCCGGTCTGTGGCTGCAGCGGCTGACGACCCGCGAACCGACCCTCGACCAGCTCGAGGTCTCGATCCGCGCACTGCGCGAGGTGCTCGACCTGGAGGCCGCCGGGACGCCCGAGGCGCAGCGCGTCGAGGTCATGGCCTAGTCCGTTCGGGCCACGGCCGGTGTCAGACACCGGCCGTGGCCGATCGAGACACGTTCTCTCGCTGCCGGCTCTCGATCGCCGCGCGGAGTCGATCGGGGTATCCACCCGCCTCCGCCACCGCGAGCGTCCCATCGACGAAGGGGAAGTCGTCGGACAACCCCAGCGTCGTCGCGTAGCTGCTCCACCGCCAGTCCTCAGGTCGCAACGAGATCCCGGCCGCGACCGGATTGAGCACGACGTACGCATAGGCGCCTATCAGATCCCGGCCGCTGGCGATCCTGCGGCTTCGATAACGCCGCCGAACGAACTGTCCACCCCGCTCGTGCCGTGCGTTGAAGTCCCTGCTATAGCCCATGTTCAGATCCTTCATCCCGAGGGCGAGCGACCGATCCGGAACATCGAGGATGAGGTGCACGTGCGTCGACATCTGGCAAAACGCGACGCATGTCCACGCGTAGCGATCGAGGGTCCGGCAGAGCAGCCGAATCCAGGTCACCCGGTCGTCGTGGTCGAGGAAGTACTGCTCCTTCCCCGTCGCGTTGACCCAGACATGGCTGACGCCGGGGGCGAGGTCACGTGGTGGAGAAGGCATCGCTCCCGAGGGTGCCCGTGGGACGCCGGCCGCACAAGACGCACTTCGGGCCAGGTCCATCGCAGCCACGTCCGGTGTCAGACACCGGACGTGGCTGTTCCAGCCGTGTCTAGGCTTTTCGAAACAGCGAAGAGGAGGGCACATGGCGACGGAAAGGCGAGCGCAGGTCCGCTGGCAGGGGAGCCTCATGGAGGGCTCCGGCACGATCGTCTCCACGACCACCGGCGCGATCGGCGAGCAGGCGGTGAGCTGGCCGGCGCGCTCCACCGAAGAGGCGGGCGGCGTGACGAGCCCCGAAGAGCTGATCGCCGCGGCGCACGCGTCGTGCTTCGCGATGGCGCTCTCGAACGGGCTGGCGAAGGAGGGGCACGCCCCCGACGAGCTCCGCACGTCCGCGACCGTCACCTTCCAGCCGGGCGAGGGAATCACCCGGATCGCGCTCACGGTCGAAGGTCGCGTCCCCGGCCTCGACGAGGACGGGTTCCGCGCCGCCGCGCAGACCGCGAAGGAGAACTGCCCGGTCTCGCAGGCGCTCGCCGCCGTCCCCGAGATCGCGCTCGACGCCCGGCTTGTCCCCGCCTAGCCGGCAGAGTCAGACCGGCTCGATCCGCCCGCTGCGGACGTCGTAGACGAACCCGGTCGCGCGGAGCCCGTCGCGAAGGAGCGGATGGGCGCGGATCGCCCCGACGCTCTCCCGTACGCGCTCGGCCACGTCCGGGAACGGCTGGAAGTCGATGCTCTCCACCTCCGGGCCGAGCTGCTCCTGCAGCTCGGCGTTCGTGAGCCCGGCCATCCCGCACTCCGTGTGCCCGATCACCACCGCCTCCTCCGTGCCGAGCAGGCGGTGGGAGACGACGAGGGAGCGGACCGTCTCGTCGTTGACGATGCCCCCCGCGTTGCGGATCACGTGCGCGTCCCCCTCGGCGAGGCCGAGGAAGCGCGCCGGATCGAGGCGCGCGTCCATGCACGTCACGACGGCGAGCTTTCTCCCCGGTGGCGCCGGTAGGTCGCCTGCGGCGAACTCCGCCGCGTAGCGCTCGTTCGCTGCCACCAGCTCGTCGACCACCGACATCCTGCGACCTCCCGATTCACGGCTTTACGCTTGCCCTTCCCATGGCGACGGACTTCGACAACCTCGTCACCGAGCTCAAGCGCAACTATGAAGAGCTCCAGGAGAGGATGGCCGACCCGGCCGTCTACAACGACCACCGCGAGGCTGCGGACGTCGGTCGGCGCCTGAAGGAGCTCGAGCAGCCGTACAAGCTCGCCCAGGAGTGGGAGGCGGCGCGGGAGGACCTCGAGGCGGCGCGCCAGGACTCCGACCTGCGCGAGCTCGTGCCCGAGCTCGAGGAACGCACCGGACGGTTGCAGGAGGAGTTGCGCCTTGCCCTCGTCCCGACCGATCCGGCCGACCGCAAGGACGTGATCGTCGAGGTGCGCCAGGGCGTCGGCGGCGACGAGGCCGCGCTCTGGGCAGGCGACGTCTACCGGATGCTCGCGCGGTACGCCGAGCGCCGCGGCTTCAAGGTCGAGGAGCTCGAGGCGAGCCCCTCCGACGCCGGCGGCTACAAGGAGGTCACGTTCGCGGTCAAGGGCGACGGGGCGTACTCGATCTTCAAATGGGAGGGGGGAACGCACCGCGTGCAGCGCGTCCCCGAGACGGAGAGCGCGGGACGGATCCACACGTCCACCGCCACCGTTGCGGTCATGCCCGAGGCGGAGGACGTCGAGGTCCAGATCGACCAGAACGACCTCAAGATCGACGTCTACCGCTCGACCGGCCCCGGCGGCCAGTCGGTGAACACCACCGACTCCGCCGTCCGCATCACCCACCTGCCGTCCGGCGTCGTGGTCTCGATGCAGGACGAGAAGTCCCAGCTGCAGAACCGCGAGAAGGCGATGCGCGTCCTCCGCGCCCGGCTCTACGAGCGCGAGCTCGAACGGCAGCGGGCGGAGCTCGACGCGACGCGCCGCTCCCAGATCGGCACGGGCGAGCGCGCTGAGAAGATCCGTACCTACAACTTCCCCGAGAACCGGCTCACCGACCACCGGGTGAAGCTGACCGTGCACCAGCTCGACCGGATCCTCCAGGGCGAGCTCGACGAGTTCACCGAAGCCCTGGCGACCGAGGACCGGCGCCGCGCGCTCGGGGAGTGACCGCCCGCGAGGCGCTCGCGGAGGCCGAGCGGCGACTGGCTGCCGCGGGCGTCGAGACACCGCGTGCCGACGCGGAATGGCTCGTCGCGCACGTCCTCGGGACGACGCGCTCCGGCCTCGCCGCGCGGCTCGACGACGAGGTGCACAGGCTGGAGCCGCTCCTCGCACGCCGCGAGGCGCGCGAGCCGCTGGCGTACGTGCTCGGCGAGTGGGGCTTTCGGCGGCTGACGCTGAAGACCGACGCCCGCGCGCTCGTGCCGCGGCCCGAGACCGAGACGCTCGTCGAGCGCGCGCTCGCGCTCGCCGCGGGGATCGAGCGCCCGCGCATCCTCGACGTCGGCGTCGGCTCGGGCGCGGTCGCGCTCGCCCTCAGGGACGAGTGTCCCGGGGCAGAGGTGACCGGGATCGATGTCTCGGCCGCCGCGCTCGCGCTCGCGCGCGAGAACGCCGAACGGCTCGGCCTCGAGGTGGAGCTGCGACAGGGCGACGGCGCCGAGGCCGCGGCCGAGGGCTGGGACCTCGTCGTCGCCAACCCACCGTACGTCGAGACTCTGGAGGGAGTCCAGGCCGAGCTGCGCTGGGAGCCGGAGATCGCCCTCGTCGGGCGCGGCGAGCACGAGCGGATCGCGCGCGCGGCCCGCGCCCGCTTCCTCGTGCTCGAGGTGGGCGACGGTCAGGCGCAGGACGTGGCCCGAATGCTGGCGCGGCTCGGCTGGAGGGCCGTCGCGGCCACCGCCGACCTGACCGGCCGCGATAGGGTCGTGGAGGGGAGGCTGCCGTGACCGAGACCTTCACCACGCCGGACGGGCTGACGCTCTCCTACGAGCGGCGCGGGCGCGGCCCGCTGCTCGTCTGCCATCCGGGAGGGCCGGGCGGCTCGGCCGCCGAGTTCCGCGACTTCGCCGGTCTCGACGACACGTTCGAGCTCGTGCTGCTCAGCCCCCGCGGCTCCCACGGATCGGATCCGGCCGAGGACTACGCGCTCGGCTCGTACGTCGCCGATCTCGAGGCGCTGCGCGCCCACCTCGGCGTCGAGGGGCTGGACCTCCTCGGCTTCTCCCACGGCGGCATCGTCGCGATGGCGTACGCGGCGGCGTTCGGCCACGGCGTTCGCCGGCTCGTGCTCGCCGCCACGCTCGCGGTCTGGAGCGAGGAGGCGGAGGCCACGATGCGGCGGATGATCGAGGTGCGGCGAGGCGAGCCGTGGTTCTCGGAGGCGCAGGCTGCGATCGAGGAGGAGCAGGCCGGCGAGTTCTCGTCCGCCGAGGAGCTGGTCGCGAACGTCCGGCGGCAGATGCCACTGTACTTCCACCGCTGGGAAGGACACGAGGAGATAGGGCACGAGCTCGCGGCGGACTTCGCGAAGGCCGAGCCGCTCCACTACTTCAACACCGTCGAGTTCCCGGCGTTCGACCTTCGCTCCGAGCTGCGGACGATCGAGGCGCCGACGCTCGTCCTCGTCGGCGACAACGACTTCATCGCGGGCCCGGTCTCGGCGGCTGCAATGGTCCGGGAGCTGCCCGACGCGCGGCTCGTCACGATCCCGGGCTCGGGGCATTTCCTCTACGTCGAGCAGCCCGACGCGTTCCGCTCCGCGCTGACCGACTTCCTGCTGTGAGCGAGGAGGCGGTCGCGGCGCTGCGGGCGGGCCTCGCGGTGATCCTGCCGACCGACACGGTGTACGGGCTCTGTGCGCTCCCAGGGCACGAGGACGTCCTGTACGAGCTCAAGGGCCGGGACCGCTCGAAGCCGATCGCGCTGCTGGCGGCCGACGTCGACGCGCTCCTCGCGGCGGTGCCGGGCCTCGACCGGCCGTCCCTGGAGCGGTTCCTGCCCGGGCCGTACACGCTCGTCGTGCACGGCGTGGGCGTGCGCGTCCCGAACCTGCCGCCGAGCGCCGCCGCGGTGGTGCGCGAGGTCGGCGTCGTCGCGGCGACCAGCGCGAACCTCTCCGGCGGCCGGGACCCTCGGCGGGTCGCGGACATTCCGGAGGAGATCCGCGGTGCCGTCGGTGCGATCGTCGACGCGGGCGAGCTCCCGGGCGTCCCTTCGACCGTGCTCGACCTCGGCGGGGACGAGCCCCGCGTCTTGCGGCAGGGCGCCGGCCTCCCGCCCGAGTAGCATCCGGGGATGGCCACGAAGCAGGCGACCTTCCGGGAGCTGAAGCGCGCGGGCCTCGAGGAGCTCGACCCCGACATCGCCCGGCTCCTCGGCGACGAGCTCGAGCGCCAGCGCGGGCAGATCGAGCTGATCGCCTCGGAGAACTTCACGTGGCCGGCCGTCCTCGAAGCGATCGGCTCCGTGGCGACGAACAAATACGCCGAGGGCTATCCGGGACGCCGCTACTACGGCGGTTGCGAGGTGATCGACGAGATCGAGCAGCTCGCGATCGACCGCGCCAAGGAGCTGTTCCGCGCCGAGCACGCGAACGTCCAGCCGCACGCCGGCGCCCAGACGAACATGGCCGTCTACGCCGCCGTGATGGAGCCTGGCGACACGCTGATGGCGCTCGCGCTGCCGCAGGGCGGCCACCTCACGCACGGCCACAAGGTCAATTTCTCGGGCCGCCTCTACAACGTCGCCCACTACGGGGTCTCGCGCGAGACGATGACCGTCGACTACGACGACGTGCTCGCGAAGGCGAAGGAGGCGCGGCCGAAGGTGATCGTCTGCGGCGGCTCGGCCTACCCGCGCACCGTCGAGACCGACCGCTTCCGCGCGATCGCCGACGAGGTCTCCGCGCTCCTCGTCTGCGACATGGCGCACTTCGCGGGCCTTGTCGCGGCGGGGCTGCACCCGAACCCGGTCGAGCACTGCGACTTCGTCACCTCGACCACGCACAAGACGCTCGCCGGCCCGCGCGCCGGCTTCATCCTCTGCCGCGAGGAGCACGCGAAGGCGATCGACTCGGCCGTCATGCCCGGGATGCAGGGCGGCCCGCTCGAGCACACGATCGCGGCCAAGGCGACGTGCTTCCGTATCGCGATGACCGACGCCTTCCGCGAGTACCAGGGCCAGATCCGCCGCAACGCCGACGTGCTCGCCGAGGCGCTCCTCGAGGGCGGGCTCTCGCTCGTCACCGGCGGTACCGACACGCATCTCCTGCTCGTCGACCTGAGCTCGTCGGAGTGGACGGGCAAGGCGGCCGAGGAGCGGCTGCACGAGATCGACGTCACGGTCAACCGCAACACGATCCCGTTCGACGAGCGCTCGCCGTTCGTCACGTCGGGAATCCGGCTCGGGTCGCCCGCGATGACGATGCGCGGCTTCGACGAGGACGACTTCCGGGAGGTCGGGCGGATCATCTGCGAGGCGCTGACCGAGGCGCCGGACCTCGACGGGCTCCGCAGGCGCATCGCGGAGCTGTGCGCGAGGCGGCCGCTCTACGAGGGTTTCCGCGGCTACACGACGTACGTCGCTTGACAGAGCCGCGGCTGACCGTCGTCGAGCACCCGCTCGTCCGGCACAAGCTCGGCTACCTGCGCGACCGGGAGACGCCGACCGTCCACTTCCGCAAGCTCGCGAACGAGATCACGCTGCTGCTCACGTACGAGGCGACGAAGGACATGCCGACCGAGGAGGCCGAGGTGGAGACCCCGCTCGAGCGGACGACCGTGCAGCGGATTTCCGGCAAGAAGGTCGCGGTCTGCCCCGTGCTGCGCGCCGGGGTCGGCATGCTCGACGGCGTCCTCTCTCTCGTCTCGAGCGCGCGCGTCGGATTCGTCGGCATGTACCGCGACGAGGAGACGCTCGAGCCCGTCCAGTACTACCTCAAGCTCCCCGACGACCTGTCCGAGCGCGACGCGATCGTCCTCGACCCGATGCTCGCGACCGGCCACTCGAGTTGCGCGGCGATCGCGGCGGTGAAGGAGGCGGGCGCGCAGTCGGTGACGCTGGTGTGCATCGTCGCCGCGCCGCCGGGCATCGAGGTGGTGCACCGCCTGCACCCGGACGTCCACGTCGTCTGCGCCGCGGTCGACCGCGGCCTGGACGAGCGTGGCTTCATCGTCCCGGGGCTCGGCGACGCCGGCGACCGCCTCTACGGCACGAAGTAGCCCGCTGCGGCTTCCTACCCCGGGGGAGGCGTCGCTGCCCCCCGGAGCCAGGGGAGCGAGCATGAAGGGAGCACGGCTGCGGAGCGAATGACGCCCCGTTCCGGGCTCAAGTTCGCCCGACGGGCCGCCGATAGCTGTCGCCGGGGAACCGCTGCGATGGGGAATCGGGAAAGAACTGCATCGTGTGCGACGGCGCCACTTCGCTGGGGCGTCGCCGTCGCGGGCGCGCTGCTCGTCGCGGGCTTCGCCGCCGTCCCGTCCTTCGGCAGCGCGATCATCGCCCGCGACGTCACGCGGGCGACGCTCGCCATCGACTCCCAGGGGCGCGCACACGTCAGCTACTACCAGGGCGGCCACAAGGAGACGGTCGTGGCGTGGGGCGCGATCAACGCCCGCGCCCCGAACAGGAGCGTCCCCCAGGTCAAGTTCCGTCTCCGCTACGGCGCAACCGGCTCCGGGGTTTGCCTGCCCTACGACGGGCCGCCGCTGGCCTGGCTCGTCAAGGCGTGCAAGGCGCCGGACGGCAGCTACTGGGCGCTCCAGGCCTGGCAGCGTCTCAAGCCGAACTACGGCGGCACCCAGGGGCCGACGGAGCTGCATCTCTCTCACTGGACGGGCCCCATCGCCCAGCTCGTCGTCTACCAGAACTGGGCCGTCGACCACGTTCGGCACATCTTCGGCAGGCTCACCTACGACGGCGTCGGGGTCTACGGCTTCAGTGCCACTCCGCACGGCAACCCGCTCGACAGCTACGGGCGGAACATCTACCTCGACACCTTCGACTCGGCCTACGGGAAGGGGTGGCATCGCGAGAACAGCTTCCTCACGCACCATCGCGGCAACACCCTCGGGGACTTCTGCTACGGCTTCTATCCGCATTTCGGGCATCCGAAGGGCCAGGGAACTCGCTACCGGGCGACGGCCGAGGGGCCGGGAGTGACGCCGGACGTGATGTGGGCGGCGACCGACATCGGGGGCTTCGACCTGAACCTCCAGCGCCAGATGCAGTCGCTGGAGCGCAGCTGGGGCGACCCGAAGTGCCGCGCCTGAGCTAGCCGGCGCCGAAGACGGCGTCGACGTTCGGCAGGCCGGCGAACCGGGTGAACGTCCCCTCGCCCGCGATCTCCTCCGCGGCCGCGAGGAAGCCGGCCCAGGCGGTCCGCGCGAGCGTGCCGCCGGTGCTGATGCGGCGTACGCCGAGGGCGGCTGCCTCCGCGACCGTCGTGAACGGCGCGTTCGCGAGCAGGTTCACGGGCTTCGGGGCCACCGCCGCGACGACGGCCGACACCTGCTCCGGGGTCTCGATCCGCGGCGCGTAGAGGCAGTCCGCGCCCGCCTCGGCGTAGGCCCGCAACCTGCGGATCGTCTCCTCCAGGTCCGGCCGGCCGACGACGAACCCCTCCGAGCGGCCGGTGAGGAGGACTCCCGTCCCGCTCTCGTCGATGGCCCGGCGCGCCGCGCGCACCCGCTCGACGGCGAGCTCGAAGGGGTAGAGCGGCTCGTCGGCGTCGCCGGTGGAGTCCTCGATGGAGAGCCCGGAGATCCCCGTGGCCACGGCAAGCTTCACGTTCGCGGCCACCTCCTCCGGCTCGTCGGCGAAGCCGCCTTCGAAGTCCGCGTTGACCGGAACGCCGACGGCGCCCGCGATCCGCCGGAGATGCTCGACGGCCTCGTCGCGCCGGACGCCGTTGTCCGGGCGGCCGAGCGACCAGGCATGCCCGGCGCTCGTCGTGGCCAGCGCCTCGAACCCCATCTGCTCGAGCGCGATCGCCGTGCCGACGTCCCAGGGGTTCGGCATCACGAAGCAGCTCTCGGCATGCAGCCGGTCGAAGCGCTCGACCCGCTCGTCCCGAAGAGGCATGGGCCGAACTATGAGGCTTTCGCGCCGGAGGCGGGGCTACGCTCGCCGGGTGCCGTGGCCGCTCGAGCTCACGCGCGACCAGATCCTCGCGTTCCGGCGGCGGGCCGGCGCGCTCGACGAGCGCCTCCCTCCGGGGGCGCGCTCGCTGCGACAGGCGGCCTGGGCGGGACTGACGGACAGCGTGCCGCGGGCGGCGCTCCTCTCGATCCACGCGCGGGTCGAGGGCACGCACCCGTCGAGCTGGGAGGATCGGGCGCTCGTCCAGGTCTGGGGGCCTCGCTACAGCACGTACGTCGTCCCGGCCCGCGACCGCGCGATCTTCACGCTCGGCAGGCTCCCCGACGATCCGAGCCGCCGTCGCAGGGCCGAGGAGATGGCCGCCCGGGCCCACGCCGCTCTGCGCGGAGGACGGATGAAGGACGGCGACCTGCAGGCTGCGCTCGGCGTCGGGAACGCGCTCAGGTACGCCACCACGATCGGGACGTTGCTCATCCGTTGGGAAGGGGCACGGGCGCCGGAGGTCTGGACGGTCCCCGCGCCGGAGATCGACCCGCTCGAGGCCCGCCGTGAGCTCGCCCGTCGCTACCTCCACGTCTTCGGGCCCGGGACGCCGGAGGCCTTCGCCGGCTGGGCGGGCGTCACGGAGGGAGAAGCCCGCGCGACCTTCGACTCTGTGGCCAGCTCGATCCAGGCGGTGCGCACGCCGGTCGGCGACGGCTGGATCCTCGCCCGCGACGAGGCCGCTTTCCTCGAGTCGCCGGGACCACCGGCCCGAGCGCGTCTCCTGCCGAGCGGCGACTCGTACGTTCTCTTCTGGGGCGCCTGGCGCGAGCTCCTCGTCCCCGACGCGCGGCGGCGGGCCGAGCTGTGGACGCCGCGCGTCTGGCCGGGCGCCATCCTCGCCGCCGGCGAGATCGTGGGCACGTGGCGGCGGGCAGGGGCGGAGCTCGGCCTCCGGCTCTGGCGGAAGCTCTCGGCGGCCGAGCGCGACGCCGTCGAGACGGAGACGAGGTCCCTTCCCCTAGCCGGCGTCGGCGAGATCCGGATCAGCTGGAACGCGTGACGCGCAGCACGAGCGTCGCCTGCTCCTGCGGCCGGTCTCGCTCGAGGTGCAGCCGCTGGCCGGGGACGTAGCGCCTCTCGTACCGCTCGCGCACGCCTTCGGGGCCGCCCATTCGCTCGAGGTCGCGCGGCCGGGCGAGCGCGCGCGGGACGATCTCGTCCAGCGGCAGGTCCATCCAGACGGACAGGTCGAGCTCCGATGCGCGGCCCTCTGCGAAAGAGGAAGCAGCCCTCGACGACGACGATCGCCCGGGCCGGCAGGTCGAGCGTGCGCTCCTTCCACGCATCCCGTTCCCAGTCCGTGACCTTCATGCGGATCGACACCGGAGCCGAGCTGCGGACCGCAGGCAGCACCTGCCCGAAGACGCAGTCGTAGTCGAAGCTGTCGCGGTAGTAGCCGAGCCCCTCGTCCCGTTCCGCGAAGCGGTCGGCCGTCGGGCGGGTGAGCTCGTCGCCCTCGACCAGCACGACGGGGATGCCGCGCCGCTCGAGGCGTTCCCGTACGGCGTGCGCAAGCGTGGACTTGCCGGCGCAGTCGACGCCGGAAATCCCGACGCCGACGCCGCGGCCGAGGCCCGACCGGAGCGCCGCGGCCCGATCCGCGATCCCGCCCGCCCACGCCTCGAGCTCTACGAGGCTAGTCTTGCCCGCGCGCAGGCAGGCGCGTCTCCGCGGCGAAGTACGCTGACGGCGTGCTCGCGGCGAACGGCCCGCACCTCAGCATCCTCGACGAGCTCGGCGACCACCTCGCCGTCCTCTGGGGCGCGCTCGTCGCGCTCTCCGTCGTCGTCCTGCTCACGCCCGCGGTCGGCGGGATGGCCCGCCGGCTCGGCGTCGTGGACGCTCCCGGCGGGCGGCGCGTGAACCAGCTGCCGGTGCCGCGGCTCGGCGGGCTCGGGCTCTTTCTCGGCCTGCTCGTCCCGGCGCTCGCGTTCCTCCACCTCGGCCACCAGACCCGAGGGCTGCTGCTCGGCGCCGCGGTCGCGGTCACGGTGGGGATGGTCGACGACTTCCGGGGCCTGCCGTGGTACGCGAAGCTCGGCGGGCAGGTGGCGGCGGCGGGCGTCCTGACCGGGTTCGGGGTCTGGATCGACCGGTTCACCTTTCCGTTCGTCGGCATCCACACGCTGCCGCCCGGAGTCGGCATCCCGCTCACCATCCTCTGGATCGTCGCGATCATGAACATGGTCAACTTCCTCGACGGTCTCGACGGGCTCGCCGCCGGGGTGGCCGCGATCGCCGGGCTGACGTTCAGCGTGATCGCGCTCTCGCTCGGAAAAGTCGATGCGGCCGTCCTCTCGGCGATCGTGTTCGGCGCCTGCGTCGGCTTCCTCCGGCACAACTTCTATCCGGCGCGCATCATCATGGGCGACTCGGGCGCGCTGCTGCTCGGGTACGTGCTCGCGGCCGTCTCGGTGCAGGGGCTGCTGAAGACCGCCGCCACGGTCGCCCTGTTCTTCCCGCTCCTCGTGCTCGCCGTCCCCATCGTGGACACGACCTTCGTCGTGGCGCGGCGGCTCAAGCACGGGGAGCGGATCTTCGAAGCCGACCAGGCACACCTGCACCACCGGTTCCTGCGGCGCGGGTTCTCGCAACGGCGTGCGGCGATGACGATCTGGGCGTGGTGCATCACGCTCGCCGCGGCCGCCTTCGCGACTCGCTTCGTCCCGTTCCGGGCGCACGGCGTCTGGCATCTCTGGTGGACGCTGCTCGCCGCCGCCATCGGGCTCGTCGCGGTGCTGTTCTCGGTCTACGTCGTGTACGTGCTCGAGATCGTGAAGCTCGGCAACCGGATCCAGCGGCGACGGACGCCGGACGACCCGCTGCGGAAGATCGCCTAACCGGCCCGCTCGGCGCGCTCGACGAAGCTCGCGAGCAGCTCGTTGAACGGCTCGCCCAGTCGCTGCGGGGAGTGGCCTGCCCCCACCAGGACGGCACGCTCTGCCGCGAGCTTCTCCTCGAGGACGTCGCACACCGCGTCGAAGGCGCGGCCGTGCGCGCCCGAGACGACGAGCTTCGGGAACGGGGTGCGCGCGAGCGCGTCGAGCGGGATCTCGGCCTCCGCCGGTGAGCGCTCGACCATCAGCGTCCGCGCGCCCTGCAGCAGCTCGGGCGTGAACTCGCCGGGCGGGGCGGAGGAGCCGACGAGGGCGAGGAAGCCGCGCAGGAACTCCGCGGGGTCGCGCGGGCCGTTCTTCCAGTGCTCCTCGATCCGGGCCGTGAAACCGTCCGCTGCGGCCGCGCCGCGCGCGATGCCGAACGCCGGCGGCTCGACCACCGTCAGCGAGCGCACGAGCTCCGGGCGGCGGGCGGCGGCGAGCAACGAGATCACCCCGCCGTACGAATGCCCGACGAGGTGTGTGCCCGACTCCAGGAACTGCTCCAGCCAGACCGCCTCGTCCTCGAAATCGACCCGCTCGACGTCCGGCCCCGGCGGGAATCCGCGCCGGTTGGGCGCCACGGTCTCGAACCTCTCGCGGAGCGGTTTCTGGGCGGCCCAGGTCAACTCCGCGTTGGCGACGGAGCCGTGAACGAACAAGAGGCGAGGTTGGCTACCCATGCGGGATTCGGGTGTCACAAAGTACCCCTTCGCGCACCCTTCCACGCTGCTATTCTCGCCCCGGATGCAGGGGAACCCACGCCCGTCCTTCCAGCCCGTGGAGGCGGGCGCAGTGCTCGCCGGCACGGTTGGTGCATGCGGCGGTACGGGTGCGCTCGTGGGCTGGGCGGCGGGCAACACCGGCTACGGCGCGCTCGCCGGTGTCGTGATCGGCCTCCCCGTCGGAGTCTTCGCGGTCTACCGCAGGTTCAAGGGCTACTTCTCGTGATGAACGGGCTCCTGTCCACGCCGCGCCCGGTTCCCGGACGCCGAGCGCCCGCGCTCGCGGGAGCGGGAGTCGTCGCGCTCGCGCTGCCGGTCTTCCTCGTCGCCGGCTTCCCGCTCGGCGGCTGGGCGCTCGCGGCGGTCCTGTGGGCGGCGGGAGAGGCGCTCGGCCTCTGGCTCTCGCGCCTGCCGACCGGAGCGGACCACCTCGGATCCTCCGGCTTCGTCGCGCTCGCGCATTCCGTTCGCGGCATCGGCGTGATCGTCGTGCTCGCGGTGGTCACGCTCGCGGACCGCCACGTCGGCCTCGCCGCGCTCGCGGTCTACGCGCTCGCGTACTCGCTCTCGCTCGGCGTCTCGCTCGTCGAGTACTTCGGCGGGGAGAAGCTCGGATGACCGGGCTCCTGACGCTCGCCGGCACGTTCGACCCCGCGAAGGAATTCGAGCTGAAGCAGTGGGTCGGGATCCATCTCGGCCCGCTCGACATGTCGATCAACAAGGCCGTCGTCTACCTCGCGATCTCGGCGCTGCTCACGATCGCGCTCGGGATCTTCACGATGCGCAGCCGCCTCGCGCTCCTGCCCGGCCGGCGGCAGACGGTGGGGGAGGCAATCTACGAGCTCGCGCAGACGCAGATCGCGGAGCAGGGCCTGCCGGCGAAGGCGATCGGACGCTGGTTCCCGTACGTGGCGTCGCTCTTCCTCTTCATCTTCACGATGAACATGGTCGGCTTCATCCCCCTGCCCCTCACCGGCGACACGTGGCACGGCGTGCCGACCTGGGGGATCTACGCGGTCACCTCGCAGCTCTCGGTCACGCTCGTGCTCGCGATCCTCAGCGTCCTCTTCACGCACGTCGAAGGCGTTCGCTACAACGGCCTCGCCTACTTCAAGAGCTTCGTGCCGGCGGGCGTGCCGAAGGGGATGATCGGCCCGATGGCCCTCCTCGAGACGATCTCGCACGTCTTCCGCGTCATCAGCCTCAGCGTCCGGCTCTACGCGAACATGCTCGCCGGCCACATCCTGATCCTCGTCTCGATCGGGCTGCTGTTCATCCTCAGCGGCATCACGTTCTGGGTCGTGGCCGTCTTCTCGCTCCCGATCGGGATCGCCTTCTACTTCTTCGAGGTGATCATCGTCGTCACCATCCAGGCTTTCATCTTCGCCGCCCTGACCGCCATCTACATCGGCACGGCCATCGAGCCGGCCCACTGATGCTCTAAAAGGAGGAAACGGTGCTCCACCTGCTCGCTGCAACCTCGTCAACCATCAAGGCCGCGCAGGCGCTCGGCTTCGGCCTCGGCATGGGCCTCGGCTCGCTCGGCGCCGGTATCGGCATCGGCACCGTGTTCGCGTCGATGATCCAGTCGGTCGCCCGCCAGCCCGAGCTGCGCGGCGAGCTGCAGGGGATCATGTGGCTCGGCTTCGCGCTCACCGAGGCCGTCGTGTTCTACGGGCTCGTCGGCGGCTTCCTCGGCTTCGTCCTCGTCAAGTAGATGCTCGTCGCCGCCTCCAGCCCGCTCACCCGGCTCATCCCGGGGCTGATGATCTGGACGATCGTCTTCTTCCTGATCGTCTTCTTCGTGCTGCGGAAGTACGCCTTCGCCGCCATCCAGAGCCAGATCGACCAGCGCCGGGAGCACATCCGCCGCGCGATCGAGGCGGCCGACGAGGCGCGCGACGAGGCGCAGAAGCTGCTCGAGGAGCACCGGAAGCTGATCGCCGAGGCGCGCGGCCAGGGCGAGGCCATCCTCGCCGAGGCGCGCAAGACGCGCGAGTCGATGGAGCAGCGGATGCGCGAGGAGACGGAGGCAGAGCGGCAGCGCCGGCTCGAGGAGACGCGGAAGGAGATCGCGGCCGAGACCGCGCGCGCCCTGCAGCAGATCCGCGCCGAGGTGGCCGACCTCACCCTCGAAGCGGCCTCCCGGGTCGTGGGCCGCACGCTCGACGCGGAGCGCGACCGCGAGCTCATCTCGGAGGCGATCGCCGGCCTCGACTTCTCGCGCCTGGAGGAGTCCGCGTAGGCCATGGCCGTCGCGCACCGCATCTACGCCGAGGCCCTCTTCGGCGCCGCAAAGGACGCGGGCCGGCTCGCGCAGGTGCACGAGGCGCTGACCGACTTCGCCGCGGCCGCGGCCGACTCGCCGGAGCTGCGCGCCGTGCTGCGCAACCCGCAGCTCGAGCCGAGCGCGAAGGCCGCGATCCTCGCCGACCTCGCGGGCGACGAGGAGCCGCTGTTCACGCACTTCCTCCAGGTCGTGGCGGAGAAGGGACGCGCGGGCGAGCTCGACGAGATCGCGAAGGAGTTCGAGCGGCTGATGGCGCGTGAGGAGCGCCGTCTGACCGTCGAGCTGACGACGGCGCGCGAGCTCAGCGACGCGGAGACGAAGGCGATCCTGAAGCAGATCGAGGACGCGGCGGGCCGCAAGGTCGAGGCGACGCAGAAGGTCGACTCGGACCTGATGGGCGGCATCGTCCTGCAGGCGGGCTCGCTCCGCGTCGACGCGAGCGTGCGCGGGAGACTGGAACGACTGAGAAACGAACTCGTGAAGACGTGAGGAGCTGAGACGACGTGAAGCTGCGCCCCGAAGAGATCACCTCGATCCTCAGACAGCGGATCGAGCAGTACGACGTCGAGACCGACCTCGCCGAGGTCGGCACCGTCCTCCAGATCGGTGACGGCATCGCCCGGATCTACGGCCTCGAGAACGCGGTCGCGATGGAGATGCTCGAGCTCGAGCACGGCGTCGTAGGCCTCGCGTTCAACCTCGAGGAGGACGACGTCGGGGCCGCGCTGTTCGGCGAGTGGGAGCAGGTCAGCGAGGGGGAGCCGGCGCGACGCACCGGCCGCGTCGCGAGCGTCCCGGTCGGCGAGGCCCTGCTCGGCCGCGTCGTCGACCCGCTCGGCAACCCGCTCGACGGCCGGGGGCCGATCGACGCCTCCGAGACGCGCCCGCTCGAGTTCAAGGCGCCGGGCGTCGTCGCGCGCCAGCCGGTGAAGGAGCCGCTCCAGACCGGTATCAAGGCCATCGACGCGATGACGAACGTCGGCCGCGGCCAGCGCGAGCTGATCATCGGCGACCGCTCGACCGGCAAGACGGCGATCCTGATCGACACGATCCTCAACCAGCGCGACACCGACGTGCACTGCATCTACGTCGCGATCGGGCAGAAGGCATCGACCGTGGCCGGCATCTACGAGCGCCTGCGCGAGGCGGGCGCGATGGAGTACACGACGATCGTCTCCGCCGCCGCGCACGAGGCCGCGCCGATCAAGTGGATGGCGCCGTTCGCCGGCTGCGCGATGGGCGAGTACTTCCTCTACGAGGGCAAGCACGCGCTCGTCATGTACGACGACCTGTCGAAGCACGCGGACGCGTACCGCCAGCTCTCGCTGCTGCTGCGCCGCCCGCCGGGCCGCGAGGCGTTCCCTGGCGACGTCTTCTACCTCCACTCACGGCTGCTCGAGCGGGCGTGCAAGCTGAGCGACGAGAACGGCGGCGGCTCCCTGACCGCGCTCCCGGTGATCGAGACGCAGGCCGGCGACGTCTCCGCCTACATCCCGACGAACGTGATCTCGATCACGGACGGGCAGATCTACCTCCAGTCGGAGCTCTTCTATTCGGGAGTCCGGCCGGCCGTGAACGTCGGCATCTCGGTCTCGCGGGTCGGCGCGTCCGCGCAGACGAAGGCGATGAAGAAGGTCGCCGGCCGCCTGCGGCTCGATCTCGCGCAGTACCGCGAGCTCGAGGCGTTCGCGCAGTTCGGCTCGGAGCTCGACCGCGCGACGCAGCAGGCGCTGACCCGCGGCGAGAAGATGGTCGCGACGCTCAACCAGCCGCAGTACCAGCCGTGGCCGATGGAGGAGCAGGTCGCCGCGATCTACGCGGGCAACGAGGGCTATCTCGACAACATCCCGACGGCGCAGGTGCCACGGTTCCAGGACGAGCTGCGCGAGCATCTCCGCGCCGAGGAGTCGACCTACCGCGAGATCCGCGAGTCGGGCGACCTCCCCGACGAGCTCGCCGAGAAGCTGAACGGCGAGGTCGAGAAGTTCAAGAACGCGTTCAACGTCGAGGAAGAAGCGCTCGTCTAGCGCGCCGTGGCCTCGCTCCAGGACCTCCGGCGGCGGATCGGCTCCGTCCGCAACACGCGCAAGATCACGAAGGCGCTCGAGCTCGTCGCGGGCGCCAGGCTCCGGCGCGCGCAGGGCCGCATCGAGGAGATGCGCCCGTACGCCGACCGGATGCAGGAGCTGATGGTCGGCACCGCGCGCGCGGCGTCCTCGCTGCGGAACCTCGCGCTGCTGCAGCGCCGCGACGAGGTGCGGCGGGTCGCCTTCGTCGTCGTGACCGGCGACCGCGGCCTCGCGGGCCCGTTCAACGGCCAGGTGCTGCGCCGGGCCTTCGAGCTCGAGCGGCACGCGCGGGCCGAAGGACAGGAGGTGCTGTGGCTCGCGGTCGGGCGCAAGGGCGCGTCGACGCTGCGCTTCCGCCGCTACGAGCTGACCGCCCAGTGGGCGGGGTTCGCGGACAAGCCGGGCTACCACGACGCGCAGACGGTCGGTCACAAGCTCGCGGAGCTGTACGAGGCCGAGGAGGTCGACCGCGTCGTGCTCGTCTACAACCGCTTCGAGTCGGTGCTCACGCAGCGCGTGACGACGACCGACCTGCTGCCGATCCGCGAGGAGGTGCTCGCCGGGAAGGAGGGGCCGGAGGGCGAGCGCGGGGGCGGAGCAAGCGGCGACTTCATCTACGAGCCGGAGCCGGAGGAGATCCTGCAGCGCCTCGTGCCCGTCTACCTCGAGACCGAGATCTACCGTGCCCTGCTCGAGTCGGCGGCCGCGTTCCTCGCCTCGCAGATGACGGCGATGCGGAACGCGTCCAAGAACGCCGGCGAGCTGATCGACCGCTACACGCTGCAGCTCAACCGAGCGCGGCAGGCGGAGATCACGCAGGAGATCCTCGAGGTCGTGGCAGGCGCGGACGCGCTGACGGGCTAGCGCGCGTCGCCGCCCGGTCGCGAGCTGCGTCGGCCTGTCTTACGCCCCTTGCATCGTTGGGCATGAGGACGCTCGTCCAAACGAGCGACCTAATGACCGGGCGATCGCCGCGAAGCTCAACACCTATTGTCCGGCTGAAGCAACAGTTGTATGGTCTGCGAGCGCGGGTGCCGCATGAGTCAGCGACCGGGGTCGTCTACTCGATCGGAGGAGGTTCCGGAATGTTGAGGGGTAAGAGGCTCGTCGGCGTTGCTACGGTCGCTGCTCTTTGTGTGGCGTTCGGCCAAGTTCGCAGGTCCGGCGCGTAGAGCCAGCGGTGGGGACCTCATCCTCAATCCGACCGGCCTCGCTGTTGACGCTAATGGCACGGACCCGACCACAGGCGCTGGCCTTCCGCCTACCGTGGGTTCAGTTGGCCCGAATGTGCTGCCCTGTCCTTCGTGTGGTGGTGGGGGCGTGACCGACTTTTCGGCGGTCGTCAGCTATGCAAAGAAATACGTCGGATCGAACCTCGGCACCGGAAGCTCGGCTGGGTACAACCCCAACTACCCGGTCTTCAGCAACGACTGCCAGAACTTCGTGGATCAGGCGCTCAAAGCGGGTGGCTGGCCCAACGATTTCGCGGGCACGACGCTCGATCCGACGAATTACAAGGAGTGGTATTTCCGCCTAGATCCCTTCAACGGCCAGCCGCAATGGAGCACCACCTGGGACAACACTGTTTGGTGGATGCGCTACGTCTACAACAATCCGGATCCCCCCACCCATGGCTTCTACCAGACCTCTTGGTCAGCTGCGGTGCCGGGCGACATAATTCAAGTGGACTGGGACGGGACGGCAAATGGTCTAAAGCCGAGCCATTCGATGATCGTCACCGCTACTGGATCGAGCGTAGGAGACATCAAGATCACTCAGCACACGACGAATCGCCTCAATTACTCGCTTGCAACGGACATGCAGAACTTCCCGCATGCGGCCTGGTGGCTAGTTCAGCCGTATTGAATGAGACGAACCAGCATTCGTCGCCACCCATCGTGAGCAGACGCTTGACCGGTTTGGCGATCGTCTCAGTCGTCGCGATTCTGTCAGGCTGCGGCGGGGGCAAGCTCTCCGCGCAGCAGGCTGCTAAGAAGCTGGCGGGGATCGTGGCGACCGGCTCGAAGATTCATTGCGTCCCTGCGCGAGACGGTTGGGACTACGCCTGCAGAGTAAAGCCGCCGGGTCGTGCTGCATTCACGACGGATGTTGACGTCAGCGACGAGCAGGTCACGAACATCTCCGGATAGCGCTCCCATGATGAGACGCGCGGGAAGGACAGGCTGAAATCGTGAGCACATCGGATCGCTTCCACGGCCGTACCATCCGGTGGCTGGTCTTGTTCGTCGCCGTCGCCGCTTTCGGATTTGTAATCCCAACGACCGTCCTTGGCAGCCCCGGAGGCGCACACTCACCAGGACACTCGGTCGGCGACACAACCACGACACTGCCGGTCGGTGGTCAGGGCACAGACCCAGCGCCGGGTGCGCCACTACCCCCAAACGCGACCGACTCGGACTCGTCGCCCTAACTCCCCACACCAGATGCCTCACGGGTCATTCCGGAACTCACCGTCATCGTGAGCGGGTGTGGTGGGCGTCCGGCGGTCGCAACAGACTCGGTTGGCGGCGGCTGACTCGATTCCGGATCGTCGCCCGTGGGCTGACTTGCCAGCGTTGTGTCGCCGCCGCCTTCCCGAGATCGTCGAGCGTGACCTGATAGGAGCTTGGCTGCTCGCCTCGAGTGAGGCTTGTCCGCTCGCCGGTCGCCCCCAACGGTAGGAGGCGCTAGTGATCATCGTGATCGGGGTGGACGTGCACAAGCATTCCTTCTTTGCTGTCGCCGTGGCAGCTTGGCCGGCAACTCGACTGCTTGGAGACAGGCGATGGCGAGGAGCTTGTCGCCTGGTCGAAGCGGCTGGGCCGTCGGCGGCTCTGGGCGCAGGAGGACTGTCGCCATGTGACTCGCAGCTTGGAGCGGACGCTGCAGCGGCGCCGCCAGCGGCTGGTGCGGGTGCCGCCACGGTTGACAGCGCCGGAGCGGCGACGCGGCCGCCTGCGGGGCAAATCGGACCTGATCGACGCGCTCGCTATCGCCAGAGCCGCGCTACGCGAGCCGGTGCTCGACTCGCCGCGGCCACAGGAGGCGCGGCTTCGGGAGTTGAAGCTGCTGGTCGACCACCGCGACGACCTGGTCGACGAGCGAGGTCGGGCGCAGCAGCGACTGCGCTGGCACCTGCACGAACTCGACCCGTCACTGAGGGTCCCGCTCGGCGCACTCGACCGCAGCGTCTGGCTCGAGCGCCTCGGCCGCCAACTCGCCCGCCGCGAGCAGACGACCCAAGTGCGGATCGCGCGGGAACTGCTCGGCCGCTGCCGTAGTCTCGGCCGCGCGATCGCAGAGCTCGAGCGCGAGCTCCACGCCCAGATCAGCGTGATCGCGCCTCGGCTGCTCGAGCTGCCCGGCTGCGCCGCGCTGACCGCGGCCAAGCTGCTCAGCGAGATCGGACCGGTCGACCGCTTCCGCAGCGATGCCCAGCTCGCCCGCCACGCCGGCGTCGCACCCCTCGACGCCAGCAGCGGCAAACACCAACGCCACCGCCTCGACCGCGGCGGCAACCGCCAACTCAACTGCGCCCTGCACCGCATCGCCGTCACCCAAGGCCGCGTCTACGGACCCGCTCAGGCTTACCTCGAACGTAAGCAAGCCGAAGGCAAGAGCCGCCGCGAAGCACTCCGCTGCCTCAAACGACAACTCGCCCGCACCGTCTACACCACCCTCAAGAGCGAGCCGCTATTGACATAGGAGCAACACTGGCCCAGGCGAGCGACCCGGGCCCCCGGTGCGGCAGGGACGGCCTATCTGACCGTCAGCGTGACGGTCTTCAGGATCGGTCGTCCGCTCACCGTTCTTGCTCGGATCGTGACGTGGCGTCCCGAGACACGGATTGCTGTCGGCTTGTACGCATCGTCCAAGCCCGGGACTTGGTAGCGGTGGAATGTTCGGCCGCCGTCCTTGGTGACGGAGAGTGAGACGGTTCCTGCCACTCCGCACGCTGGACACAAGCCCACGAAATAGGCGGAACGCGGTCCATCCAGCCTCCAGACTCCAACTTCGGCGCCGATCCCGTGAAGAGGGCGGACACCTGGAGTTTCTGCGAACACCGTTCGCCAGGTGCGCCCGCCGTCGCCTGATCGGACGCCAACGTACTCCTCATGCATCATTCCGTAACCGTTCGCGAAGATGACCCACGCCGTCGAACCGCTGCACCGAGCCTGGTGGGTGGCGGCCGGCGACGGATCGCGATAGGTGGTCACGCCGCTGTGATCCAGAATCCGAGTACCGACGACGCGGATGCCGCAACGCGGTGCAGACGGCGACGCCGCCGACCTTGGCCCATGGTTCGCCACACGCGGCCTCCCAGTAGTGGCCAGAGTGACGTAGAGAGCGACAGCTGCGCCAACAACCGGCGCGATGAGCGAAGCGAGGATGATGAGCCTCCGCCGCCGTTGCCGCGCCCGGGCCTCGCGAACCAAGGCGTCTGACTCGTTCTGCGATGCTGGACGCAACGGTGACGCTATCGCCATAGCACCATTATCGCTAGCACCACTTTCGATCGTCAAGCTCAGCTCAAGGGTCGGCAAGACTCGGCGAGGGTGTCTGTCTAGGACGCTCGCCAGCCTGGTGTCGTCGTTTCGGCTGTGACTCGTCAGGGACCTCACTGAACGGTGCCGGGCGACCCGTTTGCCGCACTCGGTCACGCGGGAGCCCGGACGAGCTCCCGCGCCCGCGCTGCCTTGACCGCGGCCGAGAGCGACGCGATGTCGTATGCGCCGTAGTGGCGCAGGGAGTTGACGAAGAAGGTCGGCGTGCCGGAGACGCCGGAGAGGTCCGCCGAGTCGACGTCCTGCGCGATGCGGCCCGCGCCGACCCGCGTCCGCAGGTCGTCCTCGAAGCGGTCGACGTCGAGCCCGAGCTCCTCGGCGTAGCCCATCAGCTGCCGGTAGCCCAGCGCGTCCTGATGCTCGAGCAGCAGGTCGTGCATCTCCCAGAACGCGCCCTGCTCGGCCGCGGCCTCCGCGGCCTCGGCTGCCCGCTGCGCGTTCGGGTGGACGTCGTTCAGCGGCAGGTGCCGCCAGACGTAGGCGACCTCGCCGTGCTCGCGCAGCAGCTCGCGCAGCACGGGCTCGGCCTGGCCGCAGAAGGGACACTCGAAGTCGCCGTACTCGAGCACGGTGATCGGCGCGTCGAGGGGGCCGCGAATGTGGTCGCGTTCCGGGTCGACGGGATCGGCCAGGTCGACGATCAGGTCCGGCGTGCCGAGCAGCGCCCTGATCCGCAGCCGGCGCGGCAGCCGCCTCGTCGCGAGGACGAGGAGCCAGGTGAGCCCGGCCGCGAGCAGCGCGGCGCTGAGGACGCCGACCTTGGCCTCGGCGAGCTCGGGGCCGTGGAAGGCGAGCGAGGCGATGAGGAGCGAGACCGTGAGACCGATCCCCGCGATCGTCCCCGCGCCGGCGACCGATGCCCAGCCCACCGGCGGCCGCAGCCGGCCGCGGCCGAGGCGCGCCGCGAGCCAGGTGGAGCCGGCGATCCCGACCGGCTTGCCCACCACGTAGCCGAGCAGGATGCCGAGGGTGATGCGCGAGGCATACGCGTGCGCGAGGAAGCCGCCGCTCAGGTGGACGCCCGCGTTCGCGAGCGCGAAGAGCGGCACGATGCAGTAGCTCGTCCACGGATGCCAGAGCGTCTGCAGCCGCTCGTTCGGCGAGACCGCGAGCCGCACCGCGGAGCGTGCCGTGCGCGCGAGGTCGCCGGTCGGCTGCTCGCGGAAGAGCCGGAAGAGGTCGCTCGCCCGTTCGAGGTCGCTCCGCTGGGCCGGGTAGGCGAGGGCGATCACTCCTCCCAGCAGCCCGGCGACGACCGGGTCGACGCCCGCCTTGAACAGCGCCACCCAGACCGCCGTGCCGAGCAGGAAGTAGACAGGGCCGAAGTGGATGTCGGCGGCGCGGACGAGGAGGATGCAGCCGAACAGGCCGACCGCCGCGACGAGCGCGACGGCCGAGATCGAGGCGCTGTAGGCGATCGCGATCACGAGCAGCGCGACGATGTCGTCGACGACCGCGACCGTCAGCAGGAACGCGCGCAGGCGATCCGGGAAGCCCGACCCCACGAGCGCGAGCAGGCCGAGCGCGAACGCCGTGTCGGTCGACATCGCGGCTCCCCAACCGTGGACCGAGGCGCGGCCGGCGTTGAGCGCGAGGTAGATCGCCACGGGCACGACCATCCCCCCCGACGCCCGCGACCAGGGGAAGCGCGACCCGCCGCCGCTCGCGCAGCTCGCCGAGGTCGAGCTCGCGCCGCGCCTCGAGCCCGATGACGAAGAAGAAGAACGCCATCAGGCCGGTGTCGATCCAGCCGCGCAGGTCCTGCGAGACGCCCCAGCGGCCGAGCCGGATCGACAGCGCCGTCGTCCAGACGCGCTCGTACGACGCCGGGTCGGCGTTCGCCCACACGAGCGCCGCCACGACGCCGACGAGGAGCACCGCGGCGCTGCCGGTCTCCGTGCGCAGGAAGGCGCGGAGGGGCGTCTGCAGGTTGCGCGTCCACGCCGTCCGGCCGCTGAACGCCGTGGCGGACACGTCCGTCTCGGCCATGCCGGCAAGCTTCGCAAACACCGCCGGTTCCACCGAGGGGCGCGAAACACGCTCGGCTAGAGTGCCTCCGGCAGGACGCCTCGCCGAGCCGCCCGCGAGCGGCGCCGACCTCGAGCAGCAGGGGAGATCCAGTGTCCGACAAGAGCAACGGGAAGAACACGGGACGGATCGTCGAGATCAAGGGAGTCGTGCTCGACGCCGTCTTCCCGGACCGGCTGCCCGAGATCTACCACGCGCTCCGCATCGACGTCCCCGAGGACGGCGGCAGCCGCGAGCTGATCGCGGAGGTGCAGCAGCACCTCGGCGACGACCGCGTGCGCGCGGTCGCCATGGACACGACCGACGGGCTCGCGCGCGGCGTCGAGGTCGTCGACACGAAGCAGCCGATCTCGGTGCCGGTGGGGAACGAGACGCTCGGCCGCATCTGGAACGTGATCGGCGACCCGGTCGACGGCAAGGAGCCCGCGAAGGGCGAGCGCTGGCCGATCCACCGCGACCCGCCCTCCTTCGACGACCTCTTGCCGACGGTCGAGATCTTCGAGACCGGCCTCAAGGTCGTCGACCTGATCGCGCCGTACGTGCGCGGCGGCAAGGTCGGCCTGTTCGGGGGCGCCGGCGTCGGCAAGACGGTGCTGATCCAGGAGCTCATCCACAACGTCGCGCGCGAGCACGGCGGCGTCTCGGTCTTCTGCGGCGTCGGCGAGCGCACGCGCGAGGGCAACGACCTGCTCATCGAGATGACCGAGTCTGAGGTCATCGACAAGGTCGCGATGGTCTACGGCCAGATGAACGAGCCGCCGGGCGCGCGGCTCCGCGTCGGGCTGTCCGGGCTGACGATGGCGGAGTTCTTCCGCGACCAGGGCCAGGACACCCTGCTCTTCATCGACAACATCTTCCGCTTCGTCCAGGCCGGCTCCGAGGTGTCTGCGCTGCTCGGGCGCATGCCGAGCGCCGTCGGCTACCAGCCGACGCTCGCGACCGAGATGGGGCAGCTGCAGGAGCGCATCACCTCGACGCGCACGGGCTCGGTCACGTCGGTGCAGGCGATCTACGTCCCTGCCGACGACCTCACCGACCCCGCGCCCGCGAACACGTTCGCGCACCTCGACTCCACGACCGTGCTCGATCGCGCGATCGTGGAGAAGGGCATCTATCCCGCCGTGAACCCGCTGCAGTCGACCTCGCGCGCGCTGCAGCCGGGCATCGTCTCCGACGAGCACTACCGGACGGCGACCCGCGTGCAGGAGGTGCTGCAGCGCTACGCCGACCTGCAGGACATCATCGCCATCCTCGGCATCGACGAGCTCTCCGACGAGGACAAGCTCGTCGTCGCCCGCGCGCGCAAGATCGAGCGGTTCTTCTCGCAGCCCAACTTCGTCGCGGAGCAGTTCACCGGCACGCCGGGCGAGTACGTGAAGCTCGACGACACGATCCGCGGGTTCACCGAGATCCTCGACGGCAAGCACGACGAGCTGCCCGAGCAGGCGTTCTACATGGTCGGGACGGTCGAGCAGGCGGTCGAGCGAGGCAGGCAGCTCGGCGGCGAGGAGCCGGACGAGGCCGCGCAGCGCGAGGCCGACGAGCAGACCGAGGCCGCAGAGGCCGAGACGGCCGGCGCGCCTGCGTAGGGAGCCGCGTGCCCGACCATCCGCTCTTCCCGGTCTCGGTGGTGACGCCGGAGGGCCCGGCGTTCGAGGGCGAGGCCGAGATGCTGATCGTGCCCGGAGCGGCGGGGGAGATCGGCGTGCTCGCGCGGCACGCGCCGCTCGTCGCGATGCTGCGGGCGGGCTCGACACGCGTGCATCTCGGTGACGGAGAGGTGCGGGAGTTCGCGACCGGGCCGGGCTTCTTCCAGGTGCTCGAGAACCGTGCCATCGCCCTCGTCGACGACGCCGTCGCGGCCGGGGACATCGACGAGGCGCGCGCCCGCCGGCAGCTCGAGGAGGCGCAGGCCGAGCTCGAGCGCGTCGACGCCGGCGACTCGACCGCCGACCGCTGGCAGCTCGAGCAGCGCATCCGCCACGCCGAGAACCAGCTCACCGTTTCCGGCGCGAGCTAGTACCGGTCGAGCTCGCGCAGGCGCTCGTCGCCGATGCCGAAGTGGTGCGCGATCTCGTGGAAGACCGTGCGCCGGACCGCCTGGCGCAGCCGCTCCGGGTCGCCGCCGGAGCGACGCTCGAGCGGCAGGCGGTAGATCGTGATCTTGTCCGGCAGCGCGCCCGCGTAGTACGACCCGCGCTCGCCCCAGGGGATGCCCTCGTAGAGGCCGAGCAGGTTCCTTCCGGGTGGCGGCTCGTCCTCGACCGTCACCGCGACGTTCGTCATCAGGCGGCGGATGTCGTCGGGCAGCTCGTCGAGCGCGTCGCGCACGAGCCGTCCGAAATCCACCTCGCTCCCCTCGTTCACGGGCTCGGTGCCTTGGCCAGGACACCGGCTTGCCGCAGTGCCTCCTCCAACGGCGCCGCCCTCGCTGCCTCGTACTCGGCGGCGTATGCATCGCCGAGCACCCGCTCGGCCGTTTCCTTCGCCTCCTCGAAAGGAGCGCGCTCGCTGGGCTGGAGCTGAACGCCGGCGTCTGCGAGAAGCTGGTCCGCGATCCCGGCCAGGTACGCGGCGCGGCGGGGGTCGTCCTCGAGGAGGCAGAGGCGTGCGAACGCCGCCAGCGCGTACGCCATGACCTCCTTGAAGCCGAGCTCGAGCGTCTCCGCAGCCGCGCGCTCGAGCCACTCGCGCGCCTGATCGAGCTCGCCCGCGAGGAGGTGATGGCTCCCGAGGTTGTAGACGGTGATCACGGCCGCCGCCTTGCTCGATTGAAGCGCGAGCGCCTCCTCGGTCACCTCGATCGCGCGCTGATAGTCACCGCGTTCGCCGGCGATGTGTCCGAGATTGCTGAGCACGGTCGCGAGCCGGCTCGGCTCATCCAGCTTGCGGAAGAGCTCGGCGCTCTCCTCCATCAGCTCGCTCGCGTACTCCATTTGGTTTCGCATGGCCGCGATGGTGCCGAGGTCGCTCAGCTCGCGCGCGATCCAGACGTCCTCCCCGAGTTCCCGTGCGAGCGCAAGTGCGCCTTGCTTCCGCTCCTCGGCCAGCTCGAGATCGCCGAGACGGGTCGCGATGGCACCGGCGACGGCGAGGCCCTTCATCCGCAGCTCCGGCGGGGCGTCAGCGGCGCGCGGGAGCGCCTCCTCGATCCAACGGCCGCCCTCGCTGAAGTGGCCGCGTACCTCCCAGAAGGTCTTCAGCGCGCTCGTGAGCCGGAGCGCGAGCGCCGCGTCGTTCTCGAGCAACCAGGAGAGCGCGGACCGGATGTTGTCGTGCTCGGCCTGAATCCGATCGAGGTAGTCCGTCGGCTCGGCGCCCCCCTTGGGGAGGGACTCGATGTCCTCTGCGAGCTCGATCAGCCACTCCGCATGCCGCCGTCGAACCTCGGAGCTGCCGTTTTCCTCGAGGCGCTCGAGTGCGAATGCCCGTACGGTCACGAGCATCTGGAAGCGTCCGTCGCGTCGGCGCAAGAGGCTGTTGTCGACCAGGGCGCCGAGCGTCTCCAACGTCGTCTCGCACACGCGCTCAGCCGCGTCGAGCGTGCAGCCGCCGGCGAAGACTCCGAAGCGGGCGAAGGCGCTCTGCTCCTCGGGGCCGAGCAGGTCGTAGCTCCAGCGGATCGTCGCCGCGAGCGTCTGCTGGCGGGTGGGGGCGTCGCGCGGCCCCGGCGGGAGCAGGTGCGGCTCGCGTTCGAGGCGCGCGAGGATCTCTGCGGGAGTCAGGAGCTTCGAGCGGGCGGCGGCGAGCTCGATTGCGAGCGGCAGCCCGTCGAGTCGACCGCAGACGAGGGCTATCTCGGCTGCGCTCGACTCGTCCAGCTCGAAGCTCGGATCGACCGCCTGCGCCCGCGTCGTGAAGAGCCGCACGGCGTCGGCCTGGACGAGCGCCTCGAACGGCAGGCTCTCGTCCGGCGTTTCGAAGGGCGAGACCGGATACTCATGCTCTCCTGCGAGGCGCAGGGGCGCACGGCTCGTCGCGAGGATCCAGAGCCGCGATGCCGCGGTGAGAAGCTTGCTGACGAAGGGGGCGGCGGGGAGGAGCTGCTCGAAGTTGTCCAGCATGAGGAGCATCCGACGCGCCTGCAGGTGCTCGATCACGCCATCGGGTAGGGATCGCGTGCCCTCCCGCACGTCGAGGGCCTCCGCGATCGTGGTCACGAGCAGCTCCGGGCTCGAGACCGGCGCGAGGTTGACGAAGAGCGCGCCGTCGCGGAGCTCGGGCTCGAGCGCGTGCGCGACCGCGAGCCCGAGGCGCGTCTTCCCGGTGCCTCCGGGGCCGGTGAGCGTGACGAGCCGCGCTGCCTCGTCGCGGAAGAGCGCGCTCACCGCCGCCAGCTCGAGCCGGCGGCCGACGAGCGGGGTCGGTGGGACCGGCAGCGGGTGGGTCGTGCGCTTCGACGTTCCGGGAGCGGCGAGGCTCGGGTCCTGGCGGAGGATCGCGCGCTCCAGCTCCTGCAGCTCGGGGCTCGGCTCGAGGCCCAGCTCGTCGGCGAGCAGCTTGCGGGCGTTGCGGTAGGCCTCGAGCGCCTCGGCCTGGCGCCCGCAGCGGTAGAGGGCGAGCAGGCGCTGCTGCAGGAACCGCTCGCGATAGGGGTGCTCGGCCGTGAGCGTCTCGAGCTCGGCCACCACGGCGTCGTGGCGGCCGCAGGCGAGGTCCGCGTCGTTGCGGAGCTCCAGCGCCGTGAGCCGGAGCTCCTCGAGGCGATCCGCCGCCGCGGCGCGCCGCGTCTGCTCCGGGAGGCCGGCGAGCGGAGGCCCTCGCCACAGGGCGAGCGCCTGCCGGAGCTCGTCGGCGGCGTCGTCGTGCCGACCGGCCTCGAGCGCGGCGCGGCCCCGCTCGAGCGCGCGCTCGAAACGGTCGAGGTCGAGCTCCTCCTCGCTCACGACGGCCCGATAGCCGCGGCCTGCGGTCTCGATCCGTTCCGCGCCGAGCGCGCGGCGTAGCGCGTGCACGTACACCTGCAGCGACTGCAGGGCCGACGCGGGCGGCGACTCGCCCCACAGCCCGTCGATCAGCTGCTCGGTCGGCACCACCTGCCGGCGCCGGACGAGGAGTAGTGCGAGCAGCGCGCGATGCTTCGGCGCGCCGAGCGCGGCGGCCGTGCCGTCGACGAGCGCCTCGACCGGCCCGAGGATCCGGAACTGCGCAGCCATGCCCGTTCTAGTCCTCCCCGGCAGGATCTTAAGCGGCGCCTCCGGCGCCGAGCCGGAGAGGAGGCGCGCCTCGGGGTCGGCGCGCCTCCCTGTCACGTTCCGCCTCACTGCGGCATCTTCTCCGTGTGAGCAGCGTTCGCGAGGCCACCGTGCCCGAAGCGCCCATCGCGCCGCCGGGCGTGGAGGCGCTGTTCCGCGCGCACGCACCAGAGCTCGGCCGCTATCTCGTGGCGATGGTGCGCGACCGGTCGCTCGCCGAGGATCTGCTGCAGGACACGTTCCACGACGCGCTCCGCGCTCACGAGCAGCTGCCCCGGATCGCCAACGAGCGCGCGTGGCTGTACGGGATCGCCCGGCACCGCGCCCTCCGCGCTCTGCGGCGCGGACGCCGCCTGCAGCGGGCGGTCGTGCGGCTCGCCGGCTCACGCGAGGTCGCCCAGGAGGCGGACGAGACGCCGATCAGCCTGCTCGACCTGCTCGAGCGGGAGCTGTCACCCCAGCTGCGTGCGCTCGTGCTCCTGCGCTACGTCCACGGCTTCCAGGCGGCCGAGCTCGCGGAGATGACCGGGCTCTCGCCGGAGGCCGTGCGGCAGCGCCTCGCGCGCGGCTGTAAGCGACTGCTCGAGGAGGCACGGCCATGATCTACGACGACGAAGCGCAGATCACGGAGCTGCTTGCTCCGCTCCGGCGGCTCGAGCCCGTGCCATTTACCGTCTCCGAGCGCCGCCGGCGGCGTGCGAGCCGGCCCGTCATCGCGGCTGCGGTCGTCGCGGGCGTGCTCGCCCTGGCCGGCGTCGCCGTCGCCGGCGTCCTGGGCGCGTTCGACGGGATCGCCGCGGCGCAGCATCCGCAGACCGGCGCCGACGTGATCGACCCCGCGACACGGGCGTACATGGAGTGCCAGGGCGTGACCTGGCCCTGCATGGCGCCGCCGCCCCGCGGCGTCCTCTGGGACACCACACGCGTCGTCGGCCGCCTGCCGACCGGCCAGAACATCTACGTGTTCACCACCAGGTCGAGCGAGCTCTGCTACCTGGTAGGGCCGCCGCGCCCTGAGTGGGACTGCGAAGACCCCCTCACGCGCTCGCATCCGTCCACGGTGTTCGAGTACAGTGAGGAAGGCGCGCCCTACACGCTCGTGGGCATCGCGCTCGACGGAGTCAGCTCCGTGTCGTTCGACGAGCGCGGGCGGGAGGTCACGGTGCCCGTCAAGGACAACGTCTGGATCTACCGCACCGACTACGCCGAGGCCTTCTACGACGCAGGGAGCGCTCTCAGGGCTCACCTCGCCGACGGGACAACCGTCGTGCAGACGTATCCGTGAGCTCCCTCAGGAGCCGACCCGGCTGGCGACGCGCGAGGCGGCCTCGTGCGCGGGGAGGTACAGCCGCTCGACGTACTCCGCCGCCATCCGCGCGGTGCCGAAGCGAGGCCCGAGCGTGGCGATCGACTCCCGCATGAGCGCGATCCAGCGTTGCGGCAGCCCTGCCTCGTCCCGCTCGTAGTACGCGGGCAGCACCTGCTCCTCGAGCACGGCGTAGAGCGCCTCGGCGTCGGCCGCGTCCTGCTCGGCGTCGCTTGCGCCCTCGGCCGCATGCCCATCGATCGCGAAGCCGCAGTCCGGTGAGTACGCCTCGGCCCACCAGCCGTCGAGGATCGAGCAGTTGACGACGCCGTTCAGCGCCGCCTTCATCCCCGACGTGCCCGACGCCTCGAACGGCCGCCGCGGCGTGTTGAGCCACAGGTCCACGCCCTGCACGAGCCGCCGCGCGAGGGTCATCTCGTAGTCCTCGAGGAAGACGACGCGCCCGGCCGCCGCAGGCTCGCGCGCGAACTCCACGACGAGCCGGATCACGTCCTTGCCATCCTCGTCCGCGGGGTGCGCCTTCCCGGCCACGAGCACCTGGATCGTGCGGTCCGGGTCCGCGAGCAGCTTCGCGAGGCGTTCCGGCTTGCTGAAGAGGAGGCTCGCGCGCTTGTAGGTGGCGAAGCGCCGCGCGAAGCCGATCGTGAGCACGTCGGGATCGAGCTCGGGTGCGCCGCGGGTCGTCACGATGTAGTAGAGCAGCCGCGCCTTCCCGCGGCGGCGCGCCGACCACAGCTCCTCCGCGGCCAGCTCGCGCGCGCGCTCGAAGTGGGGGTCCGTGTCGCCGAGCAGCTCCTCGAGCTCGCCCGAGATCCAGGTTCGCTGGTGGACGCCGTTCGTGACCGACGTGATCGGGACCTGGTCGACGCGCCGCTCCGGCCACAGCCCGTGCCACATCTCGCGCGAGACGGCGCCGTGAAGCTCCGAGACGCCGTTCGCGTACTGCGAGGTGCGGAGCGCGAAGGGCGTGAGGCCGAAGCCGGTGTCGGCCGCGCCGACCCGGCCGAGCGAGACGAAGTCCTCCCAGCCGAGGCCGCAGCGCTCGACGAGGCCGCCGAGGGCGAGGCGCACGAGCTCGGGGTCGAAGATCTCGTTGCCGGCCGCCACCGGCGTGTGCGTCGTGAAGACCGTCGACGCGCGTAGCCGCTCGATCGCCTCGTCCGCCAGAAGGCCCTGCTCCTCGACGAGCTCGCGCATCCGCTCGAGCTGGAGGAACGCGGAGTGCCCCTCGTTGAGGTGGAACACGGTCGGCTCCAGCCCGAGCCGGCGCAGGACGCGGACGCCGCCGATGCCGAGCACGACCTCCTGCCGCAGCCGGTTCGCCCGGTTGCCGCCGTAGAGCGTGTCGGTGACGGCCCAATCCGGGTTGCCCTCGACGTGCGTGTCGATCAGGTAGAGGGTCGCGCGCCCGACGAGCACCCGCCAGACGCCGAGGCGCACCGGCACGAGGTTCCCCTCGTCGTCCGCGAGCTCGACGACCGGCGCCATCGGCACGAGCTCCAGCGGCAGACGGGTCGTGTCGGTCAGCGGGTACAGCTCGGTCTGCCGGTCGTCCTCGTCGAGCCGCTGCTGGAAGTAGCCGCGGCGATAGAAGAGCCCGATGCCGACGAGCGGCAGGCCGAGCTCGGACGCCGCCTTGAGATAGTCGCCGGCGAGAACGCCGAGCCCGCCGGAGTAGATCGGAAGGCACTCGTCGAGCCCGAACTCCGCGGAGAAGTACGCGACGAGGAGGTCGGCGGGGCCGCCGCGGCCGCGCCACCACGTCTCCTCCCCGCGGTCGCGCGCCAGGCGCGCCTGGACCCGCTCCAGCCGCTCGAGGTAGTCGCGCGTCATCGCGCGCGCCAGGTCGTCGTCCGTCAGCTCGGAGAGCAGCGCGGTCGGGTTGTGGTGCAGCTCGGCGAACCGCCGCGGCTCGAGCGCGTCGAACAGGAGCCGGGACTCGGCGATCCACGTGAAGGAGAAGTTGCCCGCGATCTCGAGCAGTGCCGCGCGCAGCGCCGCGCCGTCGTGTGTCTCGGCCACGAGGGGGCACCCTAGCGTCCGCTTCGGCCCGCACGCGGAGGGTTCCGCACGGCCCGGCTGCTAGCGTTTTGGGTACCCGGAGAGCTTTGACAGGCAGCTTGGCGACCGGGTCAACAAACGCCTAAAGCGCCCGAGAGCCGCAGCTCCCGGGCCTGTGGGAGGAGCGAAGGTGCAGGACACGCGGGAACGGCTCGAATCGATCCTCAGGCAGCGCATCGCCGTCCTCGACGGCTCGTGGGGCGTGCTCATCCAGCGGCAGGTGCGCGGCGAGGAGGCCTACCGCGGCGAGCGCTTCCGGGACCATCCGCTCGACGTCGCGGGCGACCCCGACCTGCTCAACCTGACCCGGCCGGACGTCGTGCGCGCGATCCACCGCTCCTACTTCGAGGCCGGCGCGGACATCGCCACGACGAACACCTTCACCGCGACCCGCATCGGCCAGGCCGACTACGGCCTGCAGGACGTCGCCGCGGAGATGTCGCTCGAGGGGGCGAGGCTCGCCCGGGAGGTCGCCGACGAGTTCGGCGGCTTCGTGGCCGGCTCGGTCGGGCCGCTCAACGTCTCGCTTTCGCTCTCCCCGCGGGTCGACGACCCCGCCTACCGCTCCGCGACCTTCGACGAGGTGGCCGAGGCCTACGCCGAGCAGGTGCGCGCCCTGCGCGGGGGCGGCGTCGACCTGCTCCTGATCGAGACGGTCTTCGACACGCTGAACGCGAAGGCCGCGATCGTCGCCGCGCAGGACGAGGCGCCCGAGGTGCCGCTCTGGCTCTCCTTCACGGCCGTGGACAAGAGCGGCCGGAACCTCTCGGGGCAGACCGTCGAGGCGTTCTGGGTCTCCGTCGAGCACGCGCAGCCCCTCGTGGTGGGCGTCAACTGCTCGCTCGGCGCCGCCGAGATGCGGCCCTTCGTCGAGGACCTCGCCGAGATCGCGCCGACCTGGGTCGCCTGTCATCCGAACGCCGGGCTGCCGAACGCGCTCGGCGAGCACGACGAGCTGCCGGAGGACACGAGCCGCCACCTCGGCGAGTTCGCGCGCGACGGGCTCGTCAACGTCGTCGGCGGCTGCTGCGGCACGACGCCGGAGCACGTGCGGCAGATCGTCGCGGCGGTCGAGGGAGTCGCGCCGCGCCGCGTCCCCGAGCGCCGGCCCGCCACCCGTTTCAGCGGGCTCGAGCCGCTCGAGCTGCGACCCGACTCCAACTTCACCGTGATCGGCGAGCGCACCAACGTGACCGGCTCGGCCCGCTTCCGGCGGCTCGTCGAGCGAGGCGACTTCCAGGCGGCCGTCGACGTCGCGCTCGACCAGGTACGCGGCGGCGCCAACCTGCTCGACGTCAACATGGACGCCGACCTGCTCGACGGCGAGCGGGCGATGACGACGTTCCTCAACCTCGTCGCGACCGAGCCCGAGGTGGCGCGGCTCCCGATCGTGATCGACAGCTCGCGCTGGTCGGTGCTCGAGGCCGGCCTCAAGTGCATCCAGGGCAAGGGCGTCGTCAACTCGCTCTCACTGAAGGAGGGCGAGGAGACGTTCCTCGAGCAGGCACGGGCGGTGCGCCGCTACGGCGCCGGCGTGGTCGTGATGGCCTTCGACGAGGAGGGACAGGCCGAGACCGTCGAGCGCAAGGTCGCGATCTGCGAGCGCGCGTACCGGCTGCTGGTCGGACAGGCCGGCTTCCCTCCCGAGGACCTGATCTTCGACGCGAACGTCCTCGCCGTCGCCACCGGCATCGAGGAGCACCGCGGCTTCGCGAAGGCCTTCCTCGACGCGCTGCCGCTGATCAAGGAGCGCTGCCCGGGCGCGCGCACGAGCGGTGGGATCTCGAACCTCAGCTTCGCCTTCCGCGGCAACGACGCCGTGCGCGAGGCGATGCACTCCGCGTTCCTCTACTACGCGATCCGCGCCGGGCTGGACATGGGAATCGTCAACGCCGGCCAGCTCGTGGTCTACGAGGACATCGAGCCCGAGCTGCTCGAGCTCGTCGAGGACGTCGTCTTCGACCGGCGACCCGACGCGACCGAGCGGCTCGTGGAGTACGCGGGGCGGGTTCGCGGCGAGGCGACGCGGCGAGCCGTCGACCTCTCGTGGCGCGAGGCGCCCGTCGAGAAGCGGCTCGAGCACGCGCTCGTGCACGGCATCGTCGACTTCATCGAGGAGGACGCCGAGGAGGCGCGCCGACGGGCCGATCGTCCGCTCGACGTGATCGAGGGCCCCCTCATGTCCGGCATGCAGGTGGTCGGCGACCTCTTCGGCGCCGGGAAGATGTTCCTGCCGCAGGTGGTGAAGAGCGCGCGGGCGATGAAGCGCGCGGTCGCGTATCTCGAGCCGTTCATGGAGGCCGAGCAGGTCGCCGCCGGGGGGCCGCCGCGCTCCCGGGGCAGGGCCGTCCTCGCGACGGTCAAGGGCGACGTGCACGACATCGGCAAGAACATCGTCGGCGTCGTGCTCGGCTGCAACGACTACGACGTCGTCGACCTCGGCGTCATGGTCCCGGCCGAGCGGATCCTCGACACCGCCGTCGAGGAGGAGGCGGAAGTCGTCGGGCTGTCGGGCCTGATCACTCCGTCACTCGACCAGATGGTCGACGTCGCTCGCGAGATGGAGCGCCGGGGGATGGATCTGCCGCTCCTGATCGGGGGCGCCACCACCTCGCGCCAGCACACGGCGGTGCGCATCGCGCCGGCCTACTCGCAACCGGTCGTGCACGTCCTCGACGCCTCGCGCGTGGTGGGTGTCGTCTCGGACCTGCTCGACCCCGAGCGCCGCGCGCGGCTCGACGCCGAGAACCGCGCTGACCAGGAGCGGCTGCGGGAACTGCACGCGGAGAGGGAGCGCAAGCCGCTGCTGCCGCTCTCCCGGGCGCGGGAGAACAGGCATCGCGTGTCCTTCGACGGCCTGCCCGTGCCGGAGTTCACCGGCCGCCGCGTCGTGGAGCCGGAGCTCTCGGCGCTGAGGGAGTACGTCGACTGGCAGTTCTTCTTCCACGCCTGGGAGCTGAAGGGGAGGTTCCCGGCGATCCTCGAGCAGCCGGCGGCGCGCGAGCTCTTCGACGACGCGCAGAAGCTGCTGGACGAGATCGCAAGTAACAGACTGTTACAAGCTCGGGGCGTGTACGGGTTCTGGCCCGCGCACGCGGAGGGGGACGACGTCGTCGTCGGCGACACGCGCTTCTGCTTCCTGCGCCAGCAGAGCGACTACGGCGACTCGCGTCCCAACCGCTCGCTCGCGGACTACGTCGCGCCGTCAGGGGATCACGTGGGCGCCTTCGCGGTCACCGCGGGCATCGGCGCCGACGAGCTGGCCGGCCGCTTCGCCGCGGAGCACGACGACTACCACGCGATCATGGTCAAGGCGCTCGCCGACAGGCTCGCCGAGGCCTTCGCCGAGTGCCTGCACGAGGTCGCGCGGCGCGCCTGGTACGAGACGGGCCCGAGGCTCCCCAACGAGCAGCTGATCGCGGAGCGGTTCCGCGGCATCCGGCCCGCCTTCGGCTATCCCGCCTGCCCGGATCACAGCGAGAAACCGAAGCTGTTCGCGCTGCTCGGCGCCGAGGAGGCGGGTCTCGCGCTCACGGAGACGTACGCGATGACGCCCGCCGCGAGCGTGAGCGGCATCTACCTCGCGCACCCCGAGGCACGCTACTTCTCGGTGGGACGGATCGGACGCGACCAGGTCGAGGACTACGCCGTGCGGAAGGGCGTCCCGCTCGCGGAGGCGGAGCGCTCGCTGCGGCCGAATCTCGGCTACGAGCCCGTGGGAGATGAGGACGGGGTGAGAGTCGTTTCCGCCCCTTCCGCAAGCTGAGCTATCCTCGGAGGCCAGGCGCCGCCGTGGCGCCCTCTCGCATGCGGACGACGTTGAAGCGCGGAATCGGGCGGGCCGGCGGCCGGAACGGCAACGGCCACTCCTCGGTGCCGCCGCTCCTCGGCCCGATCGTGCGCTACCGGCCACCGGATCCGCCGCGACGCTCCCTGACCGGGGTGATCCTGCGCGGCTTCGGCTGGCTCCTGCTCGCCGTCCTCGTGATCGCGAGCGGAGCGGCCGGCGGGCTCTACCTCTACGGCCACGAGAGCCTCGCGCAGGTCTCGGCGCACACCAAGGCGCTCGTCGGGACGGAGCACAACGGACAACTGCAGAAGATCCCGTCTCCGTCGGCTCCCGCCATCGCCCTCGTCGCGGGCTACGACGTGCGCGGCGCCCCCAAGGGCACCAATCCGTACGCAGGCTCGAACTCCGACACCCTGATGCTCCTTCGGGCCGATCCGCGGAACGACACGCTGTCGCTGCTCTCGTTCCCCCGCGACCTCTACGTCAACATCTACTGCCACGGAGACACGGTCTACACGCAGAGCCGCATCAACTCGGCCTGGTCGATCTGCGGCAACAATGGCCCGGCGGCGACCCTCGACACGATCGAGCATCTGACCGGCCTCCACATCAACTACTTCATCACGCTCGACTTCCACGCCTTCACGCAGATCGTCGACCACCTGCACGGCGTCTACCTGAACGTCGACCGCCGCTACTTCATCCCCCCGCACACCGGCACGTCGGCGATCAACCTGCACCCCGGCTACCAGAAGCTCGACGGCGCCCAGGCGCTCGCCTACGTCCGCTACCGCCACACTGACAGCGACATCTACCGCACGGGCAGACAGCAGATCTTCCTCGACGCCCTGAAGAGCCGGCTCAAGACCGGCCTCTCGATCTTCGACGCCCCGAAGCTGATCGGAGACCTGAAGCACAACGTCGAGGTCGCGAAGGCCGGGGGCGGGAGCGTGACGACGGGCGAGCTCGAGTCGTACCTCGGCCTCGCGTACCACCTGCCGGCCGGTCACCTCTTCCGGAACGCGATTCCGATCGGCGACTTGCAGAATGTCGTCACCGCCGGCGGGGCCGACGTCCTGCAGGCGAGTCCGGGAGCCGTCGCCGCCGCGGTCCACAGCTTCCTGCATCCGAACGTCCGCCAATCCCAGGCCATCGGCGCCCAGTTCGGCGGCCGGCACAAGACCGTCAAGAAGAAGAAGCAGCCCACGCTGCCGAAGTCCAAGATCACGGTGCTCGTCCTCAACGCCGGACGCACCCCGGGCGAGGCGGGGAACACGAACTATCTGCTGGAGACGAGCGGCTACGCGACGAAGACGCTGCCCACCACCGTGGTCGCCAACGCCCCCACGGTGCAGAGCGACACGGTCGTGTACTACGACCCGGTGCAGCCGAACGCGAAGGTCGCCGCCGAGCAGCTACGGCCGCTGTTCGGCTCGCACACCCGGGTGGCGCCGCTGACGACCGTCATGGCGGGCTTCGCGAAGCAGGCGGGCAACCCGATGACGATCGTCGCGGTCGGGACGAGCTTCGGCGGCAAGCTCATCGTCCACAAGCCGGTCAAGGTGCGGCCGCCTCCACCGCCCCAGGTGAGCGACGGCGCCGCGATGACGGCGCCCGCGCTGCGAAGGGTGTACGACCAGGTGCACTTCCCGCTGATGGTGCCGCACAAGATCGCGCGGTTCGCGCAGTTCGCCTCCCAGGAGCCCGTCCGCGCCTTCAAGCCCCTCAAGAACCAGCACGAGGTCGTGCTCACGTTCGTCCAGCCCGACGGGATCCAGTACTGGCAGGTCGAGGAGACGACCTGGAACTCCGCGCCGATCCTGCAGAGCCCGACGGCGACGATCCCCTACCGCGGCAACAAGCTCCTGCTCTTCTCGACGGGCGGCGCCCTGCAGCGGGTCGCCCTCCGCACGCCGACCGCGACCTACTGGGTGCAGAACACGATCCTCAACCAGCTCTCGAACTCGACGATGATCGCCATCGCGAAGAGCTTCCGCCCACTGCACCGCTGAGAGCCGGACTACCCTAGGGCCGTGGCGAGGATCGGGATCTTCGGAGCCGGCTACGTCGGCCTCGTCACCGGTGCGTGCTTCGCGGATCTCGGCCACGAGGTCGTCGTCCGCGACGTCGTGCCCGAGCGGATCGAGCAGCTGCGGGCGGGCGAGGTGCCGATCTACGAGCCCGGGCTCGACGAGGTGCTCGCGCGCTGCCGCGACCGCATCTCGTTCACGCTCGACGTACGCGAGGCCGTCGCCGGCTCGGACTTCCTCTACGTCGCCGTCGGGACGCCGCCGACCTACGCGGGCGACGCCGACCTCTCCGCCGTCTGGACGGTGGTGGACGAGCTCCCCGACGACGCGCGCGCGACCGTCGTCATGAAGTCGACGGTCCCGGTGGGCACGGGGGAGAAGGTCCGCGCCGCGCTCGACGCGCGAGGGCTCGGCGCGGTCGGCTACGTCTCGAACCCCGAGTTCACGGCGGAAGGAACGGCGGTGCGGGACTTCATGGAGCCGGACCGGATCGTGATCGGCGCGTTCGACGACGCGGACGGCGACGCCGTCGAGGCGCTGCACGCCGGCATCGACGCGCCCGTCGTGCGCGCGGACGTCAACTCCGCGGAGATGATCAAGCTCGCGGCGAACGCCTTCCTCGTCACGCGCATCAGCTTCATCAACGAGATCGCGAACGTCTGCGAGCTCGTGGGCGCCGACGTCGAGCAGGTCGCCAAGGGGATCGGCCTCGACCACCGGCTCGGCCCGCACTTCCTCCGCGCCGGCATCGGCTGGGGCGGATCGTGCTTCCCGAAGGACTCGCTCGCGCTCAAGCAGCTCGCCGCGAACTCGGGCTACCACTTCCACCTCATGAACGCGGTCATCGAGGTGAACGAGCTGCAGAAACGGCGCGTCCTGCAGAAGCTGCAGCGGCATCTCGGGCGGCTGCGCGGCCGGTCGATCGCGCTGCTCGGCCTCGCCTTCAAGCCCAACACCGACGACATGCGCGAGGCGCCGTCGCTCGTCCTCGCCTCGCGCCTCATCGCCGAGGGGGCCGAGGTGCGCGGCTGGGACCCGATCGCGCGCCCCGAGCTGCAGGGAGTCGTGCTCTGCGGCTCGCCGCTCGAGGCGGTCACCGGCGCCGACGCCGCCGTGATCGTGACCGAGTGGCCGCAGCTCCTCGAGTTTCCGAGCGAGGAGGCCCGCCGGGCGATGCGCCATCCGCTGATCGTCGACGGGCGCAACCTGCTCGATCCGGAGACCGTGCGGGCGCTCGGCTTCGCGTACGAGGGGACGGGCAGGCGGATCTCGGCGACGGACGTCCTGCCGGAGGCGGCCGAGCCCGAGCTGGAGACGAGCGGGTAGTGGAGGCGCTCCTGCTCGCCGGCGGCAAGGCCGAGCGGCTGGGCGAGGCGGCGCAGGGACTGCCGAAGCCGCTCGTGCCCGTGGCGGGCATCCCGCTGGCGGCGTACTCGGTCGCGCGGCTCGTGGACTGCGGCGTGACGCGGGTCATCGTCGCGTGCCGCGCCGGCGACGAGGATGCGTTCCATCACGCGCTCTCGGGCCACGGCGCCGACGTCGAGGCGGTGGGCGAGGACGAGCCGCTCGGGCGCGGAGGCGGGCTCAGGCTCGCCGCCACTCGGCGGCAGGAGGAGGGGCCGGTCCTCGCGCTCAACGGCGACGAGCTGCTCGACGTGGACTTCCGCGCGCTCCTCTCCGAACACGCGGCGAGCGGCGCCGCCGGAACGATCGTCGTCGCGCAGGTTCGCTCGCCGTTCGGCGTCGTCGAGGTCGAGGAGGGCGGGACGATCTCCGGCTTCCGGGAGGCGCCGCTGCTCGAGCACTGGGTCAACTCCGGCGTCTACGTCCTCGGCGAGGACGCGCTCGCGCTCCTACCGGAGAAGGGCGACCACGAGCAGTCCACGTTCCCCCGGCTCGCAGGCGAGCGGAGGCTGCACGCACACCGCCACCGGGGCGTCTGGCTGACGGTGAACACGCCGAAGGACCTGCGGCGCGCCACGGAGTTCATGGACGCCCATCCCGAGTGGCACCCGCAGAGGCAGCCTTCGTGACCCTCGAATCGCCGAACTACGGCTCGCTCGACCGCTTCTCCTTCGAGGCGCACCGGGTCGAGAAGCCCTGGGGCTGGGAGCTGATCTGGGCGCACGCCGATGCGTACGTCGGGAAGGTCCTCTTCGTCCGTGAAGGCGAGTCGCTGTCGCTGCAGTTCCACCGGGAGAAGGACGAGAGCTGGTACGTCGAGAGCGGCCGCGCGCGGCTGGAGCTCGGCGACGCCGGCCAGGAGGCGCTCGACGAAGAGGTCATCACGGCCGGCGCGTGCTTCCGCTTCCGGCCGGGGACGGTGCACCGTGTCACGGCGCTCGAGGACACGACGATCCTCGAGGTCTCGACGCCGCACCTCGACGACGTCGTCCGGCTCGAGGACCGCTACGGGCGCGAAGGCACGAGCGAAGCCTGAGGCGTGAGCGAGAACCTCGCGGGACAGTACGCCACCGACGCGAACCTCAACGCGCGGATCGAGCTCCATCGGCGCTTCTCCACGAATCCGACCTGGGGACGCTGGCTCTTCGAGCAGGAGCTCGGCGCTGCGGGGCCGGGCGCGCGGATCCTCGAGATCGGCTGCGGCCCGGCGACGACCCTCTGGGGTGCGAACCTCGATCGAATCGACCGGACCTGGCGCCTGACGCTCACCGACTCCTCGCCCGGGATGATCGAGGCGGCGCGCGAAGTGCTCGGAGAACGCGCCGACTACGCCGTCGCGAGCGCCGAGGAGCTGCCGTTCGCCGACGGATCGTTCGACATCGTGCTCTCGAATCACATGCTCTACCACGTGGAGGACCGGCCCAGGGCGTTCGCAGAGGTGCGGCGCGTGCTCGTTCCGGGCGGGATCTTCCATGCGGCGACGAACGGCGACGGGCACATGCGCGAGCTGGGCGCGCTCACGCCGTGGTGGCCGCCGGACACGCACACGCGGGCGTTCGGGCTCGAGTCGGGCCCGGCGCAGCTCGAGCCGTTCTTCGCGGACATCCGTGTGGGGCGCTTCGAGGACGACCTCGCGGTGACCGAGGTCGAGCCCGTGCTGGCGTACCTCCGCTCGAGCTGGCGGTACGACGGGCACGATCTCGCCCGCGAGCGGGCGGCGGTGGAGGAGGCCATCGAGCGGGACGGCGTCTTCCTCATCCACAAGTCCCAGGGCCTGATCACCTGCCGCAAGCCTTGACACGTCCGTGTTAAGGTTGCGCCGATGGACCCGCTCCACGTGGGGCACGCCGCGAGGCGCACCGGCTGGTCGGCACGCATGCTCCGCTACCTCGAGCAGACGGGCCTCGTCGTCCCGTCGCGCACCCCGGCCGGCTACCGCCTCTACGGGCTGCGCGAGCTCAACCAGCTCCGCTCCCTCGCCGAGCTGCGCAGCCGCTTCGGGCTGGGGATCGGCGACATCGCCTTCGCGGCGCGACTGCGCCGCGAGCCCGAGCTCCGCGCGGCGATCGACGGCTGGCTCGCGGACGTCGAGGAGCAGGGCGGTTGGGTCGAGTGGGAGCAACGCAAGCACGAGCGGCTGCTGAGGGCCGCGTAACCGAAAGGACTTCATGGCAGCAACGAAGCGCTACGACGTGAAAGACCTCGCGCTCGCGGAGGAGGGGAGGCGGCGGATCGAGTGGGCCGACCGGCAGATGCCGGTGCTCGCCGCGATCCGGGAGCGGTTCGAGCGCGAGCAGCCGCTCGCGGGGCATCGCATCTCGGCCTGCCTCCACGTGACCACCGAGACCGCGAACCTGATGCGGACGCTCCAGGCGGGCGGCGCGGACGTCGTCCTCTGCGCCTCGAACCCGCTCTCCACGCAGGACGACGTCGCGGCGGCGCTCGTGGCCGAGTACGACGTGTCCGTCTTCGCGATCAAGGGCGAGGACAACGACACGTACTACTCGCACATCGAGGCGGCCGTCGACCACAAGCCGCATTTCACGATGGACGACGGCGCCGACGTGATCGGCGTCCTCCATTCCGCCCGTCGCGAGCAGCTCGGCGAGATCATCGCCGGCACCGAGGAGACGACGACCGGGGTGATCCGGCTCAAGGCGCTCGAGGCGGAGGGAAAGCTCGGCTTCCCGATCATCGCCGTCAACGAGGCGCAGACGAAGCACATGTTCGACAACCGCTACGGCACCGGGCAGTCGACGATCGACGGGATCATCCGCGCGACGAACGTGCTGCTCGCCGGCAAGCGGTTCGTCGTGTGCGGCTACGGCTGGGTCGGGCGCGGCGTCGCGCAGCGGGCCCGCGGCATGGGCGCACACGTGATCGTGACCGAGGTCGAGCCGCTGCGCGCGCTCGAGGCGTCCATGGACGGCTTCGAGGTGCTGCCGCTCGAGCGGGCGGCCGAGGTCGGAGACGTCTTCTGCACCGCCACCGGCGACAAGCACGTGATCACGCGTGAGCACATGGAGCGGATGAAGGACGGCGCGATCCTCGCCAACACCGGCCACTTCAACGTCGAGATCGAGATCCCGGCGCTGCGCGGGATGGCGACGGAGACGCGGCGCGCGCGGGAGTTCGTCGAGGAGTTCACGCTCGCCGACGGGAGGCGCCTGTACCTCGTCGCGGACGGCCGGCTCGTCAACCTCTCCGCCGCCGAGGGGCATCCGGCGCTCGTGATGGACATGTCCTTCGCAAACCAGGCCCTCGCGCTCGAGTACGCCACGCAGCACGCGAGCGAGCTCGACCGCAAGGTCTATCCGGTGCCGCCGGAGATCGATCGCGAGATCGCGCGCCTCAAGCTCGAGACGATGGGCGTCGAGATCGACCGGCTGACGGAGGAGCAGGCGCGCTACCTCGCCTCGTGGGACGAGGGCACCTGAGCGAAGAGCTGGCGCCGGAGCAGATCGTTCGCCTCGAGGAGGGGGGCCCGGCGGTCGTCCTCCTCGACCAGCGCCGGCTGCCCGACGAGGTGCTCGAGGTGCGTTGCACCACCGCGGCCGAGGTGGCCGATGCGATCCGGGACATGGTCGTGCGCGGCGCACCCGCGATCGGCATCGCGGCCGCCTACGGCCTCGCGCTCGCCGCGCTCCGCGGGGACGACCTCGGGGAAGCGGAGCGAGTCCTTGCCGGGTCGCGGCCGACCGCGGTCAATCTCCCCTGGGCGCTCGCGCGGATGCGGGACGAGCCCACGCCGGAACGGGCGCGCGCCCTCCACGAGGAAGAGGTCGAGCGTTGCCGGCGGATGGCGGCCCACGCCGTGGAGCTGTTCCGGCCCGGGACGCGGGCGCTGACGCACTGCAACGCGGGCGGCCTCGCGACCGGCGGCTACGGCTCCGCGGTCGGGGCGCTGCGGGCGGCGGCCGAGCGCGGCCTGCTCGAGCGCGTCCTCGTCGACGAGACCCGTCCGCTCCTCCAGGGTGCGCGCCTGACGGCCTGGGAGCTCGAGCGGGCCGGGATCCCGCACGCCGTCATCGCCGACTCGGCCGCCGGCTCGCTCATGGCCCGCGGCGAGGTCGACCTCGTGGTCACGGGCGCCGACCGGATCGCCGCGAACGGAGACACGGCGAACAAGATCGGGACGTACTCGCTCGCGGTGCTGGCCGCCCACCACGGGATCCCGCTCTACGTCGTGGCGCCGAGCTCGACGCTCGACCGCGAGACGGCCGACGGCGCCGCGATCCCGATCGAGGAGCGCGATCCGGGCGAGCTGACGTCCCGCTTCCCGGCCCGGAACCCCGCCTTCGACGTGACGCCGGCCGAGCTCGTCGCGGCGATCGTCACCGAGGACGGCGTCCACCGGCCCCCGTACACGGAGTCCCTCGCATGAGATGCGTTCTCCTCGCGGCGGGGTACGCCACGCGCCTGCGCCCCCTCACGAACGACGTGCCGAAGCATCTGCTGCCGGTCGGCGGCCGACCGATGCTCGACTGGGTCCTCGACCGCGTCCGCGAGGTCGAGGACGTCGGCGCGATCCATCTCGTCACGAACAGCCGCTTCGCGCCCGCCTTCGCCCGCTGGGCCGAGCCGCACGGCGTCACGGTGCACGACGACCGCACGAGCGCGAACGACGACCGGCTCGGCGCGGTCGGCGACCTCGGGCTCGTGGTCGAGGCCGCGGGGCTCGAGGACGAGGAGCTCCTCGTCCTCGCCGGGGACAATCTCTTCGAGCTCTCGCTCCGGCGGTTCGTCGGCTGGTGGCGCGCGAAGCCCCGGCCCTCGACCGCCGTCCCCCTCCACGACGTCGGCGACCTCGAGCTGGCGACGCAGTACGGGATCGCCGAGACCGACGCCGACGATCGCATCGTGCGCTTCGTCGAGAAGCCGAGCGACCCGCCCTCGACGCTCGCCTCGACGCTGATCTATCTCCTCGCGCCCGAGCACGTGCGCCTCGTCGCCACGTACCTCGGCACGGGCGAGAGCCCGGACAACGCCGGCAGCTTCCTCGGGTGGCTCGCCGCTCGCGAGGCCGTCTACGGCTACCGCTTCGAGGGGAGCTGGTACGACATCGGGAACCACGAGCAGCTGCTCGAAGCCGACAACCGGATGCGGCGGCTCGTGGGACTGCCCGGGCGCGAGTCGTACAGTCTCGACTGAGTCGACACGGTCTCGGCACGTCTCGCGCCGTAGCGTGGCTGTGTGCTCGATCTGCTCCTGCCGCAGCGCTGCGTCGTCTGCGGCTGCGGGGGAAAGCAGCTCTGCGCAGGGTGCCGCGAGGACCTGCCCCAGATCGAGCCGCCGCTCTGTGCCCGGTGCGGCGCCCCGACCGCGTGGCCGGTCGAGCGCTGCCGCGAGTGCGCGGGACGCCGACTCGGCTTCGCGACCGCCCGCGCGGCGGTCGGGTACGACGACGCCGCCCGCAGGTTCGTCCACGCCTGGAAGGAGCGCGGGTTGCGGCGTCTCGCCGCCGAGGCCGCGCAGCTCGTCGCCGAGGGCGTGCCGCGCCCGGCCGTCGACGCGCTCACGTTCGTTCCGGCGGACCGGGCGCGTCGGCTCGAGCGCGGCCACAACCCCGCGGAGCGGCTCGCGCTCGAGCTGGCCGCGGCCTGGGAGCTTCCGTGCCTGCCGCTGCTCGAGCGGAGGCACGGCGGCCGCCAGCGCGGCAGATCCGCCGCGGAGCGCCGCACCGTTCGCGGCGCGTTCCACGCGACCGGTGCCGCTCCGCGCAGGGTGGCCGTCGTCGACGACGTCTACACGACCGGCGCGACCGCCGCGGCCGCAGCGGCCGCGCTGCGCAAGGCGGGCGCCCGCCGTGTCGAGGCGATCGCCTTCGCCCGCGTGCTCCGCCGCCGCTAGAGGCCGCGGCGAGACGGGCTCCCGTCGGACGCCGCCCGAGTAGGGTTAGGCCACAGCACAGGCAGCGACAGGGGAGGCGCCGATGCAGCTTCACGTCAAGGGCAAGAACCTCGAGGTGAACGACTCCATCCGGAGCTACGTCGAGCGGAAGCTCCACAAGCTCGACCGCCGCGTCCACGAGCTGACCGACGTCGAGATCGAGCTCGCGGTCGAACGAAACCCGTCGATCGCCGAGTCGCAGGTCGCCGAGGCGACCGTCCACCTCAAGGGCCACACGCTGCGCGCGCGCGAGGCGGCGACGGACATGAAGGCAGCGATCGACGAGCTCGCGGACAAGCTCGTCCGCCAGGTGCGCGACCTCCACGACAAGCGCGTCGACGGCCGCAGGCACGTCGAAGAGCCGCCGGTCGCGGATCCGGTCGAGGCGGAGATCACCGAGAGCTAGTGGGGCTCTTCCGCCGCCGGGAGACGCTGAACGAGAAGCTTCTACGGGAGGCGGGGCTCGATCCCGCGCAGGCGCTCGGAGCGTCGACGTCAGCTCCGCACGAGGTGGCGGCACAGAAGCTCGTGCGGCCGCGGCTTCCCGACGGCTCGAGCGTCGACCCGCGGGAGTGGGACGCGGCCGTGACCGTCACGGCGTCCGGCCTGGCGGGCAGCCGGATCGAGTTCACGACGCTTCCGAACGGCGACCTGATCGTCGGCGAGGAGACGGGCGACGCCGATCTGTCGCCGCTCGCGGACGCCGTCGAGCAGCACGTGAGGCCGCCCTACCGGGCCGTCGCCCAGCGCCAGGGCGGCGGCGTCTGGGCGGTGGCCGCGAAGCGGGTCGAGGTGGCACAGATCCCGTTCCCTGACGCTGACAAGCTCGCCCTCTCCCGAACCGGCGAGGCCGAGGAGCTCCGCGTCGACGAGGAGCCGAGCGACGAGCCCGTGCCGGCCGAGCTCGAGCGCCTCGGCGTGGGCGCCGGTAACAGCTTCTACGTCGAGGCCGAACGCATCGACGGCGACCTCTGGGAGGTCAGGGCCACAGCCTTGTAGGCCGCTACCCTTGGCCCCGTGAGGAGCGACTAATGGAGATCGGCAACCTCGAGAAGGTCCTCCGCGTCGGCGAGGGCCGCCGGATCAAGCGGCTTCAGGAGCAGGCGGCGTACATCACCTCGCTCGAGCCCGATTTCGAGGGGCTCTCCGCCGCCGAGCTGCAGGGCAAGACCGCGGAGTTCCGGCAACGCCTCGAGAACGGCGAGAGCCTCGACGAGCTCGTCTTCGAGGCGTTCGCGGCCGTCCGCGAGGCCCGCAGGCGCGCGTCGAACCAGCGGATGTTCGACGTGCAGCTCATGGGCGGGATCGTCCTCCACGAGGGCGACATCGCCGAGATGAAGACCGGCGAGGGAAAGACGTTCGTGGCGAGCCTCGCGCTCTACCTCAACGGCCTCGCGGGCCGTGGCGCGCACCTCGTCACGGTCAACGACTACCTCGCCCAGCGCGACGCGGAGTGGAACCGTCCCGTCTTCGAGTCGCTCGGCATGACCGTCGCCTACATCGAGACGATGATGCCGTTCGACCGGCGCAAGGCCGCCTACGCCGCCGACGTGACGTACGGGACGAACTCCGAGTTCGGCTTCGACTACCTGCGTGACAACATGGCCGTCTCTGCCGACGGCCTCGTCCAGCGCGGCCACGCCTACGGGATCGTCGACGAGGTCGACTCGATCCTCATCGACGAGGCGCGGACGCCGCTCATCATCTCCGGCGAGCCCGAGACGGCGGCCCAGCTCTACTACGACTTCGCGCGCGTCGCGAAGCAACTGATCCCGTTCCGCGCCTCCCCCGGCGACCCGAAGGGCGCCGCCGAGGACGCGGGGGCCGACTACGAGTTCGACGAGAAGCACAAGACGGTCGGCCCGACGCCGCAGGGCATCGCCAAGGTGGAGCGCGCGCTCCGCATCGACAACCTCTACGCGCCCGAGAACACGCAGCTCGTCAACCATCTCTACCAGGCGCTCAAGGCCGAGTCGCTCTACCACCTCGACGTCGACTACGTGATCCAGGACGGCGAGGTGAAGATCGTCGACGAGTTCACCGGCCGGATCATGGAGGGGCGCCGCTGGAGCGAGGGCCTCCACCAGGCGGTCGAGGCGAAGGAGGGCGTCAAGATCCAGGAGGAGCACCAGACGCTCGCCACGATCACGCTTCAGAACTACTTCCGCCTCTACGAGAAGCTCGCCGGCATGACCGGCACGGCGAAGACAGAGGAGAAGGAGTTCGTCGAGATCTACAACCTCGACGTCGTCGAGATCCCGACCAACGTCCCGGTCGTCCGCCGCGACGAGAACGACCTCGTCTTCAAGACGAAGGAGGGCAAGTTCGCCGCCGTGGTGCGCGACATCGAAGAGCGCGCGCACGCGGGGCAGCCGGTCCTCGTCGGCACGATCGCCGTCGAGACCTCCGAGTACCTCTCCCAGCTCCTGATGCGCAAGGGCATCAAGCACAACGTCCTCAACGCGAAGGAGCACGCGCGCGAGGCCGAGATCATCAAGGACGCGGGCCAGCGGGGCGCCGTCACGATCGCCACCAACATGGCCGGCCGCGGCGTCGACATCCAGCTCGGCGACGGCGTGCGCGAGCTCGGCGGCCTCTACGTCCTCGGCACCGAGCGCCACGAGTCGCGCCGGATCGACAACCAGCTGCGCGGCCGGTCGGGCCGCCAGGGCGACCCCGGCGAGACGCGCTTCTACCTCTCCGGCGAGGACGATCTCGTCCGCCTCTTCGCCGGGGACCGGATCAAAAGCGTCATGGACCGCTTCAAGATCCCCGAGGACCAGCCGATGGAGGCGAAGATCCTCTCCCGGCAGATCGAGGGCGCGCAGAAGAAGGTCGAGGAGCAGAACTTCGTCATGCGCAAGAACGTCCTCAAGTACGACGACGTCCTCAACCGGCACCGGGGGCGGATCTACGAGCAGCGGCGCCAGGTGCTCGACGGCGAGGACCTCTCGGACCAGGTCAAGCTCTGGATCGAGGAGGTCGTCGAGGACACCGTCCTCTTGTTCACGCAGGACGAGTCCGAACTGGACTGGGACCTCGAGGCGCTGACGCAGGCCATGGCGCAGCTGTACCGGACCGAGATCACGGCCGCCGAGCTGCGCGAGGATTTGGGGCAGATCTCGCGCGAGGCGCTGATCGAGGAGTTCCAGACCGACGCGCGCGACGAGTACGAGGCGAAGGAGGAGGAGTTCGGCTCAGACCTGATGCGCGAGCTCGAGCGCTTCATCGTGCTCCAGGTCGTCGACATGCGCTGGCGCGAGCACCTCGAGAACATGGAGATGCTGCGCGAGGGCGTCCACCTGCGCCAGATGGCGCAAAAGGACCCGCTCGTCGAGTACACGGCCGAGGGCGAACGGATGTTCACCGAGCTCGGACGCAACATCCGCAGCGAGGTCGTGCTCCACCTCTTCCATGCCGAGCTTGCGCCCGAGCAGGCGCAGCAGCAGCTCGCGCAGAGCCAGACCACGAACGGGAACCTCCAGTACGAGCACGAGACGTCGGCCGGCGCGGCGGCGATCGCGGCGGCAGGCGGGGGCGAGGCGGTCGCGGCGGGCGTCCCGTCGGCGGCCGGCGTCGTCGCCCAGACAGTGCAGGCGAGCCCGCATGAGAAGCTCGGCCGCAACGATCCGTGCTGGTGCGGCAGCGGCAAGAAGTTCAAGAAGTGCCACGGCGCGTGAGGAGCGCCGCGAGCGCAGGTGCCGCGATCGGCTGAAGGTCGATTTCGTCCGCGGCGAGAACCACGACGACGAGATCACGCTCCGGCGCCCAGACGAGGAGAGACACGAAGCCTGCGTTGTCGCCGGGGTGGAAGACGAGCCGCTCATTCCCGAGGGTGGCGCTGAACCAGCCATAGCCGTAGCCGACGTCCGTGAGACCGTCCTGCTCCCTGGCGACCGAAGCCCGCGGCGTGAAGACCGCTGGACTCAAAGAGGCGAGCGCGCGCGGCCAGCGGGCGAGGTCGGCTGTAGTCGACCAGACATCGCCGGTGCCTGCGTTGGCGAATAGATCGAAGGAGGGTGCCGGCTCCCCGGCGCGACTCCCGTGTGCTGCGACCACGCCGGGGGCGGGTTCTGCTGCCCGCGTCTGACGCAGGCCGAGTGGCTGCAGGACCTCGCTGTCGAGGATGGATGGGTATGGGTCCCCCGCGACTGTCTCGACGATGTGGGCGAGGAGCACATAGCCCGGGCTGCTGTAGCCCCAGCCCCTCCCGGTGGGAAACCGGAGGGGAGTGGCGGCGAAGCGAGCGATGAGCTCCTCGCGAGGAACCGGCGTGTAGAGGTCGTGCCCGGGGAGATCCTGCCAGTGAGCCAGCCCGCTCGTGTGTGTCAGCAGGTGGCGGATCCTGATCTCGCGCCACGTCGGTGGCGCGTCTTCGACGAACGAGACCAGCCTGTCGTCGAGCGACAGTCGATCCTGCTCGATCTGGCGCACCACGCACGCAGCGGTGAACGACTTCGAGACCGAAGCGACCTGGAACGCGGTGTCGGTGGTGAGAGTCACGCCTGCACCGTCCTCGCCGTACGCCCGGTCGAGCAGCACCGAGCCGCCCGCGTCGACGCGTACCGCGCCACGAAAGCGGCCGATGGAGGCGAGCTGCGAGAGCGCCGAGTCGAGCTCGCCGGCCGGGTCCATCGACCCAGACTATCCGGGAGGCCCGGCTAGGATGGCCGGCGCGATGGCCGACGAACCTCAGATCCCGCTCGACGATCGGCTCGCGGAGATCGGGGCCCAGCTCGACTGGGTCCGTGGTTACCTTTGACCCCGCCGCGTTGAAGGCCCGCCTCGACGAGCTCGAGCAGGAGCTCGCGCAACCCGACTTCTGGAACGACCAGCAGCGCGCCGCGCGCCTCTCGGCCGAGCACCAGCGGACGCAGGAGAAGCTCCGGCGCTACGACGAGCTCGTCTCGAACGTCGAGTTCCTGCGAGAGGGCGCGGGGACGTTTCCCGAGGCGGAGCTCGAGCCCGTCCTGCGGGACGTGCAGGGCGAGCTCGCGCGGCTGCAGGAGGACGCGCTCTTCTCCGGCGAGTACGACTCGGGCGACGCGGTCGTCACCATCCAGTCCGACGCCGGCGGCACCGACGCGCAGGACTGGGCCGAGATCCTGCTGCGGATGTACTTGCGCTGGGCCGAGCAGCGCGGCCTCAAGACCGAGGTCATCGAGTCGAGCCCGGGGGAGGAGTACGGGCTCAAGTCGGCGACCTTCACGGTGCGCGGCGAGAACGCGTACGGGATCCTCAAGGCCGAGCGCGGCAAGCACCGGCTCGTGCGCCTGAGCCCCTTCGACCAGGCACACCGCCGCCACACGAGCTTCGCGCAGGTGATCGTGGCGCCGCTGCTCGAGGACGCCGGCGACATCGAGATCGCCGACGACGACATCCGGATCGACACGTACCGCTCGTCGGGCGCCGGCGGCCAGCACGTGAACAAGACCGACTCCGCCGTGCGGATCACCCACATGCCGAGCGGCATCGTCGTCGCCGTCCAGAACGAGCGCAGCCAGGCGGCGAACAAGGAGACGGCCCTGAAGATCCTGCGCTCGAGGCTCGCCGAGAAGGTCGAGGAGGAGCGGGAGGCGGAGCTCGCCCGCGAGCGTGGCGGCGTCTCGATGGGGTTCGGCGGCAACACGATCCGGAGCTACGTCCTCCACCCGTACACGCAGGTGAAGGACGCGCGCACGGGCTTCGAGGTCGGCAACGCGCAGGGGGTCCTCGACGGCGATCTCGACGGTTTCATCCGGGCGTACCTGCTGCAAACTGCAGGAGAGACGTCGTAGTAGGCCGAAACCTGCGCTAGAGTGGGGGCCGCTTCGCACGACTCGACCGGCGCCGGGCATACCGCCCGCCCCAACTCGAACCCGGTAGACGTGACTGACGTACAGATAGAGCGCCCAGCCGCCGCCGTGGCGGAGCCATCGGCAAACGGCCAGGCCAAGCCTGTCGACCAGGCCACGCCGGCGACGGGCACGATGATCCTGTTCGAGAACGTGACGAAGGTCTACGAGCCGGACGTCACCGCTCTCGACTCCGTCAACTTCGCGATCGACAAGGGCGAGTTCGTCTTCGTGGTCGGCGCGTCGGGCTCCGGCAAGACGACGCTCGTGCGACTGCTGCTGAAGGAGCTCGATCCGACCGACGGGCGCATCATCCTCGGCGGCCGCGACCTGGGCCGGCTGGGGCACTCGAAGGTTCCGCGCCTGCGCCGCAACATCGGCTGCGTCTTCCAGGACTTCAAGCTGCTGCCGAGCCGCACGGCGGCCGAGAACGTCGCCTACGCGCTCAAGGTGCAAGGCGAGAGCCGCGCCTCGATCCGGCGCAAGGTGCCGGAGGTCATGACGCTGGTCGGGCTCGCCAACAAGATGAACTCGCATCCCGACGAGCTCTCCGGCGGCGAGCAGCAGCGCGTCTCGATCGCGCGCGCCGTCGTCAACCATCCGCCGCTGCTCGTCTGCGACGAGCCGACCGGGAATCTCGACCCCGACACGAGCGTCGGGATCATGCAGCTCCTCTACCGGATCAACCGCGCCGGCACGACGATCCTCATGGTCACCCACGACCGCGAGATGGTCGACAAGATGCGCAAGCGCGTGATCGCGCTCGAGGGCGGGCGGCTCGCCCGCGACGAGCGCCGCGGGGGATACACCTCAGAGTGAGCCGGGTCCGCCTGCTGTTCTCCGAGGCCTGGGCCTCGATCCGGATGAACCTCTCGACGACCTTCGCCGCGACGATGACCGTCCTCATCGGCATGTGCCTGCTCGGGCTCTTCATCGCGCTCGGCACCTGGGTGCTCTCCTGGAGCAACCACATCCAGAAGGAGCTCCAGGTCCACGTGTACTTCCAGAGCAACGCGACGCCGCAGCAGGAGCGCGCCGTCGGCGCGAACCTCCGGAACGACCCGCAGGTGAAGAAGGTGATCTTCATCTCGAAGGCCCAGGCCGAGGCGAAGATGAAGAAGCTCTTCCCGGACCTCTGGAAGACGAGGCTGCCGAGCAACCCGCTGCCCGACTCCTTCACGGTCGTTCCGATCAAGCCCGACGCCACGCCCAAGATCGGCGGCGGCTTCCGGCGCGCGAACTGGGCCGGGGTGGACAAGGTCAGCTGGGGGAGCACGACGGCCAAGCGCGTGCTCACGATCGCGAAGGTCATCTCGCTCGTCTTCCTCATCGCCGTCGTCCTGCTCGTCGTCGCGTCGACGTTGCTGATCGCGAACACGATCCGCCTCTCGATCTTCGCGCGGCGACGGGAGATCGAGGTGATGAAGCTCGTCGGTGCGACGAACTGGTTCATCCGCGGGCCGTTCATGCTGGAAGGGCTCGTCTGCGGCCTCGTCGGTTCCGTGTTCGCGGTGATCCTGCTCGTGCTCGGGAAGGCGGTGGCGCTGCCCTCGATCCTGCCCCACATCGGCGGAGGCACCGGCTCCGACGTGCACGCGCTGAGCTTCACGCTCAATGCGATGGTGCTGCTCGCCGCGGGCTTGCTCCTCGGGGCCGCCGGCTCCGGGCTGACGCTCCGCCGCTTCCTCCAGATCTAGACGCGCCGCTACCGTCCTGCGCATGGCGCGGGGCAGACACGAGCGGCAGAAGCGACCCAGCCGGAGCGAGCGGCATCAGCGGCGTCGGCAACCGCCGCGGAAGCCCGTCTCCGAGCTGAGCGTCCGACTGCCCGAGCGGCACGTCGAGCCCGAGACCGTGATCGCCCACCTCGGCCCCACGAACTCGGGCAAGACGCACGACGCGCTCCGCTTCCTGGTGGAGACGGGCCGCGGGGTGTACGCGGCGCCGCTGCGGATGCTCGCGCAGGAGGCGCACCGGCGCCTCTCGGCCGAGCTCGGCGAGGATCGTGTCGGACTCGTCACGGGGGAGGAGCGGGTCAACTCCGACGCGCCGATCGTCTGCTGCACGGCCGAGATGGCGCCGGCGAGGGGCGAGACGCTCGTGCTCGACGAGGTGCAATGGGCCGAGGACGAGGAGCGCGGCTCGGCGTGGACACGTCTGCTCCTCGGCGGCGAGTACCGGCACATCCTGCTGCTCGGCGCGGTCGAGGCGCTGCCGCTGGTGCGGCACGCGTTCCCGCGGGCCGAGCTCCGCTTCTTCGAGCGCAAGGCCCCGCTCGACTGGGTCGGTCGCCGCGGCATCGCAGGGCTCGGCCCGGGCACTGTGGTCGTCGCCTTCAGCCGCCGTGCCGTGATCGGGCTGGCCGGCGAGCTGAACCAGCTCCACCCCGGCGCGGTCGCGTGCCTCTACGGCGCGATGCCGCTCGCGTCGCGCCGGGAGGAGATCGACCGCTTCGTCGACGGCCGCGCGGAGGTGTGCGCCGCGACCGACGTCCTCGGCCACGGCGTCAATTTGCCGTGCGAGACGTTGCTCTTCGCCGAGACCACGAAGTTCGACGGCCGCGAGCGCCGCGATCTCGAGCCGTGGGAGATCGCCCAGATCGCGGGCCGCGCCGGGCGCTTCGGCTTCCACGAGCGCGGCCACGTCGGCGTCCTGACGGGCGTCCCGTGGGCGGATCCCGATCCCGACCTCGTGCGGGGGGCGCTCGTCCCGCACGTGCCGATCGAGGACGGCCACCTCGGCTACCGCGTCGTCGACTCGGGGCGCCTGCGCCCGCAGCTCTCCGACCTCAACGTCTCGCGGGTCGACGAGCTCGAGCCGGCCTTGCACGCCTGGCGCCACGCCGCCCTGCGGTACTGGAGCGTCGACGGCTGGCTCGAGGTCGAGTCGATCCAGCCGCTGCTGGCCCGGCTCGACGCGGTGCGCGACGCGCTCCACCACGCGCGCCGCACGCTGGAGCTCGCCGACGTCTGGAAGCTCGTGCAGGCGCCGGTCGACGAGGATGGCGCCCCGCTGCTCGGCACGCTCGCGGCGGCGCTTGCCGGCGACAAGCCGCAGCGGACGGTGCTCGGCTGGATCCTCGACCCGAAGCGCCTCGAAGCCGCCGGGCTCGAGGAGGCCGAGCAGGCGGCGCGCGAGGCCTCGATCCTCCGCTGGTTCGCGCTTCAGTACCCGGGCGTCGCGGGCGTAACGATCGAGCGTGCCGCCGCGCTCGAGGAAGCCGCAGCCGCCCGCGTGGTGCGGGAGCTGCGAGCCGAGATCGAGGATCCGACGATCGGGCGCTGCCGCGTCTGTGGCGCCCGGACGGCGCCGTGGGCAACGCTCTGCGACCGCTGCTTCATGGCGCGGGGCTACCGCGCCGGGCGTCGTTAGGTCAGCGCCTTAGCGACGTCCTTCACGAGCTTCGCCTTCAGGGCCGTCTTCGCCAGCTTCTTGACCGTGTTCGCGCGGCGCTCCGCCGGCCGCGGGGGCTCGGTCTTCGTGAACGCCGCCATCCCGATCTCCATGGCGCCGATCGCGAGGTGCGGCAGCCAGTGCTTCTTGCCGCGCTTGCGGGCGCCGGTGAGCTGGGGGACGAGCGCGAGCGTCGCCCCGCCGACCGCGTCGAGGGCGAGGTGCACCTTCATCGGGACGACGTTCTTCAGGCTCATCTCGTAGTCGGTGAGGTTCGAGTAGAACGCCTCGACGCCGCCGACGGTGCGCGCCGTGAGACCTTCGGGGCTCGTGCGGCCGAGCCGCAGGAGCGTGGGGGCGAGGACGAGCGCCGGCCCGACGACGTGGTCGACCGCGCCGTGGACGCTCGTCGGGATGAAACGCATCTTCATCGTTGACTCCTTCCTCGGTTGCGAGACGCGTTACCGCGGAGAGCCATCCCTACACTTGCCGCTCGATGGCGAGGCAGGCAGGAGAGAAGCTGATCGTCGACAACCGCCGAGCGCGGCACGACTACCACCTCTCGGATCGGGTCGAGGCAGGCGTCGTGCTCGCCGGCACGGAGGTGAAGTCGCTGCGCGGCGGGCAGGCTACGCTGCGGCAGGCGTACGCGGAGGTACGCGACGGCGAGGCCTGGCTCGTCGGCCTCCACATTCCCGAGTACACGGAGGGGAACCGCGCGAACCACGACCCCGACCGGCCGCGCAAGCTCCTCCTGCACCGGCGCGAGATCGAGCGGCTCGCCTCGTCCGTGGCGGAGAAGGGCTTCACGCTCATCCCGACGCGGCTCTACTTCCGGGACGGGCGCGTCAAGGTCGAGCTCGCGCTCGCCCGCGGCAAGGAGCTACGCGACAAGCGCCGCGCCATCGCCGACCGCGATGCCCGGCGGCAGATCGAGCGCGAGCTGAAGAGCCTGCGGCGCTAGCCCCGGTGCAGCTCGTGCGTCGCGAGCCGGATCTCCCAGGGCTCGACGCTTTCGAGAATCAGGTGCGACTCGTGCCACGGGTCGCGCGCCCAGATCGCGCGCAGCGCTTCCTCCGACTCGGCTTCCATCGCGTGGGCGACGCGTCCGTTCGGCAGCGGCCCGCCCAGCACGATCGTGCCGTCCTCGACGAGCGAGTCCATGTACGCGGCGTGCTCATTCCAGCCTCTCTGCTCCTCGAGCGGGCGAGCCGGGTCGAACTCCGGGCCGGCCTGGCGCAGGACGATGTGGAACATGGGCACGCCGGCGTTGTATCAGTAGGCTCGCGTCGCGCCCGAGGACTTGGCGCGGATCGCCGGTACAATTGCCGTACACGAACATACGGGGGCGACCTGGTTTCGACGTGGTCGATCCATCCGGATGAGCTGCAAGCCGAGGTCGCCGGTTGGCCTCGTAAATCCACCGGCAAAACGCAAGTGCGAAGAAGCATGATCTCGCACTCGCTGCCTAGGGAGACCTAGTCGGCGACGCCGCCCCGGGTTGGGCCCGTGGCTCGGAGGCGGCGCCAACTAACGGGCTTGGCGCCGAGGGAGAGCTGATCGCCCGGAGCGCGACACCAAAGGATCGGCTAGCCCGGCGGTAGGGCGGCTGCACCCCGGCCGGCGGGCGAAACGAAAGGGCAGCCTACGCTTGTAGACGCTCAGCCGGTGCGGCTGCGGACGCGGGTTCGATTCCCGCCGCCTCCAC
>DASRBX010000002.1:0-78141 GCA_035653395.1 Gaiellaceae bacterium
CAACCGCTTCCGTCGCGGCCGCTCCATAACCTCCACCACCACGGGCCTCCTTCTCGAGCTTGGGTCGACAACCGCAAGCTCGCGGGAGGCCCGGACGGATCAGACCCGTCTCACACGTGTGTGGTCGTCACACCTAGCTACACTGAGCCGCCGCGGGGCTATAGCTCAGCTGGGAGAGCGCCTGGATCGCACCCAGGAGGTCGCCGGTTCGAGTCCGGCTAGCTCCATCGTCCCGCAACGAAGGTCGGCGCTGCGAAGCCCGAGCGCTCGGTTGCTTCCCTGCCGGGTCGCCCGCGGTGTAAGAAGCAGAGGTCGCGGCGCGGGTTGCGTCATCGACAGCGAGATCCTCTTCCAGCGGCCATCCGTCAGGGCGTCTCGTTCGACATCCAGGCGCAACCCACGTCGACCTGGTTCTCCAGGCGCGCCGCACGCTCGCATCCCGTTTGGGGTCTCGTCCGCCGGGAATTTTCCCTGCACCCCGGACGAAGGAGCGGATGATGGCGTCTGAAACCAAGTCGGATCTCGTCGAAGAGTTGAGCGCGCAGTCGACCAAGGCCGAGCTCGTCGAGCTGCTCGGCTCGCGACTGAAGAAGGACGAGATCTCGAAGCTCCTCGACGACGACAGCCAGGGCACGAAGGAGGAGCTGCTGCGCAAGCTGGGCTTGCGCAAGAAGGACGAGCTCGTGGAGGCGGTCGAGAAACGGCTGACCAAGGACGAGATCGAGAAGGCGGTCGACGCGGTTCGCGACGACTCCGGGGAAGACGAGGAAGCAGAAGACGAGGACCGGGCCGACGAGCGGCGGAGCGAGCGAGGCGGCGAGACCCGCCAGGAGCAGGCCGACCGGAACGAAGAGGACCAGGCCGACCGGAACGAAGAGGACCAGGACGGCGAGCGCGGGAGCGAGCAGCGCGAGCGCGCGCAAGCCGACGACACGGATCTCGACTGGAGCGCCGAGCTCGAGTGGGCGCCGCCTCCGAGACCGACGCCCGCACCGGTGGCCTTCGTCGGCGCGCCGCCCTACATGCCGGGCGCGCGGGTGCGGGTCGACCTTTCCGGGCTCCCGACCCTCGGGATCTTCCTCGGCAAGGGCGCGTCGGCCGCGGGGACGATCACGGGTGTCGACGCACACGCGCGCACCGTGCGGGTCTACCTCGACGCGTGCTTCGACGGGCAGAAGGAGATCTACCTGCCGCCCGAGAGGGTCACGCTCGACCGATGAAGCGGCTCGCCCTGATCGCCGGCGCGACCGCGCTCGCCGCGCTGCTCGTCCGCCGTTTCCGCCGGGGCCACGGTGGCGGCGGCGACCACGAGGACGCGGTGAGGGCGTACTTCGAGGCATGGTCGGAAGGCGACGCCGACGCGATCCGCGAGCTCGTCAGCGACGACTACCAGGCCCACGTGCACGGGCTACAGGGGACGGAGGAGCGGGACGCCGACGAGCTCGTCTCGGTCGTCGACGGCCACGCGGAAGCCTTCTCGGAGGTCGAGTACGAGCTGCACGAGGTCATCTCCCACAACGGCCACGTCGCGGTGCGGGCGACCATGCACGCCGCCCACGAGGAAACGGGGAAGGAAGGCGAGATCGACGGAATCGCGATCCTCCGCTTCGACGGTGACCGGATCGCGGAGGAGTGGTCCAGCTGGGACTACCTCGACCTTGCGAACCAGCTCGGGCTGGCGGAAGGCGGATAGACGCGGTTTGCCGAGTTTTCGGGCCGGGGATTCCGTTCGCACGGCCGTGGCAGGCCGAAGCGAAGCGAAAGGGTGATTTGAGTGGCGGTAATGCAGCGCGAATCTTCGGCGGGCTACATCACGCGGGCTCCGCGCTCGAGCGGGCTGGCCGACGTCCTCGAGATCCTGCTCGACCGTGGTCTCGTCATCGACGCCTACGTGCGCGTCTCGCTCGTGGGCATCGAGCTCCTGACCGTCGATCTGCGCGTCGTGATCGCGAGCGTCGACACGTACCTGCGCTTCGCGGAGGCGGTGAACCGGCTCGACCTGCGCGCCACCGACGACTCCAAGAGCGTCCCCGACCTCTTCCAGAGCGGCGGCGAGGAGCTGGCCGAGTCGAAGACGAAGGGCGCGGTCGAGGGAGGCATGGACGCGATCCGCGAGAAGATCGGCCTCGGAGGTCGTGACGGTGACGACGACGACGAAGACGAAGAGGATGAAGGGCGGTCCCGCAGCCGCTCGCGCGGTCGCGGCAACGACCGGTGAGCAGGTACTACCTCTACGGCATCACCCGACCCCGCGAGCTTCCGGAGCGGCTTCGGGACCAGGGGATCTCGCTCGTCGCCGACGACAACCGCGCCGCCGTGGTCTCCGAGCTCCACGAGGGGCCGGTCGAGGCCACGCGCCGCAACCTGCTCGCGCATGCGGACGTCGTCGAGTCGCTGCACGAGGAGGCGGTGGTGCTTCCCGCCCGCTTCGGCTACGCGCTCGAGAGCCGCGACGAGGCGCTCGAGCTGCTCGCGCTGCCGGAGATCGAGGAGCTGCTCGAGCGGCACGAGCAGACCTGCGAGCTCACGCTGAGGGGCAAGTACGAGGAAGCGGTGCTCGCCGAGGTCGGCGCGGGCCTGCTGCCGCTGCGCGAGGCATACCGGGCCGTACCCTCGGTCGAGGCCGGCATCGCGCTCGGAGAGGCCGTCGGCGAGGGACTCGCGGCGCGCCGAGAGCGCGACGCCGCGATCGTCCTCGAGACCCTCGGGCCGCTCGTCCTCGACGTCGTCAAGAGCGAGCCGGCGGGGGAGCTCGCCGCGTTCGACCTCGCACTGCTGACCGAGCGCGACCGGGTGGCAGCGATCGAGAAGCTGCTCGAGGAGCTCACCGCCCGGCTCTCTCCGCCGCTCCACTTCAAGCTCGTCGGGCCGCTGCCCCCGTACAGCTTCGTGCGGCTCGCCATGCCTGCGGTGGTCTGATGGGGCTGATCGGTGGCCTCCTCACGCTGCCGCTCGCGCCCGCGCGCGGGCTCGTCTGGGTGTTCGAGCAGGTCGTCGACGAGGCCGAGGCGCAGCTGCACGATCCCGCCCGGATCCGGGCCGAGCTCGCCGAGGCGGAGGCCGCCCTCGAGCGCGGCGAGTTGGACGAGGAAACCTACGAGGAGCTGGAGCGAGAGCTCCTGCACCGTCTCCATGGCTGAGAGCGGGAGGAGGCTCTCGCCGGCCGAGCTCGTCGGCCGCGCCCGCGAGCAGGTCGAGGAGCTGTTCGGCAAGCCGGTCGAGGCGGTGTCCGGCTTCGGGCGCCCCGAGGACAACGGGGGCGGCTGGACGGTGACGCTCGAGCTGCTCGAGCTCCCCCGGATCCCGGACACGACCAGCCTGCTCGGCACCTACGAGGCGACGCTCGACGCCGACGGCAACCTCGTCGACGCCCGGCGCGTACGACGCTATCCGCGCAACCAATACGACCCGGTGCAACGCGAGGAGGACTCATGAGCGCACTCGCGGGGCGTGCCCAGGCGCCCAGCAGCATGTCCCTGGCCGACCTGCTCGAGCGCGTGCTCGACAAGGGAATCGTGATCGCCGGGGACGTCGAGGTGCGGCTCCTCGACATCGAGCTGCTCACGCTCAAGCTGCGGCTGCTGATCGCGTCCGCCGACACGGCGAAGTCGATGGGGATCGACTGGTGGGAGCACGACCCGGCTCTCAGCTCGCTCGCGCGTGACAATGAGCTCGAGCGGGAGAACCGCGAGCTGCGGGAGCGGCTCGACCGGCTCGAGCGCGCGATCGAGAGGAACGGCCGGTGAGCTTCCTGGACGATCTCGCCCGGATCCTCGCCGAGCGCGACGTCGACGTCGACGACCTGATCCGGCAGGCGGAGGATGGCGCGCGCGCGGAGGTCGTCGAGACCCTGCGCCGGCTGCTCGCCGACGACCTGCTGCGGCGCGTCGGCGACCGGCTCGGCGGCAAGCCCGTCGTCGCTCTCGCCGGCGTGGCGGACGGTCTTCGTCCGCTCGTGCTCGATCTCGCGCCGGGCGATCTCGACGACGAGGCGCGGCTCGAGCAGCTCGTGCGCGCCCACAACGAGCTGCTGGTCGACGCGCTCGCGGCGGGTGCAGTCGTGCCCTTCCGCTTCGGCACGACCTTCCCCGACCGCGCGGCGCTCGACGCCTGGCTGGAGCGGCATCGCGAGGCTCTCGCCTCCGAGCTCGAGCGGCTTCGCGGCAAGGAGGAGTGGAGCGTCGAGCCGGTCGGCGGCGTGCCGGACGTCGGTGCGTCCGAGTATCTCGGCGCCCGCCTCGCGACGACGGTGAAGCCGGGCCTGCGCGAGCGGCTCGCCGCGGCGAGCGAGGAGGCCTCGGGCGACGCGTACCTCGTGGCGAAGGATCGACAGGAGGAGTTCGCCGGCGCCGTCGCCGCGCTCGAGGCCGAGGGCTACGAGCTGCGCGTCACCGGGCCGTGGCCGCCGTACTCGTTCGCGCGCCTGCCGTGAGCGACTCCCTCGTCGACCTCCTCGACTCCCTCGTCGACACCGGCGTCGCAGCCGGCGGCGACGTGACCATCTCGGTCGCCGGCGTCGACCTGATCGCCCTGCGCCTGAAGGCGCTCCTCGCTTCCGTCGGCACCGCGGGCGCGGAGGATCTGGCCTTCCCGCGCGCCGAGCGGCGAGCGCGGCTTCCGGCGCGGGTCGAGGCCGACGAGAACTCGCTGCAACGCGGGCTTGCGGGGCTGGTGCTGATGCTCGTCGAGATCCTGGGTGAGCTGCTCGAGCGGCAGGCCGTGCGGCGCATGGCGGCAGGCAGCCTCAGCGACGAGGAGGCGGAGAAGCTCGGCGCGGCGTTCCTCGCCCTGCACAAGCGCGTCGACGAGCTGTACGAGGAGCTCGCCGGCGGCCGGCCTGCCCCGCGGCCCGTGCTCGAGGGCTCGCCAGAGCGGTCTGATCCCGGATCCGCTCAGCGATCCGGGCCGCGGACGGTGAGGAAGATCGTGCCGCCGACGGTCTCGTAGATCGAGGCGCAGCGGAGCGTGTCGTCGGTGACGGCATTGAGGTCATAGCCGCGGGCGGATTCAGAGAGGCCGACGTCGCTCGCGGCCGCCTTCACCGCAGCGACCGCAGTCGTGAGCGACTTGCAGCCGAGGGTGAGCGGGCGCAGCCTACGGGCGAGCGCGAGCGAGGTTCCGGCGGCCGTCGGGCCGGGGCCGGCAACCAGCGTGATCGAATGGGCGGCGGGATCGACGATGTCCACGTTCGTGCACGCGCCGGGAAGCTCGGCAGACTGCGGGTCGCGGATGCCGACCGTCCAGCCCGTGAAGCCGAACTGCTCGAGCTTCGCCTCCGAGAGCCTGGTGGCGGCCTCCGGGCCGAGGCACCGCGAGTTGAGACCGTTGATCAAGTCGTCGAGCGAGTCCTGCAGCTCGATCAGCGCGGCGTCCTGGGAACGAATCGCCTTCCAGCCGGCCGGCGGGGTGGCGCGGCGCGGTAGGACGGTGACGCCACCGTACGTGTTGTCGTAGGCGACGAGCGGAGGAGCCGCGCTGCCGAGCTCCCGCCTCCACTCGCGGGCGCAGTCGTGCGCCGGGTCGCCCGAGGTCGACGGGATGATCGTGTCCACACCCTTGATCACGCATTCGACGCTCGTGGTCTCCTGCGCGGGGGCGTGCCGGAGGGCGGCCCAGGTCGCGGCGGTGGCCGACGGCCGCGAGGACGACGGCCGCTACCGCGAGCACGAGGCGGCGGGTGGCGGGACGTGGCCGAGCCGCGCGGCCGTGCGGCTGTCGCGTCAGGCTTGCGAGCAGCTCGTCGCGGCCCACCACTCCGAAGACCGCTGCCGCGTCCCGATCCGAGACCGCAGCCAGTTGCCGCAGCGAATCGATCGAGTTACGTCCACTCATGCTCTTGCCCTCCGGTGAGTCGGAACTGCTGCTGCGGCAGCGCATCGCGCAGCCGCTTGCGCGCGCGGTGCAGCCTGAGCCGCACGACGGCGCGACTCGTACCGAGCGCGACAGCGAGCTCCTCCCTCGTCAGCTCTTCCCAGGCGACCAGGGAAAGCAGCTCGCGATCGGACTCGTTGAGACTCGCAAAGGCGCGCGCGAGCGGACTCGTGTCGTATGCCGGCGCGACGGTATCGAGGGCCGCCCGGTCGAGATGCGCAGCGAGCCGTTCGCTCAGGGCGCTGCGTCTGCGCTCGCCGCGCCGCTGGTTCGCGATCACCCGCCGGGCGACTCCGAAGAGCCACGGGCGCAGCTCGGCACCCTGGGGGCAGCGGTCGAAGCGCCGCCACAACGTGGCGAAGGTCTCGGCGATCAGCTCCGCCGCGTCCTCCGGCTGCCGCACCCGACGCAGCGCGTAGCCGCAGATCGCCGCGTACAGCTCGCGGTAGACCGCCTCGAAGCGCTCGCGGCGGGCTTCTTCGGTCACCGTGCCATCCTGCACAACCGGGACATGTCCGGCCGGCGGCGCGGCGTTTCAGCGAGCGCAAGCGCAGGCCCCTCCCGGCCCGCGTCTCGCATCGAAGCTCGGCTGGCGGACGAGGAGGGCGGCGGTGCTCCGCCCCAGCCGCCCGGGCCGGCCTTCTCGAGCTCGGCGAGCATGATCTCGCTCCTCTTTCTCGACGTTGAGCACCGAATTCCCGCCGCTTTCCCAGGAGATTCACAGCAAGCCGTGCGAAGGTGTGGGTCGTGAGCGAGACGAACGGCAGCGGCAGGATCCTCGTCGTGGACGACGAGCCGTCGATCGTCGACGCGGTCGCGACGGCGCTCCGCTACGAGGGCTTCGAGGTGCGGGAGGAGGGAACCGGGCGCGCCGCGATCTCCGCGGTGGCCGACTTCGAGCCGGATCTCGTCGTCCTCGACTGGATGCTGCCGGACCTCGACGGTCTGGAAGTCGGCCGGCGCCTGCGCGAGCGCGGCTTCGAGACGGCGATCCTCTTCCTCACCGCGAAGGACGCCGTGGAGAACAAGATCGAGGCGCTGCGCGCCGGCGGCGACGACTACGTGACGAAGCCGTTCAGCCTCGCGGAGGTGGTCGCACGAGTGCAGGCGATCCTGCGGCGCACCGCCGGCGACCTGCCCGGCGACGTGCTGCGCTTCGCCGACGTGACGCTCGACGAGGCGCGCTACGAGGTGCACCGCGGCGAGACGCGCGTCGACTTGACCGCGACGGAGTTCGCGCTGCTCCGCTACCTCCTGCTCAACCCCCGCCGCGTGCTCTCGAAGCGCCAGATCCTGCAGAACGTCTGGCGCTACGACTTCGGCGGCAACACGAACGTCGTCGAGACGTACGTCAGCTACCTGCGCAAGAAGCTCGACGCGCTCGGGCCTCCCCTGATCCGGACGATCCGGCAGGCGGGCTACATGCTCGAAGCGGAGGAGTAGTGCTGTCGCGGCTCTCGCTGCGGGCCCGGCTGCTGCTCGGCGTCGTGCTGCTCGCGGCGCTCGGGCTCGCCGCCGCCGACATCGCGACGTACAGCTCCCTGCACTCGTTTCTCCTCTCGCGGACGGACGAGCAGCTCGAGGCTGCCCATCCGGCGATCGAGAGCCAGATCTTCGGCGGGCCGGGCGGTGGGCCCGGAGCGGTGGGCCCGCAGGAGGGGGTGGACTACTACCAGCTGCGCACCGTCGCGGGACGGATCTTCCCCGGCCACAATCCGTTCGAGCACTCGAACCTGCCGCCTCCGAGGCTGCCGAAGACGATCACCGTCGGCCACGAGCGCGAGTCCGACGGCGACCGCGTCTCGTACTTCAGCGTGCCGGCCGTGCGCGGCGACGGCAGCTACCGCGTGCGCGCCTCGATCGAGACGCAACATCCGGGATACGTCCTCGTCCTCGCGGGCTCGCTCGCCGGGGTGACGAGCACGCTCCACCGCCTGCTCCTGATCGAGCTGATCGCCACCGGCGCGGTGCTCGCGGCGCTAGCCGCGCTCGCGCTCTGGGTCGTGCGGCTCGGGCTGCGCCCGCTGAGCCGGATCGAGCAGACGGCTGCGGCGATCACGGCCGGCGACCTCTCGCACCGCGTCGACCATCCGGACGAGAGGACGGAGGTGGGTCGGGTCGGAAGCGCGCTGAACACGATGCTCGACCGGATCGAGACGTCGGACCGGCGCCTGCGGCGCTTCATCGCGGACGCCTCGCACGAGCTCCGGACGCCGCTCGCCGCGGTGCGCGCGTACGCCGAGCTGTTCGGCCGCGGCGCGGCCGCACGCCCCGAGGACCTCGAGCGCTCGATGTCAGGGATCAAGCGCGAGGCGGAGCGGATGAGCCTGCTCGTCGACGATCTGCTCCTGCTCGCGCGGCTGGACGAGGGACGGCCGCTCGAGCGCAAGCCGGTCGATCTCGCCGCCGTGGTCGAGGAGGCGGTGGACGCCGCGCGGGTCGTCGAGCCCGGGCGTCCCATCGAGGTCACGGTCGAGCCCGCGACGGTGAACGGCGACGCGATCCGCCTCCGGCAGGTTCTCGACAACCTGCTGGCGAACGCGCGAGCGCACACGCCGGCCGGCACGCCGGTCTCGGTCGAGCTCCGGCAGGTGGACGGCCGAGCCGAGCTGACCGTGGCCGACCACGGCCCCGGGCTGAGCGAGGAGCACGCCTCTCGCGTCTTCGAGCGCTTCTACCGCGCCGACAGCTCCCGGGCACGCGCGAGCGGGGGCGCCGGGCTGGGGCTCTCGATCGTCTCCGCCGTCACGGAGGCGCACGGGGGGACTGCGGAGGTGCGGCCGACGCCCGGCGGCGGCGCGACCTTCGTGGTCACGCTGCCGCTGGACGCCGAGATCAGCCCGAGCTAGGCGGCGAGCTCGACGGGGAGGGGAGCCGCGAAGTCGTAGATCGCGGCCTCGTGCTCGTGACGGTCGAGCAGGAAGGGGATCAGCATCGTCGTGGTGACGGCGAGGACGACGCCGAGGTCGACGATGCCGTTGAAGAGGATCGCGGTGTGCAGGGTCATGGTTGCTCCTTGAGGTCGTTGTCGTACCTCCAGCCTTCCCGCCGGAGATGTGCCGGGCCTGGACGCGACCTGTGAAGGTGCTGGGAAGATGGAGGGGGCCGCTCGCGCGGCCCCTCGCGTCAACCGGCCCGGTGGTCCGGTATGTCCATCCGGAACCCGAACCGGGCGATGATGCCGGGGTCGTCCCCGCCGGAAAGGTCGGGATCCCGCGTGGCGACCCAGGCGTACTCGTGCTCGGGGTAGGCGACGACGTCGGGAAAGCCACCCGCGCTGATCCCGAGGATCCGGGCCGGCTCGTCGTGCGGGTTGCGGTAGGCGTGCAGGCCTGCGCGCCCCTCCGGCGAGAAGACGAAGTCGCCGGGGGCGAGCTCCTCTTCGCCCTCGGGTGTCCGGAAGACGGGGCGTCCACCGAGGACGAAGAACATCTCCTCGGCCCCGTAGTGCATGTGCCAGCGCATGCCGGACGCGCCCGGCTTCAGCTCCCACAACGAGGCGCCCATCCGGGCGGCCTCCGGGCGCCAGAAGACGCGCTGGCGCAGGCCGTTCTCCTCGTCCTCGACGTCCCAGGGACCGTCGGCGAACAGGTTCTGACGGGTCATAGTTCGTGCCTCCGTTCGATAGCGGTTGCTGCAGAGAGATCCGCCCGCCGTGCGGCGGCCGGACGCCTCGCCCGAAGCGAAAGAACCGCTAGTACGCCGCCGGATCCACGCCGCGATCGTAGTCGATCCGGTCTGCGAGGATGCCCTCGTGCCACCGCAGGCCGACGACGCCGATCCCGCCGCTCCGACCGTCACGGTCAGAGGCGACGCCCTGCTGCGCACCGAGCCCGACGAGGCGCTCCTCTGGATCACGCTGAGCGCGCTCGCGGACGCGCCCGGCCCCGCCCTGTCCGACGTCTCGGCCCGGAGCGGCCGGTTGCTCGAGCTGCTGGACGAGGTCGGTGTGGGGGAGGCGGAGCGCTCCACGACCGGGGCCACCGTCTACGAGGACTTCGACCACACGAAGGCGGGGCGTCGCTCGCTCGGGCATCGAGCGGTGTCGCGCGTCTCCGTGCGCCTGAACGATCCCGCGCCGATCGGGGAGCTGATCGCACGCGCCACGTCGGATCTCGCCGCGCGCATCGAGGGGCCGCAGTGGCTGATCTCGCTCGACAACCCGGCGCGGCTCGAGGCCGCGCGCCGCGCGGCCGCCGACGCGCGGCGCAAGGCGCAGGCGTTCGCCGAGGGCGTCGGCGCGAGGCTCGGCTCCCTGATCCGGTTGAGCGAGCCGGGTGACCGGCATGTGGCCTTTGCGACCGGACTTCGGGCAGCACCTCGCGAGCCGATGCCGGTCGAGCCGGGCGAGCACGAGGTCGCGGCCTCGGTCGAGGCGACGTTCGCGCTCGAGCTCGACGCCGACGAGTAGAACGCCGTTCTCACGGTGACAACTACGATGCGACACCGGCACCGCCAGCTACCAGGAGGAGTGCGTTGACGATCACCGACCGGCCGGAAGACAGCCTCGCAGTGCACGGGCTGCGCGTCGGCGGACGCGTGCTCCGCAACCCGACCACCTCCCAGCTCTACACGGCCGCCCTCGACCGCGGCGAGGGCGTCCTCGCCGAGGGGGGACCGCTCGTCGTGGACACCGGCCGCTTCACCGGCCGCTCGCCGAAGGACAAATTCGTCGTGCGCGAGCCGGGCTCGGAGGAGCGCATCTGGTGGAGCGAGACCAACGCCGAGATCTCGGAGGGGCACTTCGACGGGCTCCGGGCCAAGGTCGTCGCCCATCTCGAGGCGCACGACGTCTACGTCATCGACGCCTTCTGCGGCGCCGACCCGAAGCACCGGCTCGCGGTGCGCGTCCTGACGACGCACCCGTACCATGCGCTCTTCGCGAAGACGATGTTCATCGATCCCACCGAGCCCGAGCTCGCCGGGTTCGAGCCGGACGTGCTCGTCCTCCACGAGCCGGAGGTCGAGGCCGATCCGGCCGAGGACGGCACGCGCACCGGAGTCTTCGTCTGCCTTCACCCGTCGCGCGGCGAGATCCTGATCGGCGGCACGTTCTACGGCGGCGAGATCAAGAAGTCGGTCTTCACGCTCATGAACGACCGGCTGCCGCTCGACGGGGTCATGCCGATGCACTGCTCGGCCAACGTCTCCCGGGGCGGCGAGGACGTGGCGGTCTTCTTCGGCCTCTCGGGAACCGGCAAGACGACGCTCTCCGCGGACCCCGAGCGCCTTCTGATCGGCGACGACGAGCACGGCTGGGGCGACGAGGGCGTCTTCAACTTCGAAGGGGGCTGCTACGCGAAGACGATCCGCCTCTCGGCCGAGGCCGAGCCCGAGATCTGGAGGGCCGCGCACAGCTTCGGCACCGTGCTCGAGAACGTCGTGGTGGACGATCGCGGCGTCCTCGACCTCGACGACGACGCGAAGACCGAGAACACGCGTGCCGCCTACAAGCTCGAGGAGATCGCGAACGCACTGCCGGCGAAGCGCGCCGGCCATCCGCGGTCGGTGATCCTCCTCGCCGCCGACGCGTTCGGGATCCTGCCGCCGATCGCGCGGCTCAGCCGGGAGCAGGCGCTCTTCTACTTCCTCTCCGGCTACACGTCGAAGCTCGCGGGGACGGAGCTCGGCGTGACGGAGCCGCAACCGACCTTCTCGACCTGCTTCGGCGCGCCGTTCCTGCCGCAGCCGCCGACGGTGTACGCGAGGCTGCTCGGCAAGAAGCTCGAGCGACACGACGCGAGCGCCTGGCTGATCAACACCGGCTGGACCGGCGGCCCGTTCGGCGAGGGCCATCGGATGCCGATCCAGGCGACGCGTGCGCTGCTCGGCGCGGTGCTGTCGGGCGAGCTGGCCGGAGTCGAGTTCCGGCCGGATCCCGTCTTCGGCTTCGAGGTGCCCGTGACCGCGCCGGGCGTCGACGAGTCGCTGCTCGACCCGCGCTCGACCTGGGCCGATCAGGAGGCGTACGACCGGAAGGCCCGCGAGCTCGCGCGGATGTTCGCCGCCAACTTCCAGGCGAAGCACGCCGACGCGCCCGCCGAGGTCGCGGCCGCCGGGCCGAAGCCGTAGCGGTCAGCGCCGCAGCGGCTGCCAGCTCGGCTCGTCGTTGATCCAGGCGCACTCGCCGCAGGCGTGCGTGAGGACGCGCCGATTCGTCCCGTCCGCGTCGCTCCCGTAGAGCTGCGAGCTGGACGCGCCGTGAAACGCGCCGTTCCCGCTGTAGACGATCCGCCGTCCGTCCGGTGACCACGCCGGGTCGCGCTCGTCGCGGCTCGGCGTGTTCGTGACGCGCCGGACGGCGCTGCCGTCCGCGTTCATGACCCAGAGGTCGAGCTGGACCGTGTCCCGCCGGTCGCTGACGAAGAGGATTCGGCTTCCGTCGGGCGACCAGGCGGGCTCGAGATCCGAGACGCCGGGTCGGTGCTCAGGTTCGCCGGGGTGCCGCCGCCGGCAGGGACGACGAGAATGCCGGTCGTCTGCGTCGAGGGATCGCCGCGCTGAAACGCGATCGAGCCCCCGTCCGGCGACCACGAGGGATGGGTGTCGTCGCCGGCCGTGAGCCGCCGCCGGCTCCGGCCGCGGAGATCCATCGACCAGATCCCGCGGTCGGCCGACGGGCTTTCGACGGCGAACACGATCTGCCTGCCGTCGGGGGACCACGCCGGGTCGATCTCGTCCACGTGCGCCGTCGAGGTGAGGTCCCGCTTGTCGCTGCCGTTCGCCTTCATCGTCCAGAGGTCGGTCTGCTTGAACGAGCGCACGAACACGATCCGCTGCCCGTTCGGCGAGTACGCCGGGGCAAAGCTGCTGTACCGACGGCCCGACGTCAGCGGTCTGCGGTGCGCCCCCGTCGCCGTCACGGTGTAGATCTGGAAGCGGCTCCCGTTGCCGACGTGGACGTACGCGATCCGCCCGTTGCGCACATGTCCGACGCCGTTCCCGATGCCGAGAAGGGCGGCCAGAGCCGCGGCGACCAGCGCGCCTCGCAGCAGCGGCGGATTGTCTCACGACGCTGGCGCGGGGGAAGCTCGTTCGTCATAATCCACACATGAGCTCGAGGCGCAAGCTGGCTGCCCTCGCAGCTGTGTTGCTCGTCGCAGCCGGAGCGACCGGCGCCGCGCTCGCCTCCCAGGGTCGCTCGACGGTCAAGCCGGCGCCCGTCCCGCATCTGGCCGGCAAGAGCCTGATCGACGCGGCGGCGATCTACCTCGGGATCCCGGTCGCGCGGCTCAAGGGCGACCTCCGTCCGGGACATCCCCTGGCAGCCGTGGCGCGCAGCACCCCCGGCCGGTCCGTCGCGGGTCTGCGGGCGACGCTCGTCTACGACGCGATGACGAACCTGCACCGCGCGCAGGGCGCGCTCTCCCGCGTCCGGATGAGGTACGCGCACGCGTGGCTGAGCAGGCGTATCGCCGGTTATGTCGCGGGAGCGTGCCCGCTCAGCCTCCATGGGATGTTCGTGAAGCTGGGCGGCGGCTGTCCCGGCATGAAGATGTAGTCAGCGCATTCGCGTCCTTGCCTGCGCCTCGCGCGCCCGCAGCTTCCACTTGCGCGTCTCCTCCTTGCGCAGCAGGACGTTCTGGCGCACCTCGATCGCGCGCAGCTCGCGCTGCAGCTTGCGCCAGCTGTGCAGGCGCTCACCCGGCAGCTCGCCGGTCTCGACCGCGGCGAGGACGGCGCACTCGGGCTCGTGCGTGTGCGTGCAGTCCCCGAACCGGCACTCGGCGGCGAGCGCCTCGACGTCGGCGAACGTCGCGTCGAGCGCGGCGGCGCCCGCTTCCCAGAGCTGCAGCTCGCGCAGGCCGGGCGTGTCGATGACGAGGCCGCCGCTCAGAGGCGCCGAAGGCGGCTCGGTCTTCTCGCCGGGCGCCGGCGGCTTCGCCGCCGGCGCTTCCAGCGGAGGAAGCACGAGCAGCTGGCGGTGCGTCGTCGTGTGGCGGCCCTCGTCGTCGTCCGCCCGCGTCTCCTTCGTCGCCATCACGTCCTCGCCGAGCCAGAGGTTCACGAGCGTCGACTTGCCGACGCCGGAGGAGCCGAGCAGGACGGCTGTCACGCCGGCCGGGATGCGGGCTCGCAGCGCGTCGCAGCCCTGTCCCGTGACGGCCGAGACGACGTGCACCGGCACGCCGAGCGCGACCGCCTCGACCTCCGCGACCAGCGGCCATGGGTCGTCGTGCCGGTCGGCCTTCGTGAGCACGATCTCGGGCGACGCGCCGCTCTCCCAGATCGTGACGAGATAGCGCTCGATCCGTCTCGGTTCGAGATCCGGTCCGAGCGACGAGACGACGAAGGCGACGTCGACGTTCGCGGCGAGCGTGTGGCCGTGCGTCAGGCGGTGCTGGTCGGAGGCGGCGTTCCGCACGATCGCGCTGCGGCGCGGGAGGACGGCCCGGACGAGGCCGTCTCCGAGACCCACCCAGTCCCCGACGGCGACGTCGAGGCCCTCGTGCACGAGGCGCCCGGGCAGGCGGGAGCGCACGGCGCCGCCGGCCGTCCAGACGTCGAAGGCGCCGCGGTGGACTGCCGCGACGCGGCCCGGTACGAGGCCGGGCTCCAGGTTGTCGGCGAGCTCGGGATTCCAGCCAAGCTCGACCAGATCGAATTCAGGCAACGCAAAGCTCCTTCAGACGGTGTGACGCCGCGCGTCGCCCGGGGTCTACCCGCTGGGCGTCGCCGGCTTTGCCGGCGGCGCTTCCAGCAAGCGAGGAGCGGCCGGCGCTAGGTCAGGGAGACCGAGGAGGCAAAGGGCACAGTCATCTGTTCGATCCTCCTCTCGCCGGGAAAACGGACCGAGCCAGCGTAGGCGGCGCGGTACCCGGTCGTCAACCCCCCTCGCGCGAAGCGCCGCTCCTGCGCGTTCCGGTTGGCGAAATGCGCGGCAGAGTGGTAGGAATCCTGCGCGATGCGCAGCAATGACGTCCAGCCGCTCCGGATCCCCGCGAGCGGCTCGGAGCGCGGCCCCGTTGCGCCGGCCCGCCGGACCGACGACCTCGACCGCAGCATCATCGAGGCGCTGCAGGCGAACGGGCGCGAGTCGTTCCGCGCCATCGCCGCTCGTGTCGGCGTCTCGGAGGCGACCGTGCGCGCCCGCTACGGGCGCCTCACGGCGGAGGGGATCCTCCAGGTCGTCGGCGTGACGAACCCGCTCGGGCTCGGCTACGAGCAGGCCCTCGTCGGCGTCAAGACGTCCGGCTCGCCCGAGAGCGCCGCCGACGAGATCGCGCGCTGGCCGGAGGCGGACTACGTCATCGCCACCGCGGGGCAGTTCGACCTCGTCGTCGAGCTCGTCGCCGCCGACCGCCGTCACCTGCTCGAGCTGACGAGCCGGCTCCGCGCCTTGCCGGACGTCGTCTCGACCGAGACCTTCGTCTACCTGGAGATGTGGAAGCAGCTCTACGACTGGGGGAGTGGAACGCCAAAGGAGGACACCGAGTGACCATCACGCAGGACGCGAGATCCGCAGACGACCTCAGGCGTCTGGCGAGCGAGCACCTCTGGCTCCACTTCACGAACATGCGCGGCCACGAGGCGCCGATCATCGTGCGCGGCGACGGCTGCTACCTCGAGGACGTCCACGGCAAGCGTTATCTCGACGCGCTCGCCGGGCTCTTCTCGGTCAACCTCGGCTACGGCTTCGGCGAGGAGATCGGCCAGGCGGCGCTCGAGCAGATGCGGGAGCTCCCCTTCTACACGAACTGGACGTACGCGCACCCGCGCGCGATCGAGCTCGCGGCGGAGGTCGCCTCTCTCGCGCCCGGCGACCTCAACCGCGTCTTCTTCGTCTCGGGCGGCTCCGAGGCCGTCGAGTCGGCGTGGAAGCTCGCGCGCCAGTACTTCGCTGTGCGCGACGGCGCTTCCGAGGCGACGGGCGTCGCGCCCGGAGAGCGAGTCCCGGGCCAGGAGGGCGGGCCGCCCGCCCACCACAAGTACAAGGCGATCGCGCGCAACATCGCCTACCACGGCACGACCTTCGGGGCGCTGTCCCTGAACGGGGTCGAGCCGCTGCGCGAGCCGTTCAAGCCGCTCGTTCCCGAGGTGCGGCACGTGTCGAACACGAACCGCTACCACCGGCCGCCCGAGGAGACCGAGGAGGAGTTCACCGCCTTTCTCCTCGACGAGCTCGAGCGGACGATCCTCGAGATGGGTCCGGAGACGATCTGCCTCGTCCACATGGAGCCGATCCAGAACGCGGGCGGCTCGTTCATCGCGCCCACCGGCTACTGGGCGGGCGTGCGCGAGCTCTGCGACCGCTACGACATCCTGCTCTCGGCCGACGAGGTGATCACCGGCTTTGGACGGGTCGGCCACTGGTTCGCGTCGGAGCGCTACGACATCCGGCCGGACATCGTCACGTGCGCGAAGGGCCTCTCCTCCTCGTACGCGGCGATCGGCGCGGTCGTCGCCACCGACCGCGTGATCGAGCCGTTTCTCGAGGCGTCCTCGATGTACACGCACGGGATCACGTTCGGCGGCCACCCCGTGATGAGCGCGATCGCGCTCAAGAACATCGAGATCATGAAGCGAGAGCGGATCATGGAGCACGTGCTCGGCAACGAGGACGCCTTCCGCGCGACGCTCGGCCAGCTGCTCGACCTGCCGATCGTCGGCGACCTGCGCGGAACGGGCTACTTCTACGCGCTCGAGCTCGTGAAGGACAAGGAGACGCGGGAGACGTTCTCGGACGAGGAATGCGAGACGCTGCTGCGCGGCTTCCTCTCCCCGCGCCTCTTCGAGAAGGGGCTGATCTGCCGGGCGGACGACCGCGGCGACCCGGTCGTGCAGATCTCTCCCCCTCTGGTCGCGAATCAGGCAGAGTTCGACGAGATGACGGGAATCCTGGGCGACGTACTCGCCGAGGCGTGGGAGAAAGTGCATTGACGGTCGAGGCGACACCGCGGCCGCAGGCTCGGGCGGCGACGGAGTACGACATCCGCCTCATCGGCCTGACGAAGCGGTTCGACGACGTCGTGGCCGTCGACGACGTCTCGCTCGACGTCGACCGCGGTCAGTTCTTCGCGCTGCTCGGGCCCTCGGGCTGCGGCAAGACGACGACCCTGCGCATGATCGGGGGATTCGAGGAGCCGACCGCGGGGCGCATCGAGCTCGGCGGGGTGGACGTCGCGCCGCTGCCGCCGTACAAGCGCGACGTGAACACGGTCTTCCAGTCGTACGCGCTGTTCCCGCACCTGACGATCTTCGAGAATGTGGCCTTCGGGCTGCGCCGGCGCGGGGTGAGGGGCGGGGAGCTTCGCCGCCGGGTCGTCGAGGCGCTCGAGCTCGTCGGGCTCTCGGGGCTCGAGCGGCGCAAGCCGCGCCAGCTCTCGGGCGGCCAGCAGCAGCGGATCGCGCTCGCCCGCGCGCTCGTCAACCGGCCCCGCGTGCTGCTCCTCGACGAGCCGCTCGGGGCGCTCGACCTCAAGCTGCGCAAGGAGATGCAGCTCGAGCTCAAGCGAATCCAGCACGAGGTGGAGATCACGTTCGTCCACGTCACGCACGACCAGGAAGAGGCCATGACCATGGCCGACCGCATCGTGATCATGAACGGCGGCCGCATCGAGCAGGTCGGCACGCCGAGCGAGCTCTACGAGCAGCCGAAGACGCCGTTCGTGGCCGGCTTCCTCGGCGTCTCGAACCTCCTCGAGGGGGCAGCCGTGGCAGAGGACAGGGTCAAGCTCGCCGACGGCACCGAGGTGCGGTGCCCCCGCGAGGCACTCCGCGGCAGGACCGGCACCGTGCAGGTCGGCGTCCGGCCCGAGAAGCTCCGCATCGGAGGGGAGGCAGCGAACACGCTCTCGGGCACCGTCGCCGAGAGCGCATACATCGGAGTCTCGACGCAGTACATCGTCGACACGCCGGCAGGCCCGGTGACCGTCTACGTGCAGAACGACCGGCCAGGCAGCCAGGTCGCGGCAGGGGAGCGGCTCACGCTCAGCTGGAGCCCGGAAAGCACCTTCGTCGTCGACGCCCAGGAGGGCACGCAATGACAGAACGCATCACCCGCCAGGTCTTCCTCCGCCGCGCGGCCGCCGGCGGCTCGATCCTGACCGTCCCCGGCCTGCTCGCCGCCTGCGGCGGAGGCTCGCCGAGCGCCGGCGGAGGGAACACCACCGTCCAGCACAAGCTCGCCAAGGTCCTCCACTTCTCCAACTGGCCGCTGTACATCGACAAGAAGGGCAACACGCACCCGTCACTCGAGCAGTTCCAGCGCAAGTACGGCGTGCACGTCGACTACACCGAGGACATCAACGACAACGAGTCGTTCTTTTCGAAGATCGAGCCCAACCTCGCCCGCGGGCAGTCCACCGGCCGCGACATCATCGTCATGACGGACAACTCGCGCTACCCGGCGCTGCTCGTGCAGAAAGGTTGGGTCGAGAAGCTCGACAAGAGCGCGATCCCCAACATGAAGAACCTGATCCCGCAGCAGCGCCATCCGAGCTGGGATCCGAACCGCGACCACAGCCTGCCCTGGCAGTCCGGCTTCACGGGGATCGGCTGGAACGAGAAGCTGACCCAGCCGGTCACCTCGATGGGCGAGCTGCTCGGGAACAAGAAGCTGAAGGGGAAGGTCGGGCTCCTGACCGAGTTCGCCGACACGCTCTGCCTCGTGATGGCCTACAACGGCGACGACCCGGCCCATGTCACCGACCGGACGTTCAACAGGGCGATCGCCACGATCCAGAAGGCGGTGCACGCCGGCCAGATCCGCCAGTTCTACGGCAACGACTACGCGAGCGCCCTCGCGAACGGCGACCTCACGGCGACGATGGCCTGGTCCGGCGACATCGTCCAGCTCCACGCCGACAACCCGCACCTGCAGTGGCAGCAGCCCGACACCGGCGGCGACATCTGGACCGACAACATGCTGATCCCGAAGGGCGGCAACGTCTACACGGCCAGTGTGTACATGAACTTCGTCTACGAGCCGAAGATCGCCGCCGAGATCGAGGACTACGTCAACTACGTCTGTCCCGTGCTGGGTGCCAAGGAGGTGCTCCTCAAGAAGGACCCGGCGGTCGCGAAGAACACGCTGATCTTCCCGACCAAGAAGGACCTCGACATGGCGCACACGATCGATCCCCAGGCGCTCAACAACGAGAAGTACCAGACGGCCTGGCAGAACCTGATCTCGGCCTGAACGCAGCCGGATGGGGCTGAGCTTCTTCCACCGGAACCGCTGGGCGACGCCGTACCTGCTGCTCGCCCCCGGCCTGCTCTGGCTGGCCGTGTTCTTCCTGGTGCCGCTCGGCTTCCTCGTCTACCAGTCCCTGCAGTCCGGGAGCATCGTGACGGGTTTCGGCTACGCGTTCACGTGGGCGTGGGGGAACTACTGGAGCGCGATCAAGGGCTACCGCGGCGAGTTCGAGCGCTCGTTCGAGTACGCCGGGCTCGCGACTCTGATCGCGCTTGTCGTCAGCTACCCCGTCGCCTACTGGATCGCGTTCCGCGGCGGCCGGTGGAAGAACCTGCTCCTGCTCTTCATCGTGGCGCCCTTCTTCGTCACCTACCTGATCCGGACGCTCGCCTGGCAGACGATCCTCGCCGACCACGGGCTCGTCGTCCGGCTCCTCACCGACATCCACCTCATTCCCGTCGGCGGCCGCGTGCTCGCGACCGGCACCGCGGTCGTCGCCGGGATCACCTACAACTTCCTCCCCTTCATGGCGCTTCCGCTCTACGTCTCGCTGGAGCAGATCGACCAGAGCCTCGTCGAGGCGGCGGAGGACCTCTACGCGAGCAAGTGGGTCGCGTTCCTGCGGGTCACCTTCCCGCTCTCGCTGCCGGGCGTCGTGGCGGGCACGCTGCTCACGTTCATCCCGGCGGCGGGCGACTTCATCAACGCGACCCTGCTCGGCTCGCCCACCACCCACATGATCGGCAACGTGATCAACTCGAAGTTCAACGGCACGATCGACTATCCGGCCGCGGCGGCCATGTCGGTGATCCTGATGGCGATCATCATGGCGATGGTCCTGGGCTATGCCCGCGCGGTCGGGACGGAGAAGCTGACGGGATGACCTCGGTCGCCGCCCACCTCCCGCGCCGGAGGCCGACCGTCCTCGGCGCGGCCGGGGCGCTCGTACGCCGCCACGTGCTGACCGTGTACTCGGTCCTCTTCTTCGGCTACCTGATGCTGCCGATCGCCGTGGTGGCCGCGTTCTCCTTCAACCACCCGAAGGGTCGCTTCAACTTCACGTGGGAGAGCTTCACGTGGTCCAACTGGACGCACTGGAATGCGATCCCGGGGATCCAGAGTGCGGTGGAGCTCTCGCTCGAGATCGCGGTGATCGCGAGCGTGATCGCGACGGGGCTCGGCACGCTCATGGCCCTCGCGCTCGTGCGCTACGGCTTCCGCGGGCGCGGGACGACGAACTTCATCGTCTTCCTGCCCCTCTCGACGCCGGAGATCGTGCTCGGCGCGTCGCTCCTGACCCTGTTCCTCAACTTCAGCTTCCCGCTCGGCTTCCGGACGATCCTGATCGCGCACGTCATGTTCTGCGTCAGCTTCGCGGTCGTCACCGTGAAGGCCCGTCTCGTCGGCTTCGACCGGCATCTCGAGGAGGCGGCGATGGACCTCGGCGCCAACGAGTGGGCGACGTTCACCAAGGTGACGCTGCCGCTGATCGCGCCGGCGATCCTCGCCGCGCTGCTCCTCTGCTTCGCCATCTCCGTCGACGACTTCGTCGTGACGTACTTCGTCGCCGGGAACGAGGTGACGTTCCCGATCTTCGTCTGGGGCGCCGCGCGCGTGGCGACGCCGCCGCAGATCAACGTGATCGGCATCGCGTTCTTCGTCATCGCGGTCACCGCGATGCTCGGGAACGTCTACCTGCAGAACCGCCGCGCGAAGGCCGCTTGAGCCTGCCGTCGGTCGAGCCGCGGCTGCCGTCCTGGTGGCTCGAGGACGCGCTCGCGCGGGAGGGCGATCCGGCGCCGGCGCCTCCGCTCGAAGGCGACGCGACCGCGGACGTGGCGATCGTCGGCGGCGGCTACACGGGGCTCTGGACCGCGCTCGCGCTGCGCGAGCGGGCGCCCGAGCTGCGCGTCACGCTCCTCGAGGCGGAGATCTGCGGCCACGGCCCGAGCGGGCGCAACGGCGGCTTCGTCCACGGCTACTGGGGCGCGTTCGCGTCGATCCTCCCGGTGCTGGGCGAGGAGCGGGCGGTGGAGCTCGCGCGGGCGGGGGAGCGGATCATCCCCGGGATCCGGGCCTGGGCCGCGTCGCGCGGCGAGGACGTCTGGCTCGTCGAGGGCGGCATGCTCGAGGTGTCGGCCGCCCCGGCCCAGGACGCCGCCGTGGAGAAGGCCGTGGCCGCGGCGGCGCTCGTCGGCCGTGCGGAGCACGCCGTCCCGCTCGGGCCGGAGGAGGTGGCGCGACGCGTCTCGTCGCCGGTCTTCCGCGGCGGCGTCTTCTATCCCGAGTGTGCGACCGTCCATCCGGGGCTGCTCGTGCGGGCGCTGCGGCGCGCTGCGCTCGACGCCGGCGTGACGCTGCACGAGCGGACGCCGGTGACGGGCGTGCGCGCCGGCTCGCCGAACGAGCTCGCCACGCCGGACGGAGTCCTCCGCGCGCCGGAGGTCGTGCTCGCGACGAACGCCGCCCTGACCGGCTGGCGCCCGGCGGGCCGCAACCTGACGAACTTCGGCTCCTACGTCGTCCTGACAAAGCCGGCCCCCGAGGCCCTCGCGGAAATCGGGTGGACGGGAGGCGAGGCGATCGTGGACGGCCGCATGTTCCTCCACTACTTCCGCACGACGAACGACGGGCGTGTGCTGATGGGGAGCGGCTCCGGGCCGATCGGCTTCGCGGGCCGCATCGACGACCGCTTCTCGCGTGACGCTCCGACGGCGGCCCGCGCGGAGGCGGGGTTGCGGCGCCTGCTCCCCGGCCTCGCCGGCGTGAGGGTCGAGCGGGCGTGGGGCGGCCCGATCGACGTCTCGGCCGATCACCTGCCCTTCTTCCGCACGCAGCCCGGCACGCGGATCCACTACGGCGCCGGCTACTCGGGGCACGGCGTCGGGCCGAGCTGGCTGGGCGGCAGGATTCTCGCCTCCCTCGCGCTCGGCTCGCACGACGAGTGGACACGCTCGCCGCTCGCGACCCGGGGGGTGCCGCGCCTGCCCCCGGAGCCGTTCCGCCGGATCGGAGGCGGTCTCGTGCGCTGGGCGATCATGAGCTGCGAGGCGGCGGAGGAGGAAGGCCGGCGTCCTCCGCTCGCGGCGCGGGCGGGCGCGGCGCTGCCGCGGCTGCTCGGCATGGAGCTCGGGACGCGCTAGCAACCCTCGTAACAGACTGTTACTAGGTGCGCGGGAAAGCGGCTCGGTTCCGTGATCGCCCTCGCCTCTTCGGCCATCGTCTTCGCTTGTAACAGTCTGTTACGAGCGATCGCGGGCGGGGAGTACGCTCGGACGGTGACGGAGGTGCTCCTCTGCGACGTCGGGCCACGGGACGGGCTCCAGAACGAGCTGGAGGTGCTGCCTCCCGAGACCCGCGCGGAGCTGGTCGACCGGCTCGCCGCGACGGGGCTGCGGCGGATCGAGGCCGTGAGCTTCGTGCGCGGCGACCGCGTCCCGCAGATGGCCGCCGCGGAGGACGTGATCGTGCGCATCCGCCGGCGGGAGGGCCTCGAGCTTTCGGGCCTGGTCCTCAACGAGCGTGGCTGGGAGCGGTTCGCCGCGGCGGGCCTCGACCGCGTCGACGTGACCTTCGCCGCGACGGAGTCCTTCAATCTCCGCAACGGGAACGCGACGCCCGCGGAGGCGATCGAGCGCACGGAGACCATCCTCGCGGCGGCGGGCGAGACGCCGGCCACCGTCACCATCTCGTGCTCGTTCGGCTGTCCGTTCGAGGGGCGCGTGGATCCGGGTGTCGTCGCCGACCTCGCCTCGCGGTTCGTCGGTCGGGCCGAGGTCGTGCTCGCCGACACGATCGGGGTCGCGACGCCGTCGGCCGTCCGCTCGCTCCTCGAGCGGACGGGGGCGAACGGCTTCCACGGGCACAACACGCGCAACACCGGCTACGCGAACTGCCTCGCCGCCCTCGAGGCCGGCGCGCACGTGCTCGACGCCTCCGTCGGCGGCCTCGGCGGCTGCCCCTTCTCGCCGCGTGCGACGGGCAACGTGGCGACGGAGGATCTCGTCTACCTGCTCGAGGCTGAGGGCGTGGAGACGGGCGTCGACCTCGACGCGCTCGTCGGCGTCTCGCGGTGGGTCGAGGGCGTGCTCGGCCGGACGCTGGAGGGCTACGTCCACCGCGCGGGCGCCTGGCCGCCGCCGTGAGGCGCGTCCCGTGGGAGATCCGGGCGGTGCTGGCCCTCGTCGTGCTCGTCGGCGTCGCTGTTGTCTCGACGTACTCGCGCTTCCCGGCGAGCGAGCTCTACCACGTCCACCACAGCGGGATCGCGGCCGGATTCGGACGCGAGCTCGTCGCGCTCAACTTCCCGTTCGCGCTCGTCGGGATCGCGCTCGTCGGCCTCGTCCGCGCCGCTCGTCGCGGCCGAGCTCGGCTTCTTCCTCGACGGCGTCCCCGTCCTCGGCGCGCTGTTCGAGACGGGCAGGCTCGCGACGCAGCCCGGAGTCGCCGGCCTCCATCACGCGGTGCACCACGGCCAGCACCACGGCTGGGAGGGGACGATGCTGGCGCTGACGGCGCTGGCGCTGTCGCGTCTGCCACGGCCGCGCATCCTCGACGCGTATCTCGCGCTCATGCTCGCGTACGGCGTCGGCAACCTCGTCAACGACGACTGGCTCGAGCAGGTCGTCAAGCGCGGCTGGACGAGCGACGTGCTGCCGAGCGTGCTCACGCCGGCCGCAGACTGGGGGTGGGCCGCCGTGCTCGCGGGCGCGGTCGCGATCTGGCTCGTGTGGTTCCGTCAGCCGAGCCGCACGACGCCTGCTCCGGCCAGCCCGGCGATCTCCTCCTCGGCGTAGCCGAGCTCGCCGAGGATCTCCGCGGTGTGCGCGCCGAGCGCAGGCGGCGGCGCATGGTGGCGCACGCGCTCGCCGTCGGCGGAGAGCGGAGCGGCGACCGTGACGAAGTCGCCGAGCGGCTGGAAAATCCCGAGCGCGTCCGTCTGTGGATGCCGCGCCGCCTCGCCGACGTCGTGGACGGGCGCGGCCGGGACGCCGGCGGCGACGAGCGCGGCGAGCAGCTCCGACGACTCCCGCTCGCGCGTCCGTTCCTCGAGCAGCGCGACGAGCTCCGCCCGTCTCGCGACCCGGTCCGGGTTCGTGCGGAAGCGCGCGTCGGCAGCGAGCTCGGGCACGCCGAGGACCCCGCAGAACGCGGCGAAGAGCTTGTCGTTTCCGGCCACGACCATCAGCCCGCCGTCGCGGGTGGAGAAGACCTGGTACGGGGCGATCTGCGGGAACGCGCTGCCCTCGCGGCCGGGCACGACGCCGGCGCCGAGGAAGCCGACGAGCTGGGAGGCGAGGAGCGACAGCGCGGTCTCGTAGAGGGAGAGCTCGAGCGTCCGTCCGATCCCGGTCTGCTCGCGCTCGTACAGCGCCGCGAGCACGCCCAGCGCGGCCCAGACGCCGGTGCCGAGATCGACGAGGGACACCCCGACGCGCACCGCCGGGCCGTCGGGCTCGCCGGTGACGCTCATGATCCCCGACGCGGCCTGCAGCAGCGGGTCGTAGCCCGGCTGCTCGCGCAGAGGGCCGCGCGGCCCGAACGCCCCGATCGAGCAGTGGACGAGCCGCGGGTTCCGCGCCCTCAGCTCGCCGGTTCCGAGACCATGCCGCTCCGCGGCGCCCGGGCGGAGGCTCTGCAGGAAGACGTCGGCGCGGTCGGCGAGGCGCAGCACGATCTCGCGGCCCCGCTCGTCCGCGAGGTCGAGGGCGAGCGAGCGCTTGCCGGCGTTCGAGGCGAGGAACATCGCGCCTTCTCCGGCGACAAACGGCGGGCCCCAGGCGCGCGCGTGGTCGCCGGCGATCGGCTCGACCTTGACGACGTCGGCGCCGAGCGCCGCGAGCAGCTGGGTGGCCGTGGGGCCGGCGAGGGAGGAGGTGAGGTCGACGACGCTCACGCCGGCGAGCGGACGGAGCTGGCTCACCGCGGGTGCGTCCAGACCACGTGCGGGCCGTTGTCGAACAGTTCGATCGTCTCGCCGGGCTCGCAGCCGAGCCGTTCCGCGAGCCGCCGCGAGCGCACGTTGACAGGGGCGATCAGCGAGACGAGGCGGCCGAGGCCGCGCGCGGAACGCGCCCACTCGCGGACGGCGAGCGCCGCCTCGGTCGCGTAGCCGTGTCCCCAGTGCTCGCTCGCGAACGCCCAGCCGAGCTCCGGCTGCGCGAACTCGCCCGCGCTCGCGAAGGTCGCGTGCGTCCAGGTCCGCTCGTCCCAGACGAGCACCCCGACGCGGCCGAGCCAGCGACCGTCCTCGCGCCGCACGACGGAGAACGGGCCGCAGCCGTTGTCCTCCCAGCGCTCGAGCCAGCGGCGGACGGCGAACTCGGGATCCGCGGCCGTGTCCGGATGGACGCCGCCGAGGCACTCCATCGCCACCGGGTCGGTGAGGAGGGAGAGCGCCGCCTGGGCGTCCTCGAGCAGGGGCTTGCGCAGCAGCAGCCGCTCGGTCTCGATCACCTAGACGCGCCGGAAGAGGCGGCCGCCGACCCGGAGCCAGCGGAGCGTGCCGTCGTCGCCGTGGATGAAGTGGCCGCGCATGCCCTTCAGCGGACCGGCGTCGACGTACCACCGCTCGGGCGTGTAGAAGAACGCCTCCCCGGGCGGAAGCTGGGGGCCGGGCGGAGAGTCCTTCGCCGGGAAGCCGCCGAGCGACTCGGTCAGGACGCGCATCCTCCCTCCGTCCAGCGGCGAGAGCGTGATGCGCTCGACCGCCGTCTCGAAGACGCCCGCGTACCCGTCGAGAGCCACGCCGTCGACCGGCTGGGGCTCCTCCTCGGCCAGGCCGGCCGCCCGGAGCGCCGCCTCGATGACCTGCAGCCCGCCCGGGGAGTGATTCGTGAGCACGGCCATCGCGAAGGAGCGCCCGGGCACGAGGACGAGCAGGGAGAGCTGGCCGTTCGTGCCGCCGCCGTGGCGGAGCGAGCGGAAGCGAGCCTCGCCGTACCACGTTAGGCCGACCCACTCGCCCTTCTCTGCCGCGGCGGCCTGGGGCTCCCGCATCGGCGCGAGGGCCGGCGGCGGATCGAGATGCAGGCGCGCGTAGCGGAGCAGGTCCGGCGTGGTCGAGACGAGCCCGCCCGCCGGATGCGCGGATCGTCCCACGGGCCAGGGCCGCGCCACCCGCAGCTCCTCGCCCGCGCCGACGTGACCCACGGCGAACCGCTCGGTCATCACCTCCCACGGCCAGAACGTCGTCGAGGAGAGCCTGAGCGGATCGAGCACGAGCTCCTGGACGGCGTCCTCGAAGCGCCTGCCGGTCACGTGCTCGACCACCCGGCCGGCGAGCGCGAAACCGGCGTTGTTGTACGCCCACAGCGCTCCGACGGGGGTCTGCTGCGGCAGCTCGCGCATCCGCTCGACGCAGACGGCGACCGCGTCGTCGCCCCAGCCCGTGTCGTCGAAGTAGTCGCCGAACCACCCGCCGGTGTGCGAGAGCAGATGGCGCAGGGTGACGCGCTGCGTCGCGTCCGGGTCCGCCAGGACGAGCTCGGGGACGTATTCGCGCACCGGCCGGTCGAGGCCGAGGTCGCCGCGCGCGGCGAGCTCGCAGATCGCGGTGCCGGTGAACGTCTTCGTGATCGATCCCACCTGGAAGCGGGTGTCCGGCGTCACCTCTAGCGGGTTCGCGATGCTCGTCACGCCGTGGCTCTCGTGCTTCTCCTCCCCCTCCTCGAGCACGCCGACCGCGACTCCGGGCACGCCGTGCCCCTCCCGCGCAGCCGCTACCGCGTCGAACACGCCCACGAGGCTCACTCTACGAGGTCACAGTGGGAGCAGGACCGAGCGCTCGAACTCGATCACCGTCTCGTCGCGCTGGTTGAGGCCGCGGGTGCGGACGGTGACGACGCCGAAGCCGGGCCGGGAGCGGGACTCCCGCTTCGAGAGCACCTCCGTCTCGGCGCGGATCGTGTCGCCGGCGAAGACCGGGGCGGGCAGCCGCACCTCGCGCCAGCCGAGATTGACGCCGCGCTCGGACACGTCCGCGACCGACAGGCCGGTGACGAGCGCGAGGGTGAAGGTCGAGTCGACGAGCGGCCGTCCCCACTCGGTGGTCGCGGCGTACTCGGCGTCGAAGTGGATCGGGTTCGTGTTGGCGGTGAGCAGGGTGAACCAGACGTTGTCGGCCTCGAGTACGGTGCGCCCGAAGCGGCTCCGGTAAACGGCTCCGACCTCCAGCTCCTCGTACGTGCGACTCACGCCCGAGATCATCGCAGCGATGCACGAGCTCGCCCTCGAGCAGCGGCGCGACCTCGGCGTGCGCTCGCCGTGGCACGTGGGCGACATCACGTGGGGGCTGCGCCAGCACGAAGGTCGGGAGGCCGAGTGGACGATCCGGATCTGGAAGGACGGCGCCCGTACCGTCGCCTGGTCGTGGCTGAAGGACGATCGCGCGCTGCTCGAGTTCGACGTCCGGCGCGACCGGCTCGACCTGCTCGACGAGATCCTCGCCGAGCCCGACGCGCGCACCACGGTCGCCTTCGAGGACGACGAGGAGGTGCGAGCCGCGCTCGAGCGGCACGGCTTCAGCGCGCCGAGCAAGGAGAGCATCAACCGCCAGGGCGATCTCATGCACTTCCTCGCGCGCGACCTGGCCGAGGCGCCCGAGCTGCCGGTGCTGCCACAAGGCTTCCGCTGCCGGACGGTCGAGCCTGACGACCTCGCGGAGCGCGTCGCGATCCACCGCGACGTCTGGGAGCCGTCGCGCGTCACCGAGTCGAGCTTCGCCAACGTCCAGGCCTCGTGGCCGTACCGCGCGTCGCTCGACTGCGTCGTCGAGGCGCCCGACGGCCGCTTCGCCGCGTACTGCCTGGTCTGGCCGGACGACGAGAACGGCGTCGGCGAGCTCGAGCCGGTGGGCGTGCGGGCCGAGTTCCGCCGCCGCGGCCTCGGCGCCGCCGTCTGCACCTTCGCGTTTCGCCGCCTCCACGAGGAGGGCGGGAGGCAGGCGATCGTCTACTGCGTGAGCGACGCCGCGTGCGCGCTCTACGAGTCGATCGGCTTCCGGCGGCACGCGACGCTCGTCGGCTACTCCCGTTCCTAGAAGAAGACGGCCTTGACCAGGAACGCGATCGCGACGAGGGCGACGACGACCATGAGTAGCGCGCCGAGGCCGACCGCCGCGCCGCCGAACGCGAGCTTGGTGGGCGGCTTCGGCCTGCCGTGCTCGTCGAACGCCGACTCGAGCTGACGTTCGACGTAGGCCGTGATGCGGTCCTCGAACCGCTGCGCCATGTCCTCCTGCCGCGAGGCCGGCGCCTGCGTCTTCAGCGGGCGCCCCGGCGACGCGCGCCCGTCGATGGTCAGCTCGTAGATGTGCTCGTGCTGCACGTCCTTCAGGTGCTGCTGACCGAGATCGTGCACCGCCACCCCGTCCGGGAGCTGGTTGCCGAGCAGCGCCCGGGTCGTCTCCGAGATGAGGATCTGCCCGCCGTGGCCGGCCGCGGAGATTCGCGCGGCTCGCACGACGTCGAGGCCGAGGTAGCCCTCCTCCCCGACGTGCGGCTCGCCGGTGTGCAGCCCCATCCGCACGCGCACCTCGTTCCCGTCCGGCCACTCGTGCTCGTGGAGCGCGCGCTGGGCGTCGACCGCCGCTGCGACCGCGTCGCGCGCCCGCGGGAACGAGAAGAAGAAGGCGTCGCCCTGCGTGTCGATCTCCGTGCCGCCGCGCGCGCCGAACGTCTCGCGCACGAGCCGCCGGTGGTCGCCCGAGACGCGTCCGTACGCCTCGTCGCCGAGCTCCTGCAAGAGTCGCGTCGAGCCCTCGATGTCCGTGAAGACGAACGTGACGGTTCCCCCGGGGAGCTGCGACACGCACCTACGCTACCCCGATGAACCGGCTCGCGCAGGAGACGAGCCCGTACCTGCTCCAGCACGCGGGCAACCTGGTGGACTGGCACCCCTGGGGGGAGGAGGCGCTCGGCCGCGCGCGGGCCGAGGGCAAGCCGCTGCTCGTCTCGATCGGCTACTCCGCCTGTCACTGGTGCCACGTGATGGAGCGGGAGTCGTTCGACGACGAGGCGACCGCGGCCCTCATGAACGAGCTCTTCGTCAACGTCAAGGTCGACCGCGAGGAGAGGCCCGACCTCGACGCGGTGTACATGGACGCCGTCGTCGCGCTCACCGGTCAGGGCGGCTGGCCGCTCACCGTCTTCCTCACGCCTGGCGGTGAGCCGTTCTACGGCGGCACGTACTTCCCGCCCGAGCCTCGCCACGGGCTGCCGTCCTTCCGGCAGGTGCTCCGCGCCGTGGCCGACGCATACCGGGAGCGGCCCGAGGACGTGGCCGCCCAGGCGGAGGCGCTCGTCGAAGCGCTGAGGCGGTCGGCCGAGACCGAGCCCTCGCGCGAGCCGCTGACCGAGGCGCTGCTCGTCGAGGCAGAGCGCGGCCTTCTCTCCCAGCTCGACCCGCGCTGGGGCGGGTTCGGGCACGCCCCGAAGTTCCCGCCCGCGTCGGCGCTCGAGTTCCTGCTGCGGCGCGGCCGCGTCGAGCCCGTGCGCGCGACGCTCGACGGGATGGCGGCCGGCGGCATGTACGACCTCGTCGGCGGCGGCTTTCACCGCTACTCGGTCGACGCACGCTGGCTCGTGCCGCACTTCGAGAAGATGCTGTACGACAACGCGCTCCTCGTCCCGCCCTACCTCCACGCGTGGCTCCTGACGGGGGAGGAGCGGTATCGCGCCGTCGTCGAGCAGACGCTGGAGTACATGCTGCGCGAGCTGCGCCTGCCCGGCGGCGGCTTCGCCTCCTCGCAGGACGCCGACACGGACGGGGTCGAGGGGCTCACGTACACCTGGACGGCCGAGGAGGGAGCGCCGGCGGAGCTCCTCGAGCCGTTCGAGCACGGCCGCTCGATCCTCCGCGGCGAGCTCGACGAGACCACACGCGTCCGGCTGCTGGAGATCCGGGCGCGCAGGCCGCAACCCGCGCTCGACGACAAGGTGATCGCGGCCTGGAACGGCCTCGCCCTCGCCGCGCTGGCGGAGGGGGCGCGCAGGCTCGCTAGTGACAGACTGTTACAAGCCGCCGTCGAGCTCGGGGAGCTGCTCGCCGTGGAGCCGCTGTGGCGGACGTTGCGCGGCGGCCGTCCGAGATATCCCGCCTACCTCGACGACTATGCGAACGTCGCGCACGGGCTCTACGAGCTGCACGTCGCCACCGGCGACCTGCGCTGGCTGCACGAGGCGCGGCGGACGGCGCTCGCGGCCGTCGAGCGCTTCGGCGATCGCGAGCGCGGCGGCTTCTTTCTCACCCCGGACGACGGCGAGGAGCTCGTCGCGCGCCAGAAGGCGTTCGACGACAACCCCACGCCGTCGGGGAGCTCGATGCTCGCCTTCGTGCTGCTGCGGCTCGCGAGGATCTGGGGCGACGACGAGCTCGAGCGGGAGGCGGTGGGCGCCCTGCTGCTCGTCCGCGACCTGCTGCCGCGGGCGCCGCAGGCGTTCGGCTGGGCGCTCTGCGCGCTCGACCTCCACCTGGCGCCGCCGCGCGAGCTCGCGATCGTCGGAGGAGTGGGCTCCGAGGTGGCGCGGGCGGCGCTGCGCGGCTTCGATCCGAATGCCGTCGTCGCGTTCGGGCCGGCCGGGGACGTGCCGCTGCTCGCGGGCAGGACGCTCGTCGACGGCAAGCCGGCGGTGTACGTCTGCGAGCGGTTCGCCTGCCGCGCGCCGGTGACGGATCCGGCGGAGCTCTCCTGAGGCGCCGAGGGGGAGCCGTGGCTCCCCCTCGCGATCCGACGCGGTCCTCCGCTAGTGCACGCCGGAGTAGAGCTTGCCGAAGGTGTGCCAGTCGCCGCCGGCGCCGCCGCTCCAGCGCTCGAGCTTGAGCTGTTCCATCGGGAACGCGCGCTTCTTCGACGTCTTCACCGTCATCCCGGGATAGACGAAGGGGTTCGTGTCCTTGCCGGACTCGTTCAGGTTGCGCAGCGCCTTCATCAAGCCCGGCCGCGTCAGGTTCCGGCCCGCGTGCTTGAGCGCGTCGACGAACGTCCAGGCCGAGGCGAGGCCGTAGACGATGTTGCCGTCGCCCTGCGCGAGACTCTGCTCGAGCGCCTGGTTCCCCGTGGCGTGGATGATCGCCTTGGCGAGCTTCATCCCCTTCAGGTTCGCCTGCGTCGTCGGGCTCGCGAGATACGCGGTGGAGATGATCCCGTTCAGGTTGGCCCCGTTCTGCGCCGCGGCGAGCTCGAAGACGCGGTTCGCCGACACGTTGTTGACGAGCGTGAGCGGCGACCAGCCGGTGAGCGTCCGGGCGACGAGCGCCTGGATCGTCGGGGCGGGCGTCGCGAAGATGACGAAGGTGTCGGCGCCGTGCGCGCGGAGCGCCACGACGTGGGCTCCGATCACCTGCGCCGAGTCGCCGACGCTGTAGGACTCGGCGTCCACGATCTGGTTCTTGTGCGAGCCGAGCCCGGCCTTGAGGCCGGCGAGGTAGTTCGTCCCGTAGGCGTCGTTCTGGTACAGGACGCCGATCTTCGCGTGCGGCTTCGTCTTGAGGATGTACTTCGCGTAGACCTTCGCCTCGCCGGGATAGTCCGGCTGCCAGCCCATCGTCCACGGCTTCGCGGTCTTCGAGGCCGCGCATTTGTGCCGGGCGCACTCGCCCCAGTAGGCGTCGCCGGTCGCGACGAGGACCTGCGGGATCTTGCGCTTGTTCAGGTAGGTCCATGTGGAGAGGATCGGCGCCGTGCCGAGGCTGCCGACGACAGCGAAGACGTGATCCTTCTGGACGAGCTTCTTGGTCTGCGGCAGGGTCTGGGCGGGGTCGTACTGGTCGTCGAGCGTGATGTCCTTGATCTTGCGGTGGAAGACGCCGCCGTGCGCGTTCACGTAGGCGTAGTACGCGGCCTCCGCGGCGGGGATCGTCTTGTAGAGCGCCGCCGGGCCGGTGAACGGGAACGTGCCCCCGATCACGATCTGCTTCTTCGTCACCCCCGGCGTGCCCTGCTGCGATGCGGCGGCTCCGCCCGCGGCGACGGCTGTGGCGACGAGAACACCGACCAGCGATCCCAGCTTCCTACGGTTGACAGCCATGCGCGCCCCCTCCGGGTTCGGTTATGTCCCTAGAGACGATGTCGGGGGCAGTTTGATGGAGATTGACTCGCGGTTCAAGCGCGCTTCAGCCTGCGGAGCTGGGCGAGGAGACCGGCGAAACCGCCCGGCAGCAGGAGCATGACGAGGATCACCGCCGCGCCGAACACGACGTCCTGGCCGTGCTGCGAGCCGATGACGGGGACGCTGCTCGAGACGCTCGGCAGCAGCCCGACGAACGCGGCCCCGGCGAGGACTCCCCAGAGCGAGCCGAGGCCCGCGACGGCGGCGCCGATCAGGATCTGGAGCGAGAGGGCGATCCCGAACTCGTCGGGAGCCGCGAAGCCGTTCGTCGCGAGGACGAACAGCGAGCCGGCGACACCCGCGTAGGCGGCGGAGATCCCGAAGGCGAGCGTCTTGTAGACCGGCAGCTCGACCCCGGAGGCGACGGCCGCGATCTCGCTGTCGCGCACGGCGCGGAAGGCGCGCCCGATGCGGCCGCGCAGGACGAGCCACGCGAGCACGAAGAGGATCGCCGATGCCGACCAGGCGGCCCCGTAGAGCCAGACGTCGCCGACGGTCGTCGACGTCTGGACGCCGTCCCTGCCGCCGAGGAACCTCGACCACTGCAGCGGCAGCGCCGGCACCGAGACGGCGAGCGCGAACGTCGCGAGGGCGAGGTAGACGCCGGAGAGGCGCAGCGCGGGCAGCCCGACGAGCAGGCCCACCAGGAAGCAGAGCGCGAACGCGGCCAGCATCGTCAGGACGAGGTTCGTGTTGTGGTCGCGCGACAGGATGGCGGTCGAGTAGCCGCCGATCGCCATGAACGCCCCGTGGCCGATCGAGATCTGGCCGGTGTAGCCCGTGAGGATGTCGAGGCCGAGCACGGCGACGAAGAAGATCCCCACCCGCGCGGCGAGCGAGACGTTGTAGTCGCTGAGCGTGAACGGCAGCACGCAGAGCACGGCGGCCACTGCAGCGAGCGAGACGAGCGCGGGAACCCGCGCCCTCATACCCGCCGCACCTCCCGGTGGCCGAAGAGCCCGGACGGCTTGACGAGGAGGACGCCGACGAGGACCGCGAAGGCGACCGGGGTCTGCAGCTCGGAGGTGATCGCCGGGACGTACTGGACGACGAGGTTGAGCGAGACGCCGATCGCGAGCCCGCTGACCACCGCTCCCGTCGGACTCTCCAGGCCGCCGAGAACGGCGGCGGCGAACGCGTAGACGAGGATCGGCTGCATCAGGGTCGGCTCGAGGAAGAACTGGGACGGCTCGGCCATGAGGCCCGCGACGGCGCCGAGCACCGCGGCGAGGCCCCAGCCGACGGCGAGCATCCAGTCGACGCGGACGCCGACGAGCGCCGACTCCGCGGGCCGCAGCGCGGCGGCGCGCATCCCGAGCCCGAGCTTCGTGAAGCGGAAGAGCGCCCAGACGAGCAGCACCGAGACGATGACGACGACGAACATGCCCGGGTAGAGACGCGAGATCGAGACGTTGCCGACGTGGTAGACCCTCGTCCCGAACGGCGACGGCATGAACTTGAAGTCGCCTCCCCAGATCCAGTTCACGACGCCGTCGAGCAGGATGAAGAGGCCGACGGTGACGATGACGGCGGCGATCACCGAGCGGTGCTGCACCGGCCGGACGAGCGCCAGCTCGAGCACCGTGCCGAGCACGAAGGCGATCGTGAGCGTCGCGAAGAACGCCTCCCAGTACGAGAGGCCCCACTTGATGAGCTGGTAGGCGACGTAGGTCGTCGCCATCGCCAGCTCCCCCTGGGCGAAGTTGATGACGTGGGTCGCGCGGTAGACCAGGACGAGCGCGAGCGCGAGGCTGCCGTAGACGGCGCCGAGCGCGAGCCCCTGCACCGTGAGCTGCGCGAAGACCGAGCTGCGCAGCGAGCCGACGAAGAGCCCGGCCGCACCCGCCAGGAGGAGGAGGCTGACGGGCGGCACGACGCCGCCGAGCGCCGCCCCGCGGCTGCGGAGCCCTCCGAGCCGGGAGGTCGCCGTGCTCGCCATCAGTAGCCGAGGTAGCTGCGGCGGACGGAGTCGTCGGCCCTGAGCTCGTCGCTCGTCCCGGCCAGCGCGACGCGGCCGGCCTCGAGGACGTAGCCCGCTTCGGCCGCCTGCAGCGCGAGGTGCGCGTTCTGCTCGACGACGAGGACGGTCAGGCCCTCGTCCTCGTTCAGCTCGCGGACGATCCGGAAGAGCTCCGCAACGAGGACGGGAGCGAGCCCGAGCGACGGCTCGTCGAGGAGCAGCAGCCGCGGCCGGTGCACGAAGGCCCGCGCGAGGGCGAGCATCTGCTGCTCGCCGCCGCTCAGCGTGCCGGCTTGCTGCTTGCGGCGCTCCGAGAGCCAGGGGAAGTACGTGAAGACGCGCTCGAGCTCCGGCTGGATCGAGCCGCGGCGCGTGTAGGCGCCGAGGCGGAGGTTCTCCCAGACCGTGAGCTCCGAGAAGGTGCCGCGGCCCTCCGGGACGTGCGCGACCCCGAGGCGGGCGACACGGTGCGGGCCGAGCCGGCCCAGCGGGCGTCCGGCGAACGTGATCCGCCCGGAGCGGCGCACGGTTCCCGAGACCGCGCGCAGCGTGGTCGTCTTGCCCGCGCCGTTGGGGCCGAGCACCGCGACCACGGATCCCTCCTCGACGGCGAGCGAGATGCCGTGAAGCACGTGGACCGGGCCGTAGCGCGCCTCCACGTCCTCGAGCTCGAGGAGCGCGGTCACGCTGCCAGCTCTCCGCCGAGATAGGCCTCGATCACCGCGGGGTCGCGCTGCACGTCGGCGGGCGCGCCGGCGGCGATCGTCCGGCCGAAGTCGAGGACGTGCACGTGCTCGCAGACCTGCATCACGAGCCGCATGTGGTGCTCGACGAGGAGGATCGTCAGCTCGCGCTCGTTGCGCAGGCGGCGGATGAGGCCGACGAGCTCCTCGACCCCCTCGTGGTTCAGTCCGCCGGCGGGCTCGTCGAGCAGGAGCAACCGGGGGCGGCTCGCGAGCGCGCGGGCGAGCTCGACCCGCTTCAGCGTCCCGTACGGGAGCCCTGAGGCAAGGCGGTTCGAGTGCTCCGCGATGCCGACGTCGGCGAGCGTCTCGAGCGCGTGGCGGCGCTGCTCGCGCTCGCGCTGCAGGCGGGTGGAGACGTGCGCGCCCACGAGCACGTTCTCGAGCACGGTGAGGTTCGGGAACAGCTCGAGGTTCTGGAAGGTGCGGGCGATTCCGAGCCGGATCACGCGGCTCGGCCGGACGCGCCGCAGCGAGCGGCCGTCGAAGACGACGTCGCCCGCGTCGAGCCGGTACAGGCGGGTGATCGCGTTGAAGGCCGTCGTCTTACCGGCCCCGTTCGGGCCGATCAGCCCCACGATCGAGCCCTCGGCGACCTCGAGCGAGACGTCGTCCAGCGCGACGATCCCCCCGAAGCGCAGTCGAGCGTGGTCGAGCGCGAGGAGCCCCTTCGCCACCGGTCCCGAGCCTAGAGCATCGGCGGCGCTTTCGAAGAAGGCGTCAGCCGGCCTCCTGCAGCGAGCGCCCGCCGGCCGCCTGCATGCCGGCGATCATGCCGGGCGGAGAGGCGCCGTCCGGGAAGCGCGCGAGCAGCTCGGCGAGCAGGGTGTTCGGCTCCCAGCCGTCCGGTGCGTCGAGCAGCACGTCGGCGCTCCAGCCGCGCAGCACGTTGACCGAGCCGCCCCAGACGTGGAGCACCTGGCCCGTGATCGCCTGCGCCTCGTCGGCGCACAGCGCGACGACGACGGCCGAGACGTTCGCCGGGTCGAGCGGGTCGAAACCCTCCGGCGGCGGGCTCATCTGGAACGTCTCCTCGGTCATGCGCGTGCGTGCGTTCGGCGCGAGACAGTTGACTGTGACGCCGTAGCGCTGCAGCTCCTGCGCGACGATGATCGTGAAGCCGGCGATGCCGGCCTTCGCCGCGCCGTAGTTCGCCTGGCCGACGTTGCCGAAGACGCCGGACGGGCTCGACGTGTTGACGACCCGGCTGCGCACCTCCTCGCCGGCCTTGGAACGCTCGCGCCAGTACGCAGCGGCGTGGCGTGTGGGGGCGAAGTGGCCCTTGAGGTGGACGGCGATCACCGCGTCCCACTCGTCCTCGGTCATGTTCACGAGCATCCGGTCGCGGAGGATCCCGGCGTTGTTGACGAGGATGTCGAGGCGGCCGAACTCGTCGATCGCCTGCCGTACCAGGCGCTCCGCGCCGGCGAAGTCCGCGACGTTCTCGCCGTTCGTGGAGGCCTCGCCGCCGGCGGCGCGGATCTCCTCGACGACCTGCTCCGCGGGCCCGGGATCCGATCCCTCACCCGCCAGCCCGGCGCCGAGGTCGTTGACCACGACCTTCGCCCCGGCGCGCGCGAGCGCGAGCGCGTGCGAGCGGCCGATTCCGCGGCCCGCGCCGGTGACGATCGCGACCTTGCCGCTCAGATCGGGCACGGGGGGAGCTTATTCGCCGGCGCGATAGCTCTCGAGGTAGTGCGGGCTCGCGATCCGGAGGCGCGCCGCGACGCCGGCCCGCACGCGCTCCAGCGTCCCGGGCGCGACGCCTCCGGCCCGGATCCGCGCGGCGAGCTCCCGCAGCTCGGCGTCGTCCTCCGCGGGGAGCCTCGCGAGCTCCCGCCGCACGATGCCGAGCGCGTTCAGCGCCACGAGCATCCGGAACCGCGACCGGTGGTCGTCCAGGGTGGGGAGGACCTCGCCGGCGAGGAACTCCTCGATCGCCTCGGCGAGCTCCTCCGCGGTGGGGCGCTCGCTCACGTCACGCCCTGCCGCTCGAGGAGATGGCAGATCTCGTACTCCACCTCGGCGCCGAGCCGGCCGAGGACGGCGAGCTCGACGCTCCGGTCCTGCCCGCTGAGGTGCCGCTGCGCCTGCGTGAGGCAGCCGATCGCCCAGGCGACGTTCCCCGCGAGCTCCCAGTAGTCGAGCTCCTCGGGGCGGACGTCGAAGCCGGTGAGCTCGTTGTAGCGCTCGAGGTACGGCTCGACGTCGCCGATCCCGCCGAGCCGCTTCTCGGGCACGCCGAAGCGCCACGCGCGGACGAGCCCGAAGGAGAGGTCGCGTGCGGGATCGTCGAGGTGCGCGAACTCCCAGTCCAGGACGCCGACGAGGCCGCTCTCGTCCACGACGAGGTTGCCGACGCGGAAGTCCCCGTGGACGACGACCGGATCGCGCCGTGGCGGCCGGTGCTCGCGCAGCCACCAGAGACCGAGCTCGATCGCGGGATGCGGCTCGCCGACCTCGTCCAGCTCGTCGACGAGACGCTCGATCGAGGCCTCCTCGAGGAACGGCAGGCGCTCGGGTGCCAGCGCGTGGATCTTGGCCAGCTCCTCCGCCATCTGCACGGGCAGCCGCTCCGGCAGGGGCATACGCACGACGCGCCGTCCGATCGTCTCGCCTTCGAGCCGTTCCATGACGAACGCCTCCCGGCCGTCGAGGTCCTCGATGTAGGCGATGGGCCGCGGCGCCTTGACGCCCGCGTCGCACGCGGCGCCGAGCACCTCGAACTCGTGCCGCAGCGAGAGCGTGTGACGGTGGATGACGCCGACCGCGGCGCGCCGCACGAGCAGCCGCACACCTTCGGCGTCCACGGCCCACGCCTCCTTGGAGGCGCCGCCGGCGAGCAGCACCGGCTCCGAGATCGGGCCCAGCACCTCCTGAAGCGCCTCCCGCACGTCTGCGATCATCGCCGCTGTGGAGAAGCGGCGCGAGCGCGTGCGCGCGTTCATGGAGGAGCGCGTCTACCCGAACGAGCAGGCGCTCATCCGGGAGGACGACGCGGCCGACGCGCTCGTCCGCGAGCTGCAACAGAAGGCCAAGGAAGCGGGCCTCTGGGCGCCGCACCTGCCGCCGGAGGCGGGCGGGTCGGGGAGCGGCTTCCTCGAGTACGCGGACCTCAACGAGGAGATCGGCCGCAGCCATGTGGCGCAGCGCGTCTTCGGCTGCCAGGCGCCGGACGCGGGGAACGCGGAGATCCTCCATCTGTACGGCACCGGCGAGCAGAAGGAGCGGTTCCTGCGCCCGCTCGTGGCCGGCGAGGTCAGGTCGTTCTTCGGCATGACCGAGCCGGAGGTGGCCGGCTCCGACCCCACGCTCATGCGCGGGCGCGCCGTACGCGACGGCGACGAGTGGGTGATCGACGCCCACAAGTGGTTCTCGTCGGGCGCCGACGGCGCCGCATTCGGGATCGTCATGGTCGTGACCGAGCCCGAGGCCGAGCCGCACCGGCGCGCCTCGATGATCCTCGTCCCGACCGACACCCCCGGCTACGAGCTCGTCCGTCGGATCCCGGTGATGGGCCACGAGGGCCGCGGGTGGGGGACGCACTGCGAGACGCGCTTCACCGGAGTGCGGGTGCCGCTCGCGAACACGCTCGGCGAGCCGGGCGACGGCTTCCGGATCGCCCAGAAGCGGCTCGGGCCGGGCCGGATCCACCACGTCATGCGCTGGCTCGGCCAGATGCAGCGCGCCTTCGAGCTCATGTGCGCGCGGGCGCTCGAACGCGAGGCGTTCGGCGGCCCGCTCGCCGAGAAGCAGACCGTGCAGAGCTGGATCGCCGAGTCGGCGGCCGACATCCAGGCGTGCCGGCTCATGACGCTGCAGGCTGCGCGCCGCCTGGACGAGGGGGACGAGGCGCGCGTCGAGATCTCGCTGGTCAAATTCTTCGCGGCGCGCGTGCTCGGGGAGGTGCTCGACCGGGCCATCCAGGTGCACGGCGGCCTCGGCCTCACCGACGACACGCCGCTCGCGCTCATGTGGCGCCTCGCTCGCGGCGGGCGGGTCTACGACGGCCCCGACGAGGTGCACAAGGCCGTCGTCGCGCGCCGCATCCTGCGCTCGTTCGCGGAGGGGGACGGCTGGCGCTTCACGTGACGCTCGAGGGACGGCGCGTGAGGCTCGAGCCGCTCGAGCCCCGTCACGAGGAGCCGCTCTGGGAGCTCGCGCAGGACGAGCGCACCTGGCGGCTGATGCGCGTGCGCGGCCACGAGAGCCGCGACCGCTTTCGCGAGTGGCTCGAGTCGGTCGAGCTCGGCTTCGCTCACTACTTCGAGAACGGGCTCGTCGGCCATACGAGCTTCCTCAACGACCGCCCCGCCGATCGCGTGGTCGAGATCGGCAACACGTGGCTGCGGCCCGAGGCGTGGGGGACGGGAGCCAACACCGAAGCCAAGTACCTCCTGCTGCGCCACGCGTTCGAGGACGAGGGCTACCTCAGGGTCGAGTTCAAGACGGACGCGACGAACGAGCGGGCGCGGGCGGCGCTCGCGGCGCTGCCGGCCGAGTTCGAGGGCGTCTTCCGCAAGCACATGCTCGTGCGCGGCGGCGAGCGACGTGACTCCGCCTGGTATGCGGTCATCGACGACGACTGGCCCCGGGTGAAGGCGAGCCTCGAGCGGCGGCTCGGCTGGCGGTGAGCGTCGATGTCGTCTTCGAGACGCACGCGACGAGCGAGGACAACGAAGCGGGGATCGCGACCGGTTGGCTGCCGGGAAGGCTCACGGCGACAGGCCGCGCGCAGGCGCGTGAGCTCGGCGAGCGGCGCCGCGACCACGGGCTCTCGGTGGTCTTCACGTCCGACCTCCGTCGCGCGGTCGACACGGCCGAGATCGCGTTCGCCGGCTCCCCGCTGCCGCTCGTCGCGGACGAGCGACTGCGGGAGTGCGACTACGGCGAGCTGAACGGCACACCGGGTCCGATCCACGATCGCGCCGCTCACCTCGACGTCCCCTATCCGAGCGGGGAGAGCTGGCGGCAGGCGGTCGCGCGCGTCGCCGGCTTCCTGGAGGAGCTGCGACAGCAGCGCGACGGCGAGCGAGTCCTCGTGATCGGCCACAGCGCGACCCGCCTCGCGCTCGAGGTCGTCGCGAACGGCCGCGACCTCGAGGAGGCGATGGTCGAGCCGTTCATCTGGCAGCCGGGCTGGGAGTACGTCCTTTAGTCGGGTTGCAGGACGCTCGGCTGGGCCAGTGTCCCGTAAAAGTCCTGAGCCGAGCCGTCGAACTACAGTGAGATAGCGATGGACTACGCCACACGGGCGTGCGCGATCTACACGGGGGCAATCGCTTCGGTCTGCGTCGCCGTCAGCCTCGCCTGGTGGGGCGACCCGGGCTTTGGCAACCGGGCCGGTGATCCCGTGTTGGTTACCGCCTTCCTGTCAGGGCTGCTCGGCTTCTTCGTCATGTTCGGATGATCTACGAACGAGGGGCGGAGTTTCGACGCTCTGACCTCGTGGCCTTCCTCTGGAAGACGACGCCACGACTCCTACGGATCTGGTTGGCGCTCGTCTTAGCAGCCGCAATCGTGAGCTTCGGGATCGCGGTGGGCCGCGCCGGGCAATGGGAGGCGGCAGCGCCGTATTCCGACGCCCCCGCCGGGTGCCACTGGCCGCTCTACGCGAACCACGACACTGAACACAAGTGTGTGAGCCATGGTCGCTGGCTGGACGTGAAGCTCCAGACCGCGCACATCTTCGTCGGATTCGGCGCGCTCTTTTGCATCATCGACTGCGCGGCCTTCACGATGCTCTCGCGCTACCCGAGGCGTGGTGGGAGGACGCCAGCGCCAACGAGCGGGGAGCCGCCCTATTGGCCACCCCCTCCGGGTTGGCGTCCTGAGCCTTGAAGAGAGACGCACTCGCTTGGGCGAGTGCTCCGGAATGCCCCTGAACACGCAACTTGACGGGAGTGCGTGGTGCTACCGATAATGGTGCTATGACGTCGCATGCTCTGCCGCTGCTCCAATGGGTTGATCCGCTCATCGCGGAGGCGAAGCGACGTATGCGGAAACGGCGGGCGCTGGCGGCTGTACTCGCTGTCGCGGTGCTTGCGGGGGGGTCGGGACAAGGCTCGGACTGGGAGGCGGCGGCAGCCATAAGCTGCCTCCCGCCCTCGTCAGACTGATCCGCTCGGGCAGCAACAGGGGCGTGACCGGAACGACGGTCGAGGTGTACGGCCCAAGCTCCCGAAGCGCGATCAACAAGGCTGTGTCCGACACCGTGTTCAAAGACACTGCCGCGGAGCGGAACGGCTGCTACCTGATCATCTATCACGGCCACTTCGAGGCTGGGAGCTCGGCGGGCCCTCCTCCGCCGGGACTGAAGCCACCCCACTACCCGATTGCAGACAACGTCTGGTGCGCAAAGGAGGGCTATACCGACGGCGGGGTCGACATCCGCCTGTCCCCCGCCGTGACCCGCCTCGGCGGCCCCGTAGTGGTCGCCCTGAAGCGCTGACTCTGGCCTGCGCGAGTCCTTTCGTCGGTACGGCTATGCCGCTACGCGCTCGAGTTTCGCCGCACGATCTGGGTGCAGCGGGCGCTCGCGACCAGCTCTCCGTCCTGATAGAGCTCCGCGGCGCAGAAGACGACGCGCCGGTTCCGCTGCACGACCCGCCCCTCGGCCCTCAGCGTGCCGGGCCGCGCCGAGCGGTGGAACTCGGTGCGCAGGTCTGCGGTGAGGAAGTCCTCGTCCTCCGCCATCAGCGTCCAGCAGGCGCCGCCCATCGCCGTGTCGAGCAGCGCGGCGACCATGCCGCCGTGGACGATCGGGCCCGACGGGGAGTGGAAGCAGTACTCGGGCGCCGCGTCCCACTCGATCACCGCGCGGCCGTCCGCCTGCTCGACGCCCCGGTAGCGGAGCGTGTTCCAGACGTGCGGGTCGGGCGGCGGCGCCTCGCCCCACGGCTTTCTCGCGCGCGGGCTCACCGCGGCCCCGGGACACCCGGGAAGCGGAACGGCTCGACCCGGTTCGGCTGTACGACCCGGGCCCGGCCCGTCTCGTCGTCCTCGAGCACGCGCAGCGCCGCCTCGGCGACGAACGCCGGCTCCATGAGCTCGACGCCGACGAGCTCCCGCAGCTCGTCGCTGGCCATCGTCGTGTCCACGAGGCCGGGGCAGATCGAGTTGATCCGGATTCCGCGCACGGCGAGATGGGGCGCGACGCTGCGCACGAGGCCGACGACCGCGTGCTTCGTCAGCGCGTAGACCGGATCGAGCGGAACGTCTCTGAGGCCTGCGAGCGATGCCGTGACGACGATCGAGCCGCCGCCGGGCATCAGCCGTCCCGCGCATTCCCGGATGCCGAAGACGACTCCGTCCACGTTCGTCCGGACGACGCGCCGGTATTGCTCGTCGCCGAGCGCCGCCGGGTCGCGCTCGCCGGTCACGATCCCGGCGTTGAGGAAGGCGGCGTCGAACTCGCCGTCGAGCGCCCGCCACGCGTCGGGCTCGCCGACGTCGAACTCCGGCAGGTCGAGCACCACCGGCTCGTCGAGGAGCGCGCAGATCGCCGAGCCGATCCCGCCGCGGCCTCCCGTCACCAGCGCCTTCACGGGACGAGCAGGACCTTGCCGACGCTGCGGCGCGACTCCATGAGCGCATGCGCCTGCTCGACCTCGCCGAGCGCGAGCTCGGCGCCGACGAGGGGGCGGATCGTCCCGGCCCGCCAGAGCTCGAGCAGCTCTTCCGTCGCGGCAGCGACGACCTCGGGCGCGTGCCGGAGGAGGCGGCCGATGTAGACGCCCTGCACGCCGACGTTCCGTCCGACGAGCTGCGCCGGCCGCAGCTCGGGCCAGAGCCCGCCCGCGTAGCCGATGGCGACGAGGGTGCCGAGCGGCCGCAAGCGCGCGACGGCGGCCTCGAACAGCTCGCCCCCGACCGGGTCGACGACGACGTCGACGCGGAGGTCGTCCGGCAGCTCGTCGTACACGTACGCCTCCTCGGCCCCGAGCTCCCGGCAGACCTCGAGCTTCTCGGCCGAGCCGACCGCGGCGACCAGCCGCGCTCCGAGCGCCCGGGCGACCTGGATCGTGGCCGTGCCGACGCCGCCGGCCGCCGCGTGCACCAGCACCGTCTGGCCCTCGCCGACCCGCACCTGCCGCGTCAACGGGACGTACGCCGTGAGGAACGTGAGGAGGAAGCCGGCGCCCTCGGCGAAGGTCGCGCCGTCCGGCAGCGGCGCGAGCGCGGAGTGCGGCACGGCGGCGAGCTCGGCGTACGCGCCGCCCGTGATGAGCGCCATCACGCGCGAGCCGTCCGCGAGCTCGCCCGAGAGCTCGTAGCCGAGCACGGCGGGAAACTCCGGCATCTGCGGATAGCGCCCGCGCCGGATCAGGACGTCGAGGAAGTTGAGCCCCGCCGCGCGCACCCGCACGAGCGCCTCGCCCTCCTGCGGGACCGGATCGGGCACCTCGCGCAGCTCGAACGGCGCGTCGACGTCCGGGAGGACGGCGGCTCTCACTGGTGCAGCGGCGCGGCATCTGCACCCGCGAACCGCTCGCGCAGCGCCGTCTTCCGGAACTTGCCGACGCTCGTCTTCGGGATCTCGTCCACGAACTCGATCCGGTCGGGCACCCACCATTTCGCGAACCTCGGCGCGAGGAACTCCCGCAGCTCCTCCGCCGTCGCGCCCGCGCCCTCGCGCAGGACGACGACCGCGAGCGGGCGCTCGCCCCACTTCTCGTCGGGCACGGCGATCACCGCCGCCTCGGCCACGGCGGGATGCGCCATGAGCGCGTTCTCGAGCTCGACCGACGAGATCCACTCGCCGCCCGACTTGACCACGTCCTTCGCGCGGTCCTTGATCTGGATGAAGCCGCGCGGATGGATCGAGACGATGTCGCCGGTGCGGAACCAGCCGTCCTCCGTCCAGCGGTCGGCCGTCTCGGGCGCGTCGTGGTAGGCCGCCGCCACCCAAGGCCCGCGCACCTCGAGCTCGCCCATCGCCTCGCCGTCCCACGGCACGCCCTCGTCGCCGGCGCGGGCGCGAACCTCGACGAACGGGAGCGGAAAGCCGACCGTCGCCTGGAAGTCCCAGCGCGTCTCGTCGTCGGCCTCCGCGAGGTCGTACGGGAGCGCGACCGTCGAGGCGACCGGCGACGTCTCGGTCATGCCCCAGCCCTGGCAGATGCGCAGGCCGTGCCGCTGCTCGAATGCCGCGATCATCGCGCGCGGCACGGCGGAACCGCCGACGAGCATCGCCTTCGTCGCCGAGAGGTCCCAACGGCCCGGCTCGGCGTCGAGCCGCTCGAGGATCCCCATCCAGATGGTCGGCACGCCGGCGGCCCACGAGACGCGCTCGGCCTCCATGTTGTCGAGCAGCGTCTCGGGATCGAGATGCGGACCGGGGTAGACGAGCTTCGCGCCCTGCATCGTGGCGAGATACGGGTAGCCCCACGCGTTCGCGTGGAACATCGGCACGACCGGCATGACCGCGTCGTCGATGCCGAAGCCGAGCCCGAGTGGGTTGTTGGCGCCGACCCCGAGCGCGTGCAGGACGGAGGAGCGGTGCGAGTAGACGACGCCCCGCGGCCGGCCGGTGGTGCCGCTCGTGTAGCACATCGCCGCGGCCTCGCGCTCGTCGAGCTCCGGGTCCTCCCATTCGTCCGGCTCGGCCGAGGCGAGCAGCTCCTCGTAGGAGTCCTCGACGACCCAGACGTGCTCGATCGGCGTGCCCTTCCGGAACTGCTCGAGCAGCGGCAGAAGCGCGCGGTCGACGATCACGGCCCGGTCGCCTGCGTGCGTCGCGATGTAGTTCAGGTCGCCGGGGTGGAGGCGGAGGTTGAGCGTGTGGAGGACGAAGCCGCCGCACGGGATGCCGAAGTACGCCTCGTGGTGCTGGTGGTGGTTCCAGCACAGGGTGGCGACGCGGTCGCCGCGCTCCAGCCCTGCCTTGCGCAGCGCCGCCGCCAGCCGGCGCGCGCGCCGCAGCGTCTCGCGGTGGTTCGTGCGGTGGAAGCTCCTGTCGGGGAGTCGCGTGACGATCTCACCGTCGCCGAAGAACGTCTCCGCGCGGCGCAGCAGGTGCGTGAGCGTGAGCGGGAAGTCCATCATCAGGCCTTCCATCCGGCTCATTCTCCTATGCGAGCAGCGAGTTCGCGACCTCGAGCCGGAGCTCGGCCGGCCGGGCCCCGAAGCCCTCGAGCCAGAGGGCGCGCTTGTAGAAGCGGTGCAGCGGGTGCGCCCAGGTGAAGCCGATGCCGCCGTGCACCTGGATCGAACGTTCGCACGCCGTCACGGCGGCCTCCGTCGCGAACGCCTTCGCCGCGGCGGCCGCGAGAGCGGCATGGTCGTCTTCCTCCGCGACGCACCACGCGGCCCAGTAGACGAGCGAGCGGGCGAGCTCGACGTCGGTGTACGTCTGCGCGAGGGGATGGGAGACGGCCTGGTAGGTGCCGATCGGCTTGCCGAACTGGACGCGCGTCCTCGCGTGCTCGACGCCGAGGTCGAGGGCACGCTGGGCGACGCCGAGCGCCTCGGCGGCCGCGGCGGCGCGGAAGCGCGGCGTCTCCTCCACCTGCCGATAGGGCCGCGTCGGATCGACGGTGGCGATCTCGCCGCCGCCCGGCACCGATGCGACGTGCCCGAGGTAGAAGCCGGGGTAGCAGGCGTACCCCATCTCCTCGAGCAGCAGCGCCTCCTCGACGAAGCCGAGGCCCGCCCCGGCGACGTCGAGCCAGCCGAGCCCTTCGAGCTCGCGCCAGCGGTCGTCCTGGTCCTCCCAGGCCCGATCGAGCGGGAAGCGGTCGCCGAGCCACGCGCGCGCCGCGTGCTTCAGCTCGAGCTGGTCCTCGGAGAGCGTGAAGTCCATCAGCGGCTTCGGGGGAGGCCGAGCACGCGCTCGGCGATGATGTTGCGCAGGACCTCCGACGTGCCGGCCTCGATCGTGTTGCCGCGGCTGCGGAGCTGCTGGTGGTTCCACCAGCCGTCGTCGAGGATCCCCTCCGCGCCGCGCAGCTCGCGCGCGAGCTTCGTCAGACGCTGGTTCGCCTCCGACCAGCGCAGCTTCACGCCCGAGCCCTCGGGCCCGGGGACGCCGGTGCGCTCGTACGTGCCGAGCGCGCGGTAGCTCGTGAAGCGCAGCGCCTGCAGCTCGATCCACTCGCGGGCGAGCGCCTCACGCACGTGCGGCGCGGGATCGAGCCCGCGCGCCTCCTCGAGCAGCCGCGCGAAGAGCGCGTCGAGCGTGGCGGTGAGAGCGAAGCCGAGCGTCGCCCGCTCGTGCAGGAGCGTCGTCATTGCCACCTGCCAGCCGTCGCCTTCGTCTCCCAGGCGGTTCTCGACCGGCACCTCGACGTCGGTGAAGAAGATCTCGTTGAACTCCGCCTCGCCGGTGATCTGGCGGAGCGGCCGCACCTCGACGCCCGGCGCGTGCATGTCCACGAGGAGGTACGTGAGGTTGCGATAGCGCGGGGCCTCGGGGTCGCTCTGGGTGACGAGGATGCAGAAGTCGGCGATGTGCGCGAACGACGACCAGACCTTCTGCCCGTTGACGACGTAGACGTCGCCGCGGCGCTCGGCACGCGTGCGGGCGGCGGCGAGGTCGGAGCCCGCGTCCGGCTCCGAGAAGCCCTGGCACCAGATCTCGTCGGCGGCGAGGATCGGCTTCAGGTAGCGCGCCTTCTGCTCCTCCGTCCCGTGCGCGATGATCGTCGGGCCGGCCATGCCGAGGCCGATCACGCCGACGTGGGCCGGCGCCTGCGCGGCGGCGAGCTCCTCGTACAGGATCGCCTGGAAGCTGGGCGGGGCGCCGGCGCCGCCGTATTCCTTCGGCCAGGTCAGGCCCGCGTAGCCGGCGTCGTGGAGCCTGCGGCTCCATTCGCGGACGAACGGATCCTCGAACCGCTGCGCCCCGCCCCGGCCGCCGCGCTTCTCGGCGGGAGTGTTCGCCTCGACCCACGCGCGCAGCTCGCCCCTGAACTCCGCCTCCTCCTGCGTGTCGCGCAGGTCCACCGCGTGAGCTTACGCGGAGGCCGCGGCCGGAACCAGCTCGCCGGGCCGCTCCACGACGACGCGGCGCCGCTCGATCGGCAACAGCGTCACGACGACGACGATGATCGCGAAGCCGAGCCACTGCGACCAGACGAGCCCGACGTTGAAGGCGTAGATGCCCGCGACGACGAGCACCGCGGGGTTCGTGAGCTCCGCGAGCGAGGAGAGGACGGCCGGCGTGCGCTGCAGCCCGTAGTAGTAGAGCGTGAGCGAGAAGAGACCCGTGACGAGTGCGAGCGAGAGGATCCAGCCGCTCGCGCGCGCTCCCGCGAACCACTCCGCGTTCAGCGCGACGACCGCGACCGCCGACGCGGCGAGGCCGAAAAGGAAACGCAGCGCAAGGACGTGCTCGAAGGAGACGCGCCGGACGAGGTAGCGGCCGAGCACCGTGCCGAGAGCCCAGAGCACGGCGGCGCCGAGCGCCTCGAGCACCGCGCGAAGACCCTTCGCGCTCGGATCGAGCGGATGCGCCTGGTTGACGAGCCACAGGCCGCCGAGACCGGCGAGCAGGAACCAGGCGAAGCGCGGGCGCGGGCGCTCGCCGAGGATCGCCGCCGCTCCCAGGACCGCGACGAGCGGCTGCGCCTTCTGCATCACGACGGCCGAGACGAAGTCGTGCTGCAGCGCCTGGGTGAACAGGATCGTGGCCGCTCCCGACGCTCCGGCGCCCACGACGACCGCGGCCGCGACGTAGCGCGCGCCGGCCGCGCGCACCGCCCGCAGCGCCGGCAGCAGCAGCGGGAGCGTGAGCAGGACGAGGAAGACGTGCTCGCCGAACACGATCGTGCTCGCCGGGACACTGAGGATCGACTTGCGCAGCAGCGGGTCGCTTCCCCACATCGCGGCCGCCACCGCGATCAGCACGACTCCCGGTACCCGCGCCAGCCTCATGGCACCTCGAAGCGTAGAAGGTCGTCCACGGTCTCCCGAGCACGGATCGGGCGAGACTCGCCGTCCGTCACGAGCACGACCTCGGGCCGGGGCACGCCGTTGTAGGTCGAACCGAGCGCGAGCGTGTACGCGCCGGTCGCCGGCACCGCGAGCAGGTCGCCGGGCCGCGGCCCCGGCAGCTCCGCCGCCTCGATCAGGACGTCGCCCGACTCGCAGTGCTTGCCCGCGATGCGGTAGACGCCGCTCGGCGCATCGTCCGCCCGGTTCGCGAGGAGCGCCTCGTAGCGCGCTCCGTAGAGCTGCGGGCGCGGGTTGTCGGACATGCCGCCGTCGATCGCGGCGTACACGACGCCGCCCGTCTCCTTCACCGAGCCGACGCGGTAGAGCGTCACGCCCGCGCGGCCGACGAGCGAGCGGCCGGGCTCGAGGATCAGCGACACGCCGTCGGGAACCCGCTCGACGAGCGGCCGCACGAACTCGGCCACGCCGGGTAGCCGCTCCTCGCGGTTGTGCGCCACGCCGAGCCCGCCGCCGAGATCGAGGACGCGAGGCGTCCACTCCAGCCGCTCGAGGAACGAGAGCACCCGCTCGAGCGCGAGCACGCTCTCGTCGGGCCGCTCGAGCTGCGAGCCGACGTGCACGTGCACGCCCTCGACGTCGAGGCCGAGCTCCCGCGCCCGCTCGACCTCGCGCTCGGCGGCGTCGGGGGCGAGGCCGAACTTCGACCCCTCGTGCGCGGTCCGGATCGAGCGGTGCGTCAGCGCCTCGACCCCGGGCGTGAGCCGGACCAGCACCCGCCGCACGCCGGCCTCCGCGGCCGCCTCCGCCTCGCCGGGCGAGTCGAGCACGACGAGCGCATCGGCCTGCGCCGCGGCGCGCAGCTCCTCCTGCGACTTGTTGTTGCCGTGGAAGACGATCCGCTCGCCGCGGATCCCGGCAGCCCGCGCGAACGCGAGCTCGCCGAGCGTCGAGACGTCGGCGCCGACACCCTCCTCCGCCAGCAGCCGCAGGAGCGCGACGTTGGCGAACGCCTTCGTCCCGTACACGAGGAGCGCCCCTGGCGCCGCTTCGCGGTAGGCGCGCACCCGGCTCCGGATCGTCGCCTCGCAGTAGACGAGAAGCGGCGTCCCGTACCGCTCCGCCAGCTCGCCCGCGCGAACACCGCCGAGCGCGAGCTCCCCGTCCTCGATCCGCGCGGTTTCCGGAAGGATCTCGAGCACCCTGCTAGTATCGAGAGCCCGATGCAGGAGCTGCTTCTTATCTAGTTCAGGGAGGAACACGCGGCGGAAAGCCGCGCCGATCTCCCCACGACCTCTCCTCGGAGAGGTTTTTTCGTTCCAGAGGGCTTGTCCGATGACACCGAGATACGACCCGCACGAGATCGAGGCGAAGTGGCAGCGCGTCTGGGAGGACGAGCGGGCCTTCCACGTCCCGAACCCCGTCCCGGGTTCCCCGACGGAGGAGAACCACTGGTACCAGCTCGAGATGCTGCCGTACCCGTCGGGCCCGAGCCTGCACATGGGCCACGTCCTCAACTACACGATGGGCGACATCCAGACGCACGTCCGCCGCCGCAGCGGCTGGAACGTCGTGCGGCCGATGGGCTGGGACGCGTTCGGCCTCCCCGCCGAGAACGCCGCGATCCGCGAGGGCCGGCACCCGCGCGAGACGATCGAGCGGAACATCGAGAAGATGCGCGCCCAGATGAAGCGGCTCGGCTGGGCGATCGACTGGGACCGCGAGGTCGCCGCCCACCAGCCGAGCTTCTACCGCTGGACGCAGTGGCTGTTCCAGCAGTTCGTCGCGCACGACCTCTGCTACCGCAAGGAGGGGCCCGTCAACTGGTGCCCCAACGACCAGACGGTGATCGCCAACGAGTACGTCGTCGACAGCCGTTGCGAGCGCTGCGGCGCCGAGGTCGAGCTGCGGAACATGACGCAGTGGTACATGCGCACGACCTCGTACGCCGACGAGCTGCTCGAGTACGAGGGCGCGGAGTGGCCGGCGCGCACGATGGCGATCCAGCGCAACTGGATCGGCCGCTCCGAGGGCGCCGAGATCCTGTTCCGCGTCGAGGAGACGGGCGAGGACATCGCCGTCTTCACGACCCGCGCCGACACGCTCTACGGGGCGACCTTCTTCGTCGTCGCGCCCGAGCATCCGTTCGTCGAGTCGCGCGCGAGCGAGGAGGCGAGGGAGTACGCGCGCCACGCCGGCGCGCGGCCCGTCGAGGAGCGCGCGGCGGAGACGAAGAAGACCGGCATCTTCACCGGCTTCCACGCGGTCAACCCGGTCAACGGCGAGCGGCTGCCGATCTGGGTGGCCGACTACGTACTGATGGACTACGGGACGGGCGCGATCATGGCCGTCCCGGCGCACGACGAGCGCGACGGCGAGTTCGCCGAGACGCTCGCGCTACCCGCGAAGGTCGTGATCGACGAGGAGGGGAGGCTCGTCGGCTCGGGCCGCTTCGACGGGATGCCGGCCGCCGAGGGCGCGCAGGCGATCGTCGCGGCGCTCGAGGCGGAAGGCCGCGGCAAGGCGACGGTCAACTACCGCCTGCGCGACTGGAGCGTGTCACGACAGCGCTACTGGGGCTGCCCGATCCCGTTCGTCCACTGCGAGCGCTGCGGCGTCGTCCCGGTGCCCGAGGACGAGCTGCCGGTGATCCTGCCCGACATCGAGGACTACGCCCCGCAGGGCAAGCCGCCGCTCGCGGCCGACGAGGAGTACATGAACGTGGACTGCCCGCGGTGCGGCGAGCCGGCGCGGCGCGACCCCGACACGATGGACACGTTCGTCGACTCCTCCTGGTACTTCCTGCGCTACATCGACTCGCACAACGACGAGGCGCCGTTCGACCGCTTCGTCGTCGACTACTGGCTGCCGGTCTCCCAGTACATCGGCGGCATCGACCACGCGACCGGTCATCTGCTCTATTCGCGCTTCTTCGTCAAGGCGCTGAACGACTGGGGGATGGTCGGGTTCCGGGAGCCCTTCGCCCGTCTCTTCCACCAGGGCTGGGTGACGCTCGGCGGGACGAAGATGTCGAAGTCGAAGGGGAACACGGAGGGGCCGGACGCGGTCGTGGACGCGTACGGCGCCGACGCCGTGCGGCTCTACATCCTCTTCATGGGCCCCGCCGACCAGGACATGGAGTGGACGGACTCGGGCATCGAGGGCATCGTCCGCTTCCTGCGGCGCTTGTGGCGCGTCGTGCACGAGGTCGCGGAGACGGCGCCGTCTCCGGGCGAGCGCCAAGGCGCGCTGGCGCGGAAGGCGAACGAGACGATCGCGCGGGTCACGGACGACGTCCTGCGCCGATTCCAGTTCCATACCCCGATCGCGGCGCTGATGGAGCTCGTGAACGAGCTCGCCGGCGCGGTCGACGCGCCCGACGCGCGCTTCGCTGCGGAGACGGCCGTCTCGCTGATCCAGCCGTACGCGCCCCACGTCGCCGAGGAGCTGTGGGGTGTGCTGGGCCACGAGCGGCTGTGGGAGGAGCCGTGGCCGGAGGCCGACGAGGAACAGCTCGTCCGCGAGACGTTCGAGCTCGTCGTCCAGGTCAACGGCAAGGTGCGCGACCGGCTCGAGGTGGACGCCGCGCTGAGCGAGGACGAGCTCGTTGCGAGGGCCCGCGAGAGCGAGCGCGTCCGGGCCTATCTGGACGGCGGCGAGCCGCGCAAGACGATCGTCGTCCCGCGCAAGCTCGTGAACTTCGTCGTCTAGCGCTCCCGCGGATCCGGACGGTCGACGTTCCAGTGGCGGCCGACTCCGGCGTACCAGAGCACGCCTTCCTCCGTCTCGCGCGGCGTGAGCATGAAGCGGCTGATGACTCGCTGTCCGCCCTCGAAGTCACCGTAGAGGATGTCGACGCCCATCCGCTCCCGCGCTTCGATCGAGCGCCGCGCGGTCCGGTAGCCCTCGCTCGCAGGTCGCGGAACGAGCCCTGCCAGAAGCCGACGTCGCCGGGAGCGACGTAGAGATCGCGCGTGAGTCGCGTGAAGTCCTCGAGCGGCGTCGGCCTGACGTCAGCGCCGAACTCGAGCTCCGGGAGGAGGCGCCAGCCGTGGAGGACGGCGATCCCGGTGCCGACGTTCCGAACCGCGATCACGAAGTAGTCGGCCTCGTCGTTCGCCTCCGCGATCGCCTGGCCACCGGGGACCGAGAACCAGACGTCGTCCTGGAAGCCGACCTTGACGGCCGGATCCTCGGTTCGCGAGGGGACGAGGAGCGGCCGCTGCGCGGCGAGGAGCGACTGCTCGGCGACTCGCGCCGCGCGGTTCGCCGAGCGGACCGAGGCCAGCGTGACGCCGGCGAGGGCGAGCGTGCCCCCTGCGGTCGCCAGCGCGGAGATGGTCGCCCAGTCGGCCACCACGCGAGTCTACGAAGCCGCGAGGAAGCCGGCACACACGCGACACAGCTCTGTTGTCACGATGGACGACGTGGATGTTCGGATCCCGGCCCTGTCTCGACGACAGCTCTTCGGCGGCGCTCTCGCGGTGGTCGTCCTGCTCCTCCTTCTGGCGCGGCATCTCGGCGGCGGTGGGAGGGCGGCGTCGGCAGTCACCCCGGTGCGGCCCGTTGCGAGGCCGAAGGCCTCGGCACCCAAGCTGCTCGTCGTCGACCTCGCGGGAGCGGTGCGTCATCCGGGGCTCTATCGTCTCCGGCCCGGCTCGAGGATCGACGACGCGATCGCGGCCGCCGGCGGACCGAGGGCGAAGGCACAGCTCGACGGCGTGAACCTCGCCGCCCCGGTCGCCGACGGCGAGCAGGTGATCGTCCCCGGACGCGGTGCGGCCGGTGTCGCGACGGCGAGCCCTCCCGCCGCCGGCTCCTCGCCGTCCGCACCGCTCGACCTGAACTCGGCCACGCTCGAGCAGCTCGAGGCCCTACCGGGCATCGGCCCGGTCACGGCGCAGAAGATCCTCGACTACCGGCAGCAGCACGGGGCGTTCCACTCGGTGGAAGAGCTGCAGGGCGTCCCGGGGATCGGGCCGGCGCACATGGCGCAGCTCAAAGGCCTCGTCATTCCCTGACGTGACGCTGCGCCTGCCCCACACGATCATGGCCGCCCTCTGCCTCGGCTTCGCGCTCGCGAACGCGGCCCGTCCGGCGATCGTTCCCACGGTCGCGGTGGCCTGCGCCCTGGCCTGCCTCGGCCTCCTGGCGTCGGACCCGCGCCATCGGCGGCCGGCCCTCGCCGCGGGCGTCCTGGCCGTCGCCTGGGCGTGGGGCGGCATGCGGCTCGGCGAGCTCGACCGCAGCGCGCTCGCCTCCCGAGTCGGCACCTTCGAGCGGGCGGTCGTCGAGGTCGAGGAGCCGCCGCGGGTGGGCACCTTCGACCAGCGCATGCGGGCGGTCGTGCTCCGCTGGGGGACGTTGCGCGCGCACGAACCGGTCCTGCTGGAGCTTCCACTCGGACGGTCGCCGCCGCGAGGTGCGCGCCTCGCGCTCGTCGGCGAGCTGCGCGCTCCGCCCGGTCCGTCCAACGGCTTCGACGAAGCGAAGTGGCTGCGTCGCCAGGGCGTCCACGTCGTGCTGCGCGGGCAGGCCTGGCGGGTCGTCGGCCGACGCAGCGGAGTGGCCGCGGTCGGTGACCGCGTCGGCCGGTGGCTCGCTGCCAACACCGCGCCGGGGCTGAAGGGCGAACGGCGCGACGTGATCGAGGCGATCGTCCTCGGCCGCTCGTCCGACGTCGCCGACGGGCTCCTTGCGGACTTCCGCTCCACGGGTCTCTACCACTGTCTTGCGGTGGACGGGCTCAAGGTCGCCGCCGTGGGAGGCGGAGCCGCGACGGTCGTCCTGCTCCTCGGCTTCGGCAGCTACGCGGCTCAGATCACCGCTCTGGTCGCGATCGGCTCGTACGCGCTCGCCGTGGGTCTCCATCCGTCCGTCGTGCGGGCGGCGCTCGCCGCCGGCCTCGGCTCGCTCGCGTGGCTCGCGGCCCGTGAGCGCGACCGCTGGCAGGCGCTGCTCGTCGGGGCCGCCGTCCTGCTCGGCTGGAACCCGTACTCCCTGTTCGACGCGGGCTTCCAGCTCTCGTTCGCGGCCGTCGCGTCGATCTTCCTCGTGACCCCGCGCGTCGTCCGGGCGCTCGAGGGCTACCCCGTCTCGCACGAGCTTGCCCAGCTCATCGGGGTGTCGACGGCCTGCGGCCTCGCGACGGCACCCGTGACATGGTTCCAGTTTCACCAGATCTCCCTCGTCACGGTGCCGGCGAACGTGGTCGCGGTTCCGGTCGTGGTCGAGGTATTGGGCCTCGCGCTCCTCACAGCCCTGGTCGCGCCCCTCGCGCCGTCGGTTGCCGCGGCGATGGCGCAGCTCAACGGCTGGGGCGCCTGGTTCGTCGCGGCCTGTGCGCGGGCGTTCGCGCGTGTCCCGGGCGCGCAGGTGACGTCGCCTCGCGCGGCCGCTCTCCTCGGCCTGGGAGCGGCCGGTGCCGCCGCCTATGCTTGGCGCCGTGGCGAGCGAGCGCGAGCTGAAGCCGGTCTACCTCCTGACGGGAACGAACCGGCCGAAGATCGCGCTGGCACTCCGGCGGCTGCGCGGGCGGATCGGTGAGGAAGCGACCGAGCACCTTCACGCCGCGGAGACCGCGGGCGAGGACGCGGTGGCCGCCTGCAATGCCCTCGGCCTCTTCGGCGGCGAGGCGCGGCTCGTCGTGGTGGACGGCGTCGAGGCGTGGAAGGCAGTCGACGTGAAGGAGATCGAGGCCTACCTCGCCGCACCTGCGCCGACGACCGTGCTCGCGCTCGTCGGCGAGGGAATCAAGCGCGATGCGGCGCTCGCGAACGCAGTGGCCAAGACGGGCCAGGTGCTCGCCTATGACGTGTCGAAGAAGCAGCTCCCGGACTGGATCGCCGAGCAGTTCGACCTCCTCGGCGCCTCGGCCGACCGCGACGCGTGCCGGGCGCTGGTCGAGGCTGTCGGGGACGACGTGGGCGATCTCGCCTCCGAGATCCAAAAGCTGGCGACCTGGGCCAACGCCGAACAGATCACCCGGACGACGGTCGAGGAGCTTGCGGTCGGGCGTGCGGAGACGCCGATCTTCGCCCTCACCGACTCCTGGGGGCGGCGCGATGTCGCCGCGACGTTGCGCGCCACGGAGTCGCTGCTCGACCGCTCGCACCGGTCGCGCTCGGGCGAGCTGGTCCGGCTCGTCGGCTCGCTCGTCGCGCACGTCGGCCGGGTGCGGAAGGTCTCCCGCCTCGCGGACGAGGGCGTCCGTTCGAGCGAGATCGCGAGCCGGCTGAAGATCCACCCGTTCGTCGCCGAGAAGGCGTCGAAGCAGGCGGCGAACTTCGCGCCCGAGGAGCTCGCGCAGGCGATCGTTCGGCTCGCCGAGCTCGACGCGGGGGCGAAGGGAGGCTCACGCCTTCCGCCGGAGCTGCAGCTCGAGCGGGCGCTCGTCGAGATCACCCGTCGCCCCGAGGAGCGCGCGAACTAGCGCCTTACTTCTGCGAGGCGCCGGCGGCGAGCTTCGCCGCCTGTGACTTGCGCCGGGCCACCGTGTTCCGGTGCAGGGCGCCGTGCGCCGCGGCCCGGTCGAGCCACCGCACGAGCTCGCGGTGACGCGCGTCGGTTTCCTCCGCGTCGCCCTCCGCCACGGCCTCGGTGAGGCGCCGCATGAGCGTCTTCGCCGTCGAGCGCCAGCGGAGGTTCTCGTGCCGCTGCCGCACCGCCTGGCGAACGCGCTTCTCCTGCTGCTTGATGTTCGGCATCTCGAAAAAGACCCGCGACTCGCAGGCCGGCCGATGGTAGCAACCCCTCTCCCTATGCTGCCCTCGTGGACGACGCCGAGCGGCAGCGGCACGAGCGGCGGCTGGCGCGGGACCGCCGCCGGCGCGAACAGGGAAAGCCGGCGTACTTCGAGAGCGACGCGACGCTCGACGCGTGGCTGGTCGCGCAGGATCCCGCGGAGCAGCCGACCACGATCCTCCGTCCGCGGCGCGACCGCGGCGAGCTGACCGCCAGGTCGCTCGACGAAGAGGCGCAGGCGACCCAGGTCGGGGTTGCGGCACCGGTCGAGGCCGAGCCGGAGCCCGACGCCGCGCGCGGCCTCGCGCGGTCGGGCGTCATCTTCGCGGTCGCCACCGGGCTCTCGCGCGTCATCGGTCTCGTCCGGGAGATCGTCCAGGCCGCCCTGTTCGGCATCTCCGGCAAGGTGAACGCGTTCGAGATCGCCTTTCTGATCCCGAATACCGTCCGGTCGCTCGTCGCCGATTCCGCCCTCTCCGCCGCGTTCGTCCCCGTCTTCAGCGATCTGCTCGTCAAGGGAGAGCGGAAGCGGGCCTGGCGTGTCGCTTCGTCGCTTTTCTGGCTGATGTTGCTCGGGCTCGGCGGTCTCACCGCCCTGTTCGTCGTCGTCGCGCCGTGGGTGATGGCCGTCTTCCATTACGGGCCGGGCCAGCAATACGGCGCCCTCGCCGCCGGCCTCGCGCGCATCCTCTTCCCCCTCGTCCTCGTCCTCGGGCTCACGGGGATCGTCGTCGGGATCCTCAACAGCTACGACCACTTCACCGTTCCGGCCCTGACGCCGGTCGCGTGGAACCTCGTGATCCTGCTGGGGCTCGCGCTGGGGGTGGAGAGCTCGCACAGCAAGGCGACGAGACTCTATTTCTACGCGGTCGCGATCCTCGTCGCCACGATCGTGCAGTTCTTGCTGCCGTTGCCCTGGCTGCGCGGCCGCGACGACCGGCTGCGGATGGTGATCGACATCCACGACCCGGCCGTGCGGCGGACGTTCGTGCTCATGGTGCCGGTCACCATCGGGCTCGGGCTGATCAACATCAACGCCGTCATCGACCAGCTCTTCGCGACGCATTTCCTGAACCCGCACCTCGCGCCGGCGGCGATCGTCCGCGCTTTCCGGCTCTACATGCTCCCGCAGGGAATGTTTTCCGTCGCGGTGGCGACGGTGCTCTTCCCGCTGCTGTCCCGGCACGCCTCGCGAGAGGACTGGGACGCGTTCCGCCGGACCGTCGTCACGGGGTTGCGGCTGATCTCGTTCCTGCTCGTCCCGGCGAGCGCGGCCGCCGCCGTCCTCGCAGCCCCGATCGTGCGGCTGCTCTATCAGCACGGGAATTTCACGACTCATGACACCGCGATCGTGGCGCCGTGCCTGGCCGCCTTCGCGCTCGGCCTCACCTTCAACGGCACGATGCTGATGCTGAACCGCGGGTTCTTCTCGCTGCAGTCCCCGTGGATCCCGAGCTGGGTCGCCCTCGGAAACCTTGGCTTGAACGCGCTCTTCGACGCCGTCTTCTACCGGCTCGGGATCTGGGGGATCCCGCTCTCGACGTCGCTCGTGAACATCGCCGGGACGTGGGCGCTCATCGTCCTGTTTCGGCGCCGTATGGGCGGATTCGGGCTCACCGAGACGGCCCGAAGCTTCGGTCTCGTTACGGTCGCCTCGGCGGCCCTCGCCGCGGTCGCCTGGGCCGTCTGGCGTCTCATCGACTCGGGGATCGGACACTCGCTGCCGGCGCAGGTCGTCTCGCTCGGGCTCGGGCTGGGGCTCGGCTATGCAGTCTTCTTCGGAGCGTGCCGGTTGCTGGGGGTGCGCGAGCTGGAGACGTTGTCGCGGCTGCGGCGGGCGCGAGCCTGATCTGGAGCTGAAGGGCGGATGCCACGCGTCGCGGACGGGAATTTCGACACGGAACCGCCATGAAGCAGCCGGCCGGACGGCACGGGTTGGCGGATAGGCTCGGTAGCGAGGGCGGAGGGAGAGCTACCCCACCCTGGGCGGGGGAGCGCCTGTGAACGCCTCGAGCAGCCAGGGTTGAAACGGACGTGCGTGAGTACCATCGCCGCTCGTGGACCAGGCACGGATCCGCAATTTTTCGATCATCGCGCACATCGACCACGGCAAGTCGACGCTCGCCGACCGCATCCTCGAGCTGACGGAAGCCGTCTCGGCGCGCGAGATGCGCGAGCAGGTTCTCGACTCCATGGAGCTGGAGCGGGAACGCGGCATCACGATCAAGGCCCAGGCGGTCCGCGTCACCTGGAAAGGGCACGAGCTCAACCTGATCGACACGCCGGGACACGTCGACTTCACGTACGAGGTCTCGCGCGCACTCCAGGCGTGCGAGGGCGCACTCCTCGTCGTCGACGCCGCCCAGGGCATCGAGGCGCAGACGCTCGCGAACGCCTACCTGGCGATCGAGAACGGGCTCGAGATCGTGCCGGTCGCGAACAAGATCGACCTGCCCGCGGCCGATCCCGACGGGACGGCGATCGAGGTCGCCGACCTCCTCGGTGACGACCCGGCCCGCGTGCTGCGCATCTCCGCCAAGACCGGGGAGGGCGTCGCATCCGTTCTCGACGCCATCGTCGAGCGCGTGCCGCCGCCGGTCGGTGACCCCGGGGCGCCGCCGCGCGCCCTCGTGTTCGACTCGTCCTACGACCAGTACCGAGGCGTCGTCGCCTTCGTCCGTGTCGTCGACGGCGTCTTCTCCACCCGCGAGGGGCTCCGCACGATGGTCACCGACACCCGCTTCGACGCGGAGGAGCTCGGCGTCTTCTCGCCGGCCATGACGGCCGTCGAGCGCCTGACCGCCGGGGAGGTCGGCTATGTCGTGACCGGCCTGAAGGACGTGACCCGCCTGCGCGTCGGCGACACGCTCACCGCCGTCCGACGGCCGGCGGAGGAGGCGCTGCCCGGTTACAAGGACGTCAAGCCGATGGTCTTCGCCGGACTCTTCCCGACCGACTCGGACGACTACCCGGAGCTGCGCGACGCGCTCGAACGGCTCAAGCTCAACGACGCGGCGCTCGTCTACGAGCCGGAGACATCGCAGGCGCTCGGCTTCGGCTTCCGCTGCGGGTTTCTCGGGCTTCTCCACATGGAGATCGTCCGCGAACGGCTCGAGCGCGAGTTCGACCTCGACCTCCTCGTGACCGCGCCGAACGTCGCCTACCGCGTGAAGGAGAAGAACGGCGACTGGGTCGAGGTGCACAACCCGGCGGAGTTCCCGCGCGAGGTCGAGGAGGTCGAGGAGCCCTACGTCGCCGCCTCGATCATCGTCCCGAAGGAGCACGTCGGCGCCGTCATGGAGCTCAACAACGAGCGGCGCGGCACGTTCGGGCGGTTGGAGTACCTGTCGCCGGAGCGCGTCCATCTGACCCACGAGCTCCCGCTCGCGGAGATCGTCCTCGACTACTACGACCAGCTCAAGTCACGGACGCGCGGCTACGCCTCGTTCGACTACGACCTCGCCGGCTTCAAGCCCGGCGACCTCGTCCGCGTCGACGTGCTCGTGGGCGGGGAGCCCGTCGACGCGCTGTCGCTCATCGTCCATCGCGGCCTCGCCTACGAGCGAGGGCGGTCGCTCGTCGACAAGCTGCGCGAGGAGATTCCGCGCCAGATGTTCGACATCGCGATCCAGGCCGCGATCGGCTCGCGTGTGATCGCGCGTGAGACGGTGAAGGCGAAGCGGAAGGACGTGCTCGCGAAATGCTACGGCGGCGACATCACGCGCAAGCGGAAGCTGCTCGAGAAACAGAAGGCGGGCAAGAAGCGGATGAAGCAGGTCGGCGCCGTCGAGGTGCCGCAGGAGGCGTTCCTCGCGGTCCTCAACATCGGCCAGGGGCAGCGCTCGTGAGCGGGCGGGCGCGCCACCTCTACGTCCACCTGCCGTTCTGCTCCCACCGCTGCGGCTACTGCGACTTCGTCACCGTGGTCGGCCGCCGCGGCCAGCACGCCGGCTATGTCGATGCGCTCCTGCGGGAGCTCGAGCTCCAGCGGGGCCTCCTCCTCTCCGACGAGCTCGAGACGGTCTTCCTCGGAGGCGGCACCCCGACGTTCACCGCCCTGCCGGACCTCGTGCGCCTCCTAGGGTCGCTGCCCGCTGCCGAGGAGGTGACGGTCGAGGCGAACCCCGAGACGGTGACCCCGGAGGTCGCCCGCGCGCTGCACGCAGCAGGCGCGAGCCGCGTCTCCCTCGGGGCGCAGACCTTCCGGCCCAGGCTGCTCGACGTGCTCGAGCGCGTTGCCCAGCCGGACGACGTCCGACGCGCCGTGCACCATCTTGGTGATGCCGGTTTCGACAACATATCGCTCGATCTCGTCTACGGGATCCCGGGCCAGGGCGCCTCCGATCTCGAGGCGGACCTCGACGACGCCCTCGCGCTCGGACCGGAGCACCTCTCCTGCTACGAGCTCGAGGCGAAGCCGGGGACGCGCTTCACCCACGCCTGGGGAGCGGAGCTCGTGCGCCAGGCCGACGCGACGGAGGACTACTTCGAGCGCGTCGTGACGCGGCTCACGGGCGCCGGCTACCGCTGGTACGAGACGGCGAACTTCTGCCGCGTTGACGCGGAGGGGCGGGACTTCCGCGCCCGGCACAACCTCGCCTACTGGCTCGGCCGCGACTATCTCGGGCTGGGGATCGGCGCGGTCAGCACAATCGAGAGCCTGCGCTGGCGCAACACCCCCCGCCTCCGCCACTACCTGGAGGCGCTTGCCGCCGGCCGCTTGCCGGAGCGCGAGCTCGAGCCGCTCGATGCCGACGTGCGGGCGCGCGAGCGGCTGATGCTCGGGCTCCGGCTCGACGAGCCCCTGTCGCTCGGCGGCCTCCGCTCGGCACTCGACGCGCGCGGGCTCGCGCGCGCCGAGCGGCTCGGCCTCGCGGTCGACGGCGGCCGGACGCTCGCGCTGACGCGGCGCGGGCGCTTCCTCGGCGGCGCCGTGACGGCCGAGATCCTCGCCTGAGCGGCGGGTCCGCGCCGGGCCGGCGGCTAAAATCTCCTGCAAATGCAGGAAACGCTGGAGCTGAGCGAGCGGCAGCGGGCGGTACTCCGCCGCGTCGTCGAGGAGTTCGTCGGCACCGGCCAGCCGGTCGGCTCGAAGACGCTCGTCGAGCGCTCCGACCTGCGCGTCTCGCCGTCGACGGTGCGCGCCGAGCTGGCGGAGCTCGAGCACCTCGGGCTGCTCACCCATCCGCACACCTCCGCGGGGCGCGTGCCGACCGAGCGCGGCTACCGCTATTACGCGGACGAGCTGCTCGGGCGGCTCGAGCCGCATCCGCCCGCCTTCCCGCTCGATCTCACCTCCACCAACAACGAGGTCGAGTCGGCGCTGCAGGCGACGACCGAGATGCTCTCCCAGGTGACGCGGCTCCTCGCGCTCGTCTCGGCGCCTTCGCTCGAGGCGACACACGTGCGGCATGTCGAGGTGCTGCTGCTGCAACCGCAGCTCGTGATGGTCGTCGTCATCACCTCCGCCGGCGGCGTCTCGAAGCGGCTCTTCCATTTCGACGAGCCCGTCGACGCCGGCCTCGCCCAGTGGGCGGGCGACTACCTGAACGAGGCGGTCGCCGGGTTGCAGCTGGGGACGGGGCTGCTTCGGCGCCGGTTCGAGGACGAGGGGCTGAGCAACGCGGAGCGCGACTTCCTCGCGGCGCTCCGGCCGGCGTTCACCGAGCTCGTCTCGGCCGAGCAGCGCCTCTACGTGGGCGGCGCCGCGGATCTCCTCGGCGAGGTCCGCGCCGACGAGCTCGACGCCTACCGGAGCCTGTTCGAGCTCGTCGAGCGCCGCGCCGACCTGCTCGAGCTGCTCGGGGAGCCGAGCACGTCGCCACGCCCGTTCGTCCGGCTCGGGCACGAGCTCGCGCACCCCGCTCTCGCCGAGATCGCGCTCGTCGGCGCCTGCTACGGGCTCGTCCACCGGGCGCTCGGCGCGGTGAGCCTCGTCGGCCCCGTCCGCATGGACTACGAGAAGGCGCTGGGAGCCGTGCGGTCCGCCGCGCTCGAGCTCTCGCGCTTCGTCGAGTCGATCTACGACGAGGGCTGAGGCCCGGCTTCGGCGGCAGACCCCCTCGCTACATTCCGGGCGATGGCCACGACCGACCGCGACTACTACGACCTGCTCGGCGTCGGGCGCGAGGCGAGCGAGGCGGAGATCAAGCGCGCCTTCCGGCGGCTCGCGCGCGAGCTTCATCCCGACGTGTCCGACGCGCCCGACGCGCAGGAGCGGTTCCGGGAGGTGGTCGAGGCCTACGAGGTGCTCTCGAAGACCGAGACGCGTGAGCTCTACGACCGCTACGGCCACGCCGGCCTGCGGAGCGGAGGGTTCCAGCCCGGGCACGTCGACTTCGGCAGCCTCGCCGACCTCTTCTCGGCCTTCTTCGGCGACGATGTCCTGTTCGGCGGCCGGGCTGCAGGACGGCGCGCGCGGGGCGCCGATCTCGCGGCGACGGTCGAGATCGACCTCGTGGAGGCCGCTCACGGCGTCACGCGCGAGGTCCCCTTCGAGGTGGCGGTGACGTGCCGACGCTGCGGCGGGGACGGCTCCGAGCCGGGCAGCGAGATCGCGACCTGCCCGACCTGCAACGGATCGGGCCGCCTCCAACAGGTCACCCGAAGCGTGTTCGGGGAGTTCGTCCGCACCCAGACCTGCCCGGAGTGCTCGGGATCGGGCCGCCGGATCGAGCAGCCGTGCGCCGAGTGCCGCGGCGCCGGGCGCGTGGTCGAGGAGCGGACGCTCGACGTCGAGATCCCGCCGGGAATCCACCACGGGCAGCGGATCCGTCTAACGGGCGAGGGGCACGCCGGCCTCGTCGGGGGGCGCTCGGGTGACGTCTACGTCGAGGTGCGCGTCCGCCCCGACGAGCGGTTCGTCCGCGAGGGAGACGACATCTACACGACCGTCGACCTCACGTTCACGCAGGCTGCGCTCGGCGCGAGGATCGCGATCCCGACGCTCGACGGGGAGGAGGACCTCGATCTCCCGCCCGGGACGCAGCCCGGCGAGATCGTCGTCCTCCGCGGTCGCGGCATGCCGGTGTTGCAGGGCTACGGCCGCGGCGACCAGCGGATCCTCGTCAACGTCCTCGTGCCCCGCCGGCTGGACGACGAGCAGCGCCGCCTGCTGCGCGAGTTCGACGAGCGCGCGGACGAGCGCACCTACGACCGGGCAGAAGGCGGGCTCTTCGACAAGCTCAAGAGCGCGTTCCGCTGAGGCGATACGTCGTCGTCGGCGGTGAGCCGGAGCTCGCGCTCCTGCTCCACATCTTCCCGGAGGGCGTCGAGGAGCTGGACGGCGCCTACGAGGTCTACGCGGACGAGCCGCCTCTCGGCTTCGACGTGATCGCCGTGGACGACGTCGCCGAGGGCTGGGAGGACGGCTGGCGGGCGTTCCACCAGGGAGTCCGAGTCGGGCGGTGCTGGGTCGGGCCGCCCTGGGAGGAGGCGCCGACGGACGCGATCGCGGTGGTGATCGATCCCGGCCGTGCGTTCGGAACCGGCGCCCATGCGACGACGCGCCTCTGCCTCGAGCTGCTGCAGGAGGTGGAGCCCGCGAGCCTGCTCGACGTCGGCTGCGGCTCCGGCGTGCTCTCGGTGGCGGCCGCCAAGCTCGGCTTCGCGCCGGTGACCGCGGTCGACGTCGACGAGGTCGCCCTCGAGACGACGAGGGCGAACGTCGCTGCCAACGATGTCGCCGTGGACGTCGGAACGGAGCTGGTTCCGTCTGCGCTCGCGGTCCTGAACATCGCGCTCGACGTCGTCGAACGAATCCTCCCACAGCTCCCCGTCGAGCGCGCGGTCACGTCCGGCTACCTGGAACGGGACGCGCCGCGCGCCGACGGCTGGCGACCGCTGCGAAGGCGCGTGCGCGAGGGGTGGGCCGCCGACCTGCTCGAGCGGGCCTAGTCCGGTAGGGCGCCGGGCGGGCCGAGGAGCTCGATCCCGTGGCGCGCCGCCTCCGCGGCCAGCAGGTCCGGGTCGAGCGGCCGGCCGCGCGGCGGCAGCTCCTCGCCCGGCGCCGGGTCGGCCACGGCGCGCACGAACGCGTCGAACCGCGCCGGGGCGCAGAAGACGAGCAGGCGCGCCGTCTCCGACTCCACCCGATACGTGTGCGGAACCCCTGTGGCGCGCGAAACGTCTGTCCGGCCGTAAGTCGCGCCTCGGTGCCAGGCAGAAAGAGCGTGAACCGACCTTCGAGGACGTGGAACACCTCGTCCTCCTCGTGGTGCACGTGCAGCGGTGGCATGTCGCCCTGCGGCACGTGGTTCTCGAGGACGGCATAGCGCCCGCCGGTGTCCTCGCCGGAGACGTGGATGTGGACGAGCCCTTCGATGAACCAGAGCGGTGCGGGGCGAGCCGAGGTGATGGTCGACACGGGTTCCTCCTAAAGTCCGAAACAGAGTCTTGCGGCCGTTACGCCAAGCTCCGAACCGGAGTCTTGTCAAGTCCCCGCCTCACTCCGTTCTCGTACTGCGTCCTCGCGCTCGTCGGGCGGGACGGAGCCGGGCCGCACGACCTGGCGCGGATGATGCGGGCCCAGGGAGGGCTCTACTGGGCCGCGGCCGAGAGCCAGTGGTACGCCGAGCCGAAGCGGCTCGAGCGGCTCGGGCTCCTCCGCTCGACCCGGCGGCCGGGCCGGACGACGCCGCGCACGCACTACGAGCTGACCGAGGAGGGCCTCGCCGCGCTGCGCGAGTGGCTGGCGCAGCCGTCCGGGCTGCCCCGCATCCAGCACGAGGCGCTCGTCCGCGTGCTGGCCGCCGATCTCGGCCGGGACGAGGACGTGGTCGCGAGCCTGCGGGCGCTCCGCGAGGACGTCGCCGCCAAGCGCGCGCTGCTCGCGGCCGCCGCGGAGCGGGCGGCCACGCTCCCCCACCGCGAACGCTATCTGCGCCTCGTGCATCGCCTCGGCGAGCACCTGCTCGACGCGCACGAGCGGTGGATCGCGGAGGTCGAGCGAGGGCTCGCACGACCGTAGCTCAGTAGCATCGCGGCGATGGCGAGCTTCTCCGTCCGCTTCCTGGGCTGCAAGGTCTCGCACGTCGACGCGCACGCCGTGCGCGAGCGGCTGCTCGCGGACGGACACGTGGAGCTGGAAAGCGGCGCGGACGTCGCCGTCGTCAACACGTGCTGCGTCACCCACGAAGCGGTGGCGAAGTCGCGCAAGGAGGCCGCCCGCGCGGCGCGGACGCACGGGCGCGTCTACGTCACCGGCTGCGGCGCGAACCTCGCCGGGGACGCGTTCGCCGGGTTGCCCGAGAACGTGGTCGTCGTCGCCCGTCGCAGTGAGGAGACACCGGACTTCGTGGCCGGCGGCGTCGGCGCGATCGGCTGCGTCCAGGCGGACTCGCGCCTCGACCGCGTCCGAGCCTTCGTCAAGGTGCAGGACGGCTGCTCGTTCTCGTGCCGCTTCTGCGTGATCCCGCTCGTGCGCGGCGCCTCCCGTAGCCGGCCGGCGGAGGCCGTGCTCGGGGAGGTGCGCCGCCGCGCGGCCCAGGGGCATCGTGAGGTCGTCCTCACCGGGATCAACCTCGGCTGCTACCGCGACCGCGCGGCCGGCTACCGCCTGCCGCGCCTCGTGCGGGAGGCGGGCGCGATTTCGGGGCTCGAGCGCCTGCGCCTCTCCTCGATCGAGATCAACCACGTCGACGGCGAGCTCGTCCGCGCGCTGCGCGAGACGCCGACGGCGAGCCGGCACCTGCACGTGCCGCTGCAGTCGGGCGACGACGGCGTCCTGCGCGCGATGGGGCGCCGCTACTCGACGGGCACGTACCTGCGCCGGCTCGAGCCGCTGCGCGACGAGTTCAACCTGACGAGCGACGTCATCGTCGGCTTCCCGGCCGAGGACGAGCGCGCGTTCGAGAACACGCTGCGCGTGGTCGAGGAGGCCGGCCTGACGAAGGTGCACGTCTTCCCGTACTCGCCGAGGCCGGGCACGGGCACCGCGGCAGAGGACACCGTGCCGCCGCAGGTGAAGAAGGAGCGGAGCGCGCGGCTGCGCGCGGCGTCGCACCAAGCATGCCTCGCGCACTGGCGCAGCAAGGTCGGTCGCGACGACGTCGTCCTCGTCGACCGCCCCGGCCGCGGCTACGGCGACGACTACTCGCCGTGGCTCGTGGCGGAAGCGGCCCCGGTCGGCGCGCTCGTGCGGGTCCGCGGCGCCGCGGTCTCGGAACATGGGATCCTCGCCGAATGAGCGAGGACTGTCTCTTCTGCCGCCTCTACCGCGAGGGTGACCACGTCGCGGCGGCCGACGGCTTCGTCGCGATCCGCGACATCAACCCGCAGGCACCGACGCACCTGCTCGTCCTGCCCGAGCGGCACGTCGACTCGTTCCGCGAGATCGGCGAGTTCCCGCCGGAGGAGGCGAAGCGGATGCTCGAATTCGTCGCCGACGTCGCGGCGCGGGCCGGATTGACCGATTACCGTGTCGAGGTCAACGTGGGCCCAGGGGCGGGCCAGACGGTGTTCCATCTCCACTGGCACATCAAAGGCGGCTGGACGTGAGTCTGATCGAGGAGATCGACGAGGAGCTGAAGGATGCGATGCGGGCCCGCGACGCCGAGCGCCGCGACGCGCTGCGCCTGATCCTGAACGCGCTGAAGAGCTCGCAGAAGGAGTTGCAGCGGCCGTTGAGCGAGGAGGAGGAGCTGCAGGTGCTGCAGCGGGAGCGGAAGCGGCGCATCGAGGCGGCGGAGGCGTTTCGCAACGGCGGTCGGGAGGAGCAGGCGGCGGCCGAGGAGCGGGAGCTCGAGGTGCTCGAGGAGTTCATGCCGGAGCCCCTCTCCGAGGACGAGATCGACGAGATCGTCGATGACGTCATCGCCGAGGTGGGGGCGACGAGCATGGCCGACCTCGGCCGCGTGATGGCTGACGTCATGCCGCAGATCGCGGGCCGGGCCGACGGCTCGCAGGTGAGCCAGATCGTCAGGGAGAAGCTCGCCTAGTAGGAGCTAGGGAACTCGGCGGGCGCCGTCGAAGCTGCCGAAGCCCGCGATGCTGTCGATGCGGACGACCGACCCGGTATGCGGGGCGTCGACGAACTGGCCGCCGCCGATGTAGATCCCGACGTGCCCGAGTCCGTTGAAGAAGACGAGGTCGCCGGGCTGCATGGCCGACTGGGAGATGGGCTCGGTCGCGTTCCACTGCGCGACGGTGTAGTGCGGCAGCGAGATCCCGAGCTGGGCGTAGACGTACATCACGAGCCCCGAGCAGTCGAAGCCGCTCGGGCTCGCGCCGCCCCAGACGTAGGGAACGCCGAGGTAATGGAGCGCGATCGAAGCCGCCTGGGGATGGCCGGCACCGCCGCTCCCGGCCGGCACGCTGACCGGCGGCGGCACGACCGTCGGCGCGGAGGACGAGGACGAGCTCGAGGACGTGGACGGCTGCGTCTGCTGGGCCTGGGCGGCACGCGCCGCCGCCGCCTTGCGAGCCTCCACCTGCGCCCGCAGGCGAGCGAGAGCCGCGGCCCGTGCCGCGCGCTCGCGCGCCGCCTCTTGTGCCTGGAGATGCTGGATCGTCGTGTGGATCGAGGCGAGCAGCCGCTTCTGCTGGGCGAGCTCCGACTGCTTCAGCCGCTGCTTCGTCTTGATCTCGGCGAGCGCCTGCACCCGCTTCCGCTTCAGTGACTTGAGCTGCCGCTCCCGTGCCTGCACGGTGTGCTCGAAGCGGACAGCCTGCTGTCCCAGCTCCGCGTCCTGGTTCGAGAGCACCTGCGCCGACTCCGCGCGGTCGATCAGCTGCGAGACGCTGTGCGCGCCCGCGATCACGTCGACGGTGCTCGGCGCCCCGTTCACATACAGCGAGTAGATGCGCAGCATGAGCCGCTTCTGCGCGGCGTGGAGGTTGCCCTTCGCGACGTGGAGCCTGTACGCGTTCTGCCGCAGCCTCGCGTTGACGAGGACGACCTTCTGCTGGGCGTTCCAGGCCTGGTCCTCGACCTGCTGGAGCTCGTTGCCGATCTGCGCGACCTGAGCCAGAACCGCGCGTTCCCGCGACTTCTCGGCGCGGATCTGCGGCGTGGAGTGGGCGCGCGCGACGGTGGCAGCGACCGATGCCGCGAGGGCGGCGAGGGCGAGCGTGCAGAGAAGTGCGAGACCGTGACGTCGCATAGGAACGGCGGTACAGGGAGGCCCGAGGCCCGAGACGCTAGCGCATGCAGCCGACGGAGTCACGTTCGTGACCGACGCAACGAACCCTTGTTCGGCGGCGGCCGCGCGCGGGGGAGCGCCGCGAAGCGCCCTACACTGCCGCTTGTGCAGACGGTTCTCGACGTCTCCAACGAGGTCGCGGCGGAGCTCGCAGGCATCGGCGACGGCGTGCTGAACGCCCTCCGCGACCGGCTCGGCTGCACCGTCAACCTGCGGGGTAACCGGCTCACGCTGGCCGGCGACGACCTCAAGGTCGCCGAGGCGCAGGCCGTCGTCGAGGAGCTCGTCGAGCTCGTGGAAGGCGGCCAGGAGGTCGGCGCCGGGACCGTCGACGCGATCCTCGGCGCGATCGACCAGGCCGAGGACGTGCGCGAGATCTTCTCCGACGTGGTGTGGTCGCACCGCGGCAAGCGCATCACGCCGAAGACCGTCACGCAGAAGCGCTACGTCGACGCGATCCGCGAGTGCACGGTGACCTTCGGCATCGGCCCCGCGGGGACCGGCAAGACCTACCTCGCCATCGCGCTCGCGGTCGCGGCGCTGTCGGAGCGGCAGGTCGGCCGCATCATCCTCACGCGCCCCGCCGTCGAGGCCGGGGAGCGGCTCGGCTTCCTGCCCGGCGACGTGCTCGCGAAGGTCGACCCGTACATGCGGCCGCTCTTCGACGCGCTCTACGACACGATGGACCCCGAGAAGCTCAATGCGTACATGGAGCGCGGCACGATCGAGGTCGCTCCCCTCGCGTTCATGCGGGGGCGCACGCTAAACGACAGCTTCGTCATCCTCGACGAGGCGCAGAACACCTCGCCCGAGCAGATGCAGATGTTCCTGACGCGGCTCGGCTTCGGCTCGAAGATGGTGGTGACCGGCGACGTCACCCAGGTCGACCTGCCGCGCGAGCAGGCGTCCGGCCTGATCCAGGTGCGCGAGATCCTCGCCACGGTCGACGGGATCGCGTTCGTCGAGTTCGGCCACCAGGACGTCGTACGGCACAAGCTCGTGCAGCGGATCGTCGAGGCGTACAAGCGGCACGCCGAGCAGACCGGGACGCAGCGGAGCCGGTGATCGAGGTCGAGGTCGTCAACCGTTCCGGCCGCGAGGTCGACGAGGCGTCGGCGGTCGAGCTGGCGCGCTGCGTCCTCGCGGGGGAGGGGATCGATGCGGGCGAGCTCGGGCTCGCGTTCGTGGGGCCGGACGAGAGCCGGGAGCTGAAGCGCGAGCACCTCGGCGTCGACGAGGTGACCGACGCGCTGGCCTTCCCGATCGACGGGGTCGGAGCGCTGCCCGAGGGCCTGCCGCGCCAGCTCGGCGACGTCGTGGTCTGCCCCGACGTCGTCGGCGACGAGTGGCGCCGGCCGCTCGTGCACGCGCTGCTGCACCTCGTCGGCTACGACCACGGACCGGAGATGGACGCGCGCGAGGCGGCCTACACGCGCCGTAGGCTCGACGGAGGCGCGCAAGCAGCGGAGACGCCGGCTCTGCCGGCGGCGGAGCGGAAGCGATGAGCGTCACGCCGCTGCCGCGCGACCCGGACGACGAGCAGCGCGAGCGGCCCTCACGGCGCTCTCCGCTGCCCGCACCCGGACGCGCGCCGTCCCTGCTCGACAGCTTCAACTACGCGTTCGAGGGCGTCATCCACGTTCTGCGCACGCAGCGGAACCTGCGGATCCACTTCATCGCCGCCGCGGTCGTGTTCGGCGGCGCCGTGGCGGTGGGCGTGTCGCGGCTGCAGCTGATCGCCCTCGTCCTCGCCATCGCGTTCGTGCTCGTGGCAGAGATGCTGAACACCGCGATCGAGGGCGTGATCGACGTCTCGACGACGTCGTTCGACCCGAACGCGAAGCTCGCAAAGGACATCGCCGCCGGCGCCGTCCTCATCGCCTCGATCACGGCGGTCGCCGTCGGCTACCTCGTCTTCGAGAGCGCCGCGGGCAGCCGCGCGACGAACCTGCTCGACCGGGTGCGGGCGGGGCCGGCGGACGTCACGCTCGTGGCGCTCGTCCTCGTCGTCCTGCTCGTGATCGCCACGAAGGCATGGACGGGCCGCGGCACCCCGCTCCGCGGAGGGCTGCCGTCGGGCCACGCGGCGCTCGCCTTCGCCGGCTGGATCGCCGTCACGTACCTCGTGAGCGACACGCACCGCTTCGTCGTCTCCTCGCTGACGCTGATCATGGCGCTCCTCGTCGCGCAGACGCGCGTCGAGTCGGGGATCCACTCGTTCCTCGAGGTCGTGTACGGCGGCGCGCTCGGCGCGCTCACGACGCTCGTCCTCTTCCAGCTGGTCGGATGAGCGAGACCGGCCGGCTGCTGATCTGGGACTTCGACGGCACGCTCGCCCATCGCCGCGGCGAGACGGGCTGGAGCATCCTGCTCGCCGAGGCGCTCGACGCCGAGGAGCCCGGGCACGGGCACTCCGCCGACACGTTCCGGACCCATCTGCGGGACGGGTTTCCGTGGCATCGCCCGGAGGTAGCGCATCCCGAGCTGCGCGACCCGGACGCGTGGTGGGCGTCGGTTCTTCCCCTCCTGTCCCGGGCCTACGAAGCCGTGGGGCTCGAGCACACGCGGGCGCTCGAGCTCGCCGACGCGGCGCGGCGGCTCTACGTCGACCCCGGCGTGGGCTGGGCGCTGTTCGAGGACACGCTGCCGACGCTCGAGCGCCTTTCGCGGGCAGGGTGGACGCACGCGATCCTTTCCAACCACGTTCCGGAGCTGCGGCACATCGTGGCGGGCCTCGGCCTCGACGACGTCGTCTCCTTCCTCTCGTGCTCGGCCGAGACGGGCTACGAGAAGCCGCACCCGCAGGCCTACGCGTCGGTACTCGAGGCGCTGCATCCGGCCGAGGCCTGGATGGTCGGGGACAACGTCGTCGCGGACGTGCTCGGCGCCGAGGCCGTCGGCCTGCCGGCGGTGCTCGTGCGCCGGCCCGACCCGCGGGCAGCCCGTTACGCCGACTCGCTCGGCGGCGTCGAGGCTCTGCTCGGCGAGGCCGTGGCCGCATGAGCGACCCGGTGGCCGAGCAGAAGCGCTACTACGCGGAGCGCGCTCCCGAGTACGACGACTGGTGGTACCGCCGCGGGCGCTACGAGCTCGCGCCCGACGCGCTCGCGCGCTGGCAGGCGGACGTGGCCGAGGCGGAGGCGGCGCTCGAGGCGTTCGCGCCGGCCGGAACGGTGCTCGAGCTCGCGGCGGGCACGGGAATCTGGACGCGCAGGCTCGTCCGGCTCGCCGACCGCGTCGTCGCTGTCGACGCCAACGCGGAGACGCTCGCGCTCAACACCTCCGACGCCGAGCGTGTGCAGGCGGACGTGTTCGCGTGGCGGCCGGCCGAGCGCTTCGACCTCGTCTTCTTCTCCTTCTGGCTCTCGCACGTGCCGGAGGAGCGGCTGGACGAGTTCTGGTCGCTCGTGCAAGGGGCGCTCGCGCCCGGCGGCCGCGTCTTCCTCGTCGACAGCGGAACCGGCGACAGCGCGCACACGGGCACCGACCAGTCGGACGGAGAGGAGACGCGATCCCTCGCCGACGGGCGGACGTTCCGCATCGTCAAGCGGCGCTGGGCGCCCGACGAGCTCGCCCGGCGCGTGCGGCCGCTCGGCTTCGGCCTCGACCTCCAGGACACGGCGAACGGCCATTTCCTGTACGGGGGCGGCGAGCTCGTGTGACTCCCGGGGAGCTCCTCGAGCGGGCGGATGCGGCCGCGGCGCACGCGTACGCCCCGTATTCCGACTACCTCGTAGGGGCCGCGCTGCTCGCGCGCGACGGCCGCGTGATCGCGGCGGCGAACGTCGAGAACGCGGCCTATCCGCTCGGCGTCTGCGCGGAGCGGGCGGCGATCGCGAAGGCGGCGAGCGAGGGGTTGCGGCCGGGAGACCTCGAGGCGATCGCGATCACCGCGTCGCCCTGCGGCGGCTGCCGCCAGTGGCTCCACGAATGGCGCTTCGAGCGCGTGTGGTTCCGGCGCGCCGACGGGACGGTCGCCGAGTACGCCCCCGACGAGCTGCTGCCGGAGACGTGGGACCTGAGCGGGTGAGGTCCGGATTCGTCTCCGTCGCCGGCCGGCCGAACGTCGGCAAGTCGACGCTCGTCAACGCGCTCTGCGGCGGCAAGGTCGCCATCGTCTCCGACAAGCCGCAGACGACGAGGCGTCGCATCTTCGGGATCGTGAACGGCGACGACCACCAGCTCGTGCTCGCCGACCTCCCGGGTTTCCAGCGGCCGCTCGACGAGCTCACCGAGCGCATGCAGCGGACGGTCGACGCCGCGTTCGAGGAGATCGAGGCGGTTCTCTTCGTCCTGTCGGCGCGGGAGCGGATCGGGGCCGGCGACCGCTTCATCGCCTCCCGCGTCTTCGGGCTGGAGGTCCCGGTGGTGATCGCGCTCAACAAGGTCGACCGCCTGAAGGCCGGCCACGTTGCGCAGCAGATGGAGGCAGCCGCGAGGCTCGGGCCGTTCCGTGCGCTCCATCCGGTCAGCGCGAAGACCGGCGACGGCGTGGCCGCGCTCCGCGACGAGCTCGTCGGGCTTCTGCCCGAAGGGCCGCTCTACTTCCCGGCCGAGGAGCGCACCGACCTGTCCCTCGAGCTGCAGGTGGCCGAGTTCGTGCGCGAGAAAGCGCTCTGGCTGACTCGCGACGAGGTGCCGCACTCGATCTCCGTGGAGGTCGAGGAGATCGAGGAGAAGGTCGTACGCGCCTCGATCCTCGTCGAGACCGAGTCGCAGAAGCAGATCGTCGTCGGCAAGGGGGGCTCGGTCGTGAAGGAGATCGGCACCCGCGCGCGGCCGGAGGTCGAGGTGCTGCTCGGGCACCCGGTCTTCCTCGAGCTCCGGGTCAAGGTGCGGCCGAGGTGGCGGCGCGACACGGCGACGCTCGAGCGACTCGGGCTGTAGCCGGGCTATCCCGCCGGGCAGGTGGCGCCGCCGTGCAGGGCGAGCCAGGCCTTCAGCGCGCGGATCCGCGCCGCGGCCTGTGTGAGGCGCGCCTGGAGCCGCGGCGAGGCGGCTTCGTCCGCGAGGAGCGTCGCGTAGCCGCGCTCGCTTGCGCTCTCCGCGCCGAAGATGAGCAGGTCGGAGCCGGCCAGCATGGCGCGGGTGGCCGTGTGCGGAATCCGGTCGGCGGCCGGCGCGGTGAGCGAGTCGGTGACTGTCACCCCCTTGAAGCCGAGCCTCTGCCGCAGCAGGCGCTCGATGATCGTGCTCGAGAAGGCGGCCGGTCTCTTCGAGCCGTCGAGCCTGGGGTAGATCGCGGTCGAGACCATCACGAGCTTCACACCGGCGCGGATTGCGCTCTGGAACGGGAGCAGGTCGCGGCGGAGCCGCCAGGCTGCGGCCCTGATCACGATCCGCCCGTGGTCGGTGTTGCCGCTCGCGAGGCCGAGGCCCGGGAAGTGCTTCGCGGTGGCCGCGATCCCGTTCGTCTGCAGGCCGCCGACGAAGGCGCGAGCCATCTGCGCGTTCCACGTGCGCGAGCGCGAGAAGGCGCGCGAGCCGAGGAAGTTGCCCGCCGAGCCCGGCGTGTCGACGACGGGTGCGAAGTCGACGTCGATCCCGACGGAGCGGAGAGCCGCCGCGGCGCCCGCGGCCTCGGAATGCGCGACGAACGGGCTCGTCATCTGGTCGGGCGCCTCGTTCGGCGGCGCCCAGGCGAGCCGTCTGACGAGCCCCCCTTCCTGGTCGACCGCGATCAGCAGCGGCTCGCCGCGGGTGCAGGCGGCCTGCTGCAGCTCCGCGGTGACCGACGCTGCCGTGCTCTGCGTGAGCCAGCCGTTGCCGAGGAGCACGACGCCGCCCATCTTCCCGTTGCGGATCCGCGTCAGGAAGCGGCGGCTCGGCGGCCCGACGAGCGTCCCCATCACCGTCTCGGCCGTGCCGCTGAAGCCTGTCACCGCCTGCGTCGCCGGGGCGGGCTTCGCTCCCGCGGTCACCATCGTCATCGCCGCCGTGGCGGCGAGCCCTGCGAGCGCCCTCATCATCGCGGGACAGGGTAGCCCTCTCCTCCGGCGCCCAAGGGCGGCGATTCTCCGCGCGCGGGGCAGGACTAGACTCACGTGCATGGCCCAGGCGCCTGTGCTTCCGGCGGGGTTCGAGCTGCCGCTCGAAGCTCGCCTGCCACGGATCGGCGCGGTGGACGCCGTCGCGCTCGAGGAGCGGGCCGCGTCGCTCGCGAAGCGCTCGATCAAGCGCGAGGCGAAGGTCTGGGCGCTCCTGCTCGCCGTCCGGACGACCGACCTGACGACACTCGAAGGCGCGGACACGCCGGGAAAGGCGGCGGCGGTGGCCTCGAAGGCGCGGCGGCCGGACCCGTCTGATCCCTCCGTGCCACCGGTTGCCGCCGTGTGCGTCTATCCGAACCTCGTGCCCGCGGTGCGCGAGCGGCTGGACGGCAGCGACGTGAAGGTCGCGGCGGTCGCCACCGGCTTCCCGTCGGGCCAGTACCCGACGCCCGTGAAGGTCGCCGACGTGCGCGCGGCGGTCGATCTCGGTGCGGACGAGATCGACATGGTGATCGACCGCGGCGCCTTTCTCTCCGGCCGCTACGCGAAGGTCTACGACGAGGTCGTGCAGGTGAAAGAGGCCTGCGGCGGTGCCCATCTGAAGGTGATCCTCGAAACCGGGGAGCTCGGCACCTACGACAACGTGAGGCGCGCGACGCTGCTCGCGATCGCAGCCGGTGCGGACTTCGTCAAGACGTCGACCGGGAAGATCTCGCCGGCGGCGACGCTGCCGGTCGCGCTGTGCATGCTCGAGGCGATCCGGGACGTGTACGAGGAGACGGGCCGGCGAGTCGGCTTCAAGGCGGCGGGCGGGATCCGGCAGGCGAAGCAGGCCGTGCAGCACCTCGTGCTCGTCCACGAGACCCTGGGGCCGGAGTGGCTCAGGCCCGAGCTCTACCGGCTCGGCGCCTCGTCGCTGCTCAACGACATCCTCATGCAGCTGCGCAAGGAGCGCACCGGCGTCTACCAGAGCGGCGACTACTTCACGCGGGATTGAACAGGCACGGTCTCGTGACGCAGGCGGCACACTCGCGCGAACCTCTCGGCCCTAAGCTTGCCCCCACCCATGAGGGTGGGGGGTGGGTTTGGGGAACGCGCCCCTCGCAGCCCGCACCCGTCCCGAGCGGCCCGTTCCGGAGCAGAGATGGCTGAGGTCGATAGGCAGCAGGGGAGCGAGGTCGACGTCCCGGGAGGCTGGACGTACGCGAGCGCACCCGAGTCGCGCGACATCGTCCGCATCGCCGATCGCTACGGGCACTTCGTCGGCGGTGAGTGGCTCGAGCCCACGGAGACATACGAGACGATCGCCCCCCGCGACGAGGAGCCGCTGTCAATGGTCGGGCAGGCGACTCCGGAGGATGTGGGCCGTGCGGTCGCCGCGGCGCGCGCCGCGTACGAGGACGGCTGGTCCTCGCTCCCCGGCTCGGAGCGCGCGAAGTACCTGTTCCGCATCGCGCGTCTCCTCCAGGAGCGCTCGCGCGAGTTCGCCGTGCTCGAGTCGCTGAACGGGGGCAAGCCGATCAAGGAGTCGCGCGACGTCGACCTCCCGCTCGCGGCGGCGCACTTCTTCTACTACGCCGGCTGGGCGGACAAGCTCGAATACGCCTTCCCGAACCGGCGCCCCCGGCCGGTCGGAGTCGCGGGCCAGATCATCCCCTGGAACTTCCCGCTCCTGATGCTCGCGTGGAAGATTGCGCCCGCGCTCGCCTGCGGCAACACGGTCGTCCTCAAGCCGGCCGAGACGACCCCGCTCACCGCGCTCCTCTTCTGCGACGTCCTCCGCCAGGCCGAGCTGCCCGCGGGCGTCGTGAACATCCTGACGGGCGACGGTCGCACCGGCGCGGCGCTCGTCGAGAGCGACGTCGACAAGATCGCCTTCACCGGCTCGACGGAGGTGGGGAAGGAGATCCAGCGCCGGGTCGCCGGCACCGGCAAGAAGCTCACGCTCGAGCTCGGCGGCAAGGCGGCCAACATCGTCTTCGACGACGCCGCCCTCGACCAGGCCGTCGAGGGGATCGTCAACGGCATCTACTTCAACCAGGGGCATGTCTGCTGCGCCGGCTCCCGCCTCTTCGTACAGGAGTCGATCTATGAGCCGCTCGTCGCCAAGCTCGAGCGTCGCCTCTCGACCCTGCGCGTCGGCGACCCGCTCGACAAGAACACCGACGTCGGGGCGATCAACTCCGCCGCCCAGCTCGAGAAGATCGAGGAGCTCGTCGCGTCTGGCGTGGAGGAGGGCGCCGAGATCTACCAGCCGCCGTGCGTCCTGCCGGAGAAGGGCTACTGGTTCGCGCCGACGGTGTTCACGAACGTCGCGCAGAGCTACCGGATCGCGCAGGAGGAGATCTTCGGACCGGTGCTCTCCGTCCTCACCTTCCGCACCCCCGAGGAGGCGGTCGAGAAGGCGAACAACACGCCGTACGGGCTGAGCGCCGGCGTCTGGACGGAGAAGGGCTCGCGCATCCTCTGGATGGCGCAGCGGCTCCGCGCCGGCGTGGTATGGGCGAACACGTACAACCGCTTCGACCCGAGCTCCCCGTTCGGCGGCTACAAGGAGTCCGGCTTCGGGCGCGAGGGCGGACGGCACGGGCTCGAGCCCTACCTCGAGTTCGAGAACTCGGAGGCGTTCGGTGGCTGAGCGGCTCCCCGTCCGCAAGACGTACAAGCTCTTCATCGGCGGCGCCTTCCCGCGCAGCGAGTCGGGCCGCACGTACGACGCGGAGGGACAGAACGTCGCGCGCGCCTCCCGCAAGGACGTCCGTGACGCCGTCCGCGCCGCGCGCGAGGCGCAGCCCGGCTGGGCCGTGGCGACCGCGTACAACCGCGGCCAGGTCCTGTACCGGCTCGCCGAGATGGTGGAGTCGCGGGTTGCGGAGTTCGCGGAGCTCTGCGGCGGGCGCGACGAGGTGGAGCGCGCGATCGACCGCGTCGTCTGGTACGCCGGCTGGGCCGACAAGCTGCCGCAGGTGCTCGGCGGCTCCAACCCCGTCGCCGGCCCGTACTTCAACTTCACCGTGCCGGAGCCGACCGGCGTCGTCGCCGTGCTCGCGCCGGACGAGCCCCCGCTGCTCGGGCTCCTGACGCGGCTCCTCCCGCCGCTCGTCGGCGGCAACGCGGTCGTCGCGGTCGCGTCCGAGTCGCGGCCGCTCGCGGCGATCGAGCTCGCGGAGGCCCTCGCCACGAGCGACGTCCCCGGGGGCGTCGTCAACCTCCTCACCGGCCGGCACGCGGAGCTCGCACCGGTGCTCGCCTCCCACATGGACGTGAACGCGATCGACCTCTGCGGCGCCGACGGCGACGCACCGGACCTCGAGCGCCTCGCCGCCGACAGCGTGAAGCGCGTCGTGCGCGGGCGTCCCGACGTGCAGAGCCCGTGGGAGATCGCCTCTTTCCTCGAGCTGAAAACCGTCTGGCACCCGATGGGGCAGTGACCGAGCGCCCGCTGAGTCACGCGATCGCCGAGGGCGACGGCATCTCGCGCGTCGCGCTCGTGAGCGACGCCGAGACCGCCCGGGCGGCCGAGGCCGGCGGCGCCGAGGCGGTCGCCGTGGTGGGAGACGTCGCGGCCGTGCGCGAGGCGACGACCCTGCCGATCCTCTGCTTCGGGGTCGACGCCGGGCCCGACGGGCTCCGCCACGCCGACGCTTGCGCCGTGCGCGCAGCCGAGGTCGCGCAGGTCGAGGGAGAGAACCTCGAGCTTGCCCTCTGGGTCGACGACGAGGAGCAGCTCGAGGACGTGCTCGAGCGGTTCGACCCGGAGCTGCTGCTGCTCGACGGCACCTTCGAGAGCGTGCTCGACCTGCTGGCTGACGTTCCGGCCGGAAAGCTCGTGATCGCGGAGCTGCGGGAGACGGACGAGGATCTCTTCGACGAGCTCGAGCGGGCCGGCGTCGATGCGGTGATCGTCCGCGACCGGGCACTCTCCTGACCGCCGGCGCCACCGCGGTTCCCGAGGTGCAGTCGCTCCTGCGGGTGCTCGCCGCGGGACGCGACGTCGCCGAGATGGGAGCCGCCTTCGGAGCGACCGCGGCCGTACTCGCCGAGACCGCCCGCTCGGTGGTCACGGTCGAGCTCGATCCGGCCCGCGTCGCCGTCGCGCGGGAGCGTCTGGCCGGGCTCGCGAACGTCGAGCTGCTGGAAGGGGACGCCTTCGGCCGGCGTCGCGGCCGGGGACCTTTCGGGCTCGTCTTCGTGGACGGCGGGCTCCGGCCCGTCACGGACGCGAAATGGGACGAGATCCTCGCGCTCCTCGAGCCGGGCGGCTTGGTCGTCAAGGACGACCTGACGCCGGGCCGCGCCATCGACGGCGACGACGTGCGCGAGTTCCTCCTCCGCGATCCGCGACTTGCGGCCGCCGAGATCCTCGCGACGCGGGAGATGGCCGTGATCGTCGCGGCCCGGATCCGCTGAGCAGCTAGAGGCTTGATGTGATTTAGCGGCCGTCGTAGGCGGCGAGTGCGCGTGCTGGGCGGCCGCTGAGTTTGTTGAGGAGCATGCCGAGCGTGAGCGCGAGGATTCGTTGGGCGATCCGTACGGCGAGCCCTGCGGGTGTG
>DASRBX010000003.1:0-36550 GCA_035653395.1 Gaiellaceae bacterium
CCTCGCCGGCGACGCCTTCGCCGGCCTGCCCGCGAACGTCGTCGTGGTCGCGCGGCGCAGCGAGGAGACTCCCGCGGCGGTCGCGGGCGATGTCGGCGCGATCGGCTGCGTCCAGGCCGACAGCCGGCTCGACCGCGTGCGAGCCTTCGTCAAGGTGCAGGACGGCTGCTCGTTCTCCTGCCGCTTCTGCGTCGTGCCGCTCGTCCGGGGCCCCTCGCGCAGTCGCGCCGCCGCCTCCGTTCTCGCCGAGGTCCGCCGCCGCGTCGGGCAAGGCCACCGGGAGGTGGTGCTGACAGGGATCAACCTCGGCTGCTACCGCGATCGTGCGGCCGGGTACGACCTGCCCCGGCTCGTCCGGGAGGCGGGCGCGACGCCCGGTCTCGAGCGGTTGCGGCTCTCGTCGATCGAGGTCAACCACGTCGACGTCGCGCTCGTGCGGGCGCTGCGCGAGACCGAGACGATGGGCCGGCACCTGCACGTCCCGCTGCAGTCGGGCGACGACCGGGTGCTGCGCGCCATGGGGCGCCGCTACACGGTCGCCACCTACCTGCGCCGGCTCGAGCCACTGCGCGAGGACTTCAACCTGACGAGCGACGTCATCGTCGGCTTCCCGGCCGAGGACGAGACGGCCTTCGAGCGTACGCTGCGGACCGTGCGCGAGGCGGGCCTGACCAAGCTTCACGTGTTCCCCTACTCGCCCCGGCCGGGCACCGGCACGGCGGCGGAGGACCCGGTGCCGCCCGAGGTCAAGCGGGAGCGCAGCGCCCGCCTGCGCGCCGCCTCGCGCGAGGCCTGTCTCGCGCGCTGGCGCTCGAAGCTCGGCCGCGAGGAGACCGTGCTCGTCGACCGGCCGGGACGGGGCTACGGCGACGACTACTCGCCGTGGCTCGTGTCCGCTTCCGCGCCGGTCGGCGAGCTCGTGCGGGTACGAGCGGCCGCCGTCTGCGAGCAGGGGATCCTGGCGGCATGAGCGACGACTGCCTGTTCTGCCGCCTGGTACGCGAGGGCGACCACGTCGCGGCCGCCGACGGCTTCGTCGCGATTCGCGACATCAACCCCCAGGCGCCGACCCACCTGCTCGTGATCCCCGAGCGGCACGTGGAGTCGTTGCGCGAGGTGGCTGCGTTCCCGCCGGAGGAGGCGAAGCGGATGCTCGAGTTCGTCGTGGAGACCGCCGCGGCGGCCGGCCTGAGCGACTACCGGGTGGTGACCAACGTCGGCCGCGGCGCCGGACAGACGATCTTCCACCTCCACTGGCACATCCTGGGCGGCGGCCTGAGTGGGAGGATGGCGTGACCCTGATCGAGGAGATCCAGGAAGAGCTGAAGGACGCGATGCGCGCCCGCGACGCCGAGCGGCGCGACGCCCTGCGCCTGATCCTGCACGCCCTCAAGAGCTCCGAGAAGGAGCTGCGGCGGCCGCTGAGCGAGGAGGAGGAGCTGCAGGTGCTGCAGCGGGAGCGCAAGCGCCGCCTCGAGGCGGCCGAGGCCTTCCGGGCCGGCGGGCGCGAGCAGCAGGCGGCGGCCGAGGAGCGCGAGCTCGCGGTGCTCGAGGAGTTCATGCCGGAGCCGCTCTCCGAGGAGGAGATCGAGGAGATCGTCGACGACGTGATCGCCGAGGTCGGGGCGACGAGCATGGCCGACCTGGGACGGGTGATGGCCGACGTGATGCCCCAGGTCGCCGGTCGCGCCGACGGTTCCCGCGTCAGCCAGATCGTGCGCGAGAAGCTCGCCTAGAAATAGCTAGCGCGGGTACATCCCGCCGTCCACCGAGACGACCTGGCTCGTCAGGTAGCCGTTCTCGAGCACGGCGAGCATCACGTCGGCGACCTCGCCCGGGCTGCCGAGACGACCGACCGGGATCCGCCGCACGAGGTCGTCACGGTCGCCCGGGAGCATCCGCGTCCCGCCGATCAGCGCGGGCGCGACGGCGTTGACAGTGACGCCGTCCCCGGCGAGCCGCGCTGCGAAGAAGTGCACCAGCCCGTGCAGGCCGGCCTTCGCGGCCGCGTAGTGGGGGCCGACGACCCCGCCCGTGAACGCGGCCACCGAGGACACGAAGAGGACGCGGCCGAACCCTCGCTCGCGCATTCCCGGCAGCACGCGCTGGGCGAGCAGGAAGGGCGCGCGCAGGTTGACGGCGAGCGTCTCGTCCCAGGTCTCGAGCTCGACCTCCTGCCAGCGCCGGGGCCGCGCGAGGCCGGCGTTCGCGACGAGCACCTCGACGGGGCCGAGCGCGCGCTCGACGTCGGCGACGAGCCGGCCGGGCGCGTCGGCGTCCGCGAGGTCGGCGCCGACAGCCAGCGTGTCGCCGCCGAGGCGCGCCGCCAGCTCCTCGACGGCCTCGCCGTGGTGGCCGTAGTGGAGCGCGAGCCGCGCGCCGGCGGCAGCGAGGCGCTCCGCGACCGCGGCGCCGATGCCGCCGCTCGCGCCGGTGACGAGCGCGACGCGTCCAGCGAGATCGCCCACGCCGGGATCGTAGGAGGCGTCGCTAGGGGACGCGGCGGGCGCCGACGAACGCCGCAGCCCAGTAGCCCGAGAGCGACGAGATCTGGACGACCGTGCCCGTGTGCGGCGCATGGACGAACTGCCCGTTGCCGATGTAGATGCCGACGTGCCCGAGCCCGTCGAAGAAGACGAGATCGCCGGGCTCCATCTGCGACGCCGAGATCGGCAGCGTCGCGTCCCACTGGGCCACCGTGTAGTGGGGCAGCGAGATCCCGAGCTGCGCGTAGACGTACATCACGAGCCCCGAGCAGTCGAAGCCGCTCGGGCTCGCCCCGCCCCAGACGTAGGGGACGCCGAGGTAGCGGAGCGCGATCTGGGCGGCCTCCGGATGCCCCGCCGAGGAGCTCGGCACGGGTAGCGGGGAGGGCGTCGGGGCCTGAACGACCCCCGGAGGCGCCGGCGAAGGCGCGGCCGGCGCCGCCGGCTGCGCCGTGGCAGCCTGCGCCGCCGCCGCCCGCGCTGCGGCTTGCCGCGCCGCGAGCTCCTGCTGCAGGCGCCGCTCCGCCTCCGCCCGCAGCCGCCGCTCCCGGGCCGCCTCCTGCGCCTGCAGCTGCCGGATCGTCGTGTGGATCGACGCCAAGAGCCGCTGCTGGCGCCCGAGCGCGCTCTGGATCGTCCGCCGCTGGGCGGCGAGGCCGGCCACGGTCGTCTCGCGCCGCCGCTTCAGCCGCTGCAGCTGCCGCTCGCGGCGCTGCACGGCGCGCTCGAAGCGGAGCGCCTGCTGGCCGAGGGCGGCGTCCTGGTTCGAGAGCACCTGCGCCGACTCGGCGCGGTCGATGAGCTGGGAGATGCTGCGAGCGCCGGCGATCACGTCCACCATGGTCGGCTGCCCGTTCACGTAGAGGGAGTAGATCCGCTGCATCAGCCGCGTCTGGGCCGCCTGGAAGTTGCCGCGCGCCACGCGCAGCTCGGACTCGTTGCGGCGCAGGCTGCGCTTCACGCGCTGCAGCTCGAGCCGCGCCCCGTCGTAGCGCTGAACGACCGCCTCGAGGTTGCGGCCGATCCGGTTGATCTCCGCCACGACCGCTTGCGCATGCGCCCGCTCGGCCCGGATCTGGGGTGTCGAGTGGGCTCGCGCCGCCCGCGCCGCCACCGCGGCGAGAACGAGCGTGCAGAGGAGGACGAGACCGTGGCGTCGCATCAGGCGGCGGAAAGACGAGGAGGCCCGCAAGCGCGGACGCTAGCGCATCGAGCCGACGGCGTCACGTTCGTGACCTATGACACGAGAGGGCGGAGGGCCGCGGCCGCGGGCGGGGCAGCGCCGCGCAGGCCCCTACACTGGGCCCGTGCAGACCGTGCTGGACGTCCCGAACGAGGTCGCCGCCGAGCTCGCGAGCATCGGCGACGGGGTGCTGCACGCGCTGCGAGCGCGGCTCGGCTGCGCCGTCAACCTGCGCGGCAACCGCCTCACCCTGAGCGGCGACGACCTGCAGGTGGCAGAGGCCCGGGCGGTCGTCGAGGAGCTCGTGGAGCTCGTCGAGGACGGCCACGAGATCGGCGCGAGCACCGTCGACACGATCCTCGGCGCGATCGAGCAGGCGGAGGACGTGCGGGAGATCTTCGAGGACGTCGTCTGGTCGCACCGCGGCAAGCGGATCACGCCGAAGACGGTGACCCAGAAGCGCTACGTCGACGCGATCCGCGAGTGCACCGTGACCTTCGGCATCGGCCCAGCCGGGACCGGCAAGACGTACCTGGCGATCGCCCTCGCCGTCGCCGCGCTCTCCGAGCGGCAGGTCGGCCGCCTGATCCTCACCCGCCCGGCGGTCGAGGCGGGCGAGCGGCTGGGGTTCCTCCCCGGCGACGTGCTCGCCAAGGTCGACCCCTACATGCGTCCGCTCTTCGACGCCCTCTACGACACGATGGACCCCGAGAAGCTGAACGCCTACATGGAGCGGGGCACCATCGAGGTCGCCCCGCTCGCCTTCATGCGCGGCCGCACCCTCAACGACAGCTTCATCATCCTCGACGAGGCCCAGAACACGTCGCCCGAGCAGATGCAGATGTTCCTGACCCGGCTCGGTTTCGGCTCGAAGATGGTCGTCACCGGGGACGTCACGCAGATCGACCTGCCGCGGGAGCAGGCCTCGGGCCTGATCCAGGTGCGGGAGATCCTCGCCTCGGTCGACGGGATCGCCTTCGTCGAGTTCGGGCACCGAGACGTTGTCCGCCACAAGCTCGTGCAGCGCATCGTCGAGGCCTACCGGCGGCACGCCGAGCAGACCGGGACGCAGCGGAGCCGGTGATCCACGTCGAGCTCGACAACCGCTCCGGCGCCCGCGTCGACGCGCGAGCCGCCCGGGCGCTCGCGCAACGGGTGCTGACGGGAGAAGGGGTCGAGTCGGGCGAGGTCGGGCTGGCGTTCGTCGGCCCCCAGGAGAGCCGCGCCCTCAAGCGGCAGCACCTGGGAGTGGACGAGCCGGCCGACGCGCTCGCCTTTCCGATCGACGGCCTCGAGCCGCTGCCGCCCGGCATCCCCCGCCAGCTCGGGGACGTCGTCCTCTGCCCGCAGGTGACCGGGGAGGACTGGCGGCGGCCGCTCGTCCACGCCCTTTTGCACCTGGTCGGGCACGACCACGGCGCCGAGATGGAAGCGCGGGAGGCGGTGTACGCGCCGTGACGGTCACGCCGCTGCCGCGGGGGCCGCAGGACGAGCAGGGCGAGCGGCCGGCGCGCCGCCGGCCGCCGGCCCCGGGCCGCGCCCCGAGCCTGCTCGACAGCTTCAACTACGCCTTCGCGGGCGTCATCCACGTGCTTCGCACCCAGCGGAACCTGCGCATCCACTTCCTCGCCGCCGCCCTCGTCTTCGCAGCCGCGATCGCCGTCGGCGTCTCGCGGCTGCAGCTGATCGCGCTCGTGCTGGCGATCGCCTTCGTCCTGGTGGCGGAGATGCTGAACACCGCCATCGAGGGGGTGATCGACGTCACCACCACCTCATTCGACCCCAATGCGAAGCTGGCCAAGGACATCGCGGCGGGGGCGGTGCTGATCGCCTCGATCACCGCGCTCGCCGTCGGCTACCTCGTGTTCGAAGGCGCGGTGGGGCGGCGCGCCACCCTGCTGCTCGACCGGGTGCGCAACGCCCCCGCGGACATCACGCTCGTCGCCCTCGTCCTGGTCGTGCTGATCGTGATCGCCACCAAGGCCTGGACCGGCCGTGGCACGCCGCTGCGGGGCGGCCTGCCGTCCGGCCACGCGGCGCTCGCCTTCGCGGCCTGGATCGGCGCGACCTACCTGACGGGGGACGTCCACCGGTTCGTCGTCTCGTCGCTCGCGCTGATCATGGCCCTGCTCGTCGCCCAGACACGGGTCGAGTCGGGGGTCCATTCGCTGCTCGAGGTCGTGTACGGCGGCGCGCTGGGAGCCCTCGTCACGCTCGCCGTCTTCCAGCTCGTCGGATGACCGCGACCGACGCCGCGGGCGAGCTCCTGGCCGAGCAGAAGCGCTACTACGCGGCGCGGGCGCCGGAGTACGACGACTGGTGGTTCCGGCGGGGGCGCTACGTCGACGAGCCGGAGCAGGCTCGGGGCTGGCTCGCGGACGTCGCGGAACTCGAGGAGGCGCTCCGCCGGTTCGCGCCGCGCGGCGCCGTGCTCGAGCTGGCGGCGGGGACGGGCATCTGGACGCGGCGGCTCGTCCCGCTCGCGGAGCGCGTCGTCGCCGTCGACGCGAACTCCGAGACGCTCGCCCTCAACACCCCGGCCGCGGAGCTCGTCCAGGCCGACCTCTTCGAGTGGAGGCCGGAGGAGCAGTTCGACGTCGTCTTCTTCGCCTTCTGGCTCTCGCACGTGCCCGAGTCCCACTTCGAGCGCTTCTGGCGCCTCGTGCTCGAGGCGCTGGCGCCGCGCGGCCGGGTGTTCCTGATCGACAGTGGGCCGGTCGAGCGCGAGCCGGGCGACGAGCGGCAGGTGCGCCGGCTCGCGGACGGGCGGGAGTTCCGGATCGTGAAGCGGTTCTGGCGGCCCGGCGAGCTCGCGGCCCGCGTCCGCCCGCTCGGCGTCGAGCTCGAGCTCGGCGTGAGTAGGAACGGGTGCTTCCTGTACGGCGCGGGAGCGGCGCGGTGACGGACGACGGGCTGCTGCGAGCGGCGGAGGAGGCCGCGGTCAACGCCTACGCGCCCTACTCGAGCTACCGCGTCGGCGCCGCCCTCCGAACCCGGGACGGCCGGGTCTATGCGGCAGCGAACGTCGAGAACGCCGCCTATCCGCTCGGGGTCTGCGCCGAGCGGGCGGCGATCGTCAAGGCGGCGAGCGAGGGTGTGCAGCCGGGGGAGGTGGAGGCGATCGCGATCACCGCCTCACCCTGCGGCGGCTGCCGGCAATGGCTGTACGAGTGGCGCTTCGACGAGGTTCGCTTCCGGCGGGCCGACGGGACGGTGGCCGTCTACCGTCCCGAGGAGCTGCTGCCCGAGACGTGGGACCTGCCGCAGGAGTGAGTGGGAGGGAAGGCGGGCGGCCCTGGAGGTTCGTCGCCTCGCGGAGGGGAGAGTGAGGTCGGGCGTCGTCGCCGTCGCCGGGCGGCCGAACGTCGGCAAGTCGACGCTCGTGAACGCCCTCTGCGGCGGCAAGGTCGCGATCGTCTCCGACAAGCCGCAGACGACGCGGCGGCGCATCTTCGGGATCGCGAACGGCGAGGACTACCAGCTCGTGCTTGCCGACCTCCCCGGCTTCCAGCGCCCGCTCGATGCCCTCACCGAGCGAATGCAGCAGACGGTCGACGCAGCCTTCGAGGAGGTCGAAGCCGTCCTCTTCGTGCTCTCGGCGCGGGAGCGGATCGGAGCCGGCGACCGCTTCATCGCGTCGCGGGTCTTCGGGCTCGGTGTCCCGGTCGTGATCGCCCTCAACAAGGTCGACCGGCTCAAGGCCGGCCACGTCGCGCAGCAGATGGAGGTGGCGTCGCGGCTCGGCGACTTCCACGCGCTCCACCCCGTCAGCGCGAAGACCGCGGACGGCGTGGCGGCACTCCACGACGAGCTCGTCGGCTTGCTGCCGGAAGGCCCGCTCTACTTCCCGGAGGAGCAGAGGACCGACCTCTCGCTCGAGCTGCAGCTTGCCGAGCTGGTGCGCGAGAAGGCGCTCTGGCTGACGCGCGACGAGGTACCGCACGCGATCTCCGTCGAGGTGGAGGAGATCGAGGAGAAGGTCGTGCGCGCGGCGATCCTCGTCGAGACCGAGTCGCAGAAGCAGATCGTGGTCGGCAAGGGCGGCGCGCTCGTGAGGGAGATCGGGACGCGCGCCAGGCCGGAGATCGAGGCGCTGCTCGGCCACCCGGTCTTCCTCGAGCTCAAGGTCAAGGTGCGGCCGAGGTGGCGGCGCGACGCCGCGACGCTCGAGCGGCTCGGTCTCTAGCCCCTAGCCCGGGCAGGTCGACCCGCCGTGGGCGGCGAGCCACGCCTTGAGCGTGCGGACGCGCGCGGCCGACTGCGCGAGGCGCATCCGCAGGTGCGGGTACTTCGCGGAGTCGGAGACGAGCGTCGAGTAGCCCCACTCGCTCGAGCCCTCGCTGCCGAAGAGGAGGAGGTCGTTCCCTGCCGCGATCGCGCTCGTCGCCGGGTGCGGCACGACGTACGCCGCGGGCGCCGAGAGCGAGTCGGTGACGACGACGCCCTTGAACCCGAGCGTGTTCCGCAGCAGTCCCTGGATGATCGTCTTCGAGTAGACCCCCGGTAGCCGCGACGGGTCGAGCTTCGGATAGATCGCGCTCGAGACCATCACGAGTTTCGCGTCCGCCTGGATCGCGCGCCGGAACGGGAGCAGCCCCTCTCGCAGCTTCCACGCGGCTGCCCGAATCACGATCCGGCCGTTGTCCGTATTGCCGCTCGCGAGGCCGAGGCCGGGGAAGTGTTTCGCCGTCGCCGCGACTCCGTTCGACTGCAGGCCCCCGACGAACGAGCGGGCCATGCTCGCGTTCCAGAAGCGTGAGCGCGAGAAGGCGCGCGAGCCCAGGAAGCTCCGGGTCGTGCTCGGCGTGTCGACGACCGGCGCGAAGTCGACGTCGATCCCGACGGAATGGAGAGCTGTCGCCGCCGCTGAGCCCTGCTCCTGCGCGACCGACGGGCTCGACATCTCGGCGGGAGCTTCGGTTGGCGGCGCCCACGCGAGGCGCCGCACGATGCCGCCCTCCTGATCCACGCCGATGAGGAGCGGCTCTCCGCGCATGCAGGCCGCCTGCTGGAGCTCGGCGGTGACATTTGCCGCGGTGCTGCGCGTGAGCCAGCCGTTGCCGAGCAGGAGGACCCCGCCCATCTTCCCGTTCCGGATTCGCGCGATGAACCTCTGGGACGGAGGGGCAGTGAGCGTCCCCATCACGGTCTCGGCGGTATCGGAGAAGCCCAAGCCGGCCGGTGCGGGAGATGGTGCCGCCAGCCTCGAGCTCGCCGAGCCGGTGCCGCCAAACGCCATGACCATCGATACCGCCGCGACGGCGGCCGACCCCGCGAACGCCCTCATCATCGCAAACAGGGTAGCCCCCGTATGCGGCGGGATTGTCCGGGCGCCGTGCCGGATTAGACTCAGCCGCATGGCCCAGGCGCCCGCACTGCCGGCAGGATTCGAGCTGCCGCTCGAAGCCCGTCTGCCGCGAATCGGCGCGGTCGATGCGGTCGCCCTCGAGGAGCGCGCCGCGTCGCTGGCGAAGCGCTCGATCAAGCGGCAGGCGAAAGTCTGGGCGCTCTTGCTGGCCATCCGGACGACCGACCTGACGACGCTGGAGGGAGCCGACACGCCCGGGAAGGCGGCGGCGATCGCCTCCAAAGCGCGGCGCCCGGATCCGACCGATCCTTCCATCCCTGAGGTCGCAGCCGTGTGCGTCTACCCGAACCTCGTCCCCGCGGTCCGCGACCGGCTGACGGGCAGCGGCGTGAAGGTCGCGGCGGTGGCGACCGGGTTCCCCTCGGGCCAGTATCCGACGGCGGTCAAGGTCGCCGACGTGCGCGCGGCCGTCGAGCTCGGGGCCGACGAGATCGACATGGTGATCGACCGCGGCGCCTTCCTCTCCGGTCGCTACGCGAAGGTCTACGACGAGATCGTCCAGGTCAAGGAGGCCTGCGCGGACAAGCATCTGAAGGTGATTCTCGAGACCGGCGAGCTCGGCACGTATGACAACGTGAGGCGGGCGACGCTGCTCGCGATCGCCGCTGGGGCCGACTTCGTGAAGACCTCGACGGGGAAGATCTCGCCCGCCGCGACGCTGCCGGTCGCACTCTGCATGCTCGAGGCGATCCGCGACGTGTACGAGGAAACCGGTCGGCGGGTGGGCTTCAAGGCGGCCGGCGGGATTCGGCAGGCGAAGCAGGCCGTGCAGCATCTCGTGCTCGTCCACGAGACCCTTGGTCCGGAGTGGCTGACGCCGGAGCTGTACCGCCTCGGGGCCTCGTCCCTGCTCAACGACATCCTCATGCAGCTGCGGAAAGAGCGCACCGGCGCCTACCAGAGCGGCGACTACTTCACGCGGGATTGAAGAGGCGCGCTTCCGTGACACAACCGGCCCCCTCACGCCACGCTTTCGCGGCTAGCCTTGCCCCCTCCCATAGGGGTGGGGGGTGGGTTTGGGGAACGCGCGGGCTGCGACTCAGACAGGCCCCCACGGACAGGTCCGGAACCGGTCGTGGCTGAGCTCGACAAGGCCCAGCGAGAAGTCGCGGTCCCGAGCGACTGGACGTACGCGAGCGCTCCCGAGTCACGCGACATCGTTCGCATCGCCGAGCGGTACGGGCACTTCGTCGGCGGCGAATGGCTCGAGGCCGCGGAGACGTACGAGACGATCGCTCCGCGCGACGAGGAGCCGCTCGCGGCCGTCGGCCAGGGCACTTCCGCCGACGTCGGCCGCGCCGTCTCCGCCGCCCATGCCGCATACGCCGACGGCTGGTCGGCTCTCCACGGCTCCGAGCGCGCGAAGTACCTCTTCCGCATCGCTCGACTCCTCCAGGAGCGGTCGCGCGAGTTCGCCGTCCTCGAGTCGCTCAACGGCGGCAAGCCGGTCAAGGAGTCGCGCGACGTCGACCTCCCGCTCGCCGCGGCGCATTTCTTCTACTACGCCGGCTGGGCGGACAAGCTCGAGTACGCCTTCCCGAACCGGCGCCCGCGGCCCGTCGGAGTCGCCGGGCAGATCATCCCGTGGAACTTCCCGCTCCTCATGCTCGCGTGGAAGGTCGCACCCGCGCTCGCCTGCGGCAACACTGTCGTGCTCAAGCCCGCCGAGACCACCCCGCTCACGGCGCTCCTCTTCTGCGACATCCTGCGGCAGGCGGAGCTGCCGGCCGGGGTCGTGAACATCGTCACCGGCGACGGCAGCACCGGGGCCGCGCTCGTCGAGAGTGAGGTCGACAAGATCGCCTTCACCGGCTCGACCGAGGTGGGGAAGGAGATTCAGCGGCGCCTCGCCGGCACCGGCAAGCGGCTCACGCTCGAGCTCGGCGGCAAGGCCGCCAACATCGTCTTCGACGACGCGGCGCTCGACCAGGCGGTCGAGGGGATCGTCAACGGCATCTACTTCAACCAGGGTCACGTCTGCTGCGCGGGCTCGCGGCTCTTCGTCCAGGAGTCGATCTACGAGCCGCTCGTGGCGAAGCTCGAGCGCCGCCTCCAGACTCTCCGCGTCGGCGATCCGCTCGACAAGAACACGGACGTCGGCGCCATCAACTCGGCTGCCCAGCTCGAGAAGATCCGCGAGCTCGTCGCCTCGGGTGAGGAAGAGGGCGCGCAGATCTACCAGCCTCCCTGCGTCCTGCCGGAGACGGGCTACTGGTTCGCGCCGACCGTGTTCACGAACGTCGCGCAGAGCTACCGAATCGCGCAGGAAGAGATCTTCGGGCCCGTCCTCTCCGTCCTCACCTTCCGCACTCCGGAGGAGGCGGTGGAGAAGGCGAACAACACGCCGTACGGGCTGAGCGCAGGCGTCTGGACGGAAAAGGGCTCCCGCATCCTCTGGATGGCGCAGCGTCTCCGCGCCGGAGTGGTGTGGGCGAACACGTACAACCGCTTCGACCCGAGCTCGCCGTTCGGCGGCTACAAGGAGTCCGGCTTCGGCCGCGAGGGCGGGCTGCACGGGCTCGAGCCGTACCTGGAGTTCGACGAATGACGGTCGTCGTCAGTCCCGGCGCCGAGGACCGCGCCGAAGCGATCGGGACGCGCGCCGAGCGCGCCCGTGACTGGCTCGCCGACCAGCTCGACGCGCCGTTCTCCTTCGATCTCTACGTTCTCGATGAGGACGCGTGGCCGGAGCATGCGGAGATCCCCGAATACGGAATACCGCATGCGAATCCCGACAGCGGCAAGATCGTCCTGGGCGCGCAGCCCGCAACGCTCTTCGGTTCGGTGTGTGCACAGTTCTGGCCGGACTTGAACGAGGACTCGCGCGATGCGATGCACCTGGTCTATGGAAATCCACCGATGCTCGAAGCGTTCGCCGACCTTGTCCTCGTCCACGAGCTCACGCATCTCGTGCCGCGGGGGCGACCGCTGCCGACGATGTGGCACGAGGAGTTGTTCGCCGACCTCGGCACCGTGGGCTATCTGGCGAGCGAGGAGCCGGACGAGCTGCCGGTCTACATGACGTTCATGCGCGCCGGCTGCGATGTCCCTGCCTCGGGCTTGCCCTACTCGGCAGCCATGGACATCGCCAGCAGCTTCGAGACCGGAGGCTTCGCGAATTACGTCTGGTACCACTGCCACCTCAGCTTCGCGGCCGAGCAGCTCTGGAACACACGCGGCGTCGCTGCGCTGCGGGCGCTGCGAGCGGGCGACGTCGATGTCGCCACCGAGGTCGAGAGGGACTGGCCGTGAGCAAGCGGCTCGCCGTCAGGAAGACGTACAAGCTCTTCATCGGCGGTTCGTTCCCGCGCAGCGAGTCGGGGCGCACGTACGACGCGGAGGGCCAGAACGTCGCCCGTGCATCTCGCAAGGACGTCCGCGACGCCGTCCGCTCGGCGCGCGACGCACAACCGGCCTGGGCCGCCGCGCCGGCGTACAACCGCGGCCAGGTGCTGTACCGGCTCGCCGAGATGGTCGAGGCGCGGGTCGCGGAGTTCGCCGAGCTCAGCACCGGTCGGGAGGAGGTGGAGCGGGCGATCGACCGTATCGTCTGGTACGCGGGTTGGGCGGACAAGCTGCCGCAGGTGCTCGGCGGCTCGAATCCCGTCGCCGGTCCGTACTTCAACTTCACGGTGCCCGAGCCGACGGGGGTCGTGGCCGTGCTCGCGCCCGACGAGCCGCCGTTGCTCGGGCTCGTCACTCGGCTCCTGCCGCCGCTCGTCGGGGGGAACGCGGTCGTCGCGGTCGCGTCGGAGACACGGCCGCTGGCGGCGATCGAGCTGGCCGAGGCGCTCGCGACGAGCGACGTCCCGGGCGGCGTCGTCAACCTCCTGACCGGCGACCCCGCCGAGCTCGCCCCGGTCCTCGCGTCGCACATGGACGTCAACGCGATCGACCTCTGCGGGGCCGACGGCGACGCGCCGGAGCTCGAGCGCCTCGCCGCCGACAACGTGAAGCGCGTGGTGCGCGGACGAGCCGACGTACAGAGCCCCTGGGAGATCGCCTCCTTCCTCGAGCTGAAAACCGTCTGGCACCCGATGGGACAGTGACCGGCGGCCATTTCGGGCTTGCGATCTCCGACGGCGAGGGCATCTCGCTGATCGTGGTCGCCGAGGAAGCGTCAGGGGAGACGCTGGCCGTGCACGGAGACCCCTCGGCCGTGGCCCGCGTGGTCGACTTCGCTCCCGCGGCCGGCGGCTCCGCGGCGGCGGGCGTCGAGCTCGCCGTGCGCGTGCGCGACGAAGAGCAGCTCGAGCGTGCGCTCGAGGAGCTGGACCCCGAGCTGATCGTCCTCACCGGGACACTCGAGGCCGTCCTCGACCTCCTGCCCGACGTCCCGGCCGGCAAGCTCGCGATCGCCGAGCTTCCCGCGCCGTCGGACGATGAGATCGAGGAGCTCGAGCGGGCCGGTATGGACGCCGTCATCGTCCGACGTTGACGGACGGGTCGACCGCCATCCCCGAGGTGCAGGCGCTGCTGCGCGTGCTCGCCAGCGGGCGTGACGTCGCCGAGCTGGGCGCCGCCTTCGGAGAGACGGCTGGGCTGCTCGCCGAGACCGCGCGCTCCGTCGTCACGGTCGAGCGCGATCCCGAGCGTGCCGCGGTCGCGCGCGGGCGCCTGGCGGGACTCGCCAACGTCGAATTCCTGGAGGGGGACGCCTACGAGCAGCTGCACGGCCGGGGTCCCTTCGATCTCGTCTTCGCCGACGGTGGGCGGCCCTACGACTGGGAAGCGATCCTCGACCTCGTCGCGCCGGGCGGGCTGATCGTGAAGGACGACCTCACGCCGGGCCGCGCCATCGAGGGGGACGACGTGCGCGAGTTCCTGCTCCGCGACAAACGGCTCGTGGGCGCCGAGATCCTGGCCGCGCCGAGCATGGCCGTGATCGTCGCAAGCCGGCTGCCGTGATTGAACGAACCCGGCGCGCGGTTGCATACTCGTGCTCGTGCAGATCGTCGATCTGAGCCACGCGTACGCGGACGACATGCCGCTCTACCCGGGCCTGCCCTCGCCTTCCTTCCACGATTTCGCCCAGGTGGAGCGCGACGGCTACGCGATGTCGGAATACCACCTGCTCAACCACATCGGCACGCACGTCGACCTGCCCTCGCACCAGATCGCCGGCGGGGCCACGCTCGACGAGATCCCGCTCGAGTCCTTCGTCACCCAGGCGGTGACGCTCGATCTCTCCGGCCGCGAGCCCGGCGCAATCGGCTGGAGCGAGCTCGAGCCGCTGCTGGGCGACCTCGGCCAAGGGGACTGGCTCTTCCTCCACTCCGACAACGGAAAGAACTGGGGCAGCGAGGACTACTGGACCGGATGGTCGTATCCGGACGCCGACGCGTCGCGTGGCCTCGTCGACCGCGGCATCGTCGGAATCGGGTTCGACGGCCCGTCGGCCGATCCGGTCGACACGGAGACGTTCGACCTGCACAAGGTCTGGCTGGGCGCGGGTCGAATGATCCTCGAGAACCTCACCAACCTCGGCCTTCTGCCGGCGCGGACGCAGGTCGTGGTCGCGCCGCTGAAGGTGCGCAGGGCCAATGGAGCGCCTGCGCGCGTGCTCGCCTTCGTTCCCGACTAGCAGGGAGGGAAAGATGCTCGAAACGCTCGGCCGCGTCGGATCCCTCCGCCGCGGCATCCTCGGTCTCGGCGAGACCTTCGGCCTCTCGCTCGCCCTGCTCGCCCTCGTCATGGCGAGCTCGCTCGCGACGAGCTCGGCCGCCGGCTTCGCCGGCCCGACCGTCCCGCTCGTCTATCTCACCGCGGGGGTCGGATCGCTCTGCCTCGCGTCCGTGATCATCCGCTTCACGCGCAGGATGGCGAGTGCCGGCGGTCTCTACACCTACACGGCGCGAGGGCTCGACTCCAACGCGGGCTTCATCGGCGGCTGGCTCTACGCGTGGGGCTTCGCCGCCGGCATCTCGTTCGTCCTCATCATCTCGTCGTTCTTCCTCTCGACGGTCCTCACTGTGCACACCTCGCTCGACCTGAGCTGGTTCCAGTGCTTCTGGATCCTCGTCGCGCTGCTGACCGTGTTCGCGCTGCTCGACATCCGGCTCTCCACCCGGACGCAGCTCGTCCTCGCGAGCCTCGGCGTGCTCCTGCTCGTGATCCTCGCCTGCGTGATCCTCGGCAAGGGCGGCGCGCACGGCGTGACGCTCCAGCCGTTCAACTTCCACCACGCGGGTACCGCCCACGACTTCTTCTACGCGATGGTCTTCGCCTTTACCGGGTTCATCGGCTTCGAGGCTGCAGCCGCGCTCGGCGAGGAGTCGGCGGAGCCGCTGCGGATGATCCCCAAGGCGATCCTCTCCGCGGTGCTCGTGGCACTCGTCTTCTACGTCTTCCTCACGTGGGCGATGTCGGTCGGCTTCGGCGTCGACAACTCCAGCGCCTGGGCGAGCAACCCCGGCGCGCTCGATGCCCTGGCGTCGCATTACGTCGGCAACTGGTTCGCGACGCTCGTCGACGTGGCCGTGGTGGTGGACGCGTTCGTCGCGGCGCTTGCAGGCACCGCTCTCGTCTCGCGGACGGCGTTCGCGATGGGCCGCGAAGGCGGCCTGCCGAGGGTCTTCGCCTGGACGCACCCGCGCTTCAAGACGCCGTGGGTCTCGATCCTCGCCTCCCTGGCGCTGACCGTGATCCTCGTGAGCTGGCTCGCCCGCGGCACGTGGAACAGCCCGTTGACGTACTTCGCCTTCATGGCCACGACCGCGACCTTCGGGATCCTCGGCACGTACATCCTCGTCGCACTCGGCGGCATGGCCTACTTCTGGCGGACGAGAGCCGCCACGCAGGTCGCGTTCAATCTCGTCCTCGACGCCGTGCTCCCGGTAGCCGCCATCGTGGTCTGCGGCCTCACGATCTACTGGTCGATCACGCCGCGGCCGCCGAAGCCGATCAGCTACTCGATCTGGGTCGCGCTCGGCTGGCTCGGGCTCGGTGTTGCGTACCTCCTCTGGCTCCGGCTCACTGCGCCGGGGCGGGTCGCGCAGTTCGGCTCGGTGTTGGCGGAAGGAGGCGAGGCCGGCACCGCACCGCCGGAGGCGCATGCGGTGCCAGGTACGGGCTAGCCGAAGAAGGCGCGCGCGACGTCGTACCACTCGCGCGGCACGACCTTCAGCTGTGCGGTGGCTTCTGCGAGCGGGACGGCGACGACGTCGTCCCCTCGCAGGGCCGCCATCTGGCCGAACTCCCCGCCGAGAGCGAGGTCGGCCGCCTTGAGCCCGAATCGCGTTGCGAGCACGCGGTCGCGCGGAGTGGGGGAGCCGCCGCGCTGCACATGGCCGAGCACGGTCACCCGCGTCTCGAAGCCGGTGCGCTCCTCGATCTCCCGCCCGAGGGCGTCCCCGACGCCGCGGCGCGAGAGGATCACGTGGCCGAACTGATCCCGCTCGCCCGCGTCCGCGAGGCCGGGCAGCTCGCATCCCTCGCTGACGACGACGATGGAGAAGTTCTTGCCTCGCGCATGCCGGCTCCGAATCGCCTCCGCGACCTCGTCGAAGTCGACGTGGATCTCCGGGACGAGGATAACGTCGGCACCGCCCGCGATGCCGCTCATGACGGCGATCCAGCCTGTATGCCTGCCCATGACCTCCACCACCATGACGCGGTTGTGCGACTCGGCCGTCGTGTGGAGACGGTCGATCGCCTCGGTCGCGATGAAGACGGCGGTGTCGAAGCCGAAGGTGTAGTCGGTGCCCGAGAGGTCGTTGTCGATCGTCTTCGGCACGCCCACGACCGGCAGCTGGTGCTCCGCGTAGAGGCGCGCCGCCACGCCGAGCGTGTCCTCCCCGCCGATTGCGACGAGCGCGTCGAGGCCGCGGGCGGAGAAGTTCTGCAGCACGCGCTCGACGCCGCCGTCGAGCTTGAACGGGTTCGTGCGGGTCGTGCCGATGATCGTCCCGCCGCGCGGGAGGATCCCCGATACCTGCTGTGGGCCGAGATCCTCGAAGATCGGCTCCACGAGGCCGCGCCAGCCCTCGCGCACCGCGACGACGTCCCACCCCGCGGCATCGGCCCGGCGGACGACGGCGCGGATGACCGCGTTGAGCCCGGGGCAGTCGCCGCCCCCGGTCAGGATGCCCACGCTCTTCGCCATCCGGCGCGAGCCTAGACGGTGGCGATGCCGAAGGTGGGAATCGAACCCACACGGCCCGAAGGCCACCGGATTTTGAGTCCGGCGCGTCTGCCAGTTCCGCCACTTCGGCCTGCAGCACTGCATGGTACGCGGCCGGCCAGGCGCCCCACCCGACGTGCGACGTCCGCAACAAGATTCGTTGCGCAACAAAATCTGTTGCGCTAGCCTGAGTACGTGCCTGTCGCAACCGCCCAGAAGGTCGAGGCGCTGCGAACCGACGTCGGCTCCGCGGCTCGGCTCGCCATGATGCTCGGCGTCAGCCGCTCGCAGGTGACGCGTTGGCTACGGGGCTCCGGCATCGATCCGCTCAATGCCGAGAAGGTCGACCTGCTCGAGCTCGTGTGGGCGAATCTTCTCCGGCTCTACGAGCGGGAGGCGGCGCTCGCGTGGCTGTTCGGCCTCAACCCGTACCTCGGCGACCGGCGGCCCATCGACCTCGTCCGCGCGGGCCGAACCGAGGAGTTGATGCGCGCCATCCGGGCCGAGCGCTCGGATGTCTTCGCGTGATCCTGCACCGCTGCTTCGCCTGGAACGAGCGCGCCCGCCCCGATCGCCCCGACGGCGCTCTCTGGTTCCCGCGGCCGTATCAGGGGGACGGCCGGCACGACAACGTCGACCTGTACGGCTGCCTCTACCTCTCGGAGCAGGCCATCTCCTGCATCGTGGAGCAGCTCGCGCGATTCCGCGGCCAGCGCCTGCTGCCGGCCTTGCTCCGGCGGCGCGGCCTTTCGCTCGCGCTCGCGGAGCTCGAGCTGCCCGACGACGCCGTGCTCGTCGACCTCGACGACCCGGCGGTGCTGCGGCGCGAGCGCCTCCGGCCGTCGCGCGTCGCGACGCGCGCACGCGAGGTGACGCAGCCTCAGGCGAGGGCGCTCTATGAGCGGCACGCCGGGGCAGCGGGTCTGCGCTGGTGGTCGACGTTCGAGGCGCAATGGCTGAACGTGACCGTCTTCGATCGCGCAGCGGCCGACCTACGGCTCGTCTCCGTCCGGAAGCTTGCAGTCGAGGATGCGGAGATCGTTGCGGCCGCCGACGTCCTCGGCCTACGCGTCCTCTGAGCCGACGCGGAGGGGGAAATACGGCGGCGCGAGCAGGAAGCCGATGCGCGCGTCGGGACCTCGGTGGCCGCGAGCCATCTCGAGCGCAGCGCCGATCCCGCCGATCGGGACGAAGCCGAGCTGGCGCACCGCGGCGGCATCCCGAGCGCCGGCGACGTACACCGCGCCGAGCCGCTCGAGCGCCGGCCGGCACGCTTCCCAGTCGCGAAACGGCAGCAGTGGGTGCACCGTCCCCCCGGCTCGGTACTCGTCGACGGCGCGGGCGTCGGCGGCGACCGCGGCCTCCGCCGCTGCCAGCAGCTCGGGGTCGCGCGCAATCGAGTCCGAGCGGAAGAAGACGTGATACGGCTGCTGCGTGGGGCGGGCGAAGGCGCGCCGGAACCGGTGCACGAGGATCACGATGCCGCCGTCGCGGACGGGGAAGGCATCCCGCCACAGGCCGAGCGCATGTGCGAGCCCGAGGTGCGCCGCCAGCAGTGGGTTCGGTTGCTCGCGCGGCAGGAACGGCGTCGTGCCGGGAATCCCGATCACAAGCGCGTCGAGCGGCGCGCCGAGCGTCGCCCGACGCAGTTCGATCGCGCGGAGCAGCGCCTCGGCGTGGGCGACCGACGGCGGTCCGGCGAGCACGGCCGCCGCCGACCGCGTTCCGCGGAGGGTGCGGATGAGATGGCGGCGGACGACGTCCGGCGCAGCCGAGTATGCGCGCCGCAACGGCGAGGTCGCGAGTCGCTCCGCCGCTGCGGGCTCGTAGGGATAGCCGTGCAGCAGACCGGCGAGCTGCGGATGGTTGAGGACGAGCGAGACGCCGAAGAGCGGAACGCGGTCCGCCAGCACACGCTCGACGAGCGTCGCGAGGCGCCAGCCCTCGGAGCCTCCGGTCTCGAGCAGGGACTCCGCCGTGGCTCGGCGCTGCGTCTCGGCGTCGGCCGCGGCGAGCAAGGTCGCGGGCCCCCCGTGGAGGACAGTCTCGGCGGCGCTCACCGCGACGACGAGATCGGTGTCGACGAGCTCGCGCGCAACGCGCACACGGGGCGCGCCGGCCGGAGCCCCCGCCAGGGCCGGGTCGGCGGCGTCGTGCACCGCCACCCGACCGTGGAAGCGACGCCGGAAGTCCGGGGTGACGAGCGCCGCGATCTCCGAACGGCTCGCGCGGCGGGCGAGCCCGCCGGCGACGAGGAGCGTCTGCTTTCCGGTGGCCACTCCGAGCTTCTCGAGCGTCTCGCTCACGACCGCGACCGCCACCGCGCGCTGGGTGCCCGGCACGCCGCCGAGCGGCAGCGCCGGCGGCTCGACGACGATCGTCACCCGGCTTGCGCCCCCGACGAGCGCTTCGAGCGGCTCTCCGTCGAGTGGAAAGCGCAGCGCCTCGCGCGTCGCCGCCTCGACGTCCGTTGCGCGCCCCGGCGCCGGCGGACGCAGGATGCAAGCGTCGTCGGCCGCCGTCGCGACGACGAGACGGGTGCCGGAGAGGAGGGGGACGCGCGGCACCCGCGGATTCAACCAGCGACGTCCGCGGCTAAGTACGGATGGAGTCGGCCGCGCGTCCGGAGAAGATCCGCCTATGGCCGACGAAACGCGCTCCCGGCGTGAGGCCCGGATCCTCCCGGCGGTGATTGCGGCCGGAGTTGCAGTCGCGGTCGCGGTGGGCGTCGTCGCGTATGCCGCGGGCCATTACGGCGAGCGCACGCGCACGTTGACGACGCAGGCGGCGGGGCCCGGCACGACTGCCGTCGTGTATCCGAAGGTAGCCCCGCGAGTCGCGGCCGGTGCGCATACGTTCGTCCAGTTCGCCTGCGCTCAGTGTCATGGCCTTCAGGGGCGCGGCGGTGTCGACCCGGCGGTGCCCGCACTGAAGACCGTCGGCCAGAGCCTCACCGTCGCTCAGCTCAAGCACATCATCGACCACGGTCTCGGCGCGTCGGCGAATCCCAAGCAGCCCTACATGCCGGTCTGGGGCGAGGTGATCTCGAAGACGCAGGTCGCGAACCTTGTCGCGTACCTCCGCGCCGGCCTGGCCGCGGTCGCCGACACCCAGCCGGTGCCGGTGCCGGCGGATCAGGGAGCCGCGGTCGCAGGCGCGGCTCTCTACCTCCGCTACGGCTGCATCAACTGCCATGGCCCGAACGGCCTCGGCGGCGTGCCGAACCCGCTTTCCCCGGACAAGACGATCCCCGTCCTCTCGGGTCAAGGCTTCCGGCACGAGTTCAACACCGATGCCAAGATCGCAGCCGTGATTCGCAGCGGCAGCGTGATCGGGCGCGCGCCGATCGTGAGCATGCCGCACTGGGGCGGATCCTGAGCGATCGGCAGATCGCCGAGCTGATCGCGTACCTGAAGACGCTCAAGTAGGGCGCAATAGACTCGGAGCGATGTCTCCGAAGACGCTCACGGGCGTAGAGCTCGACCTCAACGACGCGCCGGCGCGCGAAGCCGAGCTCTTCCTCGTCGACGGCAACAACCTCGCGTACCGCGCGTTCTTTGCGCTGCCCGAGGAGCTCGCGACGAGCGAAGGCTTCCCGACCAATGCCCTGCTCGGCTTCACGAACATGCTTTTCAAGCTCCTCTCCGACTACCGGCCGAAGGGCGTCGCCGTCGCCTGGGACACGCGCCCGGTGCACCGCCACGCACAGGCCGAGGCCGCCGAGGTGGTCTACAAGGAGGGGCGCCGGCCGATGCCGGACCTCCTCGCCGAGCAGTTCCCGCACTTCCGCCCGATCGTGGAGGCGTTCGGTTACCGGAACCTCGAGTTCGAGGGATGGGAGGCCGACGACGTGATCGCGACCCTCGCGACGCGGGCCGACGAGGCGGACATCAAGACGTGCGTCGTCTCGACCGACCGCGACGCCTTCCAGCTCGTCTCGGAGAACGTCTGCCTGATGATGACGCCGCGAGGGGTGAGCGACGTCAACGTCTACACGCCGGAGCGGGTCGAGGCGCGCTACGGGATCCGGCCCGAGCAGATCCCGGACTTCATCGGGCTCAAGGGCGACACGTCCGACAACATCCCGGGCGTCCCGGGCATCGGCGACAAGACGGCGGGGCAGCTCGTCGCGCAGTACGGGTCGCTCGAGGGCGTGCTCGAGCACGTCGCGGAACTGTCGCCGGCGCGGAGGAAGAACCTGACCGAGTTCGCGGAGCAGGCGCGCGCGGCGAAGGTGCTCGCGACCATGCAGCGCGACCTCGACGTCGAAAGCGACCCCGCCGAGCTCGTGCTCGCGCCGCCCGACCGCTCGCAGCTGCGCGAGATGTTCCGGCAGTTCGAGTTCCGGGCGCTGCTGGGGCGGGTGGACGAGCTCGACGAGGCGGTGCCGGCGCGCGAGCGCATCTCGGCCGGCACGGCGGTGACCTGGCGCGAGGAGGCAAGTAACAGTCTGTTACAAGCGTCGGAGCCGGTCGGGATCGCAGCGGACGAGGGACGGATCGCGGTCGCGCTCGGCGACGAGGTCGTCGTCTCGCCGCGGCCGGAGCATCTCGAGGGGACCTTCGTCGCGCACGACGCCAAGGCGCTCGCCGTCGACGCGGTGGACGACACGATGATCCTCGCCTACCTGATCGACCCCGCCCGGAGCGAGTACCTCCTCGACGACCTCGCCGCCGAGTACGCGGTCGAGGCGGTCGCGGAGCCCGAGGCGGAGGAGGAGACGGCGCGGCTCGTCAGGGACGCTGCCGTCACGTTGCGTCTGCGCGCGCCGCTGCTCGACCGGGTGCGCGAGCGCGGCGCCGAGCCGCTCTACCGCGACGTCGAGATGCCGCTCGTCGGCGTTCTCCGCCGCATGCAGGAGGCGGGTGTCCGCATCGACACGTACCGGATGGGGGAGATCACGGCCCGCCTCGCCGACCGGGTGGAGGAGCTCGAGTCGCGGGCGTACGAGCTCGCGGGGGAGGAGTTCGTGCTCGGCTCGCCGCAGCAGCTCGGCCGCATCCTGTTCGAGAAGCTCGAGCTGACGCCGGGCCGCAAGGGCAAGACCGGGTACTCGACCGACACGAAGGTGCTGCGCTCGATCCGCTCCGAGCACGAGATCGTCGGAGTCGTCGAGGAGTGGCGTGAGCTCTCGAAGCTCCTCAACACCTACCTCCAGCCGCTCCCCGGGATGATCGGCGAGGACGGGCGCCTCCATACGACCTTCAACCAGGCCGTCGCCGCGACCGGGCGCCTCTCGACGACGAGCCCGAACCTCCAGTCGATCCCGATCCGCACCGAGCTCGGCCGCGAGATCCGCTCGGCCTTCGTCGCCGAATCCGGCGCGCGGCTCGTCTCCGCCGACTACTCGCAGATCGAGCTGCGCATCCTTGCGCACGTCTCCGGCGAGCCGAAGCTGCGCGAGGCGTTCGAGCGCGGCGAGGACATCCACACGGCGACCGCGGCCGAGGTGCTCGGCGTCGAGCCGGCGAAGTTGACGTCCGCCGAGCGCTCCATCGCGAAGATGATCAACTTCGGGATCGTCTACGGCATCTCGGCGTTCGGCCTCTCCGAGAATCTCGAGATCCCGCGCGAGCAGGCGCAGGAGTACATCGACGCGTACCTGGCGCGTTTCCCGCTCGTGCAGGACTTCATCCAGCGCACGATCGAGCAGGCCGAGCGCGACGGCTACGCGACGAGCCTCCTCGGGCGCCGCCGGCCGGTGCCCGAGCTGCGCGTGCGCAACCGCGCGACGCGCGGGTTCGGGGAGCGCGTGGCCGTCAACTTCGTGATGCAGGGCTCGAACGCGGACATCATCAAGGTGGCGATGGTCGCAATCGACCGGAGGCTGCGCGCGGAGGGGAGAAGCGCGAGGCTCGTCCTCCAGGTGCACGACGAGCTCCTGCTCGAGGCGCCCGACGCGGAGACTTCCGTTGTCAAGGAGCTCGTGCGCCAGGAGATGTGCTCCGCGTATCCGCTCGACCCGCCGCTCGCAGTGGACGTGGGAGCGGGCGATTCCTGGGCCGACGCGAAGAGCTAGGGCGTACCGTCTCGGCCGGCCTTGTCAGTTCGGTCATCCGGTGATTGACTCCAGCGACCGGTCAATGGAACTCGAGGAGGCGGCATGAGTGGTTGGAAGCATCCGGCAACGGTCTTAGCTGCGCTCGCGCTATTCGTCGCGCTCGGAAGTGGGGCGGCAGTGGCAGGCGGGCTGATCTCCGGCAGACAGTTGCTCAACCACTCGGTCCCCGCGTCGAAGCTCACTTACCGTGCGCTTGCGGCCTTGCGCGGAGCTCGTACGTCGGGGCACGGGCGCCCCGACGGCGCGAAGGCTCTGAAAGGCGCTCGCGGGGGCCCGGTCACAACAGGCTTCGCCGGGGCCAAGGGAGAGACCGGTAAAACCGGTCCGCGCGGGATGCGCGGGGCGGCCGGTCCTCGAGGCGCGGTTGGTCCTCAGGGCCCGATCGGACCTCGGGGTCTGCAAGGACCGGCAGGGCCAAGCGGCGACGAGGCCATCGCGCAAGGATCCGGCCTGGTCGCCTGGACCGTCGACCCCGCTCTGATGGCGACCAAGATCGCCGACTCCTCGGGCTCGATCCACGGAGCATCCGTCTGGCTGAATCAGGGAGACACCGTCAATTGGCTCGCGGAGCTTGTTGTCGCCGCCGGGTCAGGCATGACGCACGGCGGGTTTGCTATCTACGACTCGAATCTCGATCTCGTCGCGCAGACCGCCGACACGCCCGCTGCTTTTCAGAATGCCGCCGCCGACTCCTGGGTGCAGCTGCCACTGACGAGCCCCTACACCGCCCCTAACAGTGGTCTCTACTATCTCGTAGACCTACTCGCCGGCACGACGATCCCACGAATAGGGATCGCGGCCAGCAACGCATCCGTGCTTCCCGGAGCGAGCTTGCTCCCCACGGGCGTGCCGCGCGGAGTAGCCGGCTCTGGCTTCACCTCGTTCCCCTCCACACTTCCAACCCGACGGACCGGCCTGACCCGCGTCATCCTCGCGGGCTGAGCCCGGAGGGAGATCCGAGACAGGGAGAGCTCCGGCTCGCGCGAGTCGAAACGGGGTTTGCTCATGACCTCTCACAGTTGCTGGGCCGTCCGCGCACCATGCGACCATCCCGGTCACGATCCTCGGCAGGCGTGACTTCGTCGTCATCGTGCGGCACGGGGGCCAGCGAGGTCCTCTCCGATGTCCGGGCGTGTGGGCTCCGGTCGCTGTCGTCGATGACCTCCAACTCGCGGCGGCGATGGCGGACCTCGTCAGAGAGGACGACTCATACGCCGAGGTGAGTGTGGTGAGTGCCGATGAGCTGCTGCATGGCTTCCCGTCCCGAGACCGCGAGCACATTCTCGAGCGGCTGAACAGCCGTACCTCCCACGACATACGACGCGACCGGAGCCTTCGTCGAGCCGGTGAGGCGCGGCTCGCTCAGCATGAACGACGCTCTGGCCTCGACCGTCGTTCCGGTCGCGAACGGCGTACCGGCGCTGCAGGTGCCACGTCCTTCTCGGGTGAACGCCGCTCGGGCCTCGATCGTCGTTCGGGTTCCGACCGGCGGTCGACGATCGTCTCCCGATGACCGCTCGGGCGGACGTCGGCGCGGGCGACCTCGTGGGCCGACGCGAAGAACGAGAGGCCGAAGCGCCCGCTTAGAGGCAGTCCACCGGGGTAGAGAGTGGGGCGATGCCGTGGCTCGCGAAGGCGCTTCTCCTCGCCCTGAAGACGAAGAGCGGCCGCCAGCTCCTGCTCGCAGGCGGTATCGGGGCGCTCGACATCGCCCGCAGCGAGCGTGCGCGCGCTCTCTACGCCAAGGCATGGGGTCTCGGGGACCCGCGGCACCGGCAGAAAGCCGTGAGCCTGCTGCGAGACGCGGCGGGCAGGCTCAAGCCGTAAGCGCTTCACGTCTCGCGGCGGGCACTGGGTGGAGGACCTTCGTCGGGCCGCAGGCCGCTGATAGGCTCGCCGTCGTGGGATCGAGGGCGCCCCGCCGACTGCATCTGCTCGCACTCGCGGCCGCTGCGACGGCCGCGGCGACGGCGCTGGCGGGCTGCGGCGGCGGCACGGCCTCCCACTCGCCGACCACGGCGAGCACGGCCGGCGGGTCGTGTGCGAAGTCGCACCTCAAGCTCGTCAAGCCGGGGCAGCTCACGGTCGGCACCGACAACCCCGCCTACCCGCCGTGGTACGCCGGCGGCACGAAGAGCTCCTTCTGGAAGATCAACGACCCCTCGACCGGGAAGGGCTTCGAGTCCGCCACCGCCTACGCCGTCGCGAAGAAGCTCGGCTTCAGCCGCTCCCAGGTGCACTGGACCTACGTGCCCTTCAACCGCGCCTTCGCCCCGGGGAAGAAGCCGTTCGACTTCGACATCAACCAGGTCTCGTACACCCCGGCGCGCGCGAAGGTCGTCACCTTCAGCACCTCCTACTACGACGTCAACCAGGCGGTCGTCGTGCTCAAGGGAACGCCGATCGCGTCCGTGCACACGATCGCGGGGCTGCGGCGGTTCAAGCTCGGCGCGCAGATCGGGACGACGAGCTACGACTTCATCAAGTCGACGATCAAGCCCACCGCGCAGCCGGCGGTGTACCCGCAGAACGCCGGAGCGGTGGAGGCGCTGAAGAACAAGCAGATCAACGGCCTCGTCGTCGACCTCCCGACCGCGTTCTACGTCACCGGTGCGCAGGTTCCCAACTCGGAGGTGCTCGGGCAGTTCACGTCGGGCGGCGGCGCCGGCTACTTCGGCATGGTCTTCGCCAAGGGCAACCCGCTCGCCGCCTGCGTCGACAAGGCCCTCGCGAAGCTGCGCGCGAACGGGACGCTGAAGCAGCTCCAGCAGAAGTGGCTAGCGAAGGCGACCGGCGCGCCGGTCTTGAAGTAGACGAGCCGAGGCGCTCGCGCATCCTCGGCGGGCTCGGCTCGGTCGAGGGCCCGGGCGGCGCCGCGATCGCCACCCTCTCGACGATCGTCTTCTTCGTCGTCGTGGGCGTCGCCATCACCCACGCGCCGGGCTGGCACGAGGTCCGTAAGACGTTCTTCGACTGGGGTGAGTTCAAGTCGTCGTTTCCGGAGGTAGCGCGGGCCTTCCTCCTCAACTGCAAGATCTTCTCGATCGCGGAGTGCTTCATCCTCGCGTTCGCGCTCCTGCTCGCGGTGCTGCGGAGCCTCCCGGGGCCGGTCTTCTTCCCGCTGCGGGCGCTGGCGATCGTCTACGCCGACTTCTTCCGGGGAGTGCCGACGATCCTCGTGATCGCGATCCTCGGCTTCGGCGCACCGGCGCTGCAGGTGTCGGGCGTGCCCACCTCGACGACGCTCTGGGGGATCGTCGCGCTCGTGCTCGTCTACAGCGCGTACGTCTCCGAGGTCTACCGGGCGGGCATCGACTCGGTGCATCCGAGCCAGGAGGCGGCCGCGCGCTCGCTCGGCCTCACCCGGGGGCAGACCCTCCGCAAGGTGATCCTGCCCCAGGCCGTCCGACGCGTCATCCCGCCGCTGCTCAACGACTTCATCGGCCTGCAGAAGGACACCGCGCTCGTCGGGACGCTCGGCGCGATCGAGGCGTTCAACCAGGCCTCGATCGACACGAACGCAACCTTCAACTACACGGCCTACCTCGCCGCGGCGGTCCTCTTCGTCGCGATCACGATCCCGCTGGCCCGTTTCACCGACTGGCTGATCGCGCGCGACCGGCGCCGCCTCCAGGCGCTGGGGGCGTTCGCGTGAACGCCGCGGCGGCGCTCGAGATCGAGGGGCTGCGCAAGTCGTTCGGAAACAACCTCGTCCTCGAAGGGGTCGACCTCTCGGTCGGCGAGCACGAGGTGGTCTGCCTCATCGGCGCCTCGGGCTCGGGGAAGTCGACGCTCCTGCGCTGCGTCAACCTGCTCGAGCCGATCGATGCCGGACGGATCGTCGTCGCCGGGCAGGAGATCACGCGGCGCGGCGTCGACGTGAACCTCGTTCGCCGCCGGATCGGGATCGTCTTCCAGGCCTTCAACCTCTTCCCGCACATGAGCGTGCTCGAGAACGTCACGCTCGCACCGAGGCTCGCGCTGCACCGGGACCGGCGCGAGGCCGAGGAGGAGGCCCGCGAGCTCCTCGGCCGCTTCGGCCTCTCCGACAAGGTGGACGCCTACCCCGACCACCTCTCGGGCGGGCAGCAGCAGCGGGTCGCGATCGTCCGCGCGCTCGCCATGCAACCGCGCCTCATGCTGCTCGACGAGGTGACGAGCGCGCTCGACCCGGAGCTCGTGGGAGAAGTGCTGGACGTGATCGGGGAGCTCGCCGCCGGCGGGATGACCATGGTGATCGCGACGCACGAGATGGGCTTCGCCCGCGACATCGCCACGCGCGTCTGCTTCCTCGACGGGGGCGTCATCCTCGAGCAGGGACCTCCCGAGCAGATGTTCGGCTCGCCGCGCCAGTCGCGCACGCAGCAGTTCCTGCAGCGGATCGTGAGCGCGCACCGGCTCTGAGCGGGCGCTTAGCGCTCGCCCTCCCGCGGAACACCACACGCATGGCCGAAGCGGTCGTCACCGTCGCCGGGGTGAAAGGGCTCAAGACCCAGTCCGGCAACACGCGCTTCGTCCTCCGCGACACAGAAGGCCGGGAATACACGACCTTCCGCGAGCAGATCGCGCGTGGTGCGCTCGCCGCCGAGGGGCGGAGGGCGCGAATCACCTTCCACGAGCAGCAGCGGGGCGGCTTCACGAACGTCTACCTCGACCGCGTGCAGGTGCTCGAGGAGGAGGAAGCCGGCGACGAAGCCTCGGAGGCCGTGGAGGAGGTCGCGTGGAAGACGGCGGTGGACGCCGCGCCGTGGCTGCTCGGCGGCGAGCCCGAGGAGCCCGTGCCGCCCGAGGAGCTGTTCGAGCGCCTGCAGCCCTTCAAGGAACGGGTCGCCGAGGACATCCGCGGCGAGCCGGAGGAGGACTAGCCCGCTACGAGCAGCAGGCGGTGCAGCGGCGCCGCTCCACCGTCTCGCGGCCCCAGCGCGAGATCGCGTCGCCGGCGGCGGAGAGCCGGCCCAGCCAGCCGAACAGCCCGAAGCCCACCACGTAGAGCGCTGCGATCCAGATCCAACTCGAAATGTCGTCGGGCGTAGCGAGTTGGCCGTTAGGCCGATGTGAAGCTTGCAGCGCGCTACGAATAACCGAGCTCGGCGAGCAACGGGCCGGCCTCGGCCTCGATGTCGGCGATCTGCTCCGGCGTCAGGTCGCGCTGCCAGCGGCCGATCGAGGAGTCGCGGAAGGGATCCATGGCGCGGTGGGTCGAGGTCACGTTGGCGTCGAGGAAGGCCGCAAGCCGGTCGGCGACGGTCGACAGGCTCTCGTAGCGGATCTCGAGCAGGCGGTCGCCCGCTCCGGCCGAGTGCACAGCCTCGACGTACCGCCGCCAGGCCCACGCGCAGCGGCGGGCGTCGCTGACCTGCGCGAACTCCTCGCGCCGTTCCGGCTCGACCCAGAACCGCGGCTCGGCGCCGTACGGGAGGCGAGCGTCGTCGCGGCCGCCGTTCTCCGCGTTCAGCCAGCCGCGCTCGAGCAGCGAGCAGACGACGTCCCGGCCGTCGCGCACGACGTGGACGGCGAGCGCCTGCGGATAGGCCTCGAGCGCGGTGGCGAGGACGTGCGCGGTCTCGGGAGTCTGCTCGACGCCGCGCAGCCCCCACGCCAGGCCGATGCGCCGGATGCGCTCGAGAATCGCGCGCAGCTCCTCGGCCGACGGACGCGACGGCAGCGCCGCCTTCCACGGCGTGACCTCGCCGAAGTCGACGAAGCCGGGCAGGCCGCCGATCGCGCGGCCGACGAACGTCGTACCCGAGCGCGGGCAGCCGACGACGAAGACGAGCCGCTCCTCGCGGCCGAGCCGCGGCCGCTGCACGAGCGCGCGCTCCGCGACACGGACACCCGCGGTGGCGTAATCCAGGACGGCGCTCACAAGAGCTCCGGGACGAAGTCGGGGACGAGGCCGAGGCCCTTGCGGAGCGTCGCTTCTCCGCTCCGCAGCCCGATCGTGACCGACCAGCTCGCGGAGAGGGCGCCGTCGCCGTCGTGCCGCAGCACGCATACCGCGCACGAAGGCGTGAGGCCGACCGGGTACCGCTTCTCCACGCGCCCAGCCTAGCCCCGGCCCCGGCGGGCGCAGCGCGGGTGTCGCGCGGACGCCGGTATATTGGCTCGCCGCACATGGCGAACGAGACGATCAACGACCCGCGGCTCGAGGAGGGCGTGTGGACGACCGACCCCGAGAGCGGAGAGCTCGTCCCCGACTACGAATCCACCTTCCCCACCATCGAGGAGGGGCAGGTCGTGAACGGCACCGTCGTCCGCGTCGACAAGGACGAGGTGCTCGTGGACATCGGCTACAAGTCGGAAGGCGTGATCCCGGTCTCCGAGCTCTCGATCCGCCGCTCGATCGACCCGGCGGAGGAGGTCTCGGTCGGCGACGAGGTCGCCGCACTCGTGCTCACGAAGGAGGACGCCGAGGGCCGGCTGATCCTCTCGAAGAAGCGGGCGCGCTTCGAGATCGCGTGGAAGGCGATCGAGAGCGCCCACGAGAAGGGCGAGCCGGTCACCGGCCGCGTGATCGAGGTCGTCAAGGGCGGTCTCATCCTCGACCTCGGCGTGCGCGGCTTCCTGCCCGCGTCGCTCGTCGACATCCGCCGGGTGCAGGACCTCGACGAGTTCCTCGGACAGGAGCTCCAGTGCAAGGTCATCGAGCTGAACCGCTCGCGCAACAACGTCGTCCTCTCGCGCCGCGCCGTGCTCGAGGAGGAGCGCAAGGAGCAGCGGCAGCGGATCCTCGACCGCCTCAACCCGGGCGACGTCGTGGAGGGGACGATCTCCAACATCGTCGACTTCGGCGCCTTCGTCGACCTCGACGGGATGGACGGCCTCATCCACATCTCCGAGCTCTCGTGGAGCCACGTCAACCATCCGTCGGAGGTGCTCGACATCGGCCAGACGGTCAGGGTCCAGGTGCTCGACATCGACCGCGAGCGGCAGCGCATCTCGCTCGGCCTGAAGCAGACGCAGACCGACCCGTGGCAGCAGGTGCTCGAGAGCTACCAGGAGGGCGACGTCGTGGAGGGAACCGTGACGAAGGTCGTCACGTTCGGCGCCTTCGTCGAGATCCTGCCCGGCGTCGAGGGGCTCGTCCACATCTCCGAGCTCGCGCAGCACCACGTCGAGAACCCGCGCGAGATCGTCTCGCAGGGCGACAAGGTCAACGTCCGGATCCTCGAGGTGGACGCCGAGCGGCGGCGGCTCTCGCTCTCGCTCAAGCGGGTCGAGGACGGCATGCCGGTCCAGCCGAAGCCCGGCGAGGAGGCCGAGCCGCCGGCACTCGGGCTCTCCGACGAGGTCTTCGCGGACGAGGTTCCCGCCGCCGAGGCGCTCGAGCCCCCTGCCGAGGCGCCCGAGCCGGTCGCGGACGAAGAGCCTGCCGCCGAGCCGGAGCCCGAGCCTGCGGCGGAGGCCGAGCCGGAGCCGGTGGCGACGGAGCCCGAGGCGAAGGCCGAAGCCGAGGCGCCGGCCGCCGACGCCTCCGAAGAGGCCGAGCCGACGGAGTAGTGGCGCGGCCGCGCGCGGTCGCGCTCACGGGCGGCATCGCGGCCGGCAAGAGCGAGGCTCTCCGCGCCTTCGCGCGCCACGGCGCGGCGGTGATCTCGAGCGACGACGTCGTCCACCGCCTCTACCGCGAGGACGAGGGGCTGCGGACGGCGTTGCGGGAGCATTGGGGCGACCGCGTCTTCCGCGGCGGCGAGGTCGACCGGGCCGAGATCGGGCGGATCGTGTTCGCCGACCGCGCCGAGCTCGCGTGGCTCGAGGCAGAGCTCCATCCTCGCGTGCGGGCGGCCACCGACGAATGGCTGGCCGAGCAGACGGCCGATGTCGCCGTCGCCGAGATCCCCCTCCTCTACGAGACAGGCGGCGAGGCGCGCTTCGACCGGGTCGTGGTCGTGACGGCGCCGGCCAAGCTGCGGGAGGCGCGGCGCGGCGTCCTCTCCGCGAGGGAGGATCGGCTGGTGCCAGAAGAGGAAAAGGTGCGCCGGGCGGACTTCCACTACGTCAACGACGGCACGCTCGAGGAGCTTGACGCCTTCGTCGCCGGCGTCCTGGAGGAGCTGCGAGCATCCTGCTGAGACGCTGGCTCGTCCTGGCCGTCGTCGTCGTCGCGGCCCTCGGCGCCTTCGTGTACCTGCAGCGGACCGAGCCGCCGTGGTACGCGCGTCTCTGGTACCCGCTCCGCTACTCGACCAACATTCGCGTCTACGCCTCGCAGGACCATCTCGAACCGGCGTTGCTCGCGGCGGTGATCGAGTCGGAGAGCAAGTTCAACCCGGACGCACGTTCCAGCGCCGGCGCCATCGGACTCATGCAGCTGACGCCGAGCACGGCGGAGGGGATCGCGCAGTACACCGGCGGATCACGCTTCCGCGTCTCCGACCTCACGAACCCGGACATCAACATCCGCTACGGCGCGTGGTACCTCGGGCATCTGCTCGGCAAATACGGAGACGAACGGCTCGCGCTCGCCGCCTACAACGCAGGTCAGGAGAACGTCGACCGCTGGCGCAGGGAGCACGTGGGGATCCGGTTCGCGGAGACGCGCGACTACGTCGACAAGGTCGAGCGGCTGAAGAAGATCTACCGTCGCGCGTACGCCAAGGAGCTCGGCTACCGCTGAGCCCTAGCCGACCCGCTCCTCGATCTCGTTGCTCTTGTTCGTGAGCGCGGCGAAGCCGGCCTGGAGAAAGTCGTTCAGCCCGGCGGCGCCGAGCGTCCACGCGAGCAGCCGCCCGAAGCGCGGCGTCACGATCTGAGTCGCGCCGAGCCCTGCCGCGACCCACGTCCCGGCGCAGCGGCTGCAGGTGACGAGCTCCCCGATCGCCTGCCGCATCCCGCCGCTCTCGACCGGCTCCTCGCCGCCCTCGTGCGCGCGCCCCTCGACGAACGGGTCGCGGAGGAAGCTCGTCACCTCGTCGCGCGAGAGCGTCCGCGCCGCCTTGTACGTCGCGAGCGCGAGCGTGACCAGGTCGAGCGCCGTCTGCTCCTGCGGGTCGCGGCCGAGCGCCCGCGCGAGCGCGCCTGCCGCCGCGAGGCCGCCGCAGAAGACGGCCATGATCGTCGCGTACGCGCCGTAAGGAGGCTGGTCCGGCACGGATACCCTTTGCCCGTGGCCGAGCTGCGCACAACCTCCGCCTACCAGCCGACCGGGGACCAGCCGCAGGCGATCGAGAAGCTCGCCGACGCGCTCCTCGCGGGAGAGCGGTACGCGACGCTCGTCGGCGCGACCGGAACCGGCAAGACGGCGACCATGGCCTGGACGATCGAGAAGGTCGGCCGGCCGGCGCTCGTGATCGCCCACAACAAGACGCTCGCCGCCCAGCTCTGCAACGAGTTCCGGGAGTTCTTCCCGCACAACGCCGTCGAGTACTTCGTCTCCTACTACGACTACTACCAGCCCGAGGCGTACGTCCCGCAGGCCGACCTCTACATCGAGAAGGACTCCTCCAGGAACGACGACATCGCCCGCCTCCGGCTCGCCGCCACCTCGGCGCTCTTCACGCGCCGCGACGTCGTCGTGGTCGCGTCGGTCTCCTGCATCTACGGGCTCGGCTCGCCGGAGGAGTGGCGCGAGCGGATGATCTACGTCGAGGTCGGCGCCGAGCAGGACCGCGACCTGCTGCTGCGGAAGCTCATCGACTCGCAGTACGTCCGCAACGACACGATGCTCGGGCGCGGCCGCTTCCGCGTCAAGGGCGACGTCGTCGAGGTGCAGCCGGCGAACCAGGAGACGGCGTACCGCATCTCCTTCTTCGGCGACGAGGTGGAGGGGATGACGCATTTCGACCCGCTCACCGGCGAGGTGCTGGCGAAGCTCGACAACCTCTCGATCTGGCCGGCGACGGAGTACGTGACCTCCCAGCCGACGGTCGAGCGCGCGGTGGACGAGATCCGGCACGAGCTCGAGCAGCAGGTGGCGATGTTCGAGGAGGAAGGGAAGCTGCTCGAGGCGCACCGGATCCGGCAGCGCACCGAGTACGACCTCGAGATGCTGAAGGAGCTCGGGTTCTGCAACGGGATCGAGAACTACTCCCGCATCCTCGAGGGCAGGGCGCCGGGCACGCATCCGTTCACGCTGCTCGACTACTTCCCCTCCGACTTCGTCGTCTTCGTCGACGAGTCGCACCAGACGGTGCCGCAGCTCGGCGGCATGTACGAAGGCGACCGTTCACGCAAGCAGACGCTCGTCGACTTCGGCTTCCGGCTCCCGTCGGCGCTCGACAACCGGCCGCTTCGCTTCGACGAGTTCCTGCGCAAGGTGCCGCAGATGGTGTTCGTCTCGGCGACGCCGGCGGCGTTCGAGCTCCGCAACTCGGCCGTGGTGGCGGAGCAGCTGATCCGGCCGACCGGGATCGTCGATCCCGAGGTCGAGCTGCGCGCAACGAAGAATCAGATCGACGACCTGCTGGGCGAGATCCGCGCGCGGGAGGCGGCGGGCGAGCGGGTCCTCGTCACGACGCTGACGAAGAAGATGGCCGAGGACCTGACCGACTACCTGCTCGAATCGGGCGTCAAGGCGCGGTACCTCCACTCCGAGATCGACACCCTCGAGCGGATCCAGATCGTGCGCGAGCTGCGGCTGGGCGAGTTCGACGTGCTCGTCGGCGTCAACCTCCTGCGCGAGGGGCTCGACCTTCCCGAGGTGTCGCTCGTCGCGATCCTCGACGCCGACAAGGAGGGCTTCCTGCGCGGGCGGACGAGTCTCATCCAGACGATCGGACGCGCCGCGCGGAACGTCAACGGCAAGGTGCTGATGTACGCGGACAAGCAGACGGAGGCGATCAAGGAGGCGCTCGACGAGACGAACCGCCGCCGGGCCGTCCAGCTCGCGTACAACGAGGAGCACGGGATCGTGCCGGAGACGATCGCCAAGGGCGTGTCGGACATCGCGGAGCTGCTGCAGCTCGAGTCGCCGACCGTGCCCTCCTCGCGACGCCGCCGCGGCGCGACGAAGGTCGAGGGCATGTCGCGCGACGAGCTCGAGAAGCTCGTCGTCAGGCTCGAGGAGGAGATGTACCTCGCCGCCGAGGAGCTGCGGTTCGAGTACGCGGCGAAGCTGCGCGACGAGATCAAGGATCTGCGGCGCGACCTGCAGGCGCTCGAGCAGACCGCCGCGTAACAGGCCGCACTTACTGCCTCCTCACGCCGCCGCGCTACGCTCCTCGCAATGGTCGGGCAGATCATCGGCGCGATGTTCCTCGCCTTCATCACGGGCGCCCTCGCGCGCTTCGCGCTGCCGGGGCCGGACCCGATGCCTCCCTGGCTCACGATCGCGATCGGGCTGGCCGGCACCGCGATCGGCGCGGGGATCGTGCTCGGCATCGGGGGCCGTCACGCCGCCTCGTGGTCGGGGCTCGCGAGCTTCGTCGCCGCCGTCGTGCTCGTCGTGATCTACCGGCGTTTCGTCCAGAAGCGGCCGGTGTGGGGGAGGGACGCCTACCGCTTTCCCGAGCGCGGCTTCGGCGTCGAGCAGTATCGCGAACGGCTGAAGCGCGCAGGGATCGATCCCGATCAGATCGGCATCCACGGCCTCGGCGCGCTGCAGCCCAGGCCGCCGCTGCAGCCGCCGTTCGCCCCCGCCCACGCGCGGTCGGGCGACGACCCGAGCGACAACCCCGCCCACTTCCTCGGGCTGCTCGAGGAGCTCCACGACTCCGGCGTCCTCGAGGACGACGAGTACACGGCGGCGCGCACGCGTCTGCTCGAGAGCTTGCGGACGTAGGAAACGGGATGGTGCTCTGGTTCCTCCTCGTGCTCGCCCTCGACGGGCTCATCATCGGCGCCCTGGCGCGCCTCGCGCTGCCCGGGCCCGACCCGATGGGAATCTTCGCCACCATCCTCCTCGGCCTCGCGGGGTCGTTCGTCGGCGGGATCGTCTCGTGGCTCTTCCTCGGCCACGCGGGCGGGATCGTCATCTCGCTCCTCGCGGCGATCCTCCTGCTCTACCTGCACCGCCGCTTCGTGCAGCACCGGCCGCTCACCGGGCCGGGCGCGCACCGGCTGCCGCCGCGCTAGCAGAGGAAGCGGCGCTCCGCGCCGAGCGTCCAGTCGCCGCGCGACCACCGGAACGTGCGCACCAGGATCGCGTCGGCGTGCGCCTCGTGGACGTGGAGGCCGCGCGCCTCGCCGAGCCGCCGCGGCCGCGGCTGCCCGAGCCCGGGCGCGATCGCCACGACGGCCGTCCGCGCCTCGTCGCCCACCACCTCGAACTCGTGCCGCTCGCTGACCGCCGCCTGGTGGATGTGCCCCGCGAGGATGAGGTCGGCGCCCGCGTCCACGAGCGAGCGGAGGACGTGGTTGCGCCGCGAGACAGGCCGTTTGCGGGCGGCCCGCCACGGCGCGCCGATCAGGTGATGGTGGAGCACGACGACACAGAGGGCGCCGTCGGGCGCCGCGCCGAGCCGCTCCGCCGCCCGCTCCAGCTGCCCGCGGCTGAGCGCCCCACCCTGGTGGCGGAACGGCCGGGCGGAGTTGAGCCCCACGACATGGAGGCCGGGAAGCGTGGCCGTCGGCTCGGTCGTCTCCCAGATCCGCTCGAACTCCGCCCAGGGGCGCACGAGCCGCGTCGGGGTGTAGGGGAGGTCGTGGTTGCCGGGCACGGCGACGACGGGCGGCCCCAGCGAGCGCAGCAGCTCCGCCCCGCGCCGAAGCTGCATGCGGCGTCCCCGGTGCGCGAGGTCGCCCGAGGCGACGACGAGCTGCGGCTCGAGCCGCTCGACGAGCCGCGCGAGCGCGCGTTCGACATCCGGCTCCTCGTGTGCGCCCACGTGCAGGTCGGATACATGGAGGAGCCGCGCATTCACGCGCGAACGAGGCTATAGATTCCGGTAATGGCCGAAGAAACCGCCGAGATCTTCGACGACCTCTACCTCGGCCTCCGTGCCGGGGGCGCCCTGGCGAAGAAGCGCCGCGGCGAGGAGCTGACGCACGAGGAGAAGGAAGCCCTCAGCCGCTGGCAGCGGCTCTCGACGGCGCGCAAGGCGGCCGCGATCGGCGCCTTCGCCTTCGGCACCTTCGGCCTGGGCTTCACGTTGGGCGGCCTCGTGTTCGGCCGCTGGCGCAAGCCGAAGACGAGCTGACGAGGCCGCCGTTCCGCGCCGCGCAGGCAAAGCCTGCACGGCGCTCTTGGCGTGCTCCGTCGAGCCTACGCACGTGGGCGGCCTCGTGTTCGGCCGCTGGCGCAAGCCGAAGACGAGCTAGCTGTGACGACCACACACGTGTGAGACGGGTCTGATCCGTCCGGGCCTCCCGCGAGCTTGCGGTTGTCGACCCAAGCTCGAGAAGGAGGCCCGTGGTGGTGGAGGTTATGGAGCGGCCGCGACGGAAGCGGTTG
>DASRBX010000004.1:0-47610 GCA_035653395.1 Gaiellaceae bacterium
ACCGAGGCGATCGTCATGAAGCCGGCGGCGTTCGACGCGTGGCTGAAGCAGCAGAAGGCGAGCACGAAGGGGTGACACGAAGGTGACGACGACAGCGACTGGCCACGACGTCCACCACGCGCCGGCACGCGGCGGGGGAGGCTGGCGGATGCTCTACCGCGGCGGCCTGCTGCGGGCCGTCTGGATGGCGCCGCTCTTCGGGATGATCGGCTTCGGCCTCGTCGTGCTCGCGCGCTGGGCCGGCGGCTGGCACCCGATCCTCGCCACCGAGGCGCTCGTCCTCGTCGCCGCGCTCGTTGCCCTGCCGCTCGGCTTCCTGGCCGGCATCGGCGCCTTCGACTACTGGGCGTACTACGCGCTCGGCTTCCCGACGCGGGCGGAGGACCACTCCGGCCACGGCGCCCGGAGCTGGCGCGACTACTTCCGGGTCAACACCGACCACAAGGTGATCGGCGTCCAGTACCTCGTGACGACGATCTTCTTCTTCCTCTCGGGCGGCCTGCTCGCGCTGCTCGTGCGCGCCGAGCTGGCGAAGCCGGGGATCCAGTACTTCGATCCGCAGACCTACAACGGGCTCTTCTCCGTGCACGCCGCGCTGATGATCTTCCTCTTTATCATCCCGGCGTTCGCGGGCCTGGCGAACTTCGTCGTGCCGCTCATGCTCGGCGCGGGGGACATGGCGTTCCCGCGGCTGAACGCGCTCTCGTTCTGGCTGCTGCCGATCGCCGGGATCATGATGCTCGCCTCGTTCGCCATGCCCGGCGGCGCCTTCGCCAGCGGCTGGACGAGCTACACGCCGCTCGCCTCCACGCACCAGCCGATCGGCACGATCTTCTTCAACCAGGGAGTCCAGTGGGCCGGCGCCTCGTCGATCATGACCGCGCTCAACTTCCTCGTCACGATCATCACGATGCGCGCGCCGGGGATGACGTTCTGGCGCATGCCGCTCCTCGTCTGGGCGAACTTCACGACCTCGCTGCTCGTCGTGATCGCGACGCCGTTCATCGCCGGCTCGCAGTTCTTCTCGATGTTCGACCACGTGATGCACACGTCGTTCTTCAACGCGGTCGGCGGGGGCTATCCGCTCGGCTACCAGCACATCTTCTGGTTCTACTCGCACCCCGCCGTCTACATCATGATGCTGCCCGGCTTCGGGATCATGAGCGAGGTCATATCCGTCTTCAGCCGCAAGCCGATCTTCGGCTACCGGCTGATGGCGCTCTCGCTGATGGCGATCGTCGTGCTCGGCTTCTCGGTCTGGGCGCACCACATGTTCGTGAGCGGGATGTCGTCGTGGCTGCGCGTCCCGATGATGATCACGACGCTCCTGATCGCCGTCCCGACCGGGATCAAGATCTTCAGCTGGCTGGCGACGATGTGGGAGGGGAAGCTCCACTTCCAGACGCCGATGCTGTTCGCGCTCGGCTTCCTCTCGATGTTCGTGATCGGCGGCCTCTCCGGCGTCATGCTCGGCGCCGTCCCGATCGACATCCACGTGAGCCAGACGTACTTCATCGTGGCCCACATCCACTACGTGCTCTTCGGCGGCTCCGTCTTCACGATCTTCGCCGGGATGTACTACTGGTTCCCGAAGATGACGGGCCGGATGTACGACGAGCGGCTCGGCAAGCTCCACTTCTGGCTCACCTTCGTCGGCTTCAACCTCACGTTCTTCCCGATGCACATCCTCGGCACGGAGGGGATGCCGCGGCGCGTCGCCGACTACCTGCCGAAGTTCGCCGACCTGAACATGTTCATCTCGCTCGCGTCGTTCGGGCTCGGCGCGTCGGTGCTCGTCTTCCTCTACAACATGATCACGAGCTGGCGCAGCGGCCCGATCGCTCCCGCGAACCCGTGGCGCGCGATGACGCTCGAGTGGCAGGTCTCCTCGCCGCCGCCGATCTTCAACTTCGACGAGATCCCGCAGGTCGTCGGCTCGCCGTACGAGTACGGCGTCCCCGGCGCGCAGCACGCCGTGCTCACGCCGTCGCGGGCGCGGGAGGTCGAGGAAGAGACGCAGACGGTGCCCGTATGAGCCACTCGCTGCTGGTGGCGAACGAGACGGTCGACGCGACCGCGCTGCTCGACGCGGTGCGCGCACGCGGAGACGACCTGCACGTCACCGTCGTCTGCCCCGTGAACCAGCCGCGCCGCGGTTACGTGGTCTACTCCGACACGCGTCGCGCGTCGGCGCAGCGCCGGCTCGAGCGCGCGCTGAAGTACCTGCACGACGCGGGAATCTCCGCCGACGGCTACGTCGTCGAGGCCGATCCGGTCTCGGCCGTCCGCGACGCGCTGGCGACGCTCGAGCCTCCGGTCGACGAGATCCTCGTGTCGACGCACCCCGAGGAGAAGTCCGGCTGGATGCGGCGGAACGTCGTCGACCGGATCCGCGGCGCGTCCGGCGAGATCCCGGTCGAGCACCTCGTCCCCGACGAGACGGCTCCGGCCGAGGCGAACGTCCTCGTCCTCGCGAACGAGACCGTCGTCGGCGAGCCGCTGCTCTCGAAGATCCGCGAGCGAGCGGCCGCGAGCCCGGCGAGCTTCCTCATCCTCTCGCCGCAGAGCGACCCGAGCGCCGGCGCGCATCCCGAGGCCGAGCGCCGGCTGAAGCGCGCGCTCGCCACGCTGCGCGGCGAGGGCATCGACGTCCACGGCCAGGTCGCGCATCCCGATCCGTTCAGCGCTGCGATGGAGGCCGTCCACGACGAGCGCGTGGACGAGATCGTCGTCTCGACGTTCGAGCCCCTCGCCTCCCGCTGGCTGCGCAAGGACGTCGTGGAGCGGCTGCGCAAGGAGACCCGCCTGCCCGTCGAGCACGTCGTCGTCGAGAAGGCCGAGGCGGAGGTACCGGCTTGAGCGCGAACGCGCTCAAGCGGGGAGGGGGACTCGGGGGAACCGAGAGGTTCCCCCTTGCGCCGTGCCGCACCTTTGGTGCGGCACGGCGGGGGGTAATCGCTTGACGGCGTACTCGCACGTCGAGGCGTTCCCGCAGGGCGAGCACGAGCACCACGGGCCGCCCGAGCCGCACTACAGCTCGCGGATCATGCCGGCGACGCTCGGCATGTACCTCTTCATCGCGTCGGAGATCATGCTCTTCGGCGCGTTCTTCACGGCCTACTTCTTCGTGCGGATCGTCAACGGCACGCCGTGGCCGACGCCGCCCTTCCACCTGCCGGTCTTCGTCGCCACCGTCAACACGCTGATCCTGCTGACCTCGAGCGCGACGATGCACTGGGCGACCGTCTCGATCAAGCGCGGCAATGTCTGGGGGATGCGGGCCGGCCTGCTGCTCACCTTCCTGATGGGCACGGCCTTCCTGATCTCGCAGATCTTCGAGTACATGCGCGCAGGCTTCAACACGGGCGACGGCGCGTTCCCGACGATCTTCTTCTGCCTGACGGGACTGCACGGCTGCCACGTCTTCATCGGGCTGACCATCCTGCTCTTCATGACGATCCGCGCCTTCCGTGGGCATTTCTCCGCCGAGCATCACCACGGCGTCGAGATCGGCGGGATCTACTGGCACTTCGTCGACGTGATGTGGATCGTCGTCTTCACGACGGTCTACGTCCTCTGATTTCGGGGTAGGGCGGAAGGGATGCGCAACCCGCTCCGCAGCGAGGGCGAGGCGTTCCGCTTCCTCGGCGTCGCCATCGTCGCCGCGCTGCTGATCATCGTCGCGGCGCTCGCGAACGTGTGGGCGGGCGTGGCCGTCGCGGTCGTCGCGTTCGCCGGCGTCGCCTGGTGGCTGATGCACGACCCGGTGCCGGGAGTCGCCGAGCCGGCGCCGCCGCTCGTGTCCGGCACGCCGCCCGGGCAGCGGCGCGTGCTCGTCGTCGCGGCGCCGGGGACGAGCTCGGTGACGGTTCCGGACGGCGCCGAGGTGGTCGTCGTGGTGCCGGCGCTCTCCTCGCGCGTCGAGGCGCTGACCGGAGCGGTGGACGACCGGCGCGGCGACGCGGAGCAGACGGCCGCGGAGCTCGGCGCGAAGCTCCCCGGCGCGCGCGTGGAGGTGGGCGCGGACGATCCCGCGCTCGCGGTCGAGGACGCGCTGCGCGTCTTCGGTGCGGACGAGGTGCTCGTCGCCGGCGACGACGGGATGCTCGAGGCGATCCGCGACCGGGTCGCGATCCCGGTCTCGCGCGCCTAGCTGTCGGGCAAAGTCCTCTGGACTTTGCCCGAAGGAGAGGTGCTCCGCGCGCCGGAGAGCGGGGTCTCCGGCACGCTGCGCGCTGAAGAGCATGCTTGCACCGGCGACAGCCGGCGCCTCGTCCGTGGCTCGGCCGGTCGTGCGCCCAAGCACAGGACCGGCGGCTCGCCGCGCCTAGCGATGTTCGCAGGCCCTCACGATCAGCTTGCCGGTCCGCTGGTCGTGGCCAATCACTGCGCAGCCGCCTAACCTCTGCAACTCCCGCAGCGCGGCCTTCAAGTCCTGGATCGCCTTTCGATTGGCTCCTTCACGGCGTAGAGGTGCTCTCCGGAAGCCACGGTGAACTGGCGCGAGCTTCCTTTGCCGGACGAGCCGCAGCCGGCTGCCACAGCCGCGACCAAGAGGGGTCACGATGAGAAGAAGTGGCCTGCGTCTTGGCACGTGCGCCCGGTGGCGAAGAGCTACTTCCCGGCGTTCGAGGAGACGTACTGCGCCACGGCCTGGATCTGGGCCGTGCTCAGCGTGTTCTTGAAGGACGGCATCACGCCGCCGCCGACCGTGACCTGGTGCGCGACGACCGGCGTGCTCGGCTTGAGCTGGTCGAGGTCGGGGCCGACGGTGCCCGTCGCTCCCGCCGCCTTCAGCGTGTGGCAGCCGGCGCAGCCGACTCCCTTGAAGATCGCCTCGCCGTTCGTGCCGAGCGTGGAGGGCGAGACCGACTCGCCGCCGTTCTGGCCCGCGACCGACGCGACGTAGGCGGCGACGTCGACGGCGTCCTGGCCCTTCAGGAGGTTCGCCGGCATCTGCGTCAGGGGCGTCAGCTTCTTGCCCGTCGTGTACGTCTCGATCGGCCCGGAGCCGAGGCGGATCTGGTCGAGGACGACGTTCTCGACCGAGCTCTGCGCGATTCCCTGCTGCTTGTCGTACGCGAACGCGGCGTCGAGGCTCGGCCCCACCGTGCCGCTCGCGCCGGCCGCCTGCAGGGTGTGGCAGCTCGCGCAGGTGGACTGGAAGAGCTTCTGCCCGTTCTGCAGGTCGGCGTGGCTCGACGGCGCCATGCCGCCCGTGCCGCAGCCGGCCGCGAGCAGAGCCGCGACTAGGAGTCCTGCGCCCCAGATTCCGACCCGGCGCCCTCGCCTCAACCTTGCGGGACTCCGATCGCGGAGATGGCCTCGTCGCGCGTGCCGTAGATCGTGAAGACCTTGTCGAGCCCGGTGATCTCGAAGATCTTCGTGATGTTGCGGTCGTTGCAGACGAGCGAGAGCTGCCCCTCGTTCGTGCGCAGCCGCTTCACGCCGCCGACGAGGACGCCGAGCGTCGTGGAGTCGATGAACGTCGTGTCGCTGAAGTCGACGACGACCTCCTTGCCTCCCTGGCCGATCACCTCGAGCAGCTGCTGCTTGAACTCCGGCGCCGTGTAGAGGTCGACCTCTCCCGCGAGCGAGATGACATACGCGTCGCCGCTGAGCTGCTCCGTCTTGATGTCGAAGTTCATGGCGGTTTCCCCCCGGAAGTCGGTACGGCCGCTGGGTGGGCCGCTCGCCGAGGAGTCTATCCAGGCGGCGCGAGCCGCAACCGCGCTACTTCGTCTTCTTGGGAGCCGGCTTCGTGGCCGCCGTGAGCGACTTGATCAGGCTCTTGATCTCGCCCTTCTGCGGCGAGGTCGGGTAGAGCGCGAGGTACTTCTTCAGCGCGGTGACCTCGATCTGGTACTGGCCCTCCGCCTGCGCCGCCTGGGCGATGTTGTACTGCGCCTGCGGATCCTTCGGCCGCAGCTTCGCCGCCTTCTGGTAGCTCTGGAGCGCCGCGCCGTACTCGGCGCTCGCCTGCTGGCTGTACTGCGTCAGGAGCGCGTTCGACTTCTGCGAGTTCAGCTGCTCGAGCGGGTTCGTGGCCAGCGCCTGCCCGAGCGTGCCGGACGGGAGGATCGACTGCCCCGGGTTCGCGGCCTGCTCGGCCGCCTGCGCCCGCTGGTAGCGCGAGGAGAACTTCGAGCCGAGCGAGAGCTGCTCGCCGCCGAGCTCGGTCCAGGCCAGGCCGTCCTTCGGCTTCAGGCCGACGTACGACTGGAGCGCGCCGACCGCGCTCGCCGTCTCGCCCTTGCCCTCGTAGGCGCGCGCGAGGTCGCGGTAGCCCTTGGCGGGATGCTTCGCGATCTCCGCCTGCGCCGCCGCGACCGAAGTGCCGCTGCTGCTGCCGCCGAAGAGGCCGGAGAAGAGCTGGCTCAGCCCGTTCGACCCGGAGCCGACGCCGACCGCCGCGAACGTCGCGGCGAACAGGATCGCGAGCACGACGTACGCCCACTTCGCGTGCCGTCGCAGCTTCATGAAGAAGAGGTCCTGGTTCGGGTTGCCGCCGCCGGAGTGGCCGCGGCGCGAGCGCGCCTTCGCAGGCTGCGCCTTCGCGCGCTGTTGCTGCTTCGCCTTTACCGCCGCCCGGGCCACCTAGCCGCCCAGAGTAGCCGAGCTTGGAACGGCCCTCGCCTGGCGCCGCTCGAACAGCACCGCGACCCAGATCGACGCCTCGAACAGCGCCCACATCGGCAGCAGCTCGAGGAACGTCGTGACCAGGTCAGGCCCCGGTAGGGCGAGCGCGACGACGGCCGTGACGAAGTAGCCGAGCCGCCGCTGCTTGCGCAGCAGCCGGGAGCTGAGGACGCCGAGCGAGACGAGCCCGAGCACGGCGAGCGGCGTCTGGAAGATCGCGACCATCCCGAGCAGCACGGTCGTGACGAACGAGTAATACGGCTTCGCCTGGATCATTTGCCGGAAGTGGGCATTGTCGTAGTTCGTCAGCCAGTGGATCGCGCGCGGCAGCACGATCTCGTAGCCGAACGCGATGCCGAGAACGGCGAGGAGCGCGGCGGCGGCGACGAGCCCGAGCATCCTGCGCTCCGCGCTCGGGTCGACGGCCGGCGCGAAGAACGCCCAGACCTGCCAGAGGACGACGGGCGACGCGAGCACGATGCCTGCGTAGGCGCTGACCGTGAGACTGACGGTGAAGGGCTCCGCGACACCGAGCGTGATCACCCTTCGGTGGTCGGGCGGCAGCGGCTGGTTCAGCCACGTGAGGATGTGCCCGTGGAAGACGTAGGCGACGATCGTCGCGACGACGACCGCGCCGATGATCACGAAGATCCGCTGGCGCAGCTCCTCGAGATGCTCCGCGAGCGTCGCCTCCTCGCCGTGGCCGAGGCGGCGCGGCAGCCTCGCCATCGCCGTCCTAGAGGGTGGTCTCGTGCTCGGACGGCGTGGCCGTCGTCGCCGTGACCGCCGGCTCGGCGGGCGGGAGCTCCGGCGTCGGCTCGGCGGGCGTGTTGCCCGTGACCGCGTCCTTGAACTCGCGCATTCCGGTGCCGAGCGAGCGTCCGATCTCCGGTAGCCGCCTGCCGCCGAAGAGCAGAAGCGCGATCAGAAGGAGGAGGACGATGTGAACAGGGTTGGTGAGACCGAAGCCTGGCATGCGTCTGAGAGTAGCGCGTTTCCTTCAGCGTTTGCGGGGACTGGGACGGCGCCGGGCGCCGGCTAGCTACGCTGGGCGCATGGCATTGCTGAAGCTGGAGAGCCTGCACGTCGCGCTCGAGGACGGCACCGAGATCGTGAAGGGCGTCGATCTCGAGGTCGACCTCAACGAGGTGCACGCGATCATGGGGCCGAACGGCTCCGGGAAGTCGACGCTCTCGTACGCGATCATGGGCCACCCGGCCTACGAGATCACCGAAGGCCGTCTCATCTTCGACGGCGAGGACGTGACGGAGCTGGCGGCGGACGAGCGCGCGCAGCGCGGCCTCTTCCTCGCCTTCCAGTACCCGCACGCGATCCCCGGCGTCACCGTCACGAGCTTCCTGCGCAGCGCGATCAACGCCGTGCGCAAGGCGCGGAACGGCGGCGTCGACGATCCGATCGCGATCCCCGAGTTCCGCAAGACGCTGCTCGCGCAGATGGACCGGCTGAAGGTCAGCCGCGAGCTCGCCTCGCGCTACCTCAACGACGGCTTCTCCGGCGGCGAGAAGAAGCGGGTCGAGATCCTGCAGATGGCGATGCTGAAGCCGCGCATCGCGGTGCTCGACGAGACCGACTCCGGCCTCGACATCGACGCGCTGCGGGTCGTCGCCGGCGGCGTGAACGAGCTGGTCGGCCCGGAGATGGGCGCGCTCGTGATCACGCACTACCAGCGGATCCTCGACTACATCACGCCGGACAAGGTTCACGTCTTCGTCGGCGGGAAGATCGTGGAGTCGGGCGGCCCCGAGCTGGCGAAGAAGCTGGAGAAGGAGGGCTATGCGCCCTACGAGCCCGAGGGGGTGACCGCGTGAGCCAGACCGAGACCGAGATCGTCCAGGGGATCGGCTCCGACTACGCGATCAAGTACGGGTTCTCCGTCCCGGAGGACTACTTCTTCAAGTCCGGGCGCGGCCTCTCCCACGAGCTCGTCGACGCGATCTCGTCGCACAAGGACGAGCCCGACTGGATGCGCAAGTTCCGGCACCGCAGCCTCGACTACTTCCTGGCGCGGCCGATGCCGGAGTGGGGCGGCGACCTCAGCGGCATCGACTTCGACAACATCTACTACTACATCAAGCCGACCGAGAAGCAGGCCAACTCGTGGGAGGACCTGCCCGCCGACATCAAGGACACCTGGGACAAGCTCGGCATCCCGGAGGCGGAGAAGAAGTACCTCGCGGGCGTCGGTGCGCAGTACGAGTCCGAGGTCGTCTACCACAAGCTGCAGGAGAACCTCACCGCGCAGGGCGTGATCTTCCTCGACACCGACACGGCGCTGCGCGAGCACGAGGAGCTCTTCAAGCAGTACTTCGGCACGATCATCCCGCAGAACGACAACAAGTTCGCGGCGCTGAACAGCGCGGTGTGGTCGGGCGGCTCGTTCATCTACGTGCCGCCGGGCGTGCACATCGAGATGCCGCTCCAGGCCTACTTCCGCATCAACGCGGAGAACATGGGCCAGTTCGAGCGCACGCTGATCATCGTCGACGAGGGCGCCTACGTGCACTACGTCGAGGGCTGCACGGCGCCGATCTACTCGAGCGACTCGCTCCACTCCGCGGTGGTGGAGATCGTGGTGAAGAAGGGTGGCCGCTGCCGTTACACGACGATCCAGAACTGGTCGAACAACGTCTACAACCTGGTCACCAAGCGCGCCGTCGCCTACGAGGAGGCGACGATGGAGTGGGTCGACGGGAACCTCGGCTCGAAGCTGACGATGAAGTACCCCGCGATCTGGCTGCTCGGGGAGGGCGCGCACGGCGAGGTGCTGTCGATCGCGTTCGCCGGCGCCGGCCAGCACCAGGACGCGGGCGGCAAGTGCGTCCACGTCGCGCCGAACACGTCGAGCGTCATCACCTCGAAGTCGATCTCGAAGAACGGCGGGCGCGCCGGCTATCGGGGCCTGCTCGAGGTGGCCAAGGGGGCGAAGAACGCGAAGTCGAAGGTGGTGTGCGACGCGCTGATCCTCGACGAGGAGTCGCGCTCCGACACCTACCCGTACATCCGCATCGACGAGAACGAGGTCGACATCGGCCACGAGGCGACGGTGTCGAAGATCGGCGAGGAGCAGCTGTTCTACCTGATGTCGCGCGGGCTCTCCGAGGCCGAGGCCTCGGCGATGGTGGTGTCCGGCTTCGTCGAGCCGATCACGAAGGAGCTGCCGCTCGAGTACGCGGTCGAGATGAACCGCCTGATCCAGCTCCAGATGGAAGGATCGGTTGGCTAACGCCGCGGCGCTGGAGCGCTACCGGGCGCTCCCGCTCCCGGACACGAGCGAGGAAGCCTGGCGCTTCACCGACCTGCGCGGCTTCGACCCGGACGCCTTCGCGCAGGGGTCAGACCCCTTCACAGTTGCGACGGATGTGCGACGGATGCTCGACCTGGAGGTGGCCGGGCTCGCGACCGTGACCGAGGGCGGGCTCGAGATCGAGCGGGCACCCGACGGGGTGACCTTCGCGCCGCTCGACGAGGGGAATCCCCTGCTCTACTCCCTCGTCGGCTGGGACGAGAAGTTCGCCGCCCACAACGCCGCCCTCTGGCGGCATGGCCTGCTCGTCCGGGTCCCGAAGGGGCTCGTGCTCGAGCAGCCGCTCTACGTCCGGATCGTCGGCTCCGGGTCTGGCACCGCCCTCTTCTGGCGGCTGCTCGTCGTCGCCGAGGAGGGCTCGAGCTTCACGCTGATCGAGGAGTACCAGTCGGCGCGCCCCGACCTCGCCGCGTACTCGAACGCGGTCGCCGAGCTCTTCGTCGAGCAGGCGGCGAGGCTCCGGTACGTCTCCGTGCAGAACCTCTCGCACGAGACGTGGCACTTCGCCACCCACCACGCCCGGGTGGAGCGCGACGCCGAGCTCGACTGGGTCGCCGGCGGCTTCGGGTCGAAGAAGGGGAAGGTCCGGATCCAGAACGACCTCAACGGGCCGGGCGCGACCTCGCGGGTGACGGGAGCCTACTTCGCCGACGGCGACCAGCACCTCGACTACGACACCTTCCAGGAGCACATCGCGCCCTCGACCGAGTCCGACTTCGCGTTCAAGGGCGCCCTGCGCGAGAGCGCGCGGGCGGTGTGGCGCGGGATGATCCGCGTCGAGCCGGACGCGCAGAAGACGAACGCCTACCAGGAGAACCGCAACCTGCTGCTCTCGCCACAGGCGCACGCCGACTCGATCCCGGGGCTCGAGATCATGGCGAACGACGTCCGTTGCACCCACGGCGCCACCCTCGGCCGCGTCGACCGGAACATGCTCTTCTACCTGATGGCGCGTGGGCTCTCCCAGGCGGAGGCCGAGCGGCTGATCGTGCGCGGCTTCTTCCAGGACGTGCTCGACCGGATCGAGCTCGAGCCGGTACGCGAGGCGCTCGGGGCCGCGCTCGAGGCGCGGATCCCCGGCCGCTGAGCGGCGGCCGGGAGCGGGCGGGCGCCCGCAGCCCGGCCGTCCCGCTCCCAGGTGCCGGCAGACCCGTCGCTACAGTAGGGTCATGGCCGTTCAGGAGGTCCAGCCCGCGCTCGACGCGGAGAAGCTGCGCGCGGACTTCCCGATCTTCGAGCAGCGGTTCCACGGGAAGCCGCTCGCCTACCTCGACTCGGCGGCGAGCGCCCAGAAGCCTCGCCAGGTGCTCGAGGCGATGACGCGCTTCTACGAGACGTCGTACTCGAACGTCCACCGGGGGGTGTACGAGCTGGGCGAGCGGGCGACCGAGGCGCTCGAGGGCGCGCGGGAGAAGGCGCGCGGATTCGTGAACGCGCGGAGCGAGCGGGAGATCGTCTTCGTGCGCAACGCGACCGAGGCGCTGAACCTCGTCGCCTACGCGTGGGGGCTCTCGAACCTCGGGCCGGGAGACACGGTGCTCGTCACGGAGCTCGAGCACCACTCCAACTTCGTCCCGTGGCAGTACGTCGCGAGGCGCACCGGGGCCGACTTCCGCGTCCTCCCGGTGACCGAGGCGGGCGAGCTCCGGCTCGACCTCCTCGACGGCTTCGAGGGCGTCAAGGTGGTGGCGTCCGGCCTCGTCTCGAACGCGCTCGGGACGATCAACGACGTCGCGCGGATCGCGGCGTGGGCGCACGAGCGAGGGGCGATCCACGTCTGCGACGGCGCTCAGGCCGCTCCGCACCGGCGGATCGACGTGCAGACGCTCGGCACCGACTTCCTCGCCGTCTCCGGCCACAAGCTGTGCGGCCCGAGCGGGATCGGCTTCCTCTGGGGTCGCGCCGAGCTCCTGCAGCGGATGGAGCCGTTCCTGATGGGCGGCCACATGATCCGCAAGGTCACGGCGGAGGAGACGACCTGGGCCGAGCTGCCGGCGAAGTTCGAGGCCGGCACGTCGCCGACGGCGGAGGCGGTCGGCCTCGGAGCGGCGATCGACTACCTCGAGGCGGTCGGCCTGGACGCGATCGAGCGGCACGAGCGGGAGCTCGCCGCGTACGCGCTCGAGCAGCTCGGCGAGCTTCCCGGCGTCACGCTCTACGGCCCGCCCTGCGACCGCCGGGCGGGGATCGTGAGCTTCAACGTCGCGGGCGTCCATCCTCACGACGTCGCGCAGCTCCTCGACCTCGACGCGGTCTGCATCCGCGCCGCGCACCACTGCTGCCAGCCGCTGATGCGGCGGCTCGACGTCGCCGCCACCAACCGCGCGAGCTTCTACCTCTACAACACGCGCGACGAGGTCGACCGGCTCGTCGCCGGCGTCCGCCGCGTCATCGAGATCCACGCATGAGCGAATTCGAGGACATGTACCGCGAGGTGATCCTCGACCACTACAAGAACCCGCGGAACTACGGGCGCCTGGAGGAGCCGCACGCGCACGCGGAGGGCCAGAACCCGCTGTGCGGCGACGAGGTCTCGATCTCGCTGCGGTTCGGCGAGGACGGCGAGACGATCGACGACGTCCGCTTCGAGGGGCGCGGGTGCGCGATCTCGCAGGCGGCGACCTCGATGCTCACCGACCTCGTCAAAGGCCGGACGGCGGCGTCGGTGGCCGCGCTCCCGAAGGAGGAGCTCCTCGACGAGGTCGGGATCCGGCTGACGCCGATCCGCCTCAAGTGCGCGATCCTCGGGCTCGGGGTGCTGAAGGTCGCGCTCCACCGCGCGAAGGGGACGCCGCTCCCGGACGAGTGGCAGGGCCTCGACGTTGCCTGAGGTCGAGGTGTGCCGGGCGGAGGAGCTGCCGCCCGGCGCGATGAAGCTGGTCCGGGCGGAGCCCTACTCGATCGGCGTCTACAACTGCGGCGGCGCGCTGTACGCGCTCGAGGACCGCTGCTCGCACGACGACGGGCCGCTCTGCGAGGGAACGTGGGACGGCGAGCGCTGCGTCGCCGTCTGCCCGCGGCACGGCGCGACCTTCGACATCGCGACCGGCCGGGCGCTGACGCTGCCCGCCTACCTGCCGGTGCGCACGTTCCCGGTCCGGGTCGAGGACGGGATCGTCAAGGTCGCGGTCTGAGCGGGGCCCGGCCGCCGGCGGGCGCCCGACCGCCGCTCAGGGCAGGCAGGCGGTCTTGGCGGCGCCGCCGCCGTCCCAGCGGTAGCCGGCCGCCGCGAGCGAGGTGACGGTCGCGCGGAAGCAGCCCCTGGCGTGCCTGGGGGCGGCGGTGAGCGCGAACCAGCCGTTGGAGGCGGCTCGGCCGGCGCCGGAGGCGTAGGTGGCCGCGTGCCGCTCGATCCTGACCGCGACCCGGGCGAGGACGACGCGGCCTGCGTCGTCGACGACGCGGACGCCGACTCGGAGGTGGCCGTTCCTGCGGCCGAAGGCGATCGCGGCGACGTGCATCGGCAGGAAGCGCACGCAGTAGGTGCGGGCCGGCGAGGAGCCGTCCCAGCGGTGGCCGCTCGCGGTCAGGGAGCGGACGACAGCCCGGTAGCAGCCGCGCTCGAGCCTCGGGAAGGCGGTGAGCGCGAACCACCCGTCCGGCCTCGTGTGGCCGCTCGTCGAGGCGAACGGGGACGTGCCGCGTAGGAGCGCGAGGCTGAGCCGCGCCTCGAGCGGCTGGCCGGCCCCGTCGGTCACGCGGACACCGACGTGCAGCCGCCCGGCGATCGGGGTGAACGCGACCTGGGTCACGGTCGCCGGCGGCGGCGGGGGCGGCGGCGCGGTCGTCGTGGCCGGGGCCGGCGCGGCGATCGTCTCGACCTGGCTCGTGACCTGCCCGTCGAGGTTGGCGGTCACCCGCGGGGTACCGGCGTCCGTGTCTTCCATGTAGAAGGTGGTCGTCCCCGTCCAGGGCGGCAGGGTGAGCGTGAGCGACGGGCTCCAGGGGCCGGCCGGGCTCGTCGAGAAGCTTCCGCCGGGCGAGCTCGAGGTGATCGTCAGCGTCGAGGGGTTCGGCAGGGTGGTCGCGACGCCGCCGGTCTGGAGCTGGATCGTCATCGGGCCGGAGGGAGTCGCGGTCGGGAGGTTGACCGGCAGGCTCGTGAAGGCGGCGACCGTCGGCGTCCAGGTCGAGAAGGTGCTCCAGCCGGTGACCGGCGCGGCCCCCGGGACGACCGCCGAGCAGCCGGTCGCCTCGCACGCCTGGGAGGGGATGCCCCCGTCGGTCTCGTGGATCGAGCCCGCGAGCCGGGCGAGCAGCGCCCCCACCTGGGCGGCGAAGTCGCTTGCGGAGAGACCCTGCGAGTTCAGCGGGTTCCACGCGAAGCCGAGCCGCGGCTCGCCGGCCAGGCGCATCGCGTAGGTCTCGGCGGAGATGTAGTCCGCCATCACGTCGGAGCCGACGGCGGTGTAGCCGTAGGACGAGCGCCACGCCCAGGAGGCGTTTGCGAGCGGGCCGTAGGCGCCGGCGAGGAAGTTGCGCGCGGCCGCGACCGTGATCGGCGCCCCCGGCGCCTCCGCGAGCGCGAGCGGATGCTGCAGGAACGCGTTCAGGAAGCCCGCCCGCGTGGCGGGGTCGGCCCCGGCGACCGCGTAGTTCCGCACGTCGCCGTACGCTTCCTGGAAGAAGTCGCCGACGTAGGCGGTCATGTCGGCCCAGAAGTTCTGATCCTGGAGCCACGACTCCATCGTCGCCTTGTAGGTCGGGAACGAGACGCTCGACTGCCCGACGCCGACGGCGAAGACGATCCCCTTGACCGGCGTCCCGTCGCCCTCGTAGAGGCCGCGGATCAGGTCGCGGACGTTCTGGCGGGCCGCGCCCGTGTTGGTGCGGACGGCGGAGGAGAGCTCGTTCAGGCACCAGGTGTCGCCGGAGGAGACGTCGAAGCCGGCGGCCGCCATCCGCCGCCTCGCCTCGACCCCGGCCGAGTACCAGGAATTGCCGGTGCTCGACACCCAGCTCTGCCAGGCGCTGTAGTTGATCTCGGCGCACGCGTGGAAGTTCGGCCCCTGCGCGCGCACGGCCGCGGCGCGCCCCGGCACGAGCTGCGTCTTGTCGGCGGCGAGCGCCGGGACGGTGACGACGTAGTCGGCGCAGGGCGACGGGTTCGCGCCGAGCCCCTGCGCGAGCCGCTGCCAGTCGCTCGACTCGTAGAAGACCGCGCGCACCGGCACGCAGTCGCCCGGCCGGGCGCTCGCGGTCGGCGCCGCGGCCGCGGCGAGGGACAGCGCGAGCGCGCCGAGCGCAACCACCTTTCCCACGGACAACCCCTTGACCGTCGCGCGCCGCAGGCCCGGCGCAGGGGAGCCAGTGTAGCCCGCCGTCCGGCGCGCCTCCGCCTTGACCCGCCCGCTAGAGTGAGAGGACCGCGGAAAGGAGGTGGTCCGGTCGATGCAGACGTCGAAGACGGGCAGTGGAGGTGCCAGCTCGTAGGGGCGCGTCCCCGGACCCGAGAGGGGAATCGCCTAGCCAGCGTGGGGGACTCGCGCGGTCGCGCCGCTTCCCGCGGGCGAGCGCCCGGGGGTGGAGGGAGCGCCCCGGCGCCGCCGACTGAGGGGAGCGAGGAGCGTCTCTACGAAATCCACCTGGTCAACCGGAGGAGGGGCCGCCGCGAGCGGCCCTTTCTCTTGCCGCCGGCGGCCGGCCCGCGCCGTCGCGCGCTCGCTCAGCACGCGCGCCGGATCATCTCGTCGAGCGCGACGCGCGGCAGGCCGAAGGCCGCCGCGGGCGCGTCGTCCTCGACGACGTTGTCGCCCGCCTCCTCCAGCATCGTCACCTGGTCGGCCGTCAGCGGCGAGCCGGGGATCCACTCCGTGAGCCGCGCGCCCGCGCGGGCGATCCCGGCGGGGACGTGCACGAGCCTGCGGCGCTTCCCGAGCACGCGCGCGATCCGGAGGTACAGCTCGTCCCAGGAGAGCCGCTCCGGCCCCCCGAGCTCGACCGTGCGGCCGGTCGCGGCGGGGAGCTCGAGCGCGGCGACGACGTGCGCCGCCAGGTCGCCGACCCACACCGGCTGCAGCCGGTGCGTCCCCGTGCCGATCACCGCGACGAGCGGCGCGTAGCGCACCTGCCGGACGAGCGTCGGCAGCACGCCGCCGTCGGCGCCGAAGACGAAGCTCGGCCTGAAGATCACGTGCTCGATCCCGGAGCCCTTCACCTCCTGCTCGGCCTGCCACTTCGCCGCGAAGTACGGCGTCAGGGTCCTCGTCCGCTCGCCGACGCCGAGCGCGCTCATGTGCACGATCCGGCCGACGCCCGCCGTGCGCGCGGCGGCGAGCACCGCGCGCGCCCCGCCGACGATCACGCGCTCGACGTCGGCCGGACGCCCGCGGATCACGGCCACGAGGTGGATCACGTGCGTGCAGCCGCGCGCGGCGGCGAGCACGCCGTCGGGGTCGGTGACGTCGCCGACCGCGATCTCGACCCCGTAGCGGGCGAGGCGGGCCGCGCGTCCCGGCCGCCGCACGAGCGCGCGGACCTCGATCCCCCGCGCGCGCAGCTCGTGCACGACCGCCGTCCCCACGAAGCCGGTGCCGCCGGTGACGAGGACCCTCACCGCTCGAAGTTCTGGTAGTAGCGGCTCGGCGTCGGCCCCTTCTGCCCCTGGTACTTGGAGCCGAGCCGGTCGGAGCCGTAGGGCGACGCGGCGGGCTCCGAGAGCTCCATGAACGAGAGCTGGCCGATCTTCATCCCGTGGTAGATCGTGATCGGGAGGTTGGCGACGTTCGAGAGCTCGAGCGTGACGTGCCCGTCCCAGCCCGGGTCGATGAAGCCGGCGGTCGAGTGGATCAGCAGCCCGAGCCTGCCCAGGCTCGACTTGCCCTCGAGCCGGGCGACGAGGTCGTCCGGGAGCCGCACGCGCTCGAGGGTCGAGCCGAGCACGAACTCGCCCGGGTGGAGGATGAACGGCTCCTCGCCGACCTCGACGAGCTCCGTCAGCTCCTCCTGCGCCTGCTTGACGTCGATGAACGGGTAGCGGCTGTTGCGGAAGACGCGGAAGTAGCGGTCGACGCGGACGTCCACGCTCGACGGCTGGAGGAGCGCGGGATCGTAGGGGTCGATCTCGATCCTGCCCTCCTCGAGCAGCCGGGCGATCGTGCGGTCGGCGAGAACCACGACCTGCCGATTCTCGCAGGCAGCTACGCTCCGGGGGATGGCGGCCACCCGCACGATCCAGCTCCGTACCGAGATCCCGGGGCCGCGCTCGCGCGCGATCGTCGAGCGCATCAGCCGTGCGGTCGCGCGCCCGCTCGCGCTCACCTTCCCGGTGGTCGCGGACTCGGCCCGCGGCGCCACGCTCACCGACGTCGACGGCAACGTCTACCTCGACTTCACCGGCGGGGTCGGCTGCCTCAACGTCGGCCACTCGCACCCCGACGTCGTCGCGGCCGCGCAGGAGCAGCTCGGGCGCTTCAGCCACACCGACTTCACCGTCGTTCCGTACGAGGTCTACGTCACGCTCGCCGAGCGGCTCGCCGAGCTCGTGCCGATCCCGGCGCCGGTCAAGGCGGCGTTCTTCAACGCCGGCACCGAGGCGGTCGAGAACGCGGTCAAGTTCGCGCGGCTCGCGACGGGAAGGCCCGCCGTGATCGCGTTCGAGGGCGCCTTCCACGGGCGCACGTACCTCGCGCTGACGCTGACGTCGAAGGCGAAGCCGTACAAGGACGGCCTCGGGCCGTTCGTGCCGGAGGTGTACCGGCTGCCGTTCCCGTACGAGTACCGGGGCGTCACCGCGGCGCACGCGCTCGCGGCGCTCGAGCGGGCGTTCGCGACGCAGGTCGCGCCGTCGTCCGTCGCGGCGATCGTCGTCGAGCCCGTCCAGGGGGAGGGCGGCTTCGTCGTTGCGCCGTCGGAGTTCATGGCCGGCCTGCGCCGGATCTGCGACGAGCACGGGATCGTCCTCGTCGCCGACGAGGTGCAGACCGGCTTCGGTCGCACCGGCCGCCTGTTCGCCTGCGAGCACTACGGCGTCGAGCCGGACCTGATCTGCGTCGCCAAGTCGGTCGCGATGGGCCTGCCGCTGTCCGGCGTGCTCGGTCGCGCCGAGCTGATGGACGCGCCCCACGAGGGCGCCGTCGGCGGCACCTACGTCGGGAACCCGGTCGCCTTGGCCGCGGCGCTCGCCGTCCTCGAGGTGATCGAGGGCGAGCGGCTGGTCGAGCGCTCGGCGCGGGTCGGCGAGACGGTCCGGGCGCGGATGCTCGCCTGGCAGGAGCGCTGGCCGGCGATCGGCGATGTGCGGGGGCTCGGGTCGATGCTCGCGCTCGAGCTCGTCGCCGGCCGGGAGACGCGGGCGCCGGCGCCGGCGCTCGCGCACGCGGTGGCGAGGAGCGCGCTCGGCCGCGGCCTCCTGCTGCTCACCTGCGGCGTCTACTCGAACTGCATCCGCGTGCTCGTACCGCTCGTGATCGGGGATGCCGAGCTCGACGAGGCGCTCGACGTCTGGGAAGAGGCGCTCGCCGACGTGCTCGACTAGCCGGACCTCCAGCCGGGAAGGGTCCCGAGGGTGAAGCCGGGCGACGTCCTCGCCGGTCGGTACGAGCTCGAGGAGCTCGTCGGGACGGGGGGCATGTCGAGCGTCTTCCGGGCGCGCGACCGGGTGCTCGACCGGCTGGTCGCGCTGAAGGTCCTCCACCGGCAGTACGCGGGCGACGGGGAGCACGTCGAGCGCTTCCGTCGCGAGGCGATGACGGTCGCGGGCCTGGTGCACGAGAACATCGTCACCGTGATCGACCGCGGCGAGGACGACGGTTGCCCGTTCATCGTGCTTGAGCTCGTCGCCGGCGAGAGCCTGAAGCAGCTCGTCGCGCGCTCCGGCCCGCTGCCGGTCGAGCGGGCGCTCGCGCTCGGCATCCAGGTCGCGCGCGGCCTCGCCTACGCCCACGAGAACGGCTTCGTCCACCGCGACGTGAAGCCGCAGAACGTGCTCGTGAACGGCGACGGGCGGGCGAAGGTGACCGACTTCGGGATCGCCCGCCCGCTCGAGATCAAGCAGGGCGTCACCCAGACCGGGACCGTGCTCGGCACCCCCGACTACATCGCGCCCGAGCAGGCGCAGGGGCAGCGCGTCGGCGAGCACACCGACGTCTACTCGCTCGGCGTCGTCCTGTTCGAGCTCCTCACCGGCCGGGTGCCGTTTCCGGGCGAGACCTTCGTCGCGGTGGCGATGCGCCACATCAACGAGCCGGCGCCGCGCGTCTCGTCGCTGCGGCCGGACGTGCCGGCGCGCCTCGACGCCGCGGTCGCCCGCGCGCTCGCCAAGCGCCCGGAGGAGCGGTTCCCGACCATGCGTGCCTTCGGCCGGGAGCTCCAGGCCTGCCTCGACGACCTGCGGGAGGGCGGCGCGCCGACCGTGGTGCTGCCCGGCGCAGCGGCCCGGCGGCCGGCGCGCGGCCGCGGGCGGGGACGGCGAGCACCCGGGGCCGCCGCCCTCCTCGGCGCCGGGCTCGCCCTCGGCGCCGCCGCGCTCGTCGGGGCGCTCCTCCGCGGCGCCGGCGGGGGCGGTCCGCCGGTCGCGCGCGGCGGCGGGACCGCGGTCCACCTGCGGGCGGTCGCCGCCTACGACCCTCCGCCCGGCGACGGCGTCGAGGACGACAGCCGCCTTCGCCTCGCGACGGACGGCGACCCGGCGACGGCGTGGGCGACCGAGCACTACGCGAACCCCCACTTCGGCAACCTGAAGAGCGGGGTCGGCATCGTCCTCGACGCCGGCGGGACGGTGAGGCTCGCCCGCCTCGTGGTCGTGACCGACACCCCGGGCTTCACCGCGCGGGTCGAGGCCGGCGACGGCCCGCACGGCCCGTTCCACGCCCTCACCCGGCCGGAGCTCGTCGGCCGGCGGACGACGTTCGAGCTCGGCGGCGCGAGGGCACGGTACTTCGTGCTCTGGATCACCGACCTCGGGCCCCACGCCTTCGACGACGTGAACGAGGTCCGTGCGTCGACCTAGCCTCGTCCTCGCGCTCCTCCTCGCGCTCGCGCCGGGCGCGTCCGCGGCCGCGCCGCCCGCGCCCGCGCCGCTCCACGTCGGCGTCTTCGCCCAGACCGACCTGCCTCTCGGCCAGGTGACCTGGACCGGGCGGGAGTGGCTGTACGTCGCGGAGAGCCTCGGCACGATCGAGGCGGCCGACGCCGACGGGACCGGGGTGCGCCCGTTCGCCTCCCTCGACCAGGGCGGCGAGGAGATGCGCTGCGCCGTGCCGCCGAACCGGCTCTGGCCCGACGGCGTCTACTGCCACACGCCCGACAACCGGATCGTACGGCTCGACCGCGACGGCGCGAACCTCGTCACGGTCGCGGAGCTTCCGCCCGGCGCGAGCTCCGACGGCGCGCTCGCCTTCGACGACGTCGGGCGGTTCGGCTACCCGCTGCTCGTCGCCACCGGCGGCTCCGGCTCCGACGGCGGTGTGGTCTACGCCGTGCGCAAGACCGGCCGCGTGCAGCGGATCGGCTCCTACCCGGGCCCGGGCGGCGCGGACGAGCTCGCGGTGGCGCCGGCGGGGTTCGGCTCGGTGGGCGGCTGGTGCCTGATCACGGTCGACGACGACCCGAACGGCGGGATGCTCGTCGCGGTCGACCCGAAGGGCAGGCTGCGGACGATCGTCCCGGCCGTCGGGAACAGCGCCAACCCGCTCGTCGTCGTGCGGCCCGCCCCCGCCTCCCGCCCCGCCGGCGGGCCCGCGCCCGGCCTCTACCTCGCGGACACGACGAGCCGGGCGGTCTGGTTCTCGCCCGTCGCCGGCTTCCGGGGCCTGACCGGAGCGGTGATCGTCGGCACCGAGGTCGACAGCAAGCTCCTCGCGGTCGTGCCCGGCGCGCGGGGCGGCTTCGACGTCGTCGCGCTCGCGACCGACCTGCCGGAGCGAAGCTGGAACTTCGAGGGGTCCTTCTACGTCGGCTGACGGCGCCGGGCCTCGGCGCGCGCCGGCTCAGTGGCGAAGCGCCCTCCTGCGTGCATGGCGCTCGAGCGCGAGCGCGCACAGCCGCTCGAGCAGCTCGCCGTAGGGGAGGCCGGAGGCCTCGAAGAGCTTCGCGTACACGCTCGTCGCGGTGAAGCCCGGGATCGTGTTCAGCTCGTTGACGAGCACCCGGCCGTCGCCGGCGCGCACGAACATGTCGACCCGCGCCATCCCCTCGCACTCCGAGGCGACGAACGCCTCGCGCGCGAGCTCGCGCACCCGCTCGATCTGCGCGGCCGGGAGGCGCGGGGGGACGACGAGCTCCATCCCGCCGGCCTCGTACTTCGCCGCGTAGTCGTACCACTCGCCGGTCCGGACGACGATCTCCCCGGGGAGCGAGACGTCCGGGTCGCGGTTGCCGAGCACCCCGACCTCGACCTCGGTTCCCTCGACGAGCTCCTCGACGAGCACCTTCTCGTCGTGGAGGAGCGCGAGCGCGACCGCGCGGCGCAGCTCGTCCTCGTCGTGCGCCTTCGTGATCCCGACCGACGAGCCGAGCCGCGCCGGCTTGACGAACACCGGGAACCCGAACGGGCTCTCGGCCGCCTCGCCGCCGCGCAGCGTCACGTTGCGCGTCACCGGGACGCCCTTGTCTCGCATCACGGACTTGAACAGGTCCTTGTCCATCGCGAGCGCCGAGGCGGCGACGCCGGGGCCGACGTACGGCACGCCGGCGAGCTCGAGCAGCCCCTGCACCGTCCCGTCCTCGCCGAAGGGCCCGTGGAGCGCCGGGAAGACGACGTCGGCCGCGCGCAGCGCGGCCTGCGCCGCGGCGTCCGGAAGCCAGCTCTCGCCGCGGGGGAGCACGACCTCCTCGACCGCGTGGCCGCGCGCACGCAGCTCGCCGGCGACGCTCCGCCCCGACTCGAGCGAGATCTCATGCTCGCTCGAGCGGCCTCCGAGCAGGACGACGACCTTCACGCGCCGGCGCGGGACGCGCGCCTCACGGCGTCGGAGTCGTCGTGGTCGCCGGCGCGGTGACGACCGGCGAGGTGGTGGGGGCGGGAGCGGTCGTCGCCCCGGTCGGCCCGGTGGTGGTCGGCGCGGTGGTGGTCGGCGACGCGGGCGCGGTGGTGGCGACGAGCTGGCCGACCGTGATCGTGACCGTGCTTCCCTGCTTGGCCTTCGCGTCCGGCGGCGGCGACTCCTTGAGCACGATGCCGTCCTGGCTCGGGTCGGTCACGGCCTCCTTCACGACGACCGGGAAGAAGCCGCTCTGCCGGAGGATCTGCACCGCATCTGCCTGCGTCTTCGTGGTCACGTCCGGGACCCGCGCCGTGCCCGGCCCGGACGAGACGGTCAGCGTCACCGTCGAGCCCTTGGGCGCCGGCACCCCGGGCTGCGGGTCCGAGGCGATCACCGTCCCCTTCGGCTGCTCCGAGCTCTCGTCCTTGCGGGCGACGACGAAGCTCGCCCCTTCGAGCTGGCTCTTCGCGTTCGCGTACGGCTGCCCGGTCACGTCCGGCACCGTGATCGTCTGGACGCCGCGGGAGACGTTGATCCGCACCGGTGAGTGCTCGACGACCTGCGTGCCCGGCTTCGGCGCCTCGCCGATCACCGTCCCCGTGGGCTGGGAGGAGTAGATCTGGACCGGACGCGGGTCGAGGTTGAGCGCCTCGAGCTTGACGAGCGCGTCCGAGAGCGACAGGCCGCGCACGTCCGGGAGCGTCACCATCGGCTTCCCGGTCGAGACCGTGATCGTGACGGTCGAGTTGCGCGTGACCTTGCTGCCTCCGGGCGGGTCCTGGTTGATCACCGATCCCGCCGGGACGGTCTCGCTCGAGTCCTTCTCGACGTTGACGGAGAAGCCCTGCGCCTTCAGGGCCTGGACCGCGAGCCGCTGCACCTCGCCGCCGACGTCCGGAACCGCGACGGGCGCCGTGCTCCTCTGGAGGTTCTCGATCTTCTGGTAGAGCAGGTAGCCGGCGCCGGCGGCGATCGCGGCCGCGAGCAGGCCGAGGAGCCACGGCCAGGAGCTCCGCCGGGGTCGGACCTCCTCGTAGTAGGGGGACGGCGGGCGGTAGGGCGGCGGCGCGGTGACGGTGCGCGGCCGGGCGACGATCGTCGCCGCGGTCGACGAGCCCGCGCCTGCGAGCACGTGCGTCATCGCCTCCTCGGTCTTCTCGGAGACGGAGACGCCGCGGGCGACCCGGGCGAGGTCGGCGTCCATCTCCTCGGCCGACCCGTAGCGCTCGTCGGGGTCCTTCGCGAGCGCTCGCATGACCACCGCGTCGAGGTCGTGCGGGACCTCCGGCCGGAGCCGCGACGGCGGCTCCGGTATCGCCGTCAGGTGCTTCATCGCGATCTCGACCGGCGCGTCGCCCGTGAACGGCACCTGGCCGGTCAACATCTCGTAGAGCACGACCCCGAGGGAGTACACGTCGGAGCGCGGGTCGACCGGGGCGCCTCGCGCCTGCTCCGGCGAGAGGTACTGGGCGGTGCCGACGATCGACCCGGCCTCCGTCATCTGCGACGCGCCGGAGCGCGCGATCCCGAAGTCCGTCACCTTCAGCCGCCCGTCCTTGCCGACGACGACGTTGTGCGGCTTGATGTCGCGGTGCACGACGCCGTGACGGTGAGCGAACGCGATCGCGGCCAGCACCTGGCGCGCGTAGTCGATCGCGATCGGGATCGGTGTCGGCCCGTTGCGGACGATGAGCTCCTTCAACGTGCGTCCGTCGAGGTACTCCATCGCGATGTAGTAGGTGTCCTCGGCGTAGCCGCGGTCGAAGATCGAGACGATGTTCGGATGGTTCAGCCCGGCCGCGCTCTGCGCCTCCCGGCGGAAGCGCTCGACGAACTGCTCATCGTGCGCGTGGCGCGCGTTCAGCAGCTTGAGGGCGACGTGGCGGCCGAGCTCCTGGTCCTCGGCGAGGTAGACGTCCGCCATCCCGCCCGCGCCGAGCTTGCGCTCGATCAGGTAGCGGCCGTCGAAGACCTTGCCGATGCGCGGGTCAGTGGCCATGCACGGAGGAGGTGGTGTTCGACGCGGACGGGAGGATCGCCTGCATCAGCGCCTTCGCGATCGGCGCGGCGACCGCGCCGCCGAAGCCGTTCGGCTGGCTCTCGACGACGACGGCGCCGGCAACCAGCGGATGCTGCGCGGGCGCGAAGAAGATGAACCAGGCGTCGTAGCTCGTGCTGCCGGTGGCGATCTCCGCGGTGCCAGTCTTCCCCGCCACCTCGACGCCCGGGATCTGGGCGTTCGTGCCGGTGCCGCGCTGGACGACCTGCACCATCATGTCGCGGAGCTCCGCGGCGGTCCTCGGCGTCGTCGCCCGGCGCCAGACCCGAGGCCGGAGCCTCTCGACGACGGTGCCGTCCGGGGAGACCACCCGCTGGACGAGCTGGGGCACCGGCGTCGTGCCGCCGTCGGCGACCGTTGCCGCGACGAGGGCCATCTGCAGCGGGGTCACGAGCATCCGCTCCTGCCCGAACGCGAGGCGGCCGGGGTCGACCTGGTAGGCCGGGTCCTTCGGGTACCAGAGCTTGCCGTGGAGGTAGAGGCCCGACGCCGCGCGGGTGTCGGACGGCGTCTCGAGCGGGGGCACCGAGTAGAAGCCGAACTTCTTCGCCTCCTCGAGGATCCGGCCCGCCCCGAGGCGCTGCCCGATCTGGCAGTAGACCGCGTTGACGGAGTGGACGTAGGCGTCGAAGAGGTCGATCGTCCCGAACGCCTCCGCGCCACCAGACTGGTCGAGCGCGTTCGACACGCGCTTCCCGTACTCGACGCAGTAGCCGGGGTCGGTGAAGGTCGAGCTCGGCGTGAACACGCCGTCGTCCAGCGCGGCGGCGGCGGTGATCGTCTTGAACGTCGACCCGGGCGGGTACAGCCCTTGCGTCGCCCGGTTGAGGAGCGGCGCGGCGGGATGGCAGGGCGCCTGCGTCCGGGCGATCCGCGCCCAGCCGCTCCGCTGCTCGACCAGGTTCGGGTCGAACGTCGGGGACGAGGCGATCGCCTGCACCGCGCCCGTCCTCGGGTCGAGCAGGACGGCGGCGCCGCACTTGCCGGCAAGCAGCCGCTGCGCGAGGTCCTGCGCCTTGACGTTCAAGGTGAGCACGAGGTTGTTGCCGGTGATCGTCGCGCCGCGCAGCCGGTCGCCCAGCGTGTCGAAGATCGTGCTCAGGTTCGCGTTCGACGCGGTCAGGTAGCCGTTCTCCTGCCGCTCGAGACCGGTCCGGGAGCGGCTCTGCGTCGAGTAGCCGATCGTCTGGGAGGCGAAGCCGTGCGTCGGATAGACCCGGAAGTAGAGCGTCTGGCCGTTGATCCTGCGCCTGACGTTCGTTGCGAGCACGGTCTTGCCGTCGGAGGCGTAGATGAGGCCGCGCTTGATCTCGAACTGGGCGACGCGCTCGATCTCGTTGTCCTGCTTCACGGCGAGGTCGCCGGCCGCCCACGTCTGCCAGTAGGTGGTCGCGACGATCGTCGAGGCGAGCAGGACGAGCGTCACGATCGCGACCCGTGAGATCTGTCTGTTCACGACTCGGCGTTCGCGCGGTTGGAGACGAGAAGGAGGCCGGCGAGGACGAGGAAGTTCGCTACAACCGACGATCCGCCGTACGAGACGAACGGGAGCGTGATGCCCGTCAGCGGGATCTCGCGCAGGACGCCGCCGACGATGATGAAGGTCTGGAAGGCGAAGCCGAAGGTCAGGCCGGCGGCGAGGAGCTTCGAGAAGCCGTCGTCGACCCGGAGCGCGATCTTCATCCCGCGCGCGGCGAAGAGCATGAACACGAGCAGGAGCGCGGAGGCGCCGATGAGCCCGAGCTCCTGCGCGAGCGCCGAGTAGATGAAGTCGGTGTTGAGGTACGGGATCAGCGGCGTCCCGCCGGTGGTCGTGAAGGTGCCCTTGCCGAGGCCGGTGCCGAGCCAGCCGCCGTTCGCGATCGAGTAGAGCGACTTGACGAGCTGGTAGCTCTCGCAGTCCTGGCGGAGGGCGAGACCGCCCGTCAGCGGGCAGTAGACCTTGCTCGTCGTCCACGGCTGCAGCCAGATCGTCACGCGCTCGTGCACGTGGGGGATCTCGCGCTCGGCGACGTAGCCGCCCGCGGCGAAGAGGCCGAGCCCGACCGCGACGAACGAGAGCCGCGCGGTCGCGACGTACACCATCGCGAGGAAGATGCCGAAGTAGAGGAGCCCCGAGCCGAGGTCGTTCGTCGTGACGAGGACGAGCATCGCGCCGCCCCAGATGAGGAGCAGCGGCCCGACGTCCTTCAGTCGCGCCTGCGCGAGCACCTCGCGCTTCTCGCGCAGGTACGCGGCGAGGAAGACGACGAGGAAGATCTTCGCGAGCTCGCCGGGCTGGAACTCGAAGCTCCCGACGTGCACCCACAGCCGCGCTCCGTTCACCGTCTCTCCGATGCCGGGCACGCGCGGCAGGAACAGGAGCGCGATCGCGCCGAGCCCGAAGAGGTACTTGTACGACTCGAGCACGCGGTAGTCCCGGCGGAGCCCGATCAGCGCCGCCGCGAACAGCGCCAGGCCGACGACGATCCAGAGTCCCTGCTTGAACGCGTCGTCCGGCCCGAGCCGGTAGATCTCGGTCAGCCCGAGGGCGGTGAGGAAGCCGGCCATCGGCAGCAGGTAGGGGTCGGCATCCGGCACGGTCCGCCGCGCGATCAGGTGCGCCGCCAGGTACAGGCCGACGAAGAGCGCTGCGTAGCCGAGCGAGCCCCACGAGACGAGCGCGCGCCGGGCGATGTAGACGCTCGCGAATCCGACCGCGGTCAGGCCGCCGACCGCGACGAGGTACGCGAGCTCCCTGTTCCTGTAGCTCACCGGGCGAGCCCCCGGGTGACGAGGACGACGATCAGGGCGACGAGCGCCGCGGTCACGAGCGCGGCCGCGAGGTGCTGCAACGGGGTCGCGCGGCGCTCATCGCCCGGCTCGCCGGCGGACGGCCGGAGCTCGCCCGCCGGGACGACGATCGTGTCGCCCTCGTGCCCGTGCGCCGGCGCGGGTGGCGGGCCGGCGTCCGCCTCCGCCTCCGGATGCAGGGTGTCCTCGTCGTCGCCGCCGGCGGTCGCGCGCTCCCGCGTCTCCTCGTCCGGGTCGCCCTCGGCGACCTCGAACAGGACGGCGGTGATGTTGTCGTCGCCGCCGCGGTCGTTCGCCTCCTTGATCAGCGCCCGCGCGGCCGCGCGCAGGTCGTGGCGGTGGCGCGTGAGCAGCGCCGCGATCGTCTCGCCGTCGACCATGGTCGAGAGGCCGTCCGAGCAGAGCAGGAACAGGTCGCCGGCCTGCGTGCGGAGGGAGAACGCGTCCACGTCGACGTCCGGGTCGGTTCCGAGCGCCCGTGTGATCACCGACCGCTGCGGATGGACCTCCGCCTCCTCGGGCGAGAGCTCGCCCCGCCGCACGAGCTCGGCGACGAGCGAGTGGTCCTCGGTGAGCTGCTCGAGGCTCCCGTCGCGCAGCAGGTATGCGCGCGAGTCCCCGACGTGGCCGATCGCGACCGTCCCCTCCTGCTGGAAGAGTGCGACGGTGATCGTCGTCCCCATCCCGGAGGCGGTCTCGTCGTCCAGCGCCCGCTGGTGGACCCGCCGGTTGGCCTCCCGGATCAGCTCGACCACGCGCGCCTCGCCGCCCGCGTCGCCGTCGCCGCGCTCCCGCAGCGCGGCGGCTGCGAGCGAGGAGGCGATCTCGCCGGCCTGCGCGCCGCCCATGCCGTCCGCGACCGCGAAGAGCGGCGGGTCGCAGACGTAGGCGTCCTCGTTCCGGCGCCGCTTGCGCCCCGGGTCGGTGGCGGCGGTTCTCTGGCCGACCTTCACGTGCCTCTCACGCCTCGAACCGTAGATCGGTCTCGCCCACCCGGACGACGTCGCCGGGGGCGAGCCGGCGCTCCCGCGTCAGGCGGACGCCGTTCACGAACGTGCCGTTCGTCGAGCCGACGTCCTCGACGTAGACGCCGTCCCGGCGCGGCTCGATCCGCGCGTGGTGGGAGGAGGCGTAGCCGTCGGCCGCGATCGCCAGGTCGTTGTCCGGGCTGCGACCCACCCGCAGGGCGTGGAGGTCGATCGGCACGACCTCCCCCTTCCGGAGGGCCGGGCTCGACAGCACGACGAGCCGCCCGAGCTCGCGCGCCGCCGGCTGCGCAAGCAGCGCCGACGCCTGCTGCGGCGAGAGGATCATCGACTCCTGTGGCAGCCGCAGGTCGCGCGCCGCCGAGCGGACGATGCGCCAGATGAAGAGGTAGAGCAGGACGAGGAAGGCGATCTTGAGCAGGAGGAGCGTGGTCTCGACGCTCGCCGACCCGACCGTCACTCCGCGGGCTCCTGGGTGAAGACGACCTCGGTCGAGCCGATCGTGAAGCGGGTGCCGTCCCGGAGCTCGAGCCGCTTGACCCGCTTGCCGCGGACCTCGACTCCGTTCGTCGAGTCGAGGTCGACGAGCTCGTAGCCGTCGTCGCCGCGCCGGATCTCGGCGTGCCGGCGCGACACGTTCGGGTCGGGGATGCGGATGTCGCACTCCTTCGAACGGCCGATCAGCGTCCGGTCGTCGTCGAGCTCGTAGCGCCGGCCGGCGATCGTCAGCGCCGCCGGGGGGCGCCGCTCGGCCGCCTCCTCCTCGGCCGCCTCCTCCTCGGGCTCCGGCGCCGCGGCGGCTCCGGCCGCAGGTCCCGCCGCGTAGACCATCGTCGCGCCGGCGACCGCGGGCGCCGCGCCGGCCGCCGGCCGCGCTCCGCGCACGAGCCGGGTGGCGATCCCGAAGACGCCGATGTCGAGGTCGGCGTCGGTCTCGAACCGCACCCGCGGCGGCGTCAGGAGCACGTAGCGCTCGCGGCGGGCGTGCTCGGCCAGGTAGTCCTGGAGCTCGGCTGCGAGCGAGTCCTCGAAGCTCGCGAACTGCTCGCGGTCGCCCGGCGAGAGGTAGACCGTGTACTCGTTCGGGACGTACACGCGGGAGACGGAGACGCTCCGGTGGTCGTCCATCTCCTTGACGAGCTTCCGCGCGAGCTCGACCGGCTGCACGTTCGTCCTGAAGGCGCGGCCGAACACGCCCTCGAACAGGGCTTCGAGCTTCGACTCGATGGCGCGGAGAAGGGTCATTTCCGCCCGGAGTACCCGGGCCGATCAGTGTAGATACCGCCGTCCCCGGAGCCGCGTACCCTCGGCGGCACCGTGATCAAGTACATCGGCTCGAAGCGGCTCCTCGTGCCGCTGATCCGCGCGGCCGTGTCGCAGCTTCCCGTCCGGCGGGCGTGCGACCTCTTCTCGGGGACGACCAGGGTCGGGCAGGCGCTCCGCGCGCTCGGCCTCGAGGTGGTCTCGAACGACCTCGCCACGTACTCGGAGGTGCTCGGCCTCGCGTACATCGCCGCCGGGCCCGACGTCGACCGTGCCCGCCTCGGACGGCTCCTCGTCGACCTCGCGGCGCTCCCCGGACGCGACGGCTGGTTCAGCGAGGCGTTCTGTCGCCGCACCCGCTACCTGCAGCCCCACAACGGGCGGCGGGTGGTGGCGATCCGCGAGCGGATCGACGAGCTCGAGCTCGACCGAGTCGAGCGCGGGATCCTGCTCGCCTCTCTGCTCGAGGCCGCCGACCGCGTCGACTCGACCACCGGTCTGCAGATGGCGTACCTGAAGTCGTGGTCCGCCCGCTCCCACGGCGAGCTCGAGCTGCGCCTGCCGCACGAGGTTCCCGGGCCGGTCGGCACGGTCGCGCGCCGCGACGCGGTCGAGCTCGCGCCCGAGCTCGACGTCGACCTCGTCTACGTCGACCCGCCGTACAACCAGCACTCGTACTTCGCCAACTACCACGTCTGGGAGACGCTCGTCCGCTGGGACGACCCGGACACCTACGGCGTCGCGGGCAAGCGCGTCGACTGCCGGGAGCGCAAGAGCGCGTACAACTCCCGCCGCGCGGCGCCGGCGGAGGTCGAGCGGCTGCTCGCCGCGCTCGCCGCGCCCTGGCTCGTCGTCTCGTTCAACGACGAGGGCTTCCACGAGCTCGGGTGGGTCGAGGAGCTCCTCCGCTCGCGCGGGTACGTCGGCCGGATCGACGTCGAGGCGCGGCGCTACGTCGGCGCGCAGATCGGGATCTACAACCCGCGCGGCGAGCGTGTCGGGAAGATCGCCCGTCTGCGCAACCACGAGCACCTGTTCGTGGTGGGGCCGGACAGGGCGAGGATCGCCGCGGCGATCCAGGCGGCGGCGACGAGCGGCGCGAGCGCCGCCCGCGGCGCGGCGAGGGCGGTCGCCGTCAGCAGGCCGGCGGCGTAGACCGCGGCCGGCCAGGGCCCGCGGGCGCGCGGCAGGAGCGCCGCCGCCGCGGCCAGGACGGCCGCGCCGGCGAGCAGGGCCTGGTGCTGCTCGAGCGCCCGCCACAGTGCGGCCGCGACCGCCGCCGGGCGCCGGCTGCCGTCGATCCCGAGGCCGAGCGGGGGGCGGCCCGCCCCGAGCGGGAGCGGGCGGTGCTCGAGCCCGGCCACCGCCGCTGCGAGCAGCGTCCCGGCGCCCGCGTGCGCGGCGCGGCGGAGGCCGCCCCTCGCGGCGCCCGCGGCGAGCGGGAGGAGCGCGAGGGCGCCGAGCGGCGCGAGCAGCGGCCCGGCGGCGAGGAGGAGCGCCGAGCGCGCGTCGCGCCAGCAGAGGACGAGCCAGCCGAGGGCGAGCGCGACGAAGAGGAGGGCGAGCCCGAGCGAGATGTTCCCGAGCGGCAGGATCGTCGCGGCGAGCGCGAGCGCCGCCCCGGCGCGGGCGTCGGCGGCGCCGAGCGCGCCGGCCGCCGCGGCGAGCGGGAGCGCCGCCCCTTGGGGGTAGAAGGGGACGGTGGCGGCGACCCAGCCGCTCCAGGTGGCGGCGAGCGCGCCGGGGAGCGCTCGGTCGCGGAGCAGCGGGCGGAGGCCGGCCGCCGGGCGGGCGGCGCGTCTCCGCCGGTGCGGCGTGCGGGTCCGGGGCCGGAGCGCCGCGGCGAGCGCCGCCGCGGTCGGCCGCCGCGCCGGGTCGAGGGCGAGCGCGCGCCCGACCGCGCGCTGCAGGCGCTCGGGCAGGTCCGGCCGCACCGCCGCGAGCGGCGGCGCGCCCGCCTGGATCCGGCGCGACGTCTCGCCGAGGTCGTCCGCGCGGAAGGGATGCCGGCCGGCGAGCGCCTCCCAGAGCACGACCCCGGCGGCCCAGACGTCCGCGGCCGGGGTCGCCGGCTTGCCGAGCAGCCGCTCGGGGGAGACGTAGGCGAGCGTGCCGGGCACGTCGCCGAGCGCGGTCAGCGTGTCGAACTCCGCCATCTGCGCGAGGCCGAAGTCGAGCAGGCGGACGTCGGGTCGCTCGCCCTCGGCGAGCAGCACGTTGGAGGGCTTGACGTCGCGGTGGACGATGCCGCGCGCGTGCGCGTGCGCGAGCGCCTCGAGGAGCTGCGCGGCGACCTCGACCGCGTCCCGGTCGTCGAGCTCGCCGGCGCTCAGCGCCTGGCGGAGCGTCCGCCCCGGCACGTACTCGTAGGCGATGTAGACGTGGCTCGCGTCGCGAGCGAGCGCGTAGATGCGCTGGCAGCGCGGATGCCGGAGCGCCGCGGCGGCCCGCGCCTCGCGCTCGGCGCGGGCGGCCGCCTTCCCCTCCCTTCCCACCATCTTCAGCGCGACGTCGAGCCCGGTGCGCTCGTCCCGCGCGAGCCAGACGTGCCCCATCCCGCCCGACCCGAGCGGCCGCAGCGGGCGGTAGCGGCCGAGGATCAGCTCCTGCGCGGCGACGGGGACGACCACGGCCTCCACTACGAGACACGGAGGACGACTCCTTTGCCTGCGATAGTTTCGGGCGAGCGATGGACGTCGACGACGACATCGAGTTCGACTTCTTCGAGGACGAGCCCTCGACGACCGAAGCTCCGCCCCCTCCTCGAGTCCGGCTTCCGCGACGACCCGGAGGGACGCGCCGCCGCGTCGGGCGGGCCCGCCCGCTCGCGCCGCTCCTGCGGCTGCTCCTGCTGATCGCGCTCGTCGTCTTCCTCGTGCTCGTGTTCGGCCTCCTGATCCAGTCGTGCGCCGCCTCGTCGCGGCACGACGCGTACGCGGGCTACATGGGCAAGGTCGCGAAGATCGCGTCGCAGTCGGCGGCGGACGGCAAGTCGCTCGCGAGCGTGCTCACGACGCCCGGCCTGTCGGTGGCGGCGATCGAGACGCGGCTGCGCGGGATCGCCGACGCCGAGCAGCAGAACGTCGCCGCCGCGGAGAGCATCGACCCGCCGGGCCGCCTGCGCGACGAGAACGAGCACGTCGTCGAGGCGCTCGAGCTGCGCGTCGCCGGGGCGAACGGGCTCGCTGCCGCGTTCCAGAAGACGGCGGGGTCGAAGGACACCTCCGCCGCCGCGAACCTGCTCGCGCAGCAGGCGTTGCGGCTGATCGCGAGCGACGTCGTCTGGTCGGACCTGTTCAAGGCGCCCGCGGTGCAGCAGCTCGAGCACGACGGCGTCAGCGGGGTGCCGGTTCCCGACTCGACCTTCGTCCCGAACACCGACCTGATGAGCGCGCACTCGATGCTGCTCGTCCTCCAGCGCATCCAGGGGACCGCGACCGGCGGCAAGTCGGCGGTGACCGGGCTGCACGGCACCGCGCTCGTCTCGGTGACGGCGGAGCCGGGCGGTCAGGTGCTGAACCAGGGGACCCTGACGACGGTGACCGCGACCACCGACCTCAGCTTCCAGGTGGTGGTGAACGACAGCGGCAACTTCCAGGAGGTGCAGATCCCGGTGACGCTCACGATCGACCGGCCGGCCGCGCAGGGCGGGCCGATCGTGAAGACGCGGACGATCGCCGTCGTCAACCCGGGCGAGGACGCGACGCTGACGTTCTCCAACCTCGGGCAGGTGCCGTTCGCGTCCCAGACGACCGTGCGCGTCGACGTGAAGGCGGTGCCCGGCGAGGTGAACATCTCGAACAACTCCGCCTCGTACCCCGTGATCTTCTCGCTCCCGTAGTGCACCTCTCCGCGAACGCCGCCGCCGTGATCGCCGCCGTCGGGGTCGTCGTCGGCGCTGCCGGCGTCGCGCTCGCGTCCGCGGCCTGGGCGCGCGTGCGCCGGCTGCGGGAGGCGCAGCGGGTGGTGGTCGGCGGCGGCCGGCGGGACCTGGTCGAGTTCGCGGTCTCGCTCCAGGCCCGGATCGACGACCTCCACCGCGCGGTCGACGAGGTCGCAGCCGGGCTCGCCCGCGTCGACCGGCGCGTCGACCGCGCCGTCGCGAAGAGCGCCGTCGTCCGCTTCGACGCCTACGAGGACACGGGCGGCCACCAGTCGGCGTCGGTCGCCCTCCTCGACAGCGCCCGCTCCGGCCTCGTCCTGACCGCGATCCAGGGGCGCGACTACGCGCGGATCTACCTGAAGGAGCTCGACCGGGGCCGTCCGTCGGTCGCGCTCTCGCCGGAGGAGCAGGAGGCCGTCGAGCGGGCGATGGCGCGGTAGCTCGGTGGCGGCCGCGCCCGGGGACCGGCTACTTTGTCGCCCAGGGTGCAGCAGGTCCTCGTCCTGAACGCGAGCTACGAGCCGCTGAACGTGTGCTCGCTGCGCCGCGCCCACGTCCTCGTCTACAAGGGGAAGGCGGAGGTCGTCGAAGAGCTCGACCGACCACTCTGCTCGGCCACGCGGCGGTTTCCGTGGCCACACGTCATCCGGCTCGTGCAGTACGTCCGCGTCCCGCGGCTCGTCCAGCGCAAGATCTCGCGGCGGGCGCTGTTCGCGCGCGACGGCTGGCGCTGCGTCTACTGCGGGACCGCGAGCGGGCGGCTGACCCTCGACCACGTCGTCCCGCGCTCGCGCGGCGGCCAGTCGGTGTGGGAGAACGTCGTCACCTCGTGCGCTCCCTGCAATCTGCGCAAGGGTAACCGCCTGCTGCACGAGGCCCAGATGGAGCTGCTCCACGCGCCGCGGCCGCCGACGCCGGTGCTGTTCATCAGCCTCGCGACGCCGAAGATCCCGACGCGCTGGGAGCGCTACCTGGGCGCGTTCGGCGCGCCCGTCGCCGCGACCGCCTGAGCCGGCGGCCGGCCCCCGCCGGCGGCTCAGAGACCCGGTCCGCGCTCGCGCGGCAGCCTCTCGTCCTGCTCCCACTCCGACCAGGAGCCCGGATACAGGCGGCCGCTCCGGCCGGCGAGCGCGAGGCGGTGGAGCGTGACGCAGGCGGTGATCCCCGAGCCGCAGTAGGCGACGAGCTCGCCGGCGGGCAGGTCGGGCAGCGGCTCGTCCCAGGGTGCGTTCACCGCCCCGGGGATCCGACCCGGCACGCGGTCGAGCGGGTTCGGCTCGCCGCGCCAGCGCTCCGGCCGCCGGGCGTCGACGACGACGAGCTCGCCCAGCCGCGCCGCGAGCTCGTCGCGGTCGATCGCGTCGTCCGAGCGCGGGCACGGCGCGAACGAGCCCGGCTCCGGCGGCGGCTCCTCCCCCGCCGCCAAGGGGCCGCGCCAGCCGTCGAGGTCGATCACGGCGCAGCGGTCATGGCCGAAGTGGCGGAGGAGCCACCAGAGCCGCTCCGCCCCGCCCATCGTCCCGTAGGCGACGACGAAGGTGTCCGCGCCGACCCCCGCGGCCCGCATCGCGGCGGCGAAGTCGGCCGCCGCCGGGAGCGGGTGGCGGCCGCCCGGCCCCGGAGGGCCGGAGAGGGCGCGCTCGACGTCGAGGAAGACCGCCCCGGGGACGTGGCCCGCGAGGTACCGGGCCCGACCCCACTCCGGGTCGCCGAGCGACCAGCGGCAGTCGGCGAAGACGTAGCGCACCTGCCGTCAGCCGAGGACCGGCGCGCGCCGCTCGAGGAGGACGACGTCGCGCCAGACGCCGTCGAGCTGCCCGATCCGCTCGCGGACGCCGACCACGCGGAAGCCGCAGCGGCGGTGCAGCGCGAGCGACGCCGCGTTCTCCGGGAACACGCCGGCCTGGAGCGTCCAGATCCCGGCGCGCTCGCTCGCCTCGACGAGTCGTCCGAGCAGGGCGCGACCGACCCCGCGACGCTGCGCCGCCGGGTCGACGTAGACGGAGATGTCGGCGACGCCCCGGTAGCAGCAGCGGTCGGAGACGGCCGAGAGCGCGATCCAGCCGACGACGAGCCCACGCTCGACCGCGACGTAGCGGTGCGCCGGCAGGTGCGCGGCGTCCCACTCCTCCCACGTCGGCACCTCGGTCTCGAAGGTCGCGTTCCGCGTCGCGATGCCGGCAGCGTAGACGAGGGCGACGCGCGGCCAGTCCTCTGGCCGCGCGTCGCGTATGACGAGGGGCGGGAGGTCCGCCGTCATCCTCTCTAGGCGTCGAAGTAGAGGAAGAACTCCGCCGGGTGCGGGCGTAGCCGCACGAGGTCGACCTCGGTCGCCCGCTTCCAGTCGATCCAGGTGCGGATCAGCTCCTCGCTGAACACGCCGCCCCTCGTCAGGAATGCGTGGTCCGCCTCGAGTGCGTCGAGCGCCTCCGCCAGCGACCCCGGCACCTGCGCGATCTCGCCGTGCGAGCCCTCGAACAGGTCGAAGTCGGCTGGAGCGCCCGGGTCGAGCTTGCGCTGGATCCCGTCCAGCCCCGCCATCAGCATCGCCGAGAACGCGAGGTACGGGTTCGCCGTGGGATCCGGGCACCGGAACTCGATCCGCTTCGCCTTCGGCGAGGCGGAGTACATCGGGATGCGGATGCACGCGGAGCGGTTGCGCTGCGAGTACACGAGGTTCACCGGCGCCTCGTAGCCCGGCACCAGCCGGCGGTAGGAGTTCGTCGTCGGCGCGCAGAAGGCGAGCAGCGCCGGCGCGTGCGCGAGCAGGCCTCCGACGTAGTAGCGCGCGGTCTCCGACAGGCCCGCGTAACCGGACGGGTCCGACATCAGCGTCGACCCCTCCTTCCAGAGCGACTGGTGGCAGTGCATGCCCGACCCGTTGTCGCCGAAGAGAGGCTTCGGCATGAACGTCGCGGTCTTGCCGTGCTTGCGCGCGACGTTCTTGACGACGTACTTGTAGGTCATCACCTGGTCCGCCATCCGCGTGAGGGGCGCGAAGCGCATGTCGATCTCGCACTGGCCGGCGGTCGCGACCTCGTGGTGGTGGAACTCGCAGGCGATGCCGAGCCGCTCGAGCGTGAGCACCATCTCCGTGCGCAGGTCGTGGAGCGAGTCCGCCGGGGACGGCGGGAAGTACCCCTCCTTCGGTCGGACCGTGTAGCCGAGGTGCGGGAGGCTCGAGTTCCAGTGGCCCTCGACCGAGTCGACCTCGTAGTGGGCGCCGTTCACCTTGAGGTCGTAGGCGACCGAGTCGAAGACGAAGAACTCGCTCTCCGGCCCGAAGTACGAGGTGTCGGCGATCCCCGTCGAGCGGAGGTACTCCTCGGCCCGCCGCGCCAGGCGCCGCGGGTCCTTCGAGTAGGGCTCGCGGGTGATCGGGTCGATCACCTCGCAGAGGATCGACAGCGTGGGCGTCTCGGCGAAGGGGTCGAGGATCGCCGTGTCCGCCTGGGGCACGAGGAGCATGTCGCTCTCGGAGATCCCCTGCCAGCCGCGGATCGACGAGCCGTCGAACCCGAGGCCCTCGTCGAAGGCGCTCTCGTCGAACGACGACAGCGGCAGCGACATGTGCTGCCACGAGCCGAGCAGGTCGGTGAACTTGAGGTCGACCATCTGCGCCCGGGTCGACTGGGCGAACTCGAGGGCCTCGGCCGGGGCCGCCGAGGTCTCCGGTCCGCTTGCCAGGTAGTGCTTCTGCTCCGCCATTCCGCTCCTCCCGCGTGTGGTCGTTCAGCCAAAACAAAAGGCCCCACGACTCCGCGAGTCGCGAGGCCCCGTCGCCTCCGCAGACCGGCACCCCGGCCTGCGTGCCCACACAGTAGCCTAGACTCGGGCTGCCGTCCAGAGGAGGGAGGAGAAGCGCGATGGCGATGATCGAGAGCAGGGCCCGGGCGACGTCGGATCCGCAGGCGCGGCGCGAGGTGCTGCGGCGGATGGAAGAGGAGCGCGTCGACTACGTGCTGCTCTGGTTCACCGACCTCGAGGGGCACCTCAAGAGCTTCGCGATCACGCCGGCGGAGGTCCCCGGGGCACTCGACGACGGCATGGGCTTCGACGGCTCGTCGATCACGGGCTTCAACGCGATCGAGGAGTCCGACATGGTGGCGATTCCCGACCCCTCGACCTTCCGGATCCTGCCCACGATCGACGACGCGCGCGTCGGCCGCATGATCTGCGACATCGTCAAGCCCGACGGCGAGCCGTACGAGGGCGATCCCCGGTACGTCCTGCGCCGCGCCCTCGAGCGGATGCGGCAGATGGGCTTCGACACCTTCAACGTCGGCCCCGAGCTCGAGTACTTCCTCTTCCGGGCGAGCGGCTCGACGGAGACGCTCGACGAGGGCGGGTACTTCGCCATGACCGCGCTCGACGCCGCCACCGACCTGCGCTTCGAGACGATCAAGGCGCTCGAGGCGGTGGGGATCCCGGTCGAGTACCACCACCACGAGGTGGCGCCGTCCCAGCACGAGATCGACATGCGCTACGCCTCCGCCCTCGACATGGCCGACTACACGGTCACGTACCGGCTGATCGTGAAGGAGGTCGCGGCGAAGCACGGCGTCTACGCGACGTTCATGCCGAAGCCGCTCTTCGGCGAGAACGGCTCCGGCATGCACACGCACATGTCGCTGTTCAAGGACGGACGGAACCAGTTCTTCTCGCAGGACGAGGCCTACCACCTGTCGGCGGCCGGCCGCGCGTTCATCGCCGGGCTCCTTCGCCACGCCCGCGAGCTTGCGGCGGTGTTCGCGCAGTGGGTGAACTCGTACAAGCGGCTCGTGCCCGGCTACGAGGCGCCCGTCTACGTGGCGTGGTCGCAGCGCAACCGGTCCGCGCTCGTCCGCATCCCGCTGTACAAGCCCGGCTCGGAGCAGGCGACGCGCGCGGAGATCCGCTGTCCCGACCCGGCCTGCAACCCGTACCTCACCTTCGCGGCCCTGCTCCACGCCGGCCTCGAGGGGATCGCGCGCGGCTACGAGCTCCCGCCGCCGATGGAGACGAACCTCTACCACCTCAGCGCCGACGAGCGGCGAGAGCGCGGGATCGTCTCGCTGCCGGAGACGCTCGGCGAGGCGATCGACGAGTTCGAGCGGTCCGAGCTGATGCGGCGCGCCTTCGGCGAGCACATCTTCTCGAACTACGTCCGGCTGAAGCGCAAGGAGTGGGACGAGTACCGGATCCAGCTCACGCAGTGGGAGCTCGACCGGTACCTGAGCGTGCTCTAGGCCGAGGTCGTCTGGGACCGCGCCGCGGCGACGCTCCATCCCTAACCCCCACCCTGAGGGGTCCGGGCGCGGACCGGACCGAGCGTAGCCGAGGACCCGTCACGGGACCGCGACGGGACCGTGCCGACTTCGGAAAAGCTGCTAGAGGAAGGTCCGGATCGCGTCGCGCTCGACCCGCAGGCCGATCACCTTCGACCCGTCGTCGATCTGCTCGATCGACTCGGCGGGGACGAGGCGGCGCCGGCGGGCGAGGAACCCCGAGCGGACGGCGATCGCGTCCGGCTCCTCCGGCGAGCTCCCGTACATCGGGCACTCGACTCGACCCACGACCCGGCCGCGCGCGTCCGCGACGAGGAAGCCGGTGGTGCGGCGGAGATCGACGGCCATGGTGCTCATCGATCGAGCCTATTCCCCCTCTGCAAGGAAAATCCCCCTGCCTCGGTTAGCGATCTGTAAAACCTCGCCCGGACCGGGCGGGCGTACCCTTCCGGCGGATGGACGCGCGCGAACGGCACCTCCGCCTCCTCACCGAGACGATCGAGGCGGTCAACTCGACGCTCGACCTCGAGGAGGTGCTCTCGCAGGTCGCGACCAAGGTCGCCGACGCGCTCGACGCGGACGCCTGCTTCGTCTACCTCTACGACGAGCGCACCGGCGAGCTCGTCCTCCGGGCCACCCACGGCACCAAGGTCGAGGAGATGACCCAGCGGCCGCGCATGCGCCCGGGCGAGGGGATCACCGGCTCGGCCGCCGCCTCGCGGCGGCCGGTGGCGATCCCGCGGCAGGCCAACCTCGACCCCCGGTTCAAGAACTTCCCCAACCTGCCGGAGGACGAGTACGAGTCGATCCTCGCCGTGCCGATCCTGGCGCGCGGCGAGCGGCTCGAGGGGGCGCTCAACGTCCGGACGCGGGAGCCGCGCACCTTCACCGAGGACGAGATCGAGCTGCTGCTCGCGATCGCCGCGCAGGTGGCGCAGTCGATCGAGCACGCCAAGCTCTACGCCGAGGCGCAGCGGCGGGTGAACGAGCTGGAGGCGCTCGCGCGGATCTCGGAGGCGGTCTCCGACTCGCTCTACCTCGAGGAGTCGCTCGAGGCGATCGTGAAGACGACCATGGACGCGCTGTCGGCGACCGGGGCGGCGCTCGTGCTCGAGGACGGGAGGATCGCCTGGCCGGAGGGGCACGCCGACGCCCACGCGATCCGCCAGCCGCTCCGCTGGCGCGGCCGGCAGATCGGCGAGCTCGTCGCCGACCGGCCGACGCCGTTCACGGAGGCGGATCGCGAGCTCCTCGCCTCGATCGCGCAGCAGGCGGCGGTCGCCCTCGAGCACGGCCGCGCGGTGATGCGCGGGGTTCTCGCCCAGGAGATCCACCACCGGGTCAAGAACAACCTGCAGACGGTGGCGTCGCTGCTGCGGCTGCAGGCGCGGTCCGCGCACGCGATCGACCCGCGGAAGGCGCTGGAGGACTCCGTGAACCGGATCCTCGCGATCGCGGCGGTGCACGAGCTCCTCACCGAGCGCCGCGACGAGGACGTCGACCTCGCCGACCTGCTCGGCCGTCTGCGGGCGATGCTCGTGCAGGGGGTGGGCGCCGGGCGCGAGGTCGACGAGGACCTCGAGGCCGTCTCGCTCGCGGGCCACCGGGCGACCGCGCTCGCGCTCGTCTTCTCGGAGCTGCTCGGCAACGCGCTCGAGCACGGCGGCTCGAGGGTTCGGGTCGAGCTGCGCCGCCGGAACGGCAGCGTCGTGCTCGCGGTCGCCGACGACGGGCCGGGCATCCCGGGCGACATCGCCGAGGGCACCGGTCTGTCGATCGTCCGTGCGCTCGTGCGCGACGAGCTGCGCGGCACGCTCGAGCTCTCCCGCGCCGGCGGGGCCCGCGTGGAGGTGCGGTTCGAGCCGTGATGCGGATCCTGGTCGCCGAGGACGAGACGATCATCCGGCTCGACCTGCGCGGGGTGCTCGAGGGGGCGGGCTACGAGGTCGTCGGGGAGGCGCGCGACGGCGAGGAGGCGGTCGCGCTCGCCCGCGAGCTCGAGCCCGACCTGGCGGTGATGGACGTGAAGATGCCCCGGCTGGACGGAATCGAGGCGGCGCGGCGGATGCTGGCCGAGCGGCCGATTCCGATCGTGATGCTGACCGCGTTCGACCAGCGCGAGCTCGTCGAGCGCGCGGCGGAGGCCGGCGTCTACGGCTACCTGGTGAAGCCGTTCCGCGAGCAGGACGTCGTCCCGGCGATCGAGCTGGCGAAGGCGCGTTACGAGGAGCTCGTCGCCGTCCGCGCCGACGCCGACTCGCTCGCGCAGGCGCTCGCCGACCGCAAGGTGATCGAGCGGGCCAAGGGTCTGCTGATGGAGCGGGAGAGGCTGAGCGAGGCGGAGGCCTTCGCGCGCCTCCGCAAGGCGAGCCAGGTGTCCGGCCGGCCGCTGCGCGTGATCGCCGACGCCGTGATCGCTACCTTTGAGGCGTCATGACGACGACGCTCACACCGCCCAGGGAACGCACCCGCAGGGGCACCGGCTCCGGCACCGGCGACGCCTGGCGGGTGATCGTGCTGAACGACGACCACAACACCTTCGAGGGCGTCGCCTTCGCGCTCGCCCAGACGATCCCCGGCGTCGACTACAACCGGGGGATGCGGCTCGCCGAGCGGATCCACGCGACCGGCCAGGCGATCGTGTGGTCGGGCCACCGCGAGCTCGCCGAGCTCTACCACGCGCAGCTCGCAGGCTATGGGCTGACGATGGCCCCGCTCGAGCGGTAGAGCGCCGGAGCCGAGCTCGAGCCGGACCGTGCCGGAGCCGGGCCCGCGGCCGGCGCGGCCGACCGTCGAGGGCGAGCGGCGGCGAGGGAAGCGGCGGCCGGCCTGACCGTCCGGCCGCCGCTTCCGCACTGTCCCCCCGCGGCCCTTTTCCCGCCACCCCTCGTTCGAGGGAACTGGAAGACTTCGCCCCGTGCCCGCGCGGAACGTCGAGCAGCTCTCGATCGACACGATCCGGACGCTCTCGATGGACGCGGTGCAGCGGGCGAACGCCGGCCATCCGGGGACGGCGATGGCGCTCGCGCCGCTCGCCTACCTGCTCTACCGGGAGACGATGCGGCACGCGCCGTCGAGCCCGGGCTGGCCCAACCGCGACCGCTTCGTCCTCTCGGCCGGCCACGCCTGCATCCTCCAGTACTGCGCCCTGCACCTCTCCGGCTACGACCTCCCGCTGGAGGAGCTGAAGCGGTTCCGCCAGTGGCAGTCGGCGACGCCCGGGCATCCCGAGCGCCTGCACACGCCCGGCGTGGAGACGACCACCGGCCCGCTCGGCCAGGGGTTCGCGAACGGCGTCGGCATGGCGATCGCCGAGCGCTTCCTCGCCGACCGCTTCAACCGGCCGCGGCACACCGTCGTCGACCATCGCGTGTACGCGATTTGCTCCGACGGCGACCTGATGGAGGGCGTCTCCAACGAGGCCGCCTCGATCGCCGGCCAGCTCGGCCTCGGCAAGCTGATCTACTTCTACGACGACAACCGGATCACGATCGACGGCACCACCTCGATCTCGTTCTCTGTCGAGGATCGGGGCCGCCGGCTCGAGGCGCAGGGCTGGCACGTCCAGCACGTCGACGACGCGAACGACCTCGACGCGCTACGCGCCGCGATCGCGGCCGCCCAGGCGGAGGTCGAGCGGCCGTCGCTGATCGTCGTCCGCAGCCACATCGCGTACGGGGCGCCGCATGCGGTCGACACCGCGAAGGCGCACGGCGCGCCGCTCGGCGAGGAGGAGGTGCGGGCGGCGAAGGAGGCGCTCGGCTTCGATCCCGACGAGACGTTCGTCGTGCCGGACGAGGTTCGCGAGCACATGAACGTGGTCGAGCGGGGCATCGAGCTCGAGGCCGAGTGGCGCCGGTCGTTCGAGGCGTGGTCGCGGGCGTTCCCGGAGGCCCGGGAGTCGTGGGACGCGGCGATGGCCGGACGGATCGGCGTGTGGAAGCTGCCCGAGTGGAAGGCCGGGGAGAAGCTCGCCACCCGCAAGGCGGGGCGCGAGACGATGCAGGCGTTCAGGCACGCGGTGCCGACGATGATCGGGGGGGCCGCCGACCTCGCCGAGTCGACCTACACCGAGCTCGAGGGCGGCGGGCTCTTCGGAGCGCGCTGGTCGGGGCGCAACATCGCGTTCGGGGTCCGCGAGCACGCGATGGGCGCGATCGTCAACGGCCTCGCCCTGCACGGCGGCATCGTCAAGCCCTACGGCTCGACCTTCCTCGTCTTCAGCGACTACATGCGGCCGGCGGTGCGCCTGTCGGCGCTGATGGAGCTGCCCGTCGTGTGGGTCTGGACGCACGACTCGATCGGGCTCGGCGAGGACGGGCCCACGCACCAGCCCGTCGAGACCTACGCGGCGCTGCGCGCGATCCCGCACCTCTGGTTCATCCGCCCCGCGGACGCGAACGAGACGGCCGTTGCCTGGAAGGTGGCGCTCGAGCGCCCGGACGGGCCGGTGGCGCTCTCGCTCTCCCGCCAGGCGGTGCCCACGCTCGACCGGACGGAGGTCGCGCCCGCGAGCGGCCTCGAGCGCGGGGCCTACGTGCTCTGGGAGTCGGGTCCGCCCGACCTGATCCTGATCGCCACCGGAGCCGAGGTCGGGCTCGTCCTCGACGCCGGCAAGCGGATCGTCCGGGAGCGCGGAGCCCACGTCCGGGTCGTCTCGATGCCCTGCTGGGAGCTCTTCGAGCGGCAGGAGCCCGGCTACCGCGACGAGGTGCTCCCGCCCGCGGTCCACGCGCGTCTCTCCGTCGAGCCCGGCGTCGCCCTCGGCTGGGAGCGGTGGGTCGGCGACCGCGGCGACTCGATCGCCCTCGACCGGTTCGGTGCCTCCGCGCCGGGGGAGACGGTGCTGGCGCGGCTCGGCTTCTCCGTCGACAACGTCGTCGCGCGCGCCGCCGCGCTGCTCGAGCGGGTAGCGTGACGCGGTGGGGATGAGGGTTGCAGTCGCCTTCGACCATCGCGGCGTCGCGCTCCGGGAGGCGGTGCTCGAGTCGCTCGCCGGGCACGAGGTGATCGACCTCGGTACCCACGAGGCGTCGGTGCGCGTCGACTACCCCGACAAGGCGCGGGAGGTCGGCGAGGCGATCCTCTCCGGCCGGGCCGAGCGCGGCGTGCTCGTCTGCGGCTCCGGCGCCGGTGCGGCGATCGCCGCCTGCAAGATCGCCGGCATCCGCGCCGCGATCTGCCACGACCTCTACAGCGCGCACCAGGCGGTCGAGCACGACGACATGAACGTCCTCTGCCTCGGCTCCGAGATCGTGGGCGCGTCGGTCGCACGCGAGCTCGTCGCCCTCTTCCTCGCGGCGCGCTTCGACGGCGGCGAGCGCTACGTCGCGCGTCTCGCGAAGGTCGCGGCGATGGAGAAGGAGATGAAGGGTGGCACGTTCCCGGCTCCATGAGCTCGACGAGCACGGGGTCGCCGTGTGGTTCGACACGCTCTCGCGGACGCTCGTCGCCTCGGGCGACCTCGCCCGGATGATGGAGGAGGACGCCGTCACCGGCGTCACCTCGAATCCGACGATCTTCCAGAAGGCGCTGTCGGAGAGCGACGCCTACGACGAGCAGATGCGCGCGCTCCTCGACGAGCTCGACGATCCGAAGGACGTCTTCTTCAGGCTCGCGCTCGACGACGTCCGCGCCGCTGCCGATGTGCTGCGCCCCGTGTGGGACGGCGGGCGCGGGCTCCGCGGGTACGTGTCGATGGAGGTCGACCCCTACCTCGCCTACGACACGGAGGCCACGTTCGAGCAGGCGCTTCGGATCCACGAGCAGCTCGACCGGCCGAACGTGTACGTGAAGATCCCGGCGACGAGACCTGGGCTGCCGGCGATCGAGGACTGCATCGCGCGAGGACGCTCGATCAACGTCACCCTGATCTTCTCGCTCGACCGCTACCGGGCGGTCGTCGAGGCCTACCTGCGCGGGCTCGAGCGGCTGGTCGCCGCCGGCGGCGACCCCTCGAGGGTGGCGTCGGTCGCCTCCTTCTTCGTCTCGCGGGTCGACACGGAGACCGACCGGCGACTGGCGGCGCTCGGCCGCCCGGAGCTGCAGGGCAAGCTCGGAATCGCGAATGCGAAGCTCGCCTACCGGCACTTCCAGGAGGCGTTCGCCGGGCCGCGGTGGCGGTTCCTCGAGAGCAAGGGCGCGTCCAAGCAGTGGTGCCTGTGGGCGTCGACCTCGACGAAGAATCCGGCGTACCGCGACGTCCTCTACGTCGAGGAGCTGGTGGCGCCGGACCTCGTCAACACGATGCCGCTCGAGACGATCGAGGCCTTCCAGGATCACGGCGAGGTTCGCGGGCCGACCGCGCTCGAAGGGGTCGAGGAGGCGCAGCGGCTGCTCGGCGAGCTCGCCGAGGCCGGGATCGACTACGAGGACGTCGTCGAGGTGCTCGAGGACGAGGGCGTGCGCCGGTTCGCGGACTCGTTCGACGCGCTGCTCGAGGGTATCCGGGCGAAGCGCGGCGCCGTCGCCGCGGCGCGAGCGACGTGACCACGGACCGTCGCGAGCTCGTCGAGCGGATCTGGTCTCGCGACCCGACGGTCTGGACGGCGAAAGACGAGGCGCGCTGGCTCGGCTGGCTCGACGAGCCGGCGCGGAGCCGCGAGGACCTGGACCTCTTCCTCACCCTGGCCGACGACGTCCACGGGCGGTTCGACGAGGTGGTGCTGCTCGGGATGGGCGGGTCGTCGCTTGCGCCCGAGGTGCTCCGCCGCGCCTTCGGCGGCGAGCGGCTGCACGTGCTCGACACCACGCACCCGCGCGCAATCCGCGCGCTTCTCGATCGCCTCGACCTCGGGCGGACGCTGTTCGTCGCCGCGTCGAAGTCGGGGACGACCCTCGAGACCCGCTCGCACGTGGACTTCTTCTGGAAGCGCGCGCCGCACGGCGAGCAGTGGGTCGCGATCACCGATCCCGGCTCTCCCCTGGAGGAGCTCGCCCGCAGGCGCGGGTTCCGGGCGATCTTCCCGGGCGAGCCGGCGGTCGGCGGCCGCTACTCGGCGCTGTCCCCGTTCGGGCTCGTCCCCGCCGCGCTGCTCGGGGTCGACCTCGAGCGGCTGCTCGCGCGCGCGCTCGAGATGGCGGAGGCCTGCCGGCTCGACGAGGGGAACCCCGGGCTCGAGCTCGGCCTCGCCCTCGGCACGGGCTGGCGCGAGGGGCGCGACAAGGTCTGCTTCCCGGATCCGCACGGATTCGGCCTGTGGGTCGAGCAGCTCCTCGCCGAGTCGACCGGGAAGGACGGCAAGGGGCTCGTTCCGGCGCCCGGCGAGTCGGCCGCCGGCGACGACAGGCAGGCCCACGAGGTGCGGCTCCCCGATCCGTACGAGCTCGGGCAGGAGTTCTTCCGCTGGGAGTTCGCGACGGCGGTCGCGGGCTCGATCCTCGGCGTCAACCCGTTCGACCAGCCGGACGTCCAGTCGGCGAAGGACCGGACGGAGCGGCTCCTCGCCTCCGGCGAGGAGCCGCAGGTGGAGCCCAGCGGGTCGCTCGAGGAGCTCTGCGCCGAGGCTCGGGCGGGCGACTACGTCGCGGTGCAGGCGTTCGTCGAGCCGACCGCCGCGAACGACCGGTTGCTCGCCGACCTCGTCCAGCGCCTTCGGCGGGAGACCGGCTGCGTCGTCACGCACGGGTACGGGCCGCGCTACCTGCACTCGACCGGCCAGCTCCACAAGGGCGGTCCGAACACCGTGCTCGCCCTGCAGGTGGTCGACGACTACGGCGACGAGCTGAAGATTCCCGAGCGGCCGTTCGGGTTCGCGCGGCTGATCCGAGCGCAGGCCGCCGGCGACTTCGAGGCGTTGCGCGAGCGTGGCCGCCGCGTCGCCCGCGTCCACGTCGGCACCATCTAGCCGTGCAGCTCGGGATCATCGGCCTCGGCCGGATGGGCGGCAACATGGCGAAGCGGCTCGCCGCCCACGGGCACGAGGTGAGGACGTACGACCCGAACGTCGAGTCGACGGCCGCGACGCTCTCCGAGCTGCGCGACCAGCTCCTCGCGCCGCGAGCGTTCTGGTTGATGGTGCCCTCCGGGCGTATCACCGAGGAGACGTTCCAGACGGTGCTCGCGCTCGCCTCCGCGGACGACGTCGTCGTCGACGGGGGCAACTCGAACTTCCGGGACTCGCAGCGCCGCCACGCGCAGGCACGCGAGCGCGGCGTGCACTTCGTCGACGTCGGCGTCTCCGGAGGGATCTGGGGGCTCGAGCTCGGCTACTGCCTGATGGCCGGCGGCGAGGAGGAGCCGGTGCGTCGGCTCGAGCCGCTGCTCCGCGACCTCGCGCCCACCGGTGGGTACGCGCACGTTGGCGGACCGGGTGCGGGGCACTTCGTGAAGATGGTGCACAACGGGATCGAGTACGGGCTCATGCAGGCCTACGCGGAGGGATTCGAGGTGCTGAAGCGCTCCGAGTTCGAGCTCGACCTCGAGCAGATCGCGGGCATCTGGCGGTACGGCTCGGTCGTCCGGTCGTGGCTGCTCGAGCTCCTGCACGCGGCGTTCGAGCAGGAGGGACCGGAGCTCGCACGGATCGCAGGGTACGTCGAGGACTCCGGCGAGGGGCGGTGGACGATCGCCGAGGCGATCGCGGAGGACGTGCCGGTGCCGGTGATCACGGCGGCGCTCTTCGCGCGCCTCGCCTCGCGACAGGAGGAGTCGTTCGCGGCGAAGGTGAATGCGGCGCTGCGGAAGCAGTTCGGCGGCCACCGCGTCCACGACGCGCCGGCGTGATCGCCGCGACGACGCAGAACCCGCTCCTCGAGGGCCTCCAGGTCAGGCGCCGCCCGGAGCCCTGCGCGGTCGTGATCTACGGCGCCTCCGGCGACCTGACGCAGCGCAAGCTGATGCCCGCCCTGTACGCGCTGGCCGTCCGGCGGCTGCTGCCCGACCGGTTCGCGGTCGTCGGGGCCGCCCGCACCCGCGAGAGCGACGAGGCCTTCCGCGCGCGGATGGAGGAGGCCGTTCGCGACCATGCGCGCGATCCGTTCGACCGCGAGGTCTGGGAGGAGCTCGCCGCCGGGATGCGCTACTGCACGCTCGAGGCGCCGGACGCGGGCGCCGAGAGCCGCCTTAGCGCGATCCTGCGGCAGCTGGACGAGGAGCGCGGGACCGCCGGCAACCGGCTGTACTACTTCGCCGTACCGCCGAGCGCGTTCGAGCCGCTCGTCCGCGAGGTCGCCGAGCGGCGCTCGCGCGAGGGATGGGTGCGTCTCGTCGTCGAGAAGCCCTTCGGGCACGACCTCGAGTCGGCCCGGCGGCTGAACGAGCTCCTCGCCGAGCGCTTCGCCGAGAGCGAGGTCTTCCGCATCGACCACTACCTCGGCAAGGAGACGGTCCAGAACATGCTCGCGCTGCGTTTCGCGAACGGCATCTTCGAGCCGATCTGGAACCGTCAGTTCATCGACCACGTCCAGATCACGGTCGCCGAGTCGCTCGGGATCGAGGGCCGGGCGGCGTTCTACGAGCAGGCGGGGGCG
>DASRBX010000005.1:0-27952 GCA_035653395.1 Gaiellaceae bacterium
CGCTCTCGGCGCCGCTCGGGCCGCTCGCGGCCGGCCTGCTGCTCTCGCACACCTCGCCGCGGGCGACGATCGTCGTCCTCGCGGCGCCGGTGGTCGCCGCCGCGGCCGCCGGGACGCTGAGCGCGACGCTCCGCGACCTGCCTACGCTCGAAGCTTCTCCCGCAACAGGCGGTTGACGACCTTCGGATCCGCCTTCCCCTGCGTCTCGCGCATGACCTGGCCGACGAAGAACCCGAGCACGCCCTCCTTGCCGCCGCGGTAGGTCTCGACCTGCTCGGGATGGGCTGCGAGGACTGCCTCGATCACCGGCGCGAGCGCGTCCTCGTCGCCCAGCGCCGCCCGGCTCAGATAGTCCTGGGCGTCGATCGGCCGCTCGGCCGCCGCGGCGAACGCCTCGTCGAGCGCCTCCCGCGTCACGTTCGCCCGCACGATCCGGGCGAGCGCCCCGGCGTTCTCGGGCAGGAAGTCGCCCCGGTTCATCGCGATCGCGGCCGCCGCCTTCGGCTCGACGCCCTCCGCGGCGAGGGCTTGCGCCTTCCACTCGTTGCCGGTCATGACGAGCTCGGCGGCCGGCCCGAACCCGAGCTCCCCCGCCAGCCGCCGGATCCGGTCGGCGGGCCGCTCCGGCAGCCCGCGGCGCAGCCGCTCGACGAGCTCCGCCGGCGGCTCGACCGGGACGAGATCGGGCTCGGGGAAGTAGCGGTAGTCGTCCGCCTCCTCCTTCGAGCGGTGCACGGTCAGCCGCCGGGTGTGGTCGTCGTAGTCGTACGTCGACTGGACGACCTCCCCATCCGCCTCGTGCGCCTCGACCTGCTGCCGGAACGCCGCCTCGATCGCCCGGCCGACGAACGTGAACGAGTTCATGTTCTTGATCTCCCAGCGCGGCCGGAAACCCGCCTCCCCGCGCCGGCGGACCGAAACGTTGACGTCGGCGCGCAGCGTCCCCTTCTCCATGTCGGCGTCCGAGACCCCGAGCTCGCGGATCGTCTGCCGGAGGAGGCGCAGGTACGACATGGCCTCGTCCGCCGAGCGCAGGTCGGGGGCGCTCACGATCTCGAGCAGCGGCGTGCCGCCCCGGTTGAAGTCGACGAGGCTGTACTCGGCGCCGACGGAGCGGCCGGTCGCGCCGCCCGCGTGAACGGTCTTCGCGGCGTCCTCCTCGAGATGGGCGCGGACGATCCCGATCTCGCGGTCGCCGTCCTCGCTCGGCAGGAGAAACCGCCCGGGGCCGCAGAGCGGAGCCTCGTACTGGCTGATCTGGTAGCCCTTCGGGAGGTCGGGATAGAAGTAGTTCTTGCGGGCGAAGACGGCGCGGTCCGCGATCTCGCACTCCAACGCGAGGCCGAGCAGGATCGTCATCTCGATCGCGCGGGCGTTCGGGACGGGCAGCGCGCCGGGATGCGCGAGGCAGACGGGGCACGTGTGCGTGTTCTCCGCCGCGCCGTACTCGAGCTCGCAGCGGCAGAACATCTTCGTGCGCGTCTTGAGGTGGGCGTGCACCTCCAGGCCCACGACCGCTTCCCACTCAGCGGAGCTCATGCAGCTTCTCCTTCGCCTCGCGCAGCGCGTCCTCCACGTCGTCGTACACCTCGACCATCGCGAGCCGGTGCTCGAGCGGGCCGTGCGTCTCGATCAGCCACAGCTCGCGCTCGCCCGCCTCGAGCTGGAGCTTGACGTCGCCGACGAGGACGGCCCGAGAGCCGTCGAGCACGCGCGGCTGCTCGCCGAAGATCCGCTCGACCGCGAGCACGAACTCCGCCGCCGGGTCCTCGAAATGAAAGGTCACCTGAGGCGCTCCGGGACGGGGTCGAAGCCGATCGCCTGCTCGAGCGCATGGCCGATCCGGAAGAGCATGTTCTCGGCGAACTGCGGGCCCACGAGCTGCAGCCCGACCGGCAACCCCTCCGAGAGGCCGCACGGGATGCTGAGCCCGGGCAGGCCGGCCATGCAGGTCGGAATCGTGAGCAGGTCGCTGAGGTACATCGCGAGGGGGTCGGCGGTGCGGGCGCCGAGCGGGAACGCGACGGTCGGCGAGGTCGGCGAGACGAGCGCGTCGAACGTCTCGAAGAGCGCATCGTGCTCCCGCTTGATCACCGTCCGCACCTTCTGCGCCTGCCCGTAGTACGCGTCGTAGTAGCCGGCCGAGAGCGCGTACGTGCCGACCATGATCCTCCGCTTCGGCTCGTCGCCGAACCCTTCTTCGCGCGTGCGCTCGTACATCTCCAGCCGCTCGGCCGCGTCGGCCCGATGGCCGTAGCGGACGCCGTCGTAGCGGGCGAGGTTGGAGGACGCCTCGGCGGGAGCGATCAGGTAGTAGCAGGGCATCCCGTACTCGACCGAGAGGGGCAGCGAGCACTCCTCGACCTCGGCGCCGAGCTCCTCGAGCCTCGCGATCGCGGCCCGGACGGCCTCGGCGACGCCGGGCTCGATCCCCTCCGCCTCGTTCAGCTCCCTCGGGACGCCGATCCGGAGCCCGCCCAGCTCGTCCGCCTCCGGCAGCTCGACCGGCTGCGGGAGCTCGACGGTCGTCGTGTCGCACGGGTCGCGGCCGGCGACGATCGAATAGAGGAAGGCGCAGTCGCGGACGGTGCGTGCCACCGGCCCGACCTGGTCGAGGCTCGAGGCGAAGGCGACGATGCCGTAGCGCGAGACCGTCCCGTACGTGGGTCGCAGGCCGACGTTGCCGCAGAGCGCCGACGGCTGCTTGATCGAGCCGCCCGTGTCGGAGCCGAGCGCCCACGGCGCGAGGCCGGCGCTGACCGCGGCCGCGGAACCGCCGCCGGAGCCACCCGGCACCCGTGAAGGGTCCCACGGGTTGCGCGACGGGCCGTAGGCGGAGTTCTCGGTCGAGGAGCCCATCGCGAACTCGTCCGTGTTCGTCTTGCCGAGGACGCGGAGGCCGCGCGAGCGCAGGCGGGTGACGACGCTCGCGTCGTACACCGGCGTGTAGCCCTCGAGGATCCGCGAGCCGGCCGTGGTGGGGATCCCCTTCGTCCCGATCACGTCCTTGAGCGCGATCGGGATGCCCTCGCCCGGGTCGTGCTCGCAGACGTGGAGGTAGCAGTGCAGCTCGGGATCGCGGTCGCCGATCGCGTCGAGGTAGACCCGGTAGATCTCGTCGCTCGAGGCCTCGCCCCGCGTGAGGAGCGCGTTCGCCTCCTCCGCGGTCAGCCGTAGCGTGTCGATCACGCCGTACCCCCCGGCGGCACCTTGAAGAAGTCGCCGTCGCGCTCCGGCGCGTTCGCGAGCGCCTCGGCGACCGGCAGGCTCGGCCGTGGCTCGTCCTCCTCCCAGACGTTGACGACCTCGAGCGGATGCGAGGTCGGAGGCACGTCGGAGAGGTCGAGCTCCGAGACCTTCGAGACGGCCTCGAGGATGTCGTTGAGCTGCCCCTCGAGACGCTCGACCTCGTCCTCGCGCAGCACGAGCCGCGCCAGGCGCGCCACGTGGAGAAGCTGTTCCCGGTCTATCGCCATTGCCGTCGATCCTCCCAGACGAAAGAGGCCCCTGTCGGGGCCCCTCTCAACCTTGATCCGAGTGGTCCCCTAGATCGCCTGGACGTTCGCGGCCTGCGCGCCCTTGTCGCCCTGAACGACTTCGAACGACACGCGCTGACCCTCGGTCAGCGACTTGTAGCCGTCCATCGTGATCGCGGAGAAGTGGACGAAGACGTCGTCGCCGCCTTCGCGCTCGATGAAGCCGTAGCCCTTCTCGTTGGAGAACCACTTGACGGTGCCCTCAGCCAACCCTTCCTCCTTGCAGAAAAACGACGGCCCGGGCACCGAGCCGCCGACCTTTGCTGAAACAGGCGGGAGTCTAGCTCAGTTTTTCCTGGTTGCAACGGCTGCGGGTCGACGCAAACGCGCTGCGAAAGTGGCGTTCTGGAGCACCATCGCGATCGTCATCGGCCCGACGCCGCCGGGCACCGGCGTCATGTAGGCGGCGCGCTCACTTGCTCCCGGGTCGACGTCTCCGAGCACCTTGCGGCTCGACTCGTCGCGGTTCATCCCGACGTCGATCACGGTCGCGCCGGCCTTGACCATGTCGGCCGAGACGAGGTGCGTGCGCCCGACGGCGGCGACGAGGACGTCGGCGTCGAGCGTGTGCCGCTGGAGATCCTGCGTGCGGGAGTGGCAGATCGTGACCGTCGCGTTGCGCTGGAGGAGGAGATGCGCCATCGGCTTGCCGACGATCGCCGACCTCCCCACGACGACGGCACGCGCTCCCTCGAGGGGGATCTCGTACTCGTCGAGCATGCGCATGATCCCGAGCGGCGTGCCGGGCACGAGCGTCGGCCGGCCGAGGTAGAGCCGGCCCGCGTTGACCGGATGGATGCCGTCGACGTCCTTCTCCGGGGCGATCGCCTCGATCACGCGGTTCTCGTCGATGTGACCGGGCAGCGGCAGCTGGACGAGGACGCCGTCGACCTCGTCGTCCGCGTTGAGCTCGGCGATCGTGGCGAGGAGCTCCTCCTCGGACGTGTCGGCGGGCAGCTTCAGGTCGCGCGCCTCCATCCCCGCTTCCTGCGCGGCCGTCTGCTTCAGGTCGATGTAGATGTGCGAGGCGGGGTCGTCGCCGACGAGGACGGTGGCGAGGCCGACGTGGCCGAGCTCCGCGACGGAGGCCGCGACCTCCTGGCGCACCTTCGCGCCCAGCGCCTTGCCGTCGATGAGCGTGGCGGGCACGAGGCGAGGTTATAGCCTCCGCCCGATGCGACTTCCCCGCAGGAACGACCCCGATTCGGTGCGGACGCGGCAGGAGATCCTCGGGCTGCCCGAGACGGACCTCGGGCCGTACGCGCGGGCCGCCGAGTCGGTGACGGGCCTCGTCTCGATTCCCGTCTCGGTCGCGCAGCTCCGGGTCTCGCTCGGCGAGTACGAGCTGTCGGAGGACGGCGGCCTCGTCGAGACCGGCCGGACGGAGGAGGAGGTCGTCGTCCCGCTCGCGCACACGGAGGGCGGCCTGACCGCCTCCGTGCAACGCGGGGCGAAGGCGATCGCGGAGTCCGGTGGCTGCCGGGCGTATGTGATCGCCGACAGGATCACCAGGGCCTCCTGTTTCGTCTGCAGGGACTCGGGCGACGCGCTCACGCTCGGCCGCTGGATCGAGGCGCAGGTGCCTGCGATGCGCGAGTTCCTGCGCGATGCCGACAACCCCGAGCTCTCGAGGCACGCGATTCTGCGCGAGGCGAAGACCCACGTCGTCGGGCCCATGTGCCACGTCCTCTGGCGCTTCACGACGGGGGACGCCTTCGGCGCGAACATGATGACGCGCAACGCGTACGCGCTGAACATGGCGTACGTCCTGCCGCAGGCGCCGGTGGCCGTCGAACGCACCATCCTCGAGGCGAACATGGGCGGCGACAAGAAGCCGTCCTTCGAGTACTTTCAGCAGGGGCACGGCAAGACGGTGATCGCCGAGACGACGCTCACCGCGGCCGCGATCGAGCGGGTGCTGCGCACGACGCTGGCGGATCTCGAGGAGCTCGCCTGGGCGGGGACCCACGGCGCCGTCGCGTCGGGGATGCAGTCGGTCGCGTTCACGCCCGCCTCGGCGGTGGCCGCCGTCTTCGCCGCGACCGGCCAGGATCTCGGGCTCGTCGGCACGAGCTCGATGGCGCACGGCACCGAGCAGCGCGTCGAGGGCGGCCTCCACGTCTCGATCCGCTTCCCCGGGATCGAGGTCGGGACCGTCGGCGGCGGGACGTCGCTGCCCGACCCCAAGCGCTGGCTCGAGCTGATGGGCTGTGCCGGGCCGGGCAAGGTCTACCGACTCGCGCAGCTCGTCGCCGCGACCGCGCTCGCCCTCGAGATCAGCGCCTCGGCGGCGATGGCGACCGCCGGCAGCGAGAACTTCTTCCGCGCCCACTTCGAGCGCGGCGGCCTTCGCTGACCTCTAGGTGCAGGCCGTCGGCCAGCCGGTCTCCACGCGGGGAACGGAGCGGCCGAGACCCGCCCACACGGTCCCGCCTTGTTCCTGGGCGCGGGGCGTGCGGGGCCTTCTGACGCCGGCGACGAGGCGCCTGCCGAGCGGGCTGAGGTAGGGGCGGACGAGCCGGTACGGGATGACCGCGGCGAACCTCGAGCCGCCCGGCTCCTGCCTGAAGCCGAAGGCGAGGCCCGTCGGCGTCAGGGCGAAGTACCGGTAGTGGGCGAAGCTCGGCGTGTAGCCGGCCGTGTCCTGCGCCACGTACGGCCACAGCGTCGTGTGGCGCAGGCGTGCCTTCCAGTCCGCCGCGAGCACGGGAAGCGCGAGCGGCGGGTTGGCGAGCAGCTGTCGGAGCGAGACCGCCTTCCCGGAGCGCACGTCGACCGTGGCCGCGATCCAGGTCTGCCCGGCGCCGCCGCCCGGATGGAGCTCGAGGGCGGGAATCAGCGCGCTGACGACGACCGTGCTCGCGGAGGTGAGCTCCTGGTCGATCCCCATCTCGTAGATCCCGGCACGGCTCGCCGCGCGCCGCAGCGCCGTACGGGCATAGCTGCGCTGGTCCGCGATCACCGCCCGGCGCAGCGCGATGTTCGCCCTGGCCGCACGCTTCGAGGTGCCGCGGACATTCGGGTAGGCCCCCGCGGTCACGTACCCCTGGGCCGGGAAGCAGGGAGGCGCGGCGCCGACCAGGGCGAGGCTGCGGATCCGCGCCTTGCCGACCCCGGCGACGGCGGTGGCCGTCGCGAGCGCGAGCGCGGCGAAGAAGACGAGGAGCAGCCGCCGGGAGGGCGAGCGCGCACGCTCGACGCGCCGGACGAGATGCGGGGCGAACCAGACGACGTCCTCCGTGTCCTCGAAGAGAACCGAGACGGCGACGTCGTCGCCCCTGTCCCCGATCACCGGGCCGACCCCGGAGACGGACGGCTCCGACTCGCTCCAGACCTCCCCGACGCGCCCGGCGAACCCGCTCGCCTCCGACTCGGGCGAGCTGCCGATGCGCACGCGGTCTCCGAAACTCGGCCTCGTCATGACCCGTCACCCCCTGAGGGCGCGACCACACGCCGAGGGTAGCGGGTGCGGGCGGTGCCGGCGGGGTCAGCGCGCGGGGAGCCGGACGTCGGAGACGTCCAGGCCGAGCGAGTTCGCGAGCCGCACGCCGTGGTTCAGCTCCTCGCGCAGCCGCTCGCGGTCGCGCGCCTCCATCAGCGTCCCGATCATCTCCCGGGCCTTCGGCCGCCAGAGGACGTGCTTGGCGAAGATCGGCAGCATCGTGTTGGCCGCGTCGACGAGCCGCGCCCGCACCTTCTCGCCGGCCGTCTGGAGCAGCACCCGCTCGTACGCCATCCCGGCGCCGTGGTGGATGCCGTCGTCGATCGCGAGCCGGTTGCACAGGTCCTCGAGCACCGTGCCGCGCGACGAGCGCGCGATGAGGCGGAAGCGCGGGATGATCAGCCGCTCGAAGAACACCTGCATGAGAAAGACCTTCTCCTCGAGCAGGTCGGCCTCGAGGAACATGTGCGCGAGCTCGTCGAGGTACGGGTCGCGCTCCCCCTCCCCGCCGACCTGGCCGATCAGGCGCAGCCAGGCCTCGGTGTGGCGCGACTCGTCCTGCACCATCGTCGAGTAGTAGAGGCGCGCCTCGGGGTCGGGCGCCGCCGCGAGGAGCTGCGACGCCATCTCGCACGCGAAGACGTCCGCCTGGAGCTGCTGCATGATCACGGAGCGCCAGATGTCCCGCCGCCGCGCCTGCCGCTCGGGCGAGCCCTTGCCCTCGGGCACGAACGGGATCTCCCCCCAAGGCACGTCGTCCACCTGCCACTCCTGGTGCTTGGCGAGGTGGTAGAAGCGGAGGACCCCCGCGTATTCCTCCCGGGACTCCGGCTCGGCGGGAACGGCCTCCGCGCTCAAGCTCCGCTCCGGCGCCGGCAAAGCCGCCGCCTGCGCTCCCTGCCGGGCTCCGTCGAGCCTACGCTCATGATCGGACCATATCCTCAGCCGTGTGGTCGCACTCGTCTTCAGCTACGAGGTGCGGGACGCGGGGGAGTTCGAGCGCGTCTACGGGACGGAGGGAGAGTGGGCCGAGTTCTTCCGGCAGGGCCGCGGCTACGTCGGCACCGAGCTGCTGCCGGACGTCGAGTCGCCGAGCCGCTACCTCGTGATCGACCGCTGGGAGTCGGCCGACGCCTACAACGTCGGCGAGCGCCGCGAGGAGTACATGGCGCGCGTGGACGCGACGCGCTTCCACTACGACAGCGAGCTCCGCCTCGGCACGTTCGAGACACTTCTGTGACGGTACGTCTTACCGGTCGCGCATTTCGCTAGCAGTCGCGCCGTGGGCCTCGCATTGCGAGGCAGCTGCGGCTTGAACGCGCCGCATCGCGCAGCGATAATCCTGGCGCCGATGTCCGTGGAGGAACGCGCCAGCGCCGCCGAACGAGTCCTCGCCGCCCGCGGACGCTACGTCGCCCGGGGCGTCGCGACGCCCTCGCTCGTCGTCGCCCGCGCCGAGGGAGCGCGGGTCTGGGACGTCGACGGGCGCGAGTATCTCGACTTCGCCGGCGGCATCGCCTGCCAGAACCTCGGGCACGGCCCGTCATCCGTCGTCGCCGCGATCCACGAGCAGGTCGACCGCTACCTCCACCAGTGCTTCATGGTCGGGACGTACGAGCCGTACGTCGAGGTCTGCCGCCGGCTCGACGAGCTGTGGCCGGCGGTCGCCGAAGGCGACCGGAACTTCCGGCCGGGCGTCGACGGCTCTCCCGGCGACGGTTCCGGCCGGCGCGATACCGCGACGAAGTCGATCCTCGTCAACTCGGGCGCAGAGGCGATCGAGAACGCGGTCAAGATCGCCCGGGCCGCGACCGGCCGGCCCGGGGTCGTCGTCTTCGACCGCGCCTTCCACGGGCGCACGAGCCTGACGATGGCGATGACGGCGAAGCTGGTCTACAAGCAGGGCTTCGGCCCGCTCGCCGCCGACGTCCACCGCGCCGCCGCGCCGTATCCCTTCCGCGGGATCTCCACCGAGGAAGCGCTCGCGAGCCTCGAGCTCCTCTTCGCCCAGGACGTCGACCCACGCTCGGTCGCGTGCATGGTGCTCGAGCCGGTGCAGGGCGAGGGCGGCTTCATCCCGATGCCGCCTGAGTTCGTGCAGGCGCTGCGCCGGATCTGCGACGAGCACGGGATCGTCTACGTGGACGACGAGGTGCAGGCGGGCTGCGGGCGCACCGGCACGCTGTGGGCGATCGAGCAGCTCGGGGTCGAGCCGGACCTCCTCGTCAGTGGCAAGACGCTCGGCGGCGGCCTCCCCCTCGCGGCGGTGACCGGACGCACCGAGCTCATGGACGCCGTCCATCCCGGCGGCCTCGGCGGCACGTTCGGCGGCAATCCCGTCGCCTGCGCGGCGGCGCTCGCCGTCCTCGACGAGCTCACGGCGCCGAGCTTCGCGGAGCGCTCGAGGCACGTCGGCTCGCTGCTGCGGGCCGGGCTCGAGGAGATCGCCCCCCGGCAGCCGCTCGTCGGCGAGGCGCGAGGGCTCGGCCCGATGCTCGCGCTCGAGCTGCGCAAGCCGACGCCGGACGCGGCGCGGGCGACGACCGCGGCCGCCTTCGAGAAGGGCCTGCTCCTGCTCGCATGCGGCCTCGACGGGAACGTGATCCGGCTCCTGCCGCCGCTGACGGCGTCGGACGAGGAGCTCGAACGGGGGCTCGGCCTGCTGGAGGAGGCACTTGGCGACGCTGGCGCCGACCGCGCCTGACACGGAAACGCTCGGGGGCGCGCCCGCCGTCCGCCTGAGCGGCGTCCGCCGCGTCTACGGCGACGTCGTGGCGGTGGCGGGGATCGATCTCGACATCGGCGCCGGCGAGTTCTTCACCCTGCTCGGCCCCTCCGGCTCGGGCAAGACGACGACGCTGCGCGTGATCGCCGGCTTCGAGCGCCCCGACGCGGGCCGCGTCGAGCTGCAGGGAGTCGACGTCACGCGCGTCGCGCCGTCGCAGCGGGCCGTGAACACGGTCTTCCAGGACTACGCCCTCTTCCCGCACATGACGGTGGTCGAGAACGTCGAGTACGGGCTCCGGGTCAAGGGGCTGGGGCGCCGCGAGCGGCGCGAGCGCGCGGAGGCGATGCTCGAGCGGGTGCGCCTGCCCGGCCTCGGCGACCGCAAGCCGGCGCAGCTCTCCGGCGGCCAGCGCCAGCGCGTCGCGCTCGCGCGAGCGATCGTGAACCGCCCGCCCGTCCTCCTCCTCGACGAACCTCTCGGCGCGCTCGACCTGAAGCTGCGCCAGGAGATGCAGACCTTCCTCAAGGCGCTGCAGCGCGACCTCGGGATCGCCTTCGTCTACGTCACCCACGACCAGGAGGAGGCGCTGACGATGAGCGACCGCCTCGCCGTCTTCAACGAGGGCCGGATCGAGCAGGTCGGGACGCCGGCGGAGGTCTACGAGCACCCGCAGACCGAGTTCGTGGCCGGCTTCGTCGGCGTCTCGAACGTCCTCGAGCGCGACGGCCGGCGGTTCACCATCCGGCCCGAGAAGATCCGGATGACCGACGACGCCGCGGGCGAGGGCGAGCCGGGCAGCGGGCGCAGGCTCGACGGAGCCCGCCCAGGAGCCGAGGCGCGCGCTCTGCCCGCGCCGGAGCGGGGCACCGTGCGCGAGGTCGTGTACGCCGGGATGATCACGCGCTACGTCGTCGACCTCGACGCCGGCGGCGAGCTGGTCGTCGTGCGGCAGAACCTCGAGACCTCCTCGCAGGAGGCTCTCTCGGAGCAAGGGAAACGGGTCCGCCTCTCGTGGCGGCCGGAGCACACGTACGAGATCGGGAAGGAGGGCACGTGAGGAGGATCGGCAAGAGGCACGCACTGACGGCCGTCGTCGTGGCGGCCGTCGTCACGGCGTTCGCGGTGCCGGCGGCGACCGTGCAGGCGGGCAGCGGGCTGCCGACGAAGATCGGCAAGGGCGAGGGCCGGCTCAACGTGATCGAGTGGCCGGCCTATACGGACAAGAGCTTCGCGAAGAAGTTCGAGCGGCAGACCGGCTGCATCATCCACCGCCGCGACGCCGGCTCGTCGAGCGAGATGTTCGCGCTCATGCATGCGAACGGGGGCGGCGGCGGAGGCCAGTACGACCTCGTCTCGGCCTCGGGCGACGCGAGCCTGCGCCTCATCTACGCCCACGACGTGAAGGCGATCAACATCCACCTCATCCCGAGCTGGAAGCAGTTCCTGCCGGCCTTCAAGTCGCCGCCCCACAACACGGTGAACGGCGTGCACTACGGCGTCTCGGTGCAGTGGGGGCCGAACACGCTCATCTACAACACGAAGAAGGTCAAGCCGGCGCCGAAGAACTGGAGCGTGATCTACGGCAAGAAGTATCGGGGCCACGTCACGGTGCCGAACAACCCGATCCAGATCGCCGACGCCGCGCTGTACCTGGAGCAGACGAAACCGAGCCTCGGGATCAAGGACCCCTACGAGCTGACGCAGGCACAGCTCGCGGCCACCGTGAAGCTGCTCCTGCGCCAGAAGCCGCTCCTGAAGCGGTACTGGAACTACGCCACCGACGAGGACACGTCGTTCAAGAACGGGGACGTCTGGCTCGGCGCCGGGTGGCCGTACCAGACGCTGCAGCTGCAGGCGAACCACGTCCCGGTGAAGGAGATCGTCCCGGTGCCCACGACCGGCTGGGCGGACACGTGGATGCTCGCGAGCAAGGCGCCGCACCCGAACTGCGCCTACAAGTGGATGCGGTACGTGACGACCCCGCGGGTCGAGGCGAAGCAGGCGCTCGTCTTCGGCGAGACGCCGGTCAACCCGCTCGCGTGCAAGTACATGAACCGGATGCAGAAGGGCTCGTGCGCGGGCTACCACCTCAACGAGCCGGCGTCCTACTACAAGAAGATCAAGTTCTGGAAGACGCCCATCCCGCAGTGCGGCTGGACGAAGACCCAGACGTGCACGGACTACAACGCCTGGGTCCTCGCGTGGAAGAAGGTCACGGGGTGACGCTTGGCGGCTGACGCCGGCGCACTCGCGGCGGGCCCGCCCGGACGGCGGGCCCGCCTCCGTGTCTCGGGGCTGCTCTGGCGACGGCCCTGGCTCAAGGCCGCCGGGCTGCTCGCCCCTCCGCTCGCGGCGTTCGTGCTCGTCTACCTCGCTGCGCTCGTCGTCCTCTTCGTCTCGTCCTTCTGGACGATCAACTCGTTCACGGCGGCGATCGAGCACACGTGGACGCTCGCCAACTTCCGGATCATCTTCTCGACCGGTCAGCCGTACCTGCACATCACCGCGCTCACGGTCGAGATCGCGGCCGCGGTGACGCTCACCGACGCCGTCCTCGCCTTCCCGCTCGCGTTCTTCATGGCGCGGCTCGCGAAGGGGCGGACGCGGGCCGTGCTGTTCGTGCTCGTCCTGCTGCCGCTCTGGTCGAGCTACCTCGTCCGCATCTACGCCTGGCAGACGATCCTCGCGCACGACGGCGCGATCAACTGGTCGCTGCACAAGCTCGGGCTGCCCGACCAGAACCTCGCCTACACGAACTGGGCAATGTGGATCGTGTTCTCGTACGTCTGGCTGCCGTTCATGATCCTGCCGGTCTACGCGGCGCTCGAGCGGATCCCCGACTCCTACCTGGAGGCCTCGTCCGACCTCGGGGCGCGCGGCTTCCGGACGCTGCGCTCGGTGACCCTGCCCCTCGCCCTGCCGGGCCTCGTCGCAGGCTCGATCTTCACCTTCGCGCTCACGCTCGGCGACTACATCACGCCGGAGCTCGTCGGAGGCAAGAGCTCGCAGTTCATCGGCAACGCCGTCTACAGCTTCGTGGGCGCCTCCAACATCCCGCTCGCCGCGGCGTTCGCCACGATCCCGCTCGCGATCATGGCCGCCTATCTCCTCGTCGCCCGCAGGCTCGGCGCGTTCGAGGCCTTCTGATGCAGGCCCGCTCGACACGCGTCTCGCTCGCGGCCTGGTCGGCGCTCGTGATCGCGTTCCTCTGGATCCCGCTCGTGCTGATCGCGCTCTACGCCTTCAACGCCGAGACGCTCCAGGGCTGGCCGATCACGCACTGGACGCTGCGCTGGTTCCGCGTCGCCTGGGACAACCCCGACGCCCGCGCCGCGCTCTGGCTCTCGGTCAAGGCGGGCCTGCTCGCCACGGCCGCGGCGCTCGTGCTCGGCACGATGGCGGCGGCGGCGGTCGCGCGCTTTCGCTTCTTCGGGCGCGAGACCGTGTCGTTCCTGCTCGTCCTGCCGCTCGCCCTGCCCGGGATCATCACGGGGATGGCCCTGAACTCGTTCCTCTTCGGCTTCGCGAAGCTCAGCCCGTCGCTGTGGACGATCGTGATCGGCCACGCGACCTTCTGCGTCGTCATCGTCTACAACAACGTCGTGGCGCGCCTGCGGCGCAGCTCCCCGTCGCTGATCGAGGCCTCGCAGGACCTCGGGGCGGACGGCTGGCAGACGTTCCGCTTCGTCGTCTGGCCCGTCCTCTCGACCGCGCTCGTCGCGGGCGGCCTGCTCGCCTTCGCGCTCTCGTTCGACGAGGTGATCGTGACGACGTTCACGGCGGGCGCGCAGGAGACGCTCCCGATCTTCATCCTCGACAACATCAACCGCGGCCAGCAGCTGCCGGTCATCAACGTCGTCGCCTTCTTCGTGATAGTCCTCACGGTGATCCCGGTCGCGCTCGCGCAGCGCGTGATGCGCGACACCGGAGTCGTCCGGCGCGGCGCCGCGCAGGCGACCGAGACGGTCGAGGCGGCGGGGCTGCCCGCGGTGTGAGCAAGGAGGGAACCATGAGCACGACGACCACGCAGTACCAGATCCTGATCGGCGGCGAGCTCGCCGACTCGGCCTCGGGCGAGACGATGGAGATCATCGCCCCGGCGACGGGCGAGACGATCGCCGAGGTGCCCCGCTGCGGCGCCGAGGACGTCGACCGCGCCGTCGAGGCCGCGCAGGCCGCGGCGCCCGAGTGGCTCGAGAAGGCGCCGAAGGAGCGCTCGGAGCTCCTGCACAAGCTCGCCGACGTGATCGAGGAGCACGCCGAGGAGCTCGCGCAGCTCGAGTCGGTCAACGTCGGCAAGCCGCTCATGGCCTCGCGCGACGAGATGCCGTTCTCGGCGGACAACCTCCGCTTCTTCGCGGGCGCCGCCCGCAACCTCGAGGGAAAGTCGACCGGCGAGTACATCGAGGGCTACACGTCGATGATCCGGCGCGAGCCGATCGGCATCGTCGGCGGCATCTGCCCCTGGAACTACCCGCTCATGATGGCCGTCTGGAAGATGGGGCCGGCCCTCGCGGCGGGCAACCTCCAGATCCTCAAGCCGTCGGAGCAGACGCCGCTCTCCCTGCTCCGCTTCGTCCAGCTCGCGCAGGAGGTCATCCCGCCGGGCGTGCTCCAGGTCGTGACCGGCGACGGCGTCCCGGTCGGGCAGCGCATCGTCGAGCATCCCGGGATCGGGATGGTCTCGCTGACGGGCGACGTCGAGACCGGCAAGACGGTCGCGCGCACGGCGGCGGACACGGTCAAGCGCGTCCACCTCGAGCTCGGCGGCAAGGCGCCGATGGTGATCTTCGACGACGCCGACCCGAAGGCGGTCGCCGAGGGCATCCGGCTCGCCGGCTACTGGAACTCCGGCCAGGACTGCACGGCCGGGTCGCGCGTCATCGCCGGGCCGAAGATCTACGACACCCTGCTCGAGGAGCTCGTCCCCGCGGTCGAGTCGCTCAAGGTCGGCGACCCGCTCTCGGACGAGACCGAGATGGGCTCGGTGATCTCGAAGGAGCAGCAGGAGCGGATCTTCGGCTTCCTCGAGCGCGCCAAGGGCGCGACCATCCTGACCGGCGGCGGCACGGGCCAGAACGGCGGCGGCTTCTTCGTCCAGCCGACCATCGTCACCGACGTGAGGCAGGAGGACGAGATCGTCCAGCGCGAGGTCTTCGGGCCCGTCGTGACGGTGCAGCGCTTCGCCGACGACGACGAGGCGATCCGCTGGGCGAACGACGTGCGCTACGGCCTCGCCGCCTCCGTCTGGACGCGCGACGTAGGCCGCGCGATGAACGCGGCGCGGAAGCTCCAGTTCGGGTGCGTCTGGGTCAACGACCACCTGCTGCCCCTCTCGTCGGAGCTGCCCCACGGCGGCTACAAGCAGTCCGGCTACGGCAAGGACATGTCCATCTACTCCATGGAGGAGTACACCCAGCTCAAGCACGTCGCGGTCAAGATCGACTGAGTCTCTGCGCGCGGAGGCGGACTCGTGCTCGAGTCCGCCTGTCGCCGCAGTGTCCAGGTATGGGCCGGTCGTGTTGCGCTCGGGGAGCGGTGTGCACGAACTCGGGCGCCCGTCTCTCTGCCCGAGATGCTGATCGATCCGGGCCGCCGGCACCCTGGCGGGACGGCCAGTTCCGCCGGCACCGACGGTCGTGCCTCGTTCGAGGGACGCCCGAGTTGCCGACCCGGACGTACTAAGGCATCCCGCCCGTCCGGCGGACGACGAACGCGGGCGCTCGACCTATGTGCCGAGAGGTCAGGGAGTCGCTTGCGCAACGACGCAGGGCACGTTGTCTAGCCACTGACGCCCGGCACGCGAGGGGGCGAGTACGCGCCGGGGACGTGCCCTCCCTGACCGCCTCGGCCGAAAGGCGCCTACCGGAGTCGAACCGGTGTACCGGGTTTTGCAGACCCGTGCCTAACCACTCGGCCAAGGCGCCGCCGCGGCCGCCATGGTATCCGGGCGCTCAGGCGAGAACCTCGTCGAGGAACGCGACCGCGCGCTCGAAGGCGTCCACCCGGTTCGGCAGCTTCTCGATCAGGTGGCCCTCGTCCTCGTACACGACGAGCTCGCAACGGATGCCCTTCTCGGTCAGGACACGGTGGATGTACTCGGACTCCCCGACCGGCACCCTCGGGTCGTTCCGGCCGTGCTCGAGGAGGAGCGGCGCGCGGATGTCGTCGATGCGGCTCGCCGGCGAGACCCGCTCGAGCACCGCCCGGTCCCGGCCGAGCGAGCCGTACTCGCGCTCGCGGGCGGCGCGGCGGTACTCCGACGTGTTCTCGAGGAAGGTGACGAGGTTCGAGATCCCGACGAACGAGATCCCCGCCGCCCAGAGCTCCGGCTGGAAGGCGAGCGCGGCGAGGGTCATGTAGCCGCCGTACGAGCGCCCGTAGACGACGGCGCGCGAGCCGTCGATCCGCGGCCGTGCCGAGAGCCAGGCGTGGAGCTCGGCGAGATCGCGGACCGCATCGAGCCGCCGCTCCACGTCGTCGAGGTGCTCGAAGCGCTTCCCGTAGCCGCTCGACCCGCGCACGTTCGGCGCTGCGACGGCGTATCCACGCGAGACGAGAAACTGGGTGAAGGGGCCGAAGCCCTGCGAGAAGTACGGCAGCCACTGCGACTCCGGCCCGCCGTGGACGGTCACGACGACCGGGAACGGGCCGTCACCCTCGGGCTCGAACAGGAAGACGGGGATCTCCTCGCCGTCGAAGCTCGCGAAGCGGTGCAGCTCAGGGTCGGCGCCCTCGAACGGCCCGTCGCCCGTCAGCCGCCGGAGGTCTCCGGCGTCGAGGTCGTACAGGTGCGTCTGCAAGGGCTCGCGCGCGCTCGAGAAGGCGAATGCGAGCCGCGAGCCGTCGCGGGAGAAGACCGGGTGCGCGACAAGGCCGCGACCCGGCAGCGGCACCTCGGCCCGCAGCTCCAGCGTCGCGGGGTCGCGCAGCTCCAGCCGCGACCAGCCGTCCTCGTTCGCGACCACGAGAAGAGAGCGGCCGGCGTCGTCGATCGCGCACTCCAGATCCCACCTCGACTCGAGCACGGTCTCCCACTCGCCGGTGCCGAGGTCGTAGCGCACGAGCGAGCGCGCGTCGCCGACGGCGTTGGTCGCGGCGACCAGGCCCGACGAGTCGGGGAGCCACGAGGGCGTGACGTACTCGGCCTCGGCCTCGTGCGGCGTCGCGTGGAGGACGTCGCCGCCCTCGACGTCGAGAAGGAAGAGATCCGAGTCGCCCGCTCGCTCGCCGAGCCGCTCCGCCACGATCCAGCGGCGGTTCGGAGAGAACCCGTGCACGGCGAGGTAGCCTCGCAGGTCAAAGGTGCGCTCCTCCCCGCTCTCGACCTCTCGCACGACGACCTCGAAGTCGCGGCCGTTGCCGCGGTTGGTCGCGTAGGCGAGCAGGGCGCCGTCGCGCGAGACCGCGGGCGTCCAGTGGTTGAAGCGCGGGTCGACGACGAGCGGCTCCGGGCCGCCGCGGCGCGCGAGGAGATAGAGCTGCGTCCTTTCGTTGCCGCCCTCGTCCACCTCGAGCACGACGCGGCCGTCCGGCAGCAGCAGGCCGTCCACCGGCTCCGGCAGGTCGGTCAGCTGCTCGAGCCTGCCGTCTTCCGTCGTCAGCAGGAAGAGCTGGCGCGTCCCCGGCCGGTCGGAGGCGACGAGAAGCGCCGAGCCGTCCGCCGTGAATCCCAGCGGCCAGGTTTGCGGCAGCGCGAGGAGCTGCTCGAGCGTGCTAGGCAGCGGTGCCCGCGAGCTCGGGGATGATCTCGTCGCCGAACGCCTGCAGCGTCTCCTCCTGCCCGTGCGTCATGAGGTAGACGTTGAACTGGTCGACGCCGGCCTCCGCGAGCTCCTGCAGCTTCGCCTTCGCCTGCTCGGCGGTGCCGAGGACGCAGAAGCGGTCGCAGATCTCGTCGGTCACGAACTCGCCGTGCTTCGCGCCGACGCGCGAGTGCTCGTCGTAGTCGTAGAACGTGCGCGCCTGCACGTAGTCGGTCAGCGCCTTCGGCACGGCGCTGCCGTCGGCGCCGTAGCGGTCGATCAGGTCCATGACGTGGTTCGAGACCATCGCCGGGAACCAGCGCACCTGCTCACGCGCGTCGGCGAGATCGTCCGAGACGTGGGCCGGCGCGCCGACGATGCACTCGAGCTGCGCCGGGTCGCGGCCGGCCTGCTCGGCGGCGTGGCGCGCAGTCTCCATGATCCAGCGGATGATCTCGGGGTCGGCGAGCTGGACGATCACGCCGTCGCCGACCCGGCCGGCGACGGCGAGCGCCTTCGGCCCGTAGCCGGCGATCCACATCGGGATGCGCGGGAGCTCCGGCCGCACCCACTTGAGCTGGAGCCGCTTGCCGTTCCACTCCACCTCCTCGCCGTTCATGAAGTCGCGCACCATCGCGCAAGCTCGCTCGAACTCGGCGACCTTCATCGGCTGCCGCCCGATGTAGCGGACGGCGGAGTCGCCCCGCCCGATGCCCATCGCCATCCGGCCCTCGGAGAGGTCGTGGAGCGTCGCGTACGCGCTCGCCAGCACGGTCGGGTCGCGCGTCGCGGGGTTCGTGACGAAGTGCCCGAGCCTGATCGCCGAGGTCTCGCGCGCCGCGACCGCGAGCATCGGCACCGACTCCTGCCAGAGCACGTGCGAGTCGTACGTCCAGGCGTAGCCGAAGCCGTGCCGCTCGGCGAGCTGGATCAGCTCGAGCCAGCGCGAGAAGGGCGGATCGGGGAGAACCGTGACGCCGAAGTCCACGCTCCGAGCCTATCGCCGCCCGCGGAGGCGCTCGAGCACGACGACGGGGATCTCGCGGTCGGTCTTCGTCGCGTACTCGTCGTAGTGCGGCCAGATCTCGTTCATCAGCTCCCAGAGGCGCTCGCGCTCCTCGCCCTGCGCCACGCGGGCACGGGCCTGGAAGCGCTCGCCCTTGATCTGGACGCCGACCTCCGGCGTCTTGACGAGATTCTCGAACCAGCCGGGATGCTCCGGCGCACCGCCCTTCGAGGCCACGATCACCGGCGTGTCGCCGTCGAGGCCGTAGATGAGCGGGGTCGTCGTCTCGCGGCCGGTGCGGCGCCCGGTCGTCGTCAAGAGGAGGATCGTCGATCCCTCCTTCCAGATGTGCCCGACCTCGCCGTCCGTCTCGCGGTAGCGCCGTACGTGCTCCTGGCCGAAGAGCTGCTCTGCCTCGGTGCTGCTCATGCGAATTCCCCCAATGCCTTCGTGGTCAGCCTGTCGAGCGCCTCCACCGCGAGCTCGAGGTGCTCTTCCTTCGTGTCCTCGAGCTTCGTGTGCGAGAGCCCACGCAGGGACTGAACGAACAGCATCACGGTCGGGATTCCCGACCGCGCGACCTCGGCGGCGTCGTGCAGCGGGCCGGACGGGAGCCGGTGGGAGGCGCCCGCGACCTCGCGTATGGACTCGTCGGCGAGCTCGATCAGCCGCTCGTCGAACGGGATCGGCTCGATGCTCCAGATCCGCTCCCACTCGACCTGGACGTCCTCCTCCCGCGCGAAGCGCTCGCTCGCGTCGCGGGCGAGCTCGAGCAGGAGCGCGAGCTTCGCCGCGTCGAGGTGGCGCTGGTCGAGGAGCTGCTCGGCAGTCTCCACGACGGAGGTGACGATGCCGGGCCGGCACACCACGCCGCCGGAGGTGCAGACGGCGCCGTCCCCTACCGCCGCGGCGATCGGCCGGATCTCGAGCGCGAGCTTCGCCGCGCCCGCGAGCGCGTCGCGGCGCCTGCCCATCGGCGTGGAGCCGGCGTGCGCCGCCTGGCCCCGCCACGTGACGAGGTGGCGCTCGACTCCGAAGGTGCCGAGGACGACCCCGAGCGGCAGGTCGAGCGACTCGAGCACCGGCCCCTGCTCGATGTGGAGCTCGAGATAGGCGGCTGCTCCCTCGAGCAGCCGCCGCGCTTCGAGCACGCGGTCGAGATCGACGCCGTGCCGGGCGAGCGCGTCCGGCAGGGGGACCCCGTCGGCGTCCCGCCGCTCGCGCAGCTCGTCCTGGTCGGTCATCGAGCCGGCTGCCGCGGAGGAGCCGAAGAGCGAGCGGCCGAACCTCGCCCCCTCCTCGTCGGCCCAGCTCACGAGGCGCACCGCGAGCGGCGGAGTGCCCTCCTCCGCGAGGCGCCGCAGCACCTCGACCCCGGCGACGACGTTGAGGGAGCCGTCGAGCCAGCCGCCGTTCGGCACCGAGTCGATGTGCCCACCGATCAGGAGCGACCGCTCCGAGGCGCCCGGCAGCGTGAACCACTGGTTCCCCGCCTCGTCGACCTCTTCCTCGGCGCCCGTCGGCACGACCTTCTCCCGCAGCCATTGCCGTGCCCGCTCCCACGTCTCCGTCCAGGCGACGCGTTGCGCGCCGTTCTCGTCGCCGGTCAGCTCCTGCAGCTCGCGCAGCTCGGCGACCGTCCGTTCCGGTGACAGGCCCACCGGACGAGCTTAGACTCGTGAGCGATGTCGATCCTGATCCGAGGAGGGCGCGTCGTCACCGCCGCCGACGACTTCGTGGCGGACGTTCTGGTCGAGGGCGAGCACGTCGTGCTCGTCGGCGCCGACCTCGACGTCGCGGCCGACCGGACGATCGACGCGGGCGGGAAGTACGTCCTGCCGGGCTGCGTCGACCCGCACACGCATCTCGACATGCCGTTCGGCGGCACCGTGACGATCGACGACTTCGAGTCGGGTCAGGCGTCCGCAGCGTGCGGCGGCACCACCTGCCACGTCGACTTCTGCATCCAGGGAAAGGGTCAGACCTTCGCGCAGGCCCTCGAGGGCTGGCACGCGAAGGCGAACGGCAAGACGCTGATCGACTACGGCTTCCACATCGCCGTCACCGACCTCGCCGACGAGGAGCGGCTGGAGGAGCTCGCGACACTGCCCGAGCAGGGCATCACCTCGTACAAGCTCTTCATGGCGTACAAGAACGTCCTGCAGGTCGACGACGAGACGCTCTTCCGCGCGATGGAGGTCGCCGCGGCGAGCGGGGCGCTCGTGATGGTGCACGCCGAGAACGGCGACGCGATCGACGTCCTCGTGCGGGAGGCCCTCGCCCGCGGCGATACGGCGCCGATCGCCCACGCGCTGACGCGCCCGCCCGAGCTCGAGGGCGAGGCGACGAACCGCGCCATCCAGCTCGCGCGGATCGCCGGCAGCCCGCTCTACGTCGTCCACGTGACGTGCCGCGAGGCGGTGGAGCCGATCCGCCGCGCACGCGAGCAGGGCTGGGACGTCTGGGGGGAGACGTGCACGCAGTACCTCTTCCGGTCGATTGACGACCTGGCGCGGCCGGGCTTCGAGGGCGCGAAGTACGTCTACTCGCCGCCGGCGCGCGATGCCGCGAACCACGACGTGCTCTGGGAGGCGGTGCGCACCGACGCGCTCTCGGCGATCTCGACCGACCACTGCGCCTTTCTCTGGGACGGGCAGAAGACGCTCGGCAAGGACGACTTCACGAAGATCCCGAACGGCGGCCCGGGCCTCGAGGACCGGCTGAAGATGATCCATCACTTCGGCGTGCGCGAGGGCCGCATCACCCTCAACCGGATGGTCGACCTCCTCGCGACGCAGCCGGCGAGGCTGTTCGGCCTCTACCCGCGCAAGGGGACGGTCGCCGTGGGCTCCGACGCCGATCTCGTGATCTTCGATCCCGGGCGTCGCGAGACGATCTCGGCCTCCACGCACCACTCCCGCTGCGACTACAGCCTCTACGAGGGAACGGAGGTGGTAGGCGCGCCGGAGCACGTGCTGCTACGCGGCTCCGTCCTCGTCGAGGACGGCGAGCTCGTCGGCACGCCGGGCACCGGGCGGTTCGTGCGCCGGGCGCGCTTCGGCGATCGGCTCGAGGCCGGCGCCGCCGTGCCGTCCTGAGCCACGGCTCTGGGCGCGAGCAGGGCTTTTTTTACCTCGGACGAACAGGACCTGCGCTAGCCTCATGCGAGTCGTGGGGTCCCCCATCGGAGCGCGCCGCGGGCGGCTGAGGCTGCTCGCGAGTCTTGTCCTCGCGCTGACCGCGCTCGTCTCCGCGAGCGCCTCCGACGCTGCCACCGTCCGGGCGAGGGGCATCGACGTCTCGGCCTGGAACGGGACGATCAACTGGGCGAAGGTCGCAGGCGCGGGCTACCGCTTCGCGTTCGGGAAGGCGACCGAGGGGACCTCCTTCACCGACAGGACGTACACGGCGAACCGGAACGGCAGCGAGGCCGCCGGGCTCGTCTTCGGCGCCTACCACTTCGCGCGGCCGAGCGGTACGACGGTGGCGGCCGCGACGGCGAGCGCGATCAGGCAGGCCAACCACTTCCTCGCCGTCGCCGCGCCCCAGCCCGGCGAGCTGCCGCCCGTGCTCGACCTCGAGAAGACGGGCAACCTCCCCGGGCAGCGGCTGCTGGCGTGGACGCTCGCCTGGCTCGAGCAGATCTACGCGAGCACGGGTGTCGAGCCGCTCGTCTACACCTCGCCGCTCTTCTGGAAGCTGCGTCTCGGCGACTCGACGGCCGCCGCCGCGTCGGGCACCGGCCTCTGGATCGCGCACTGGACGTCGAGGAGCAGCCCGACCGTGCCGGCGCGGAACTGGAACGGGATCGGCTGGAAGTTCTGGCAGTGGACGGACTGCCTCTCCGTCCCGGGCATCGATCACTGCACCGACGGCGACCGGATGAACGGCGCGCAGCCCGCAGCCGCCGCCATCGCCCCTTTCCCGAGCGGCCCGCCGCTGCTCTCGACGCCGCCCACGATCGTCGGGCCGCCGGAGGCGGGACAGTTGCTCGCCGCAGTGCCGGGCACCTGGGAGGGCGGGAAGCCGCTCACGTTCACGTATCAGTGGCGGCGCTGCGACGCCGCCGGCGCCGGCTGCGCGGCGATCACGACGGCGACCCGCGAGTCGTACCGGACCTCGAGCCTCGACGTCGGGCACGCGCTGAAGGTGGTCGTGACGGCGGCCTCCGCGGCGGGGAGCGCGACAGCCGTGACCGTCCCGACGGCAGCCGTGGCACCGGCCGGGACCTCGCCGGCCGCCCGCCCGACGAACCTGAGCCCGCCGCAGATCACGGGCTCGCCGCAAGCGGGGCAGGTACTGGTGAGCTCCGTCGGGACCTGGACGGGCTCGCCCGCGAGGTTCACGTACCGCTGGCGACGGTGCAACGCGAGCGGCGCGGCGTGCCTCGCGATCCCGCACGCCGTGGGGCCGCGGCGCACGCTCTCGCCCGACGACATCGGCTCCACCCTCTCGCTCGTCGTGACCGCGACCGGGAAGGGCGGCTCCGCATCCGTGACCGCGGGCCCGACCGGCGTCGTGGTGGCGGCGCCTCTGCCGCCGGTGTCGATCGGGACCCAGACCGTCCATCGTGGGATCGCGGGCAACCTGCAGACGGACGACGGCCGCGCCACCGTCACATGGCAGCCCGGCGCCGTTCCGGTGGGCAAGCGGGTCTCGCTCACCCCCTTCACCGGCCTGCTGACCGTGCCCGGGAGCGAGGTGTCGCTTTCCGTGCCCGGCCTGTCGAAGGGGTTCCGCTGGCCGCTCGACCTGGTGTACGCGCGCCCGCAGCAGGCCCGAGCGGTGCTCGGCTACGCGACGGACGGGCGCGTCTACCAGGCGGTGCCGCCGCTCCAGAGCGCACAGCTGCCGCCGGGAACCGCCGTCGGCTGGTACGTCGACCCGGACAAGCTGACCCACGTCCTCACGCGGACGCCGTTCCAGCTCGCGCTCTTCAGGCAGGGAGCGTGGGGCGACCCGAGGTACACCTCGCCGAACGGCCCGTCCCTGATGACGCAGACCCCCTTCCGAGCCGTCCCCCATCCCGCCGACCACAGCCTTCTCCTGCTGACGCGCATCGCCGTCCACTCGCAGGCCCGCGTGTCCGCAACGGTGACCGGCCCGCACGGGGCGGCGGTCGTCATCCTGGGCCACGGGAGCCGCCTCGGCCCGCGGCTCAGGGCCGGAGGCTTCCAGGTCGCACAGTCCTACCTCCGCAAGCCCACGTCGATGCAGGTGCGCCTGCGACTCAACGCGCGCACGCTCCGGCCCGGCGCGTACCGACTCCGCATCGTCGCCGTCGACCCATGGGGACGGCACGGCCGCCGGACGCTCCGCTTCCGGGTTCGCTGACTACCGGACCGCGAGCGCCCGCAGGCTGAGCAGCTCGTAGGCGACGTTCGCCGCGGCGAGCGCCGTCTGCTGCCCGGGCCCGTCGTACGGCGGCGAGACCTCGACGACGTCGGCGCCGACGAGGTCGATCCCACCCAGGGCGCGCAGGAACGCGAGACCTTCCGCCGTCGAGAGGCCGCCGACCTCGGGCGTTCCCGTCCCCGGCGCGAACGCCGGGTCGAGCACGTCGACGTCGAAGGAAAGGAAGACGGGCCTGCGGCCGACACGCTCGCGGACGAGGCTCGCGTAGCCGCCCGGCCCCAGCGTGCGCAGGGCGTCGCACGGGACGACGGCGAAGCCGAGCTCACGGGCCGACTCGAGGTCCTCCACGCCGTAGAGCGAGCCGCGGAGCCCCGCCTGCACCGACGCCTTCGGCTCGACGAGCTTCTCCTCGACCGCCCGCTTGAACGTCGTGCCGTGGAAGAAGCGCTGGCCGAAGTACTCGTCCCACGTGTCGCCGTGGGCGTCGAGCTGGACGAGCGCGAGCGGCCCGTGGCGGCGTGCGAGCGCGCGCAGCTCCGCGAGCGTGACGGAGTGGTCGCCGCCCAGCGCCAGCGGGAAGACGCCGGCGTCCACGAGCGGCGCGAGGGCCGCCTCCACCTGGCCGTACGTGCGCTCGGTGTCGCCCGGCGAGACGGCGACGTCGCCGTAGTCGACGATGGACAGCGTCTCGACCACGTTCACCTCGAGCGCGGGGTTGTAGGGCCGCAGCAGCGCGGACGCGGAGCGGATCGCCTCGGGCCCGAAGCGCGGCCCCGTCCGGTAGCTCGTCGCGGTGTCGAGCGGGATGCCGTAGACGGCTGCGTCCACGCCGGCCAGGTCCCTGGTGTGCGGCGCGCGCATGAAGGTGCGGATCCCCGCGAAGCGCGGGATCTCCCTCGCGTCGAGCGGACGGTGGTGCGGGCCCGGCACTACCGCGTCTGCGGGAAGCCGAGGTCGATCTTCGACGTGGCCGGGTCGGGCCAGCGCTGCGTGACGACCTTGCCGCGCGTGTAGAAGTCGATCGCTTCGGGCCCGTAGACGTGCCTGTCCCCGAAGAGCGACCCCTTCCAGCCGCCGAAGGAGTAGTACGCGACCGGCACCGGGATCGGCACGTTGATCCCGACCATCCCGGCCTGCACCTCGAACTGGAAGCGCCGTGCCGCGCCGCCGTCGCGCGTGAAGATCGCGACGCCGTTGCCGTACGGGCTCTCGTTCACGAGGCGCACGGCCTCCTCGTACGTGGCGACGCGCGTCACGCCGAGCACCGGTCCGAAGATCTCGTCGACGTACGCCTTCATCTCGGGCGTGACGTCGTCGAGCAGGCTCGGGTTGAGGAAGAAGCCCTCCTCGGGGACGTCCTCGCGACCGTCGACGACGACGGTCGCGCCCTCAGCGGGCGCGTTCTCGACGTACGAGGCGACGCGGTCGCGATGCTCGGCCGTCACGAGCGGGCCCATCTCCGAGGCGGGATCCATGCCGTCGCCGACCTTCACCTTCGGGATCCGCTCGCGGATCGCGTCGACGAGCGGCTGCGCGACGTCCCCAACCGCGACGACGACCGAGACAGCCATGCAGCGCTCGCCGGCCGAGCCGTAGCCCGCCGAGACGGCCGCGTCGGCGGCTGCGTCGACGTCGGCGTCGGGCAGGACGATCATGTGGTTCTTCGCGCCCCCGAGCGCCTGGCAGCGCTTGCCGCTCGCCGTCGCCTTCTCGTAGACGTAGCGGGCGATCGGAGTCGAGCCGACGAACGAGATGGCGGCGACTTTCTGATGCTCGAGCAGCGCGTCGACGGCGACGCGGTCTCCCATGATCACGTTGAACACGCCGTCCGGCAGGCCCGCCTCCCGCAGGAGCTCGGCGACCCAGAGCGACGCGGACGGGTCCTTCTCCGAGGGCTTGAGCACGAAGCAGTTGCCGCAGGCGATCGCCGGCGCCCACATCCACATGGGCACCATCGCCGGGAAGTTGAACGGGGTGATGCCGGCGACGACGCCGAGCGGCTGCCGGATCGAATAGACGTCGATCCCGGTCGACGCCTGCTCCGAGTGCTCCCCCTTGAGCAGGGTCGGGAGGCCGCAGCAGTGCTCGACGACCTCGAGCCCGCGCGTCACCTCGCCGAGCGCGTCGGAGAAGACCTTGCCGTGCTCGCGGACGAGGATCTCGGCGAGCTCCTCGCGCCGCGCGTGCAGCAGCTCCCGGATGCGGAAGAAGAGCTCTGCCCGCTTCGCGAGCGAGGTCGCGCGCCAGGCGGGGAACGCGTCGCGCGCGGCCTGGACGGCGGCGTCCACCTCCTCCGCGGTCGCGAAGTCGACGGCGCCGGTCTGGCGCCCGGTCGCGGGGTTGTAGACGGGGCCGCTCCGGCCGGAGGCTCCCTCGACCCGCCGGCCCCCGACCCAGTGCGGGATGCGCGTGGCGGTGGGCGCGTCGACGGTCTCGGTCACGGGCGGAGCGTACCGGAGCCTCCCGGCCACTCCGCCCGAGCGTTGTCTCAGGCCGCGACCGCCACGGGGTCGGGCCGCACGATCACCGTGTCCGCGACGACGGAGATCTCGTCCGCGGGCATCCCGACCCGGGCCGCGTGCTCGCGGATCTTCTCCGGGCTCGACGCCTCGTAGATGCAGACGGTGCCCAGGGTCCCGTCGTCCTCTGCGAGGACGTAGCTGCGGATCCAGCGGACGTCGGCGGGCATCTTGTCGCCCTCGTCCTTCGACCTGGCCGCGGCCGCCTCGAGCGCAGGCCCGTCCTGCCAGCCGTTGCGCCGGCGAATTGCGTACAGCTGCATCGCTGCCTCCTTCGTTTGCCTTGGAGACAACCGTAGGCCCGGCTCGGCCTCCGCCGCATCGGCGGAATCGCCCATCTTGCTCAGTGCGTCGCGATCAGTCCGCGCCGGCGCGCCTCGACGACCGCCGCGCCGCGCGTGCGTGCCCGAGCTTGCGCAGGATCGCCGAGACGTGGTGGTCGGACCGTGCGCACCGACACACGAGCCTCCCGGCGATGTCGCGGTTGCGGAGCCCCTCGGCGACGAGGCCGAGCACCTCGCGCTCGCGCGCCGTCAGCTCGAACGGCGTGTCCGGCTCGAGCACGACGAGATCCGCAACCTCGACGATGTCGTCGGCGGGTATTCCGATCCGTCGCGCGTGCTCTCGGATCCGCTCGGGACCGGAGGCACGGTAATGGCAGACGGTGCCGATCCGGCCGTCCGGCTCCTCGAGAACGTAGCTGCGAACCCAGCGAATGTCGCCCATCCGAGCGGCCTCGGCGATCGACGCCTTCGCCGAGCTGCGGAGCGCGGCCTCGGAGGGCCAGTCCGAGCGCCGCAGGATGACATAGCTCTTGAGGGGCTGGCCGCTCATGTCCTCTGAAGGCACGGACACGGGGTGGATCAACGCATGGGCGGAATCGCCCATTCCGGGGTGAGAGGGCGCGCACGCACGCAACGCCCTCCCACCCGGAGCTCAGGCGGCCGCCGGCTCGGGCATGAGGCCGAGCTGCGTGAGCACCTGGACCTGGTCGAAGTAGAGCCGCGTATCGACGACTGCGTCCCCCTCGATCCGCAGGATCTGCACCCCGCGACCACGCAACTGCCGGTTCGTGGCCGGGATCTCGCCCGTCGGCGTCTGCAAGCCCGGCGCTCGTCGTGGGCGTTGAACGCCTCGATGAACCGCGCCCCCACGGTCCGTGCGTCTGCCACTGCATCCTCCTCTCGCCGTAGTGGACGGTCGTCGTGCCCCTACGCCGTCCCGCGGGATCGAGCAATGACCGCGACGCTACGGTCCGAGGATGCCGGTGGACGCCCTGATCGATTTCGTCGAGGCGCCGGGCCGCTTCATGGAACCCACCGCCGGAGCGCTCGTCGTGAAGACGTCGCGCTTCGTCCTCGTCGCGGGAGCAGACGGCGTCTGGGCCTCGGTCCAGGGCATACGCCTGCGAGACGCCGAGGCGCCGGATGCCGTCGCGGAGGTGCGCGAGCTGCTCGCGCCCGTGGAGACGCGTGTCGTCAGCTAGAGGGTTGATGTGAAACGGGGGCGGGTTCGCAGGGACCCGCCCGGCGAGGACGAAGGGCTTCCAGACCTGTGTCCCCTCGAGATCGGAGCTCGAGATGACGGATCTGGAAGCCCTTGTCGTTGCAGCGTATGTCTT
>DASRBX010000006.1:0-13006 GCA_035653395.1 Gaiellaceae bacterium
CTTCCGCGCCTCGCTCGTCCCCGCGGGGACGGAGGTCCGGGTCGCGCTGAGCGTGAACCAGGCGGGGCCGGGGTACCTCGCCGGCTTCAGCCGGGCGCTGACCGCGGGCTGACGGGGACGCCTCGGTGCGTCGGGGCCGAGACGGGCCGCTCGGGAGACAGGCAGCTCCCGGCGGTCGGTGCCCGGCGGCGGAGACGGGCATGTCGTTCCTCGTCGGGCCGGCCACGACCCGCCGAAGCCCCGGCCGACCGCGGCGAAGGCGGCGACGAGGGCGGGTCTCACCATCCCCGTCCGCCGCCGCGGGCGGCCCGGGGACGGGCGGGCGCCCCGGTCGCGCGTCCTCCCGCAGCCGACGTTGGGGCCCTCGGCCGGGCCGACGTCGACCGCCTCGCCGTAGGCGTGCTCGGACGAGCTCCCGGTGGCGGCACCGCCGGCGCACCGGGACGGGACGGCCTTCGCGGCCTCGGTCGAGGCGGTGACCTCGCCGTCGGCGGGGCGCCGGCCGCGCGGGCCGTACTCGTCCGCGAGCCGCAGGTGGTGGATCGGGGAAGCGGATCGCGCCAGCCGCCGGACGACGGTTGCGAGGCGGCCGGCCGCCTCGGCGTCGACGACGAGCGTCCCGCAAGGCGCGCGCCCCCGAAGCCGAAGCGAGGTCACCGTAAGCAGGCGCAGCCCGGAGAGGCGGAGCCCGGAGACCGGGACGGGGCAGCCGGGGTGCCACTCGCAATGGAGGCGGCGGGAATCGAACCTGCGCAAGGTTCCTCCCAGCAGGCGCCCGGGGGCATGGGCCCGGCGGCGTCCTCAGGCGAAGATTATGTAGACAACATCTTCGATGAAGGCACGCGCCTTGGATCCTCGGTCGGATCGGAGACAATCACCCACATCCGGCGGAAGTCGTGCTACTCTGTGTGCGGATTTACGGGCCCCGGCTTCTACGGAAGACCGGGGCTTTCTTCATGACGGTCGGCGCTCGGCCAGCGTGCGAGGAAGAGTCGGCGGCGTCCATGCGCTGTCCGGAACCGTGTAGTCCGTGTCGTCGCGGACGAGCTCGAAGAGCTCCTCGGTGATCTGGTGCGTGTAGGCGAACCCGGCGAGGGTCTTCGGGTCGCTTCGCCCCGGCTCGACGGGTACGGCCGCCTCCAGTCGAACCGGGCGGTTCAAGACCGGACGAAGGCTGCGGAGCGCGTTCGGGATCTCGGCGAGGTCTCGGTCGAGGCTCACGATGATCGCCACGTCCAGCGAGTCCACGAGCGCGAACTCGATCACGTCGAGCGCGATCGCCAGATCGATGCCCTTCTCCTGCGGGCGCTGCCATGGCCTCAGCGTGACAGTCTGCGGCGCGGCGCCAGGCCCCGGCTCGGGCAGCTGCTGCTGGTGTCCCCAGTCCCAGTGGTAGCGGAGGGGGCGCTTGATTACCGTGACCCCCATGCGGTTCATCTCGTTAAGCCGACGGTCGAGGTTTCGCACGCGCCGCCGTTCGTGGGGGATGTTCGGGTTGGGACGTCCAGTGTAGAAGCGGCACGCGACGCGGTTGCGTGTCCGCGGCCCGGCGAGGTGCTCCGCGAGCAGGTGCGGATGGCAGAGCGGGTGCCCGAACGTGCGCCGGCAGGCGTTGTAGAGGTTCTGCCCGTCGACGAAGACCATGACCCGCGCGTCGGGGTCTGTCGCGAGCGCGTTGATCCGCGGGTCGCGCGGCATCAGTCGCGCTCGATCCCCGCCTCGTCGAAGTGCTCCTCGACGGCGTTGCGCAGCCAGTTCGGGTCGAACGGCTCACGACCCTCGGCCTCGACCTCCAACCTTGCCCGGAAGCTCGCGGACTTGTCGGCCAGGTTCTGCAGCGCCGGGAGGACGCGGAAGAGCTGCGCCGCCGTCGCGGCGAAACGAACGGAGTAGCGGCGCGCGCCGCCGTCCGTCTCGTCGCTGCTGACCACGCCGACCTCCTGGTCAGCAGTCTCCTCGACCTCCCCATCGTCCTTGGCAGGCTCTTCCTCTCCGCCGACGAGGCTTGCCGCCAGCTTCGGCGACAGGACGTAGCAGCCGGGGCCGAGGTCGATCTCGTCCACCGGCGTCGTCGCGCCGAAGCGAACCAGCTCGCGGCGCGGCACCTCGAGCTCGTCGTCGAGCGCCTGCGCGCCGGACACGTAGCCGAACATCCCCTCCGTCCCCCGTGCGATGGCGTCCCGAAGGACCGACTCGTCTATGAGCTTCGGGAAGTCGAAGATCGAGAAGAACCACTTCGAGAGCTCCTCGACCGCGACGTACTCGCGCGTCTCGCCGAGCTTCGCGAGCGTGGCGAGCCGCGCCGGGGTGAGCGTGTCGAAGACGTGCTTGCGCAGGCCGTCGAGCAGGCGGGTGTGCAGGTCGCGCCCGGCCGCGAGCTGCGCCCGGAGATCGATCGTCTCGAGCCGGAAGGGCCGCTGGCCCTCCCGGTCGGCGAGCGGCACGAGCACACGCTCGTACAGCCGGTCGCAGGTGGCGACGAGCTCACCGCCAACGGCTTGGCGGCGCTCCGCGAGCTCGTCCTCCTGCTCGCGCTCCACCGTCAGCCGCTTCGCCTTCACCTCGCCCAAGAGGGAGTCGAGCGCGAGCACCAGCCTCGCCAGCGTCCGCGCCCGTTCGAGCCCCGCCCGGTTCGGCTCGGCGAAGGCGAGCGCGTTCTTGTACACACGCGAGCGCTCCTCGATCGCGCGCTCGGCGTACTCGGAGGCGCTGTCCGCGGCCTCCGGAGGCAGGTAGACGATGCGGAAGAGCGGGTCGCCGTCCGGGATCGCGGCCGTGTCCGGGGGCCAGAGCACGGCCCGATCCCCGGCTCCCGTCAAGAGCCGGGCGAGCTCCATCTTGACCCGCGTGAGCACCTCGTCCGCGTCGAACCCCTGCGCCGCCTCCTGGATCATCAGGTTCAGGTTCGGCTTCGGCTCGAACCGGTAGCGCCGGCCCGTGTAGTGCAGGTAGAGGAGCTCGTCGCGGAGGTCGTGCAGGCACGTCGTGACGACGTTGCGGTCGAGCTCGGGGGTGACGAGCGCCTGCACGAGCTCACTCTCGAGCACGCCACGGTCCTCGCCCGAGCGTCCGCCGAAGGAGTAGAGCATGATCGCCGAGGCGCAGCGCGTTCCCACCCGCAGCCGCTCGAACGCGGGCGAGTCGGTGGCGATCCGGCGGTCGACCTCGCGGACGCGAGCCTCCGGCCCCGTGATGTCCGCCGAGAGCACGGACGTGTAGCGCTCGCGCTCGCCCACCTGGGAGAAGAAGGCGCCGCGCACGTGCTCGTCGGCGAGGACGACGTCGCCGGGGCCGATCAGCGGCTGCGCGGCCCCCTGGCCGTTCCAGAGCGCGTGCACGACCCGCGCGAGGAACTGGAGTGCCCCGCGTGTCCGCTGGTACGAGGGGAGGCCTCCCCAGCGGTGGTACATGAGGTCGAGCAGGTGCGGGTGGAAGGGGTAGGACTGGAGGATCCGCGCCTCCAGCCGCTCCGACTCGGCCTGCGCGACGCGCCGCTCGCCCTCGGTTTCGGCGTACGCCTCCCGCAGCTTGCGGAACTGGATCGCGTACTCCCGCGCCGTCTCCCGCGCCACCGCCAGGTGCGCGTCCTCCTCGCCGAACGAGGGAAAGAGCCGCCGCTGGACGACCCGCATCACCTCGTCGTCGGAGACCGGCTCGCGCTTCGCGTCCACGCGCGCGACGAGGTGGTCGAGCTCGCCGAGCAGCATCTCGTCGCCCGCCGCCTCGTGCGCGCTCGCCTGCAGCGAGTAGACCATCGCCGCCTTCGGCAGCCCGCGCACGACCTCGGTCAGCGCCTGCAGGAAGATCATCACCTGCCTGCGCAGCGCGTCGTCGCCCTTGCTTCCGGTCGCCCGCTGCACGTACACGAGCACCTCGTCGAGCAGGAGCAGCACCGGCCCCACGTCGAGCAGCGAGCGCAGGACGTTCCCGCCGGGCGCACGGCCCTCCTCGTCGTGCGCGCGCACCTTCTCGTAGGCGGCCTGGCCGCCGAGCCGGAAGGCGAGCTCGCCCCAGAGCGTCCGGATCGTCAGTCCGTCGACCTCGCGCGGCGCGATTGGGTCGAGGTCGAGCCCGGAGAGGACGACGACCCGGCCCGGCCCTGGATCCGGGATCCCTGCCAGGTCGACGTCGATCTCGGAGCGAGAGCGCATCAGGTGGTAGAGCGCGAGCAGCGCGTGCGTCTTGCCGCCGCCGAAGGGGGTGCGGAGCTGGAGCACGCGGTCGCCCTGCCCGCCGCCGACGACGCCGAGCACGTCCGCCAGCAGCCGTCGCAGGTTCTCGGTCATGTACGTCGTGCGGAAGAAGTCGCGCGCGTCGAGGTAGACGCGCGGCGTGTTCTCGTCTCCCCGGTCGACGGCGCCCAGGTCGGCCGCGTAGGTGGCCATCTCGAGGTCACCCTCGAGGATGTCCCGATGCGGGCGGACGACCTCGTTCCACGGCCGCAGCCGGTAGGCCTGCGCGCTCATCCGCGCGCCCCCGCAAGGGTGTCGTCGACGAGGCGCTTCCAGCCCGTGAGCAGGGAGGCGATCGCCTGCTGCTCGCGGTCGGAGGTCCCAGCGCCCTTGCGGTCGAGCGCCTCGCCGGAGAGCGCCTGCGCGACGAGCCGCAGGCGCTGCGGGTCGGCGACGGAGGCCTGGACGACGTCGCGGAGCCGGGGCGAGTCGTTCTCGGCCACCCAGAGAAGGCGGTGGAGGACGTCGATCAGCGGCGCCGGCTCGCCGCCCTCGGCAGGCAGCCCAAGCGAGTCGGCGCCGCCGCGCTCGCGGTAGTCGCGAAGCCGCACCTTGCCCTGCTCCTTCTTGAAGAGCGCCTTCGCGCCGGCGAGCGCTCCGCGCGTCCCTGTCAGCTCGACCCCGACCCCGTGCGCAAGCGTGTTCGCCCGGTCGAACTCCACGTAGGCGCCGCCGAACTCGAAGCGGCCCATGACGTAGAGCTGCGTCGGCGGGTCGATCGAGCCGATCCCTGCGGCGTCGACGGCGAAGACGTCCTCGAGCACGGTCTCGATCACGGTCCGCTGTACCTCCTCGAGGAACTGCTCGGGCGGAAGCTCCTCCCCGTTTGGCAGCTCGACCCGCTCGTACTCCGTGTACGCGCGGAGGCCGGCGCCGATCGCGGCGATGACGAGGTCGTCGCCCAGAACGCCCATCTCGGGCAGCTCGCGCACCCGCTCGCGGACGATCCGCCGCATCTCCGCGTTGACGGCCTCCCAGTCACCCGTGCCGCCCGTCTCGCGCCGGCGGGCGACGAGGAAGATCGAGGAGGCGAGGCTCGCGGTGTTCTGACCGACGGAGCGGGTCGGCATCTCCGTGTCGAGCGGCCAGGCCTCGACGATCACGAATCCGGCCCGCCGGAGGGCCTGCACGAGCGTCGCCCAACCGGCGTACGTCTTGTGCGCGTAGACGACGACGAGCGGCGCGCCCGGCTTCAGCTCCTCGCGGCGGCGCGCGAACACCTCCGCCATCAGGTCGTCGTAGGCCTGCCTGGCGGCGTCGTCGTCGTCGCCGTGCCGGTAGGGGACGGCGACGACCTCCTTGCGCTTCGGCGTCAGCGGCCCCGAGAGGTGCTCCGGATAGAGCTGCCCGACGCTGCGCTGCAGCCAGGCGTAGAAGAAGTCGGAGAGGTCGGCGTAGGAGATGTTGTCGTAGTAGGGCGGGTCGGTGATCACGGCGTCGAACGGCCCGCCCGGGACGGGGTCGGTGGCCGAGCCGCGGATGACCGTGGCCGGCTCGCCCGTCGCGGCGCAGTGACGGATGACCTTGGCAACCTGCTCCACTGCGACGCCGAGGTCCCCCGAGGAGCCTCCGAAGGGGTTCACCTCCGAGTAGTCCCAGACCATCGGGAGGGCCTGCCGCGCGTACGTGTTCGCAGTCGTCTCACGGCTGTTGTCCCAGTGGCAGAGCGTGCTCGAACGGTCGGCAACGCGGTCGACCGCCATCGCGAGGTAGGTCGCGATCGCCTTCGCGCGGTCGGGTTCGATGCCGCCGGCGAGCATCTGCGCGTGCGCCTCGCGCACGAGCGAGCAGAAGGTGAGCAGCGCGAGCAGCTGCCGCTCGGCGAACAGGTCGCCGATCGTCTTGAACCCGTAGACGATGCAGCTCCCTCCCGTCAGCTCGGGAGGAAGCGGTGTGTCCGGTACGGTGAAACCGGTCTCCTCGAGCAGCTCGTCGAGGCGCGCGCGGATCTCCTCGTCGGCCGGGACGAACGCCGCCGCCTCGCGCGAGCCGAGGTACGTCTTCCCGCGCGTCCCCGGTCGGACGGCCGCGACCGCCAGCAGCCGCCGTCCGAGCTTGCCCTGCTTGCCGAGCGCCTTCACGTCGTCGGCCGTCACCCCGGCGCCGCAGACGCGGCAGGTGGCGGCGCCGCGCTCGCTCCCCTGCTCCGGGTCGAAGCCCAGGTCCTCGGGCGAGGAGGCGCTCGCGACCTCGTAGTCGACGCTCAGCCGCTCGCGGTCGACGATGGGCCGGAGGGCGACCAAGCGGCCGGGCTTCTTCACGAGCCAGGTCTGGCGGACGAGGTGGAGCTCGTGCGGGTCGAGCGCGGGGTTCGGGCAAGGGACGGTGCGCGTCCAGAGGTAGGCGACCGGCGTCAGCTCGACCGCCGCCTGCTCGCCGCCGCCGAGCCGGAGCTGGCCGGTGCCGCCGGCCGGGATCGGCGGGTAGAGACCCTCGAGCGCCGAGCGCGCTTCCTCGACGAGCCAGGCGCCCCACTCCTCCACCTCGTCGGCCAGGGAGGAGCCGTACGTCTGCGGGTAGACGAGCGTGCAGAGGAGGATCAGGTAGGCGACCGGGTTCAGCTCGACCGCGGTCGCCCGGCTGCCGAGGCGCGCCACTTCGAGCGGGATCGCGCCGCCGCCGGCGAAGCAGTCGAGCACCTTGGGCGGGCCGCCGTTCTCGGCCGCGATCTCGGCGCGCGCCTTCTCGACCGCCGTCTCGGGGGAACCGTTCGTGCCGCCCCAGCGGCAGAGCTCGGCGAGACGCCGCTCGACCTCCTTCGGCGCGCGGCCGTCGGCGGAGACGAGCGTCGAGTAGACGGCCGCCCGCGCGGCCGCAAGCGGCCGCCGCGCCCACCAGAGGTGGAGCATCGAGATGTGGTAGTCGCGCCGGCGGAGCAGCTTCTCCCGCGTCGCCTCGTAGCTCACCGCCCGCACCGGCAGGTACTCCTCGATCAGCCTGCGCTCGCTCACTTCCTCCGTCTCCCTTCCTCCGCCGTCTCGACCGCCTCGCCCGGCAGCACGAACCCCTTCACGACCGTCAGCCGCTCGGCGGCCTTGCCGAGGCGGGCGAACGGGTCGCGCACCCGCCGGAGCCTCGGCTCGTCGCCCGCGCAGCCGGTGACGACGTAGAGCCAGTAGCTTCCGCGGTGGCGGCGGGCCTGCGTCCACTCGTTCGGGCTCAGGATCACGGTCGCGTCGTCGCCTGCGCGGCCCTTGACCTCGATCCGGCGCACTTCGTTCTCGGGCCCGACCGAGCGGACGTCGAAGCCGCTGCCGTCGCGCAGGTCGCCGACGTACTCGGGCGTCCAGCCTTGCTCTCGCTCGTAGGCCAGCGCGATCTCGACCGCGCGCCGCTCGACCTCCGGGTCGCGGCGGGCGATCCGGGCGACCGCCTCGTCCCGCACCGGGGAGACGACCGCGCTTCCGAGGTAGAGGGCAGGCCCGGGCCGGAGCACCTCGAGGTGGCGGAGCTCGGCGAGCTTCTGCTCGCGGCGGCGCTCGGTCTCCTCGAGCTGGCGCTGCGCCTCGTCGCGCGCGAAGCGGAACTCCTCGGCGCCCTCGGCGACGCGGGCGGCGAGCTTCGACCAGTCCTCGCGGCGGCGGCGGATCAGCTCGTGGAAGGAACGCTCGACGTACTCCCGCCGGATCTCCACCTCGCGCCTGCGCTGGTCGCGCAACAAACTGACCCGAGCGGTCCCGACGTGCACCTGCAGCCAGCGCTCGGCGCGGCGCACCTCGTCGGGCGCGGGCAGCTCGAGATCGCCCGTCTCCGTCGCCGGCGTGAGGTCGTGCAGGACGTCCGGAGGCGCAAGCTCGAAGGCGCCGCTTGCGTCCTCGAGCACGACCGCAAGCTCCGCGTGCGCGGGGATCGTCCGGCTCGGCTGTCCCGCCCCGCCCGGGAGCTCGCCGAGCACGCGCAGCTCGAAGAAGTGGAGGCGATAGGGCTCGCGCGCCCCGGGGTCGACGTAGGCGACCGTGCCCTGCCGGGCGTGGGCGAGCTGGCGCTCGAGCTCGTCGACCGTCGCGGCGAAGAGCTTGTGGCCCGGCGAGAGGAGCTCGGCGTCGAGGTGGCGATCCTCCTGGAGGTGCTCCTTGTGGAAGGTCAGCTTCCGGTACTCGACCTGCGGTGGGCCGAAACGCTGCACCGCCGGCAGCGAGGGCGCACGCAGGCGCTGCGGGACGTGCTCGACACGCCAGAGGCCGTCGGCGCGCGCGTCCACGCGCAGCTTGACACGCTCGGCCGCCTGCACGAAGAAGCGCTCGACGTACTCGGGCATCAGCCGCCGCTCCTCGGAGCGCCAGTCCTTCGGGCGCACCTTGTCCAGGTCGACGTGGCGGGTGGCGAGCGCGATGCCGGTGTCGCGCTCGTACTGCTCGAGCTTCTCCATCGAGATCGCCTCGATCTGCGCCGCGTACTCGTCGAGCCGCGTCGGGTTGTACGCCGCCTCCCGGAGCATGTCCTCGACGTTCACGCCGTTCAGGGTGAGCAGCGTCCCGACGACGTCGAAGACGCGGTCCGAGCCCATCGCGCGGCGGATCTCGTCGAGCTTCGTCAGGAGGCGCAGGAGGATCGTCCCCTCGATCGTGTTCTCGGCGACGAAGTTCACGACCGTCACGTCGAAGCGCTGCCTGATCCGGTGGATCCGGCCCATGCGCTGCTCGAGCCGGTTCGGGTTCCAGGGCAGGTCGTAGTTGATCATCAGGTGGCAGAACTGGAGGTTGATCCCCTCGCCCGCGGCCTCGGTCGCGACGCAGACCTGGCGCTCCGTCTGGAAGAGCCGCTGCGCCTCCTTGCGCGCCTGCGCGCTCATGCCGCCGTGGATGACGCACGTCGTGTAGCCCCAGCGCTCAAGGTGCTCGACCAGGTAGTCCTGCGTCGCGCGGTACTCGGTGAAGATCAGGAGCTTCCCGCGGCCGTCCTTCAGCTCGGCGAACTCGGCCCGCTCGAGGCAGCGCTTGAGCGCCGCGAGCTTCGCCTCGTCCTCGCGGGGGATCGCCTTCGCCTGCTCCACCAGCTCGCCGAGGCGGGCGATCTCTCGCCGTAGGTCGCCGATCCGCTCGACCGCCGTGACCTGGAAGGCGAGCTGGTCCTCGACCGCCTCGTCCTGGTCGTCGCTCTCCGACTCCTCGTCGACCGGCTCGAGCAGGCGAAGCTCGCGCAGCCGCTCCTCCTGCCGGCTCGCCGGCAGCCGCTCGAGCTCCTCGACCAGCTCCTGGAAGCGCCGGCGACGGGAGGCGAGCGTGGCCTCGATCGCGCCGAGGCTCGACGCGAGGCGGCGCTGGAGCACGGTGCGCGCGAGGGCGATGCTCGAGCCGCGCCGTCCGCGCACCTGCCGGGGCAGGTACTCGTTGATGTACTCGGTGACGTCGTCGTAGAGCTGCTTCTCGGCCGGCGACAGCTCGAAGGGCTGCGTGATCGCGCGGCGCTCGGTGAAGAGGCGCCTGCCGTCGAAGTCCTTGAGCTCCTCCTTGATCCGGCGCGAGAACCAGGGGCTGTCCTCGACCGAGATCAGCTCGCGGTCGAGATCGAGGCCGACGAACTGGTCCTCGTCGAGCAGCCGCAGGAAGTGCTGGTACTGGTCGACGTCGCCCTGGTGGGGCGTCGCGGTGAGGAAGAGCAGACGGTCGGACTCGCGGGAGAGCAGCTCGCCCAGCTCGTAGCGGCGCGTCTTCTTGACTTCCGTGCCGTAGGTGCGGGCGGAGCACTTGTGCGCCTCGTCGACGACGACGAGGTCCCACCCGGCGCGGGCGATGCTCTCGCGGACGTCCGGCTGCTTCGCGAAGTCGAGCGAGGTGATCGCCTGCGGGAAGCGCTCCCACACGTTGCCGGCGAGCGTATTCCGGGCGAGCTCGGCGTTGACGATCTCGAACGTCTCCTCGAACTTGGAGCTGAGCTCGTCCTGCCACTGGATCGTGAGCGGGGCAGGGCAGACGACGAGGACCCGGTCGAGCACCCCCCGGAGCTTCAGCTCCTTGATCAGGAGCCCGGCCATGATCGTCTTGCCGGCGCCGGGGTCGTGCGCGAGGAGAAAGCGGAGGCGCGTCTGCGGCAGCATCCGCTCGTAGACGGCTTCGAGCTGGTGCGGGAGCGCGTCGATCCCGGAGAGGCTGACCGCGAAGTACGGATCGTGGGCGTAGGCCAGGCGGATGCGGGCGGCCTCGGTGAGCAGGAAGAGGTCGTGCGGAGAGACGAGCCTGGCGCTCGCGCTCTTTTCCGAGGCGAGCGCCTGCTCGAGCACGTCGGTCGGAATCGGAACCTCGTCAAGCGTGCCGGCTGCCGTCCGCACGCGGAGGAAGACCACGTCCCCCTCGAGCTCCGCATCCTCGACCGTGACCGGGCCGGTGAAGAAGCCCGGGAGGTCGACGCGGCGGCCGAGGGAGGCCTGCGCGAGACGGGCGGAATCGGACACGGGTCGCAGTGTGCCGCGGCGTCGCCCACGTTGCAAGCATGTTCGTAGCTTTACGTTATCGTTCGTTATGAACGATGCTCTATCCGACGAACGAACCGGAGACTGCGGTCGATGCCTCCCTCGCCTCGCTGCGAGAGCTGGTCGGCGAGGAAGCTCCCGCGACCGCCGTGGCGGGCGCAGTGACGGCGGTCCTCGGTCGTTGGCGACGGCTCGACCGCGAATCGCCGTACCGCAGTGACGCGCTCGCGGACTCCAGAGCGCTCGTTGATGCCTATTGCGCTGGCGACGCGGATCGGGCCCGCCAGCTCCTACCCGAGCGTGAACGACTCACCTCTGCGGTCGCGCGACAGGAGCTCGCCGCGCGACTCCGGCGGGCCCGGTCCGAGCTCGGGCTGTCCGTGCGGCGCGCGGCCGAGCGCGCAGGGGTCGCTCCCTCCTACCTGAGCGAGCTCGAGGGCGCCGGAACCGGGTTGCCGAGCCCCGATGTCGCGGAACGTCTGGACGCCGCCCTCGAGTCGAACGTCAGCGAGCTCGTCTCCGAGGCGCGCGCGGCGATCGACCGCCTGCGCGAGCAGCGGCTCACCCCCCCCAACGGCCGAGCGGCACGTCCCGAGACGGACCCGCGCCTCGTCGAGGCGATGGCAACGTTGCGAAACGACCCGAGCCTCCTCGATCTCCTCGAGAACGCACGCCGGCTCGACGCGACCGAACGCAGGGCGGTACTCGCCCTCATGCGCGAGCTGGGTTCGTAGCCCCGCGCTCGAGCTGACCCTCCGAGCGCTGCTAACGGCCCTGATAGCCCGCGAGACGCAGATGCATCCTTTCCGATGCGGCGGCTAACGCAGTCACGTCGAGCATGGGCCTCGTTCCCTCGGCGGCTTGGGACGTCGCGAGGCAAAGTCACCTTTTCGGGGCCGCGCATCTCGATGATGCATCTGTGTCTCCTGGTCATGGGTGGGTCCTGCCCTGACGCCTGCCTGCCGCGAGGACGGCGGATGCCTCCCGAAAGGCCGTGCGGACCTTCTGCACGGCGCGTGAGCCGCATTGAGAGGCTCTACGAGACGTCGGCGGAGGAGGCGCGGGCGTTTGCGGAGGCGGTGAGTCGGCCCATCTGGGCCGATCAGCGCTCGCCGACCGAGAATCGACGCGCTGAGAGCCCTTCTCCGGCCCTCGCGCGACGCGGCGCAACCGAATGGTCGCCGTCACGGACCCATCTGACGTCGCGCCTGCTGCCGCGGCGTCCTCGTTGGGAGTGATTTGCGACCTCCGTCCGGCAGTCTGCGAAGGTGGCCGCACTGCCGCAGCATCGAAACGCCGACGCGGACGATGAGCGCCAGCTCGAACTCTTCGAGGTCGCCGCCGCGCCCGACGTGCCCGCACAGGGGAAGCTCGTTCCGATCGATTGGGCGGAGGAGGAGGGCCACGTGCCGTTCTCCCCCGCCTCACGGATCCGCCGGCCGCGGGCGCCGCGGAAGACTGCGCCGCTCCTCCCGGCCCACGTCGACGAGCTCCTCCTCGCCTGCACACGTACCGCGCGCGACCGCCTGGCGCTGCTCGTCCTGCTCGACTGCGGCGTCCGCCGCGCCGAACTCGGCGGCATCCGCGTGCGCGACTTCGACCTCGGCCGCTGCCAGCTCACGGTCTTCGGCAAGGGTCAGAAGGAGCGCGTCATCCCGCTTCGCGGACGGATCACGATGGCACTGAAGGCGTACCTCGGCGAGCCGCTCGAGTTCGTCGGCCGCCGGCCCGAGCCTGACGACTACCTCCTCTACCCGGAGAAGCGCACGCCCAACCGTCGCGTCTACTGGGCCGACCCGAAGAAGCCGTGCGCGTCGAACACGGTGCATCGCTGGTGGTACCGCATGCTCGAGCAGGCCGGGCTCGTCGGCCGCGGCGTCCGCTCAGGCCTCAACATGCACCGCGCCCGGCACACCTTCGCGACCGAGCTACGCCGCGTCGCCGGCGTCGAGGCGGCCTCGCAGGCGCTCGGCCACAGCGACCTCTCGACGACGCTCGGCATCTACGGCCACCAGGATCAGCGCGATCTCGAGCGCGCGATGGAGGCATTCGCCGAGGCACGCGAGGCCGAAGAAGCCGCGAGCCGGGGGAACGATTCGCCCTCCCGGCTCGACTGAATCCCGCGATTTGCAGGGAAAGTGGAGGCGGCGGGAATCGAACCCGCGTCCGCGGACGCCCCGGAAGAGCCTCTACAAGCGTAGGTCGCGATTGGCGTCTCGCCCGAACGGCCGGTTCGCGACCGACCTGCCGCCGGGCCAGCCATCCTGCGGTCTCGCACCTTCGGCGATCGGCGTTCCGTCGGTGCCAGCCCGTTCGTTGATGCCGCCGATCCGAACCACGGGCCGAGTCCGGGGCGACACGCTGT
>DASRBX010000007.1:0-182933 GCA_035653395.1 Gaiellaceae bacterium
CGGCACGTTCCAGGCCGTCGCCGTCAAGGCGCCCGGCTTCGGCGACCGCCGCAAGCGGATGCTCGAGGACATCGCGATCCTCGCCGGCGGCGAGGTGATCACCGAGGAGATGGGCCTCAAGCTCGAGAACACGAAGCTCTCGCAGTTGGGTCACGCCCGCCGCGTCGTCGTCGACAAGGACTCGACGACGATCATCGACGGCGCCGGCGATACCGAGGCCATCAAGGGCCGGATCAAGCAGCTGAAGTCCGAGATCGAGAACACCGACTCCGACTTCGACCGCGAGAAGCTGCAGGAGCGGCTCGCGAAGCTGTCCGGCGGCGTCGCCGTGGTCAAGGTCGGCGCCTCAACCGAGACCGAGATGAAGGAGAAGAAGCACCGCGTCGAGGACGCGCTACAGGCGGCCCGCGCCGCCCTCGAGGAGGGCCAGGTGCCGGGCGGCGGCGTCGCGCTGATCAACGCGGCGGACGCGGTCAAGGACGAGGTGCTCGGCAAGCTCGACGGTGACGAGCGGACGGGTGCCCAGATCATCATCCGCGCGCTCGAGGAGCCCCTCCGCCAGCTCGCCTACAATGCGGGCCTCGAGGGCTCCGTCGTCGTCCAGCAGGTGCGTGGCGCCGAGAAGGGCCACGGCCTGAACGTCGAGACCGGCGAGGTCGAGGACCTGCTCAAGAGCGGGATCGGCGACCCGACGATGGTCACCCGGTCGGCGCTGCAGAACGCCGCCTCGATCGCGAAGAACATCCTCACCACCGAGGCGGTCGTCGCCGAGGCCCCGGAGAAGCAGCCCGTGGGTGCCGGCGCCGGCATGCCCGACATGGGCGGGATGATGTAACGAGCCCCCGGGCTCGGGTCTGAAACGCGAAACGGCGCCTCACGGGCGCCGTTTCGCGTAGGGGGAGGTGGTTCGCCGCCTGTATCGGCAGCTCCTCGCCCGGGCTTTACCCCATTCGAGGGGAGCGCGTATTGCCCGTGACGGGTGACGTCCCCGGCAGATCAGAACCCGTAGCGCTCCTCCCGCCACGGGTCGGCGTCGCTGTGGTAGCCGTATCGCTCCCAGAACCCGGGCCGGTCGGCCGCCGCGAGCTCGAGCCCGTTCAGCCACTTCGCGCTCTTCCAGAAGTAGCGGGACGGGACGACGAGGCGCACCGGCCCCCCGTGCTCGGCGGTCAGCGGCTCGCCGTCGGCCTCGTAGGCGACGAGCGCGTTCTCCTCCTCGAGGGCCTCGAGAGGCATGTTCTCGGTGTAGCCCGCCTCGGCGTGCGCGATCACGAAGCGCGCCGACGGCTTGGGCCGGCAGAGCCTCGCCAGCTCGCGCCAGTGGACGCCCCGGAAGCCTGCGTCGAAGCGGCTCCAGCGCGTCACGCAGTGGATGTCGGTCGTGACCTCGGTGGCCGGCAGCTCCCGGAGCCGGTCGTAGTCGAGCGTCACCTCCTGCTCGACCTCGCCGAAGATGTGCAGCCTCCAGTTCGCGGGGTCGACGTGCGCCACCTCGCCGGCGTGGAGGACGGGCCACTTCTCGGTCAGGTACTGGCCCGGGGGCAGGCGCGCGGGGTCGTAGCCGGCGGCGCGCACCTTCGCCTCTGCCTTCGCGCGGAAGAGCGGCATCGCCGGGCACACTAGACGGCATGGACGTGGCTGTGAGAGCGCGCGAGTTCGTCCGCGTCGCGGGGCCGGATGCGGCGGACTACCTCCAGCGGATGGTCTCGAACGACGTCGAGGCGCTCGTGCCGGGCGAGGCGTGTCCCGCGCTCCTCCTCACCGCCAAGGCGCGTGTGATCGCGCCCCTCGTCGTCCTCCGGCGGGCCGACGACGACTTCCTGCTGCTGACCGATCCCGGGCTCGGCGAGGTCGTGCGCGCGCACCTGACCCGGATGCGCCTGCGCGCCAGGTGCGAGATCGAGTCCGAGGAGCACGACGCGGTGGTCGTCTTCGGCGGGTCGCGGGGCTTTGCGAGCGACTGGCCGGGAGCGCGCGAGGCGCTCGACTCCGGGCTCGAGCCGACGCTCTCGGAGGACGAGCTCGAGCTGCGGCGCATCGAGAGCGGCGTGCCGCGCTGGGAGCACGAGATCGACGAGCGGATCCTTCCCGCCGAGGCCGGCCTCGACGCGACGCATGTCTCGTTCTCGAAGGGCTGCTATCCGGGCCAGGAGCCGGTGGCTCGCCTCCACTTCCGCGGCCATCCGAACCGCGGCTTGCGCGTGCTCGAGCTCGGCGAGCTGCCGGAGCGCGACACGTCCCTTCTCCACGAGGGGCGGGAGGTCGGCCGTGTCACGAGCGCCGCCCGCCGCGAGGACGGAGGCGTCGTGGCGCTCGCCTACGTGCGGACGGAGGTGCCCGATGACGCGCCGCTCGCGCTCGCGGCTCGAACCGGCTGACTGGTACTCGATACGCCCGGTCCGGAGCCTGAAGCCGGCGACGTATACGTGTCCCCTCTGCGGCTACCGGCTGCACGCGATGAGCGACCACGTCCTCGTCGCGCCGGAGGGGGACACGAGCCGGCGTCGGCACGCGCATCTCGAGTGCGTCGCGGCCGCGAACCTGCCAGGCCGCCCCGGGCGCCCGGGGCTCCTCGCGCGGCTGCTGGGCCGGAGCTAGGCCGGCGCTACACTGACCGTCCCGAGCGCCCGTAGCTCAGGGGATAGAGCGCTGCCCTGCGGAGGCAGAGGTCGCATGTTCGAATCATGCCGGGCGCACTTTTTCGTGCTCTTGACCTGAAGGAGGGGGCTCGTGGGGGAACCATGGGTCCCCCACGTCGTCTCTGCCCTGCGGAGGCAGAGGTCGCATGTTCGAATCATGCCGGGCGCACGTTTTCGTGCGTCCCGGTGCTCACGTCGCGGCGGCGGCAGAGTCCCCGGCTGCCGGCGCCGGCTTCGCCCGAGCCTCCCGCACGACGATCAGGACGCTCACGACCAGCACCCAGCCCAGCGTCGCGAGGAAGCCGATGAACCCGACCGGCGTCAGCGCGACCACGCCGATCAGCAGGGCGACCCAGCCGAGCCAGCCGGGCAACACGCCGTGGCGCAGGGTGACGAGCCCGTTGGCGATCATGAACACGGAGGCGCCTGCGATCAGCGGAACGAACACGTCGTTGCTCAGCACGTTGAGGGCCTGGGCCGCTCCTGGAGAGAGCGCGCTCGGGCCATCCGAGAGTGCGATCTGCACCGACGTCAGGATCCCGCCACCGACGGCCATGACGATCGCGCCTCCGAAGGAGAGGGCGGCAAGCGCGCCGGTCTCCGGCCGGGCGCGCCGCAGGTAGTCGCGGAAGGCCGCTGCGAAGAAGAGGAAGAACACGAGCCCGTAGACCCCGACGAATCCTGCTCCCTGCTGCGCTCCGCGGTGCGCCGTGTAGAAGCCGATCACCTTCTCCCCGCTCGCCTTCACGCCCGGCGAGTTTCCGGAGAGCGCGAAGCTCACGACCAGGCAACCGACGAAGACGACGCCGCACAGCGGCGCCCACCTGCTCCACTTGCTCATTGGATTCCCCTCTCGACCTCGGATCAGGCCCCGCCGGGAGTTCTAACGCACCCGCGGCCGGAGTCAAGAGGCAGAGGCAGAATCGCGTCGTGCCCCTGTACCTCACCGAGCAGGACGTCGCGGCTCTGCTGGCGCCGGCGGATGCCGTCGAGACGATCGAGGCGTGCTTCCGTCGCATGGCAGCGGGTGCCGTGGAGAACCGGCCGCGCTATCGGCTCGGACTCGAGGGCGGAGCGCTCGCGGTCATGGCCGCCGCGGACCTCGAGCTCGGCTACGCCGGCGCCAAGGTCTACGCCGGCTTCCGTGAAGGCGCGCGCTTCGTCGTCCTCCTTTTCCGGGCGGACTCGCCGGAGCTCGTCGCCGTCGTCGAGGCGGACAAGCTCGGCCAGCTGCGTACGGGGGCGGCGAGCGGGGTCGCCGCGAGGCATCTCGCCGCAGGTGGCGCGACGAGCCTCGGCGTGATCGGCTGCGGCTGGCAGGCGGAGTCGCAGGTCGCCTGCATTCGCGCCGCGCTTCCGCAGCTCGAGCGCGTCGTCGCGTACTGCCGCACGGAGGAGCGCCTGCGCGCCTTCTGCAGGGAGCACGACGCCGAGCCCGGCGAGAGCCACCAGGATCCCGCCGCCTGCGACGTCGTCGTCACCGCGACCACGTCGCCCGACCCGGTTCTGCGCGGCGATTGGCTCCGGCCCGGCGCCCTCGTGTGCGCGGTCGGCGCCAACGACGGCAGGCGCCGCGAGCTCGACAACGTCGTGCTCGAGCGCGCGGCCTTCGTCTGCTGCGACTCGCTCGCCGACGCGAGGCTGGAGTCCGCCGACCTGATCGAGCCGGTCGAGTCCGGGGCCCTCGACTGGCTGGAGGTGCACGAGCTGCAGGAGGTCGTGGCCGAGGAGGTGACCGGCCGCCAGTCGGACGGCGACATCGTCGTCTTCAAGTCGAACGGCCTCGCGGCGTGGGACGTCGCCGTGGCCGCCACGGCGGTCGAGCGCGCGCGGACGGCCGGCGTCGGCACGGAGATGTCATAGTCAGGCCGTGAAGGCGTCCACCGACCGCGGCCGGTTCGCGGAGCGGGTGCTCCATGGCGTCGACTCGAACGGCGACCCCGAGACGGTCGTAATCTGGATCGAGCGGAAGGAAGGCGGCGTCTGGGCGGTCGGCCGCGCCGTCAACCCCGACCGGCGTTCCTCCAAGGAGCCGCGGCCCGAGGACTATGTGTTCGAGGGCTACGAGCTCGACGACGTGCTGGAGGAGGCGAACGAGACGCTCGAGGACGACTTCACCGTCTCCGAGCGGGACGGCCACGCTGAGCGCATCCGGCCGTTCACCCGCGACGAGCTTCTCAAGCCGCTCGAGGCCTGGTTCTTCGGACGATCGTGACGCTCCGCTTCGGGTTCACGCCCTGCCCGAACGACGCGTTCGCCTTCCACGCGCTCGTGCACGGGCTCGTGCCGGCGCCGTTCGAGGTCGAGCCGGTGCTGCTCGACATCGAGGAGCTGAACCGCCGGGCGGCGACCGCCGAGCTCGAGCTGACGAAGCTCAGCTTCGGCGCGGCGGCGGCCGCCGGGGATCGCTATCGCCTGCTGCGGAGCGGGGCCGCGCTCGGCCGGGGCGTCGGCCCGCTGGTCGTCGCGCGCGAAGCGGGCTCGCTCGCGGAGGTTGCGGGCGGACGCATAGCGGTGCCGGGCCGGGAGACCACGGCCTTCCTCCTGCTCCGCCTCGCGGCGCCGGCGCTCGGAGAGGCCGTCGAGCTTCGCTACGACCGGATCCTCGACGCGGTCGCCGCAGGCGAGGTCGACGCCGGCCTGATCATCCACGAGAGCCGCTTCACCTATGCCGAGCGCGGGCTCGTCTCGGTCGCGGATCTCGGCGAGTGGTGGGAGGGCGAGACCGGCCTGCCGGTGCCGCTCGCCGGCATCTTCGCGCGCGGCGACCTCGATCCCGGGCTCGTCGACGAGGCAGAGTCCGCGCTCCGCGCCTCGGTCGAGTACGCGTTCGCGCATCCGGCGGCGAGCCGCGCCTACGTCCGTTCGCTCTCGCAGGAGATGTCCGAAGAGATCTGCGCCGCGCACATCGCGCTCTACGTGAACGAGCACAGCGTCGACATCGGCGCCGAGGGGCTCGCCGCGGTCGACCGCCTTCTCGGTCGCGCAACCGCCGCTGCCTAGACTCACGCGCATGAGCCGGGCCGTCGTCCTCTCCGCTGTGCGCACGCCGATCGGCCGCTACGGCGGCGCGCTGTCGGAGGTGCGCCCCGACGACCTCGCCGCCCTCGTGATCCGCGAGGCCGTCGCCCGGGCGGGCGTGCCCGCGGGGCAGATCGAGGACGTCTGGCTCGGAGCCGCCAACCAGGCGGGCGAGGACAACCGCAACGTCGCGCGGATGGCGGCGCTGCTCGCTGGGCTTCCCGAGGCGGTCGCCGGCGTGACGGTCAACCGGCTGTGCGCCTCCGGGCTCGCGGCCGTCGTGGGCGCATGCCACGCCGTGACGGCCGGGGACGGCGACCTCTTCGTCGCGGGTGGTGTGGAATCGATGAGCCGTGCGCCCTTCGTCACGCCGAAGGCCCCGAGGCCGTTCGAGCGCGGCGACCGGCCGCTGTACGACACGACGCTCGGCTGGCGCTTCACGAACCCGAGGCTCACGGACCTCTTCCCGCCCGAGTCGATGGGCGAGACCGGCGAGAACGTGGCCGAGCGCTGGGGAGTGACGCGCGAGGATCAGGACGCCTTCGCGCTCGAGTCCCAGCGCCGCTGGGCGGCGGCCGACGAGGCGGGCCGTTTCGCCGACGAGCTCGTCCCGGTCGGCGACGTGGCGCGCGACGAGCACCCGCGCCCGGACACGACGGCGGAGAAGCTCGCCACTCTCAAACCCGCCTTCCGCGAGGGGGGGACGGTCACCGCGGGCAATGCGTCCGGGATCAACGACGGCGCGGCTGCGCTCGTGATCGCCTCGGCGGAGAAGGCACGCGACCTCGGCGTGGAGCCGCTCGGCGCCTTCGTCGGGAGCGCCGTCGCCGGGGTCGACCCGCGCGTGATGGGAATCGGGCCGATCCCTGCCGTCCGGAAGCTCGTCGAGCGCGCAGGCATCTCGGTGGAGGAGATCGATCTCGTCGAGCTGAACGAGGCCTTCGCCTCGCAGAGCCTCGTCGTGATCCGCGAGCTCGGGCTCGACCCGCAGAAGGTGAACGTCAACGGCGGCGCGATCGCCCTCGGCCATCCACTCGGGATGAGCGGCGCCCGCCTCGTCGTCTCGCTGCTGCACGAGCTCCGACGCCGCGGCGGGCGTTACGGCCTGGCGACGCTCTGTGTCGGCGTCGGCCAGGGGCAGGCGGCGTTGTTCGAGCGATCCGGTACGCCGCGTCAGCCGACGGGCGGCCGGATGTAGATCACGCCCTCGTGCTCGATCGGCACGAAGGGCGCGCCCACGCTCATAACGACGCCTTCCACCTGGTGGAAGCGCTCGCCGTCGCCGCCGGCGGGGACGACGATGCCGATCTCGTCCTCCGGCTCGGCGTCGAGGCCCTCCTCGCGGAGCGCCTCGAGCAGCCGGTTGCGATCCGGGATGCGGGCTGCCTCGACGCGGATCGTGCTCGACATGTCGTCTCCTCCCATTCGGTTTCGGATCCGAAATCTACCGCATCTGCGGCTGAGGCAAACAGCGCGGCTCAACCGCTAAGTTCCGCCTCATGGCTGTGACCGCGGGCCAGGAGCACGGGCTCTTCATCGGCGGGGAGGTCGTCGAGCCCGCCTCGGGCGAGCTGCGCGACCTGCACGAGCCCGCCACCGGGGAGCCACTCGCGCGCGCGGCCATGGCCGGCGAGGCGGACATCGACCGCGCGGTCGAGGCGGCGCGCTCGGCGCTCGACGGGCCGTGGGGGAAGACGCCCCCGAACGAGCGGGCGCGGCTCCTGCAGGCGCTCGCCGACGCGATCGTTGCGAGCCGGAAAGAGCTCGCGGAGCTCGAGTCGCGCAACGTCGGCAAGGCGATCTCCTCCGTGAAGGCCGAGGTCGCCGGCGCGGTCGAGAACTTCCGCTTCTTCGCCTCCGTCGTCGGCTCGATCGCCGGCCGCTCGAACCCCGTCGGGGGCTCGCTGCTCAGCTACACGCTCAAGGAGCCCGTCGGCGTCTGCGCCCAGATCGTGCCGTGGAACTACCCGCTGCTGATGTCGGTGTGGAAGCTCTCGCCGGCGCTCGCGGCCGGCTGCGCCGTCGTCCTCAAGCCGGATCCGCAGACGCCCCTCAGCGTGCTGCGGATCGCCGAGCTCGCGGCCGAGGTCGGCTTCCCCGCCGGAGCGATCAACATCGTCCCCGGGGACGGCCCCACGACCGGCTCGTATCTCGTCGGTCACCCGGGCGTCGACAAGGTCGCGTTCACCGGCTCGACGCGCACCGGGAGCGAGATCATGCGGCTCTGCTCCGAGCCCATCAAGCGCCTCACGCTCGAGCTCGGCGGCAAGAGCCCGGCGATCGTCTTCGCCGACGCGAACCTCGACGACGCGATCCCGAGCTCGGTGTGGTCGATCTACTACGCGGCCGGCCAGAGCTGCGAGGCACGCTCGCGCGTGCTCGTCGAGGCCTCGATCTACGACGACTTCGTCTCCCGTTTCGCGGACGCGGCGAAGCGGCTCAGGGTCGGCGACCCGCTCGATCCCGAGACGCAGGTCGGCTCGCTCATCTCGGCCGCGCACCGCGACCGGGTCCACGGCTACGTCGAGAAGGGGCGCGAGGAGGGGGCGGAGGTCGTGCTCGGAGGCGAGCCCGGCGACGGCGCCGGCGCCTTCTACCTCCCGACCGTGCTCGCCGGGGTCGAGAGCTCGATGACGGTCGCGCAGGAGGAGATCTTCGGGCCGGTCGTGGCCGCGATCCCGTTCGAGGACGAGAAGGACGCGATCCGGATCGCGGACGACGTCCGCTACGGGCTCTTCGCGACCGTCTGGACGGGCGATCCGGCGCGCGGCCATCGCGTCGCCCGCGCGGTCAAGTCGGGCATGGTCGGGATCAACATGCCGTTCACGGCGTTCCCGGGGATTCCGTTCGGCGGCTACAAGCAGTCGGGCTTCGGCCGGGAGCTCTCGATCGACACGCTCGACCTCTACCTCGAGACGAAGGGCGTGCTCTTCTCCACGAGCCCGAAGCCCTTCAACCCGTTCGGCCTCTAGCTCGCTGCGGGCGGCCGAACGTAGACCTCGAGCCGGTTGCCGCTCGGGTCGGCGAAGAACACGGCGTAGTACCCGGGCCCGTACGGCATCTCCTTCGGGCCGCTGAGCTCGAGGGCCCCGGCGTCGCGAACCACCGACGCGACGCGCTCGACGTCTTCCCGGCTCGCGACGCAGAACGCGATTCGATTCTCGTTGGCCGTGTGGCCGCGGCTCTCCGTGATCCCGAAGTAGGCCGTTCCGGGAAGCGCCTCGGACGTCGCCCACACCTTCCAGCTCTCGCCGTGGTAGCGCTCGGTGAAGCCGAGCGCCGGCAGCAGCGCCTCGTAGAACGGCTGCGCCGCGGCGAGATCCGCGACCCGGACGTCCATGTGGCCGAACGGGTTCATCGGCGCAGCGAGAGCGCGGCGCCGGCCGCGAGCAGCGCGATACCGAGCAGGCGTGGCCAGTGGAGCGCGATCCGTTGCGAGCCGAAGAGACCCCACCGGTCGATCGCGGCGCCCATCGCGAGCTGGCCCGCGATCAGGATCCCGACCGTGGCGGCGACGCCGATGCGGGGGCCCGCGTACGTGATCGTGAAGACGATCAGCAGGCCCATCACGCCGCCGAGCAGCATCCACCACGGCTGGTGGACGGCGCGCTCGAAGCCGGCGAGGCTCTGGCGGGCGAGCACGAGGACGACGACGGCCAGCCCGGCAGTCAGCGCCGCGGAGAACGCGAGCGCCTCCAGCACCCCGATCCGCTCGCCGAGCCGCGACATGAGCGCGACCTGCACCGAGCCCGCGAGCCCCGCGGCCACCGCCAGCACCGTTGCGACCGCCCCGCCCGACACAGCCCACCACGCTACAACGACTCCCCGTCGGAAAGGGCGCGGGCCGCCCACTTCGAGCTCGAGCTCGTGCTGGTGAGTCCGCGTCATCGCCCGACCTGCGCGAGGTACTCGTCGAGGTTGCGTGGGTCCGGCGTCAGCCGCCTGCGCACCGGCGGCTCGCCGCTCACCGGCCGGTAGCCGGCGAAGTCGGCGTCGAGCACGCCTTCGCCGCCGGTGAGGCCGGCGAGCCGGCTGCGCAGCTCCCGTAGGTGCGTCGCAGGCAACTCTGTCTCCACGACGCACAGCTCTCTTCGCGGCACGGGCATCCCGGCGGCGGCGCCGAGGCGGCCGAGGAGCGAGAGCACCGCGCCCACAGCCTCCGTCGGCACCTCGGCCCGGACTGCGAAGACGGGCTCGCAGACCGCCGTGCCCGCCCGCGCGAGCGCCTGCATGAGCACGAGCGGCGTCAGCCGCTTGAGGTCACGCGCGGTCGGCATCGGGCCGCGCCGCGACGGCGGCCCGTCCGCGAGGCTGTAGCCGATCCTCGTCAGCGTCACGACGCAGTCGGTGACCTGCCAGCCGCACAGGCCCTCGGCGAGCGCGAGGCGCACGTACTCCTCCAGGTGCTGCGCGAAGCTCTCGTACGTCTTGAAGACGGCCAGCGGCGCGTCACGCGCGTCGACGCCCTGGCCCGAGCGGAACGCGACTCCGGAGCCCGGCGCCGCCGGCTCGACGCGCAGCCCGAGGTCCGCGTGGAAGGGGTTGGTCGGGGTGTTGAGCAGCTCGACCGCCTCGCCGGCTCTGATCGGGCGCTCGACGCAGACGGTCGTCGTGTCCCGGAACTCGACGGCGAGCCCGTAGTCGGCGGCGAGCGTCGCCTCGATCACCTCCCGCTGCACCTCGCCGTAGAGCGACACGGAGATCTCCCCACTCTTTCCCGCTCCGGCGCCGGCAAAGCCGGGACCTCCGCTCCTTGCCGGCTCCGTCGAGCCGACGCCGGTGTCGTCCTGGCGGACGTCGATCAGCGGGTCCTGCTCGGCGAGCTGGGCCAGCGCGACACGGAGCCGCTGGCCGTCCGCGGGTTCGGCCGGGGCCACCACCGACTCGAAGGTCGGCGGGGCGAAGCGGTGCTCCACGCCAGGGCGCGGCGCGCCGAGCCAGTCCCCGATCTGGATCCCCGCGAGCCCCCGCAGCTTGGCGATCTCACCCGCGTGCGCCTCGTCCCGCTGCACCGTCCGGCCGTCGGCGAACACGTGGAGGGCGGTCACCTTGCCGGCGTCGAAGCGGTCGCGCACCTTCAGCGTGCCGGAGAAGACCCGCGTGTAGGCGATCCGGTCCCCGGCGGGGTCGCGCTCGATCTTGAAGACGCGGGCCGAGAGCGGCCCCTCGCCGTCACCCGCCTGCGCGGGCAGCAGCCGCGCGATCGCGCCTCTCAGCTCGTCCACGCCGGCGCCGGTGAGCGCCGAGCCGAAGAAGACGGGATGCAGCTCTCCCGCGCGCGAGCGCCCGGCGAGGCCCTCGTCGGCTTCTCCGAACGGCGCGAACGAGGCGGCCCGCGTGCCGAGCCCGGCGGCCGAGCCCATCGGCACGACGTCCGGCGTCAGGCGCTGCTCGATCTCGTCGAGCACGCGCTCCGGGTCCGCGCCCATCCGGTCGATCTTGTTCACGAAGAGCAGCGTCGGCACGGCGAGCCGCTCGAGCGCGCGCATGAGGATCCGCGTCTGCGGCTGCACTCCTTCCACCGCGGAGACCACGAGCACGCACCCGTCGAGCACGCTCAGGACGCGCTCCACCTCGGCGATGAAGTCCGGGTGGCCGGGCGTGTCGATCAGGTTGACCGTCACGTCGTCGATCGCGAACGAGACGACCGCCGTGCGGATCGTGATGCCGCGCTCCCGCTCGAGCGCGAGCGAGTCGGTCTGTGTCGTCCCCTTGTCGACGCTGCCGACCTCGTCGATGACGCCGGCGGCGTGGAGGAGCCGTTCGGTGAGAGTTGTCTTACCCGCGTCTACATGCGCCAGGATCCCAAGATTGAGCGTTCTGCGAAGCAAGCGTCCAAACCTCCAAGAAGTAGGTCATTCCGGCCCTCTCGTTGGCAGTGGACGCTGCGCGCACTGACGCCTCCTGGTCGATCCGACTGGCGCTTGCGGAGAGACAATAATCCGCGCCGTGCCGATCTTCCAGCCCGAGCTGGAGACGATGCCGCGGCCGGAGCTCGAGCGGCTGCAGCGCGAGCGGCTGCGGGAGCGGTTCGGCGTCGAGCTCGAGGAGCTGCCGGAGCAGCCCTTCCGCGTCAAGTCGGAGCTGCGGGACGCGTACCCGTTCGGGCTCCTGCAGAGGCCACTCGAGGAGTGCGTCCGGATCCACGCTTCCTCCGGCACGCGCGGCAAGGCGACGATCGTCGCGTACACGCGGGGCGACCTCGCCGCGTGGGCGGACTGCTGCGCGCGAGCGCTGGCCGCGGCCGGCGCCGGGCCGGGAACGGTCGTCCACGTCGCCTACGGCTACGGCCTCTTCACAGGCGGGCTCGGCCTCCACCAGGGAGCCGAGCGGCTCGGCTGCACCGTCGTCCCCGCGTCCGGCGGCAACACGCCCCGCCAGGCGCAGCTGCTCGAGGATATCGGCGCCGAGATCCTCTGCTGCACGCCGAGCTATGCGCTGGCGATCGCCGACCACGTCTCCGACCCGGCGCGGCTCAGCCTCCGCGCCGGCCTCTTCGGCGCCGAGCCCTGGACGGAAGGGCTTCGGGAGGCGATCGAGAGCGCGCTCGGGCTGACGGCGGTCGACATCTACGGGCTCTCCGAGGTCATGGGGCCCGGCGTCTCCGCGGAATGCGCCGAGGGGCGGGACGGCGCGCACGTCAACGAGGACCACTTCCTCGTCGAGGTGATCGACCCTCGCTCGGGCGAGCCGCTGCCGGAAGGCGAGGTCGGCGAGCTCGTGTTCACGACGCTGGCCAAGGAGGCGCTGCCGCTCCTGCGCTACCGCACCGGCGACCTCGCCTCGATCACCCGCGAGCCGTGCGCCTGCGGCCGAACCTTCGCCCGGATGTCGCGCGTCCTCGGGCGAACCGACGACATGCTGATCATCCGCGGCGTCAACGTCTTCCCGAGCGAGATCGAGTGCGTGCTGCTCGCCGTTCCGGAGCTCGCGCCGCACTACCAGCTCGTCGTGCAGCGCCCGGGCCACCTCGACGAGCTGACCGTGCAGGTCGAGGGCGCCGTCGACTCCGGCCCGGTGCGCGAGCGGCTCCGGAGCGCGCTGGGGCTCACGGCCGCCGTGGAGGTCCTGCCGCCCGGCTCGATCCCGCGCAGCGAGGGCAAGGCGCTGCGGGTTCTCGACCGCCGCGACGCGTAACCGGGGCGGTTGATTCCTCGTTCAACGACCGCATGAGCGAGCAGAACGACGCGGACGCGAAGGACGCCGACCTCTGGCCGCTGCCGTCGAGCGACGTCCTCCGCGAGCTCGATCCTCCCGCGGTCGTGTGGTCGGAGGCGGAGGCGGTCGCTAGCCGGCCGACTCGTCCGCCTGCCAGAGGCTGAACGCGTTCCCCTCGGTGTCGCGGCAGGCCGCGAACCAGCCGTGTCCCGGGACCGGCATCTTGTCCTCCGCCTGCCCGCCGAGCTCCTGGACCTTCGCGCGGGCGGCGTCGATGTCGTCGGTGTCGAAGTAGACGCGGAGGTGACCGCGCTCGTCGGAGGGGAAGATGGCGCCTCCCTGGTCCTCGGCGGTCTGGAACATCCGGTAGTCCATCTCCGGGGACATCGGCGGCCCGACCTGCCAGCCGAAGACGCCGCTCCAGAATCCCTGCGCGCGGTCGGCGTCCTCCGCTCCGATCTCGACGTGCACGAGCTTGCCTGCCATCGCTCCCCCTCTCGACCGGGTTATCGTCCCCCCGCTACCGAAAGGAGTCTATGTACAGGGTCGCAGTCCTCTACGAGCACGAGCCCGACGCCGAGGCCTACGCGGAGCACGCGGAGCTGTGCGCGCAGGTGCCGGGCGGCGTCTTCCGCCACGGGAAGGTGACGGGCGCGCCGATGGGCGAGCCGGCGCACGCCTACTACGCCGAGTGGGAGTTCGCCGACGCGCAGGCGTTCCGCAGCGCGATCGGCAGCGACGAGTTCATGGCGACCGGGAAGGACGCGTACAAGCGCGGCTTCCCGCAGCCGACCGTCGAGTTCCTCGAGTTGGGCTAGCCGTGGCGGAGGTCGAGGCCGCCCGCGACGGAGCCGTCCAGACGATCACGCTCAACCGTCCGGACAAGCTCAACGCGTTCACGCGCGCGATGCACGACGGGCTGCACGCGGCGCTCGAGGAGGCGCGCGATCCCGCCGTGCGCGCGGTCGTGATCACGGGTGCGGGCCGCGGCTTCTCGGCCGGGCAGGACCTGACCGCGTTCGGGGAATCGGGCGACGTCGCCGCGATGCTCCGCGCGACCTACCACGTGAACGTGCTGGCGATCCGCTCGCTCGAGAAGCCCGTGCTCGCGGCGGTGAACGGCGTCTGCGCGGGAGCCGGTCTCTCGCTCGCGTGCGCCTGCGACATCCGCCTCGCCTCCGACGCCGCGTTCTTCGTGCCCGGCTTCGTGGGGATCGGGCTCATCCCCGACTCGGGCGGGACCTATTTCGTCCAGCGGCTGCTCGGGACGGCGCGCGCGTTCGAGTGGATGACCTCGAACCGGCGGCTGACGGCCGCGGAGGCGCACGCGTGGGGGCTCGTCTCCGAGGTGGTCGAGGCCGACGCGTTCGCGGCGCGTGTGGCCGAACGCGCCGCGGAGCTGGCCGCTGCCCCGACGCGCGCGATCGCGTTGACGAAGCGCCTCTACGACGAGGCTGGGACCTCGACGCTCGAGCAGCAGCTCGAGCGGGAGGCGGAGGCACAGGCCGAGGCGGCGCAGACCGACGACTTCCGCGAGGGCGTCGCGGCCTTCGGCGAGAAGCGGGAGGCGCGCTTCAGCGGGAGGTGAGCAGGCCGAGGACCTCGCCGTCCTCGGGCCAGCGTCCCTCGTCCTGCTTCGAGAAGACGAGCTCGCCGTCGGCGAAGACGTCGTACTGGGACTTCCGCCCCTCGCGCACGGAGGCCTCGATCCCGTTCTCGTTCAGCTCGGCCGCGAGACTCGCGGCCCGTCGGTCGTACCCGCTTCAGACGGGGCAGTAGTGGATCTCGACCGCCACGCCGAGAGGATAGGCACAGGGCCGGACTCCGCGCCGGTGCGATACTCGGCCGGTGGAGGAGGACGATCTGCGCATGCTCGAGGCGGCCGGAGCGCGGCTCGAGTTCACAGCCGGCACGGTGCTGATCGACCACGCCAAACCGGGCACCGGCCTCTTCGTCGTGCTTCAGGGGCAGGTCGTCGTCGAGGCCCCGGAGGGGACCCGCGAGCTCGGGCCCGGCTCGGTGGTGGGAGAACGGGCGCTCCTCTCGGCCGACCGGTTGCGCACGGCACGCGTTCGCGCCCTGACGGACGGTATTGCTGTCGCCGTCGAGCGAACAGAGGTCGACCGCCTCTGCGCCGAGGATTCCGCGTTCGCCGAACGGCTCGCGCGGGCGTCGTGAGGCGCGACGCGCGATTGAAATGGTCTCGCGAGTGAGACAGAGTCCCAGGTTGACCCCGCGCGGGCGTCCGTGCGGGAACGAGCCAATCGGAAGGGGGAGGTACATGAAGTCACTTACCAGGCTCGGGCGCTGGCGGATCGTCGGCCTGCTCGCGTTGGCAGCCGCCCTGGCCGTTGCGATTCCGAGCGCGTTCGGGGCAGGTTCTGCTGCGGCGAAGATGAAGCCGCAGCTGCAGCGGCAGAGCAGGCTCGTGGTCTCGCCGTCGCTGCTCCACAAGGCGACGGCGATGTCGAGCTCGGGCACCTGCTCGGGCGGCTCGATCGCCCCGGGCACCTACTCCTCGCTCACGGTGACCGGCTTCTGCACGGTCGACGCCGGCGTCGTCACCGTGCGGCACAACGTGACCGTCCGGCCGAATGCCGGACTGGTCGCGGCCTTCGGCGGCGGTCCGCAGCTGGTGGTCGGAGGCGACCTCAGGGTCGGATCGAATGCCGTGCTCGTGCTCGGCTGCGAGCCGCAGGCGTTCGTCTGCTTCAACGATCCCGACCAGCAGGTCGGCACCCTGTCGAGCAAGGGAACGGTCTTCGGCAACCTCAAGGCGCACGGCGCGCTTGCCGTGCTCGTTCACAACACGACCGTCGGCCACGACCTGCTCCTCGACGACGGGGGCGGCGGCGTCAACTGCAACCCGCAGACCGCTCTGTCCGGATCCCCCGCCTACGCGACGTTCGAGGACATGTCCGTGGGTCACAACGCGGACATCCGCGACTGGCGGTCCTGCTGGCTCGGCTTCTTCCGCACCACGGTCGGCCACAGCGTCCACTTCCGCAACAACGTGGTCGCCGATCCCGACGGCAACGAGGTCGCCACGAACGTGGTCGCGGACGATCTCGTCTGCAGCGGCGACAGCCCGGCGGCCCAGGTCGGCGACTCCGGAGGAGCGCCGAACATCGTGCTCGACCGCGCCTCGGGCGAGTGCGCGGCCCTCGCCGGACCCTGAGTCCGCGACGTAGGCGACGAAGACGCGACCGGTCCGCCAGCCGGACCGGTCGCGTCTTGCCCTCTCAGGGGTCCGCTTCAGGGTAGAGCCGCTTGATCAAGCGGCTCCGGAGCGTTCATGGCTGCGGCTACCTGAGTCGGCGTCAGCCTGACCGGCGGCTTCACGTGCTCGTTCGTGTTCGCGCCGGCCCTTCGCGCTGTGCGTCTGTATCAACGGCGTACCGATTCCCGCAGCCTCCGCTCTAGTTCGAGACAGGAGCGGCCCTCCGGTCATGAGCCGGATCCGGCCGAGGAGATGAGCGCCTCGTCTGCATCGCCAACTCGACGGGATCGATCTCGATCCTCGGGTCGTGTCTATGACGGGGACCGCGAAGCACTCGGCTGGCCCCAAGCGAGCGAAGTGACGTGGCAGGCGGCGACTAGCGGGTCGCACCCGCGCGCTCGGCGAGTCTTCTTCTGCCCTCGTCGGTGAGGTTGTAGCGGCCGTGATCCTCATCGATCAGTCCTCCCACGAGCAGGCTCTCGAGCGGCTGCTGCAGGCGGCTGTCGAGTCGGCGGCCGAAGCTTGTTCGCGGTAGCCCCACAGCTTCGGCCAGCGCCTTGGAGCGGCTGCCGGGTGAGCGGCGAAGCGCGAGCAGGATCGCCTCTTCGAGAGCAACCTCGTCCATCGCCTGCCGACGCTAGGTGCCTCCGGTGAGTGGCTCGTGAAGCGACGAGGGAGGGTTAGGCTCTCGGCCGTGCTCGGTTCTGCGGCCTTGCACACACACGCCTCCGAGACAGACATCGGGAAGCTCCCGGTCCTCCTCGACGTGGGTGGACGCCGCGTCGACCTCGACCCGGCCGAAGCAGAGCAGCTTCGAGACGCGGCAGCATCCTGCGCCGGTCGATCATCTGCTGCTCGCGATCTGTCGCTACTGCTCGAGCGCGGGCTCCACCGTCCCCAGGTGCTCGCCCTGCGCCGAGCCGAGGCCCAGACACTGGCCCGGCTGGCGAGCGGTATCGGTCTGCTCACTCTGGCGAGTGAGATCGCGACGCCCGCCGCCTGAGACGAGCCCAGATCTCGCGTCCGGGGCTTCGCGCGGAGATGTCGTCCGCTCAGCTCGAGGGTGGCGGCGATGGCCCATGCCGGATCATGCCCAGCGACTCTTCGACGGCTTTGATCCGTTCGGGAGGAACGCGCGGCCCTTCAGGGGGTGGCTGCAGCCAGGGCCAGGCGGCCGGCTCGGCCAGCTGCTTGACGTAGTCCTCGACACCGGCGGGGGTGCTGAGGAAGAGCATTCTTGCCGTGTCGGATTCGACGCGGAAGGTGTGCGGTGTCCCGCCTGGTGCGAATGCGACCATGCCGACTCCGCCCCGCTGTCCGCATTCGGCCACCCAGTCCGGAGGCTCATCCTCGTCGCCGGCGTGTTTCAGATCGACGATCCAGGCGGTGACTTCGCCTTCAAGCACGTAAAAGGTCTCGTCCTGCGGGTGGGAATGCAGTGGCGGCGCTGCACCATGGGGAAGGACGCCCTCCCAAAGTGCGAAGCGGCCCCCGGTCTGCTCGCCGTCTAGCTTCAGCCGAGCGAGTGTGCCGAGAAACCAGAGCGGATCTTGGCCGCGCAGCACCACCTGTCCGGCCCCAGCCTTCGCGCTCACGCCGCCTCGGTTTCGGCGATAGCCGAGCCGATCCCGATCCAGGTCAGGCCGTCCTCGCCGGCGACCATCTGCCGCCGAACAGCCGGTGGGCAGAAAACGAAGTGCCCCGGCCGCAATGGAATCTCTTGGCCATCGGCGCGCAGCACGCCACTTCCAGCGATCACCGCGTAGACCTCCTCTTGACCGTTCGAGCTGTGGTCGTGCTCCGGACCTTCGGCATCGGCGCCCAGTTCGAGCTGGTTGACCCGAAAGTCTGCAACTCCGAGTCGATCGGTCAACGCACGAAAGACCCCATGCGACGCCTCGACTTCGCTTGTGTGAACCACTTGGTGCGAATCCACTGCCTCCTCCTCTCGTTTTCTTTCGCCTGACGGTCGGAGCAACCGAACCTATCGCACCTCGATGAGAGCGAGCCAGCTCGACAGGTACCGGAACGTCAGGCGATGTCCAGAACGCGCCGGAGGCCAGGATCTTGATCCGGGTGGGTCACACGCCTTCAGCCACTATTCAGCCCCCTCCTCGCCTTCACCCCAGCAGGTGCGCTTGAGCACAGCGGGGGTCGCCCTGCTGAAGGGCGGCGAGGCCTTCTCGAGTCAACAGCTGCGAAACGGCCTCGGGCTGTAAGCCGAAAATCGGCTTAACCATGCCGCTTTTCCGGAAAAGCGCTTTGTCGGTACCTGAAAAATTCTCATCAGATCGTCTTGAACTGCTCGAACGGCTGGCGGCAGCTCTCGCAGTAGCGGAGCGAGCGGCACGGCGTCGGGCCGAAGATGTTCTCGAGCCGGGTCTCGGTCGAGCCGCAATACGGGCAGCGGAAGACGTTCGCCTGCAGCTGCACGAGCTTCGGCGCGCTCGCTTCCCGGGGCGCCGGCGGCGCGAAGCCGGCGACGCGAAGCTTCTCGCGCCCGGCGGGCGTGATCCGGTCGGTCGACCACGAGTCGTCCGAGACGACCTCGACCTCCGGCTCCGCGCCGAGCTGGGCGACCTTCTCCTCCATCGCGCGCTTCATCACCTCGAGCGCGGGACAGCCGAGGAAGGTCGGCGTGAACTCGATCCGGACGTGACCGTTCCGGACATCGACCGAACGGATTACGCCGAGGTCGACGAGCGAGACGACGGGGATCTCGGGGTCCGGGATCTCGTCGAGCGCCTCCCAGACCTCGGCCTCGGCTACCACTGCGCCCCCGCTGGCGCCGAGCGGCGGACCATCGTCATCTCCTCCCACAAGGGTGCGAGCTCGTCGGTGTGTGTCCCGCGCTCCACGGCCTCGACCTCGGCGAGCCCCACCCGCGACGCCAGCTCGGCGCGCAGCTCGGCGGGGAGCACGCCGAGCGCGTACGGCCACAGCTCCTCGACCGCCGTCCGGAAGCGCGGCTCGTCGCGCAGGCGCTCGTGCCACATCTCGGCGTGCATGCGGTGGTACGCCTCCTCGCGGTCGATCTTGGCCGCTAGCCCGGCCACCCCCGGGTCGGAGTCGTCCTTGAGGGCCGAGATCCGGATCTCGTCCGCGACCTCGTAGAGCCAGCGGCGCGCGATCGTGTGGGCCCACTCGAGCAGGTGGAGCTCGACGAGCGGGGCGCAACGGTACTCCTCGAGCGTCCGGTCGAAGGCGAGCGCGTCGGCGTCGCCGTCCGGGCCGGCGAGCAGCTCGTAGACGGCGCGCGCGTGGCCGATCTCGTTCTGGGAGATCGAGGAGAAGGCGACGTCCTCCTCGAGCATGGGCGCGATCCCGGTCCACTCCGAGTCGCGCCAGCCCAGGACGAGTTCGTCGTCAGCCAGGCCCAGCAGCACCTGCTCGTTCACGTGCCTCCTTCAGGCGCGCCTTGATCGAATAGCCGTCGACGCGGCGGTACTTGAGGTCGAACTCGTCGGCCCAGTCCTCGACGTCGCGGATCGCGTCGCGCGGGACGAGCCAGAGCGCGACCGACTCGCCGCGGCGGCCGTACTGCTCGCGCGCCCACGCCTCCGCGAAGTCCGCGTCGGGGGCGACGACCGAGCCGGCGTGCTCGAAGGGCTGGCCGCGCCGCTCCTTGCGGAAGACCTCCCACACGACCTTCTCGTTCATGCGGCCAGGACCGCGTCCCGCACCCACCGTTCCTGCTCGAGGAAGCGGCGGCGGAAGGCGAGCCGCTCCTCCGTCTTCGGGCCGTGGCCGGTCACGACGTGCTTGAGCTCGTCCCAGTCGGGCTCGCTGTACTCCCAGACGCCGTCGTCGCGCTTGCGCAACGTCGGGTCGGGGACGGTCAAGCCGAGCTCCCGGATCTGCGGCACGTACCCGTCGAGGAACTGCTGGCGCGCCTCCTCGTTCCCCTGCGACTTGATCCGCCACTGGAACATCGGATCCTCGTCGCGCGGGATCGGGTTGCCGTGGAACTGCATGAGCGGGCCCCACCAGCGGTCGAGCGCCTCCTGCACGAGCTCGAACTGCTCCTGCGTGCCCGTGACCATGGCGAGGATCACGTCGCGCCCGTGGAGGATGTGGAACGACTCCTCCCAGCAGATCTTCTTCATGATCCGCGCGTACGGGGCGTACGAGCATTTGAGGAGCGCCTTCTGGCTGATGATCGCGGCCGCGTCGACGAGCCAGGCGATGACGCCGACGTCCCCCCACGTCCTGGTGGGGTAATGGAAGACGTTGTGGAACTTCGCCTTCCCGTCGACGAGGTCGGCGAGACACTGCTCGCGCGGCTTGCCGAGATCCTCGACGACGCGGTAGATGAGCTGCGCGTGCCCGACCTCGTCCTGCACCTTCGCCGTCAGCGCGAGCTTGCGCTGGAGCGTCGGGGCGCGGAGGATCCACTCGCGCTCGGGCAGGACGCCCATGAGCTCGGAGTTGCCGTGCATCTCGATGAACTTGATCAGCTTCCGCCGGTAGTCCTCCGGCATCCAGTCGGTCGTCTCGACCTGACCGCCGGACTGGACGTACTCGAGAAATGCCTGCTCGTCACGGGGAATCTCGACCGCTGCCACGCAGCACCACCTTCCGAACGATCGTTAGCCTCTCGATTGTAGATGTCCGCTCGCCGCACCGAGCTAACGCGCGCCGCCGCCCGCCTCTTCGCCGAGAAGGGCTACCACGGCACGTCCATCGGCGACCTCGCCGAGGCCATGGGGGTCCAGAAGGGGTCGCTCTATGCGCACATCGAGTCGAAGGCGGATCTGCTCCGGGAGGTCGCCAGCGACGGCGCTGCGGCGTTCCACGCCGGGCTCGACGGCGTGCCGGACGAGGGGCCGGTCGTCGAACGGATTCGCGCGGCGTTGCGTGCGCATCTCCGCGTCGTCGCCGAGCAGCTCGACGTGGCAACCGTGTTCGTACGCGAGTGGCGGTATCTCGAGGGCGAGCGGAGGGAGCAGTTCGTCGCCGAGCGGCGCCGGTACGAGGAGCGGTTTCGGGCTCTCTTCCGGGAGGGCCGCGAGCTCGGGGAGCTGCGGACCGACCTCGACGACGCGACGGCGGCGCTGCTCGCCCTCTCGGCTGCGAACTGGGCCTACACGTGGCTGCGGCCCGGCGGAGACACAGACGAGTTGGCGGACCGGTTCACGGCGCTGCTGCTCGACGGGATGCGCGGCTACGCGACGCGGTGAAGGTCGCGCTCGTGGTCAACCCGTTCGCGACGCGCGTGAGCGAGGAGCGGCTCGCCGCCGTGCGCGCGGAGCTCGAGCGTGTCGCCGAGCTCGACGTCGTCCTCACCGAGCGGCCCGGCCACGCGACGGAGCTCGTGACCGGCGCCTGCCGCGGCGGGGTGGAGGCGCTCGTCGTGTTCTCGGGCGACGGCGGCTTCAACGAGGCGCTCAACGGGCTCGAGACGGACGTGCCGATCGGCTTCCTGCCGGGCGGCGGCACGAGCGTGCTCTCGCGGGCGCTCGGCCTGTCGCAGGATCCGGCGGAGGCCGCGCGGGCCGTGGCAGGCGCGCTCTCGGCCGGCCGGACACGGCGGATCACCGTCGGGCGCGTCAACGGACGGCGCTTTGCCTTCGGCGCCGGGGTCGGCCTCGACGCCGAAGCGGTGCGCCGCGTCGATGCTCTGGGCCGGCGCGAGGACGGGAAGCGGCCCGGAGACCTCGCGTTCGCGGTGGCGATCGTTCGAGCGCTCGCCGCGCAGCGCGGCCACGTCGAGCCACAGCTCGAGATCGCCGGTCTCGGGCGTGCGGCGCTCGTCTTCGTCGCCAACGGCAGCCCGTACACCTATGCGAAGGGCGTCCCGGTGCCGATCGCCCGGGAGGCGCGCTTCGAGCTCGGGCTCGACCTCGTTGCGCCGATCCGCGTCCGCCGGCGGACACTCGTGGGAACGGCGGTGCGGATCCTCACCGGCCACGTCCGCCACGGGCCGTATCTATACGGCCACGATCTCGATCGGGTCGAGCTCGTGTGCGATCGGCCGATGCCGCTCCATGCGGACGGGGAAGACCTCGGCGACGTCGAGCGGGCCGTGTTCGAGGCCGAACGAGCCGCTGTATCGGTGCTCGTTTGAGGCAGGACGCACTAGAAAAGCTGACCCGTTCGGCGTAGGGTGAACGTGGTCTACGGTCGTGGCGGCCCGCTCCTGCGGCTGCCGGGGAGAGGGGGACGCAGTGCGTCAGAGAGCTTTGGGCCTACTCGTGGCGGTCGTTGCCGCCGCCGCGCTTGCGTCTGCGTCCGGCGCAGCCACGACGAAGGCGCAGACGGTGGCGAGGATCGACGTCTCGACGCGGGCGGCGGTGATCCATTACCTCCACTCGATCCACGTCAGGGCGAAGGGCGCCGTGATCGAGCGCGGCCTCCGCAACTACGCGGGAGCGCACTGCCCGGGCAAGCACTGGGTCTGCTCGAGCACGAAGCACACCGTGGTTCAGATCGCGAGCGTCGGCGGCGCGAACAGGTTCCGCTGCTCCACCGCGAGATGCGCGGTCGTGCAGGTGGCTCCGCATGCGTTGGCAACCAACACGGCCACCTGCATCAAGACGACCGGCCTCTCGCAATCGTGCACCATCAATCAATCGAGCTCGAGCGGCAACAACACGGCGATCGTCTACGAGAACGAAGCGAAGACCTCGGGCCTCACGCAGACGGCAGCGGCGAGCGCCTCGATCACGCAGCGCGCCACCGGGTCCGGGGTGAACACGGCCTGCGTGAGCCAGATCGTCAACGTCACCGGGTCGACGGTTGCGAAGAAGGGGACTCCTGTCACGGTCACGCTCGAGGCGCATCAGGGAGTGGCCATCACACAGGACTCGTCGAGCGGTGGGAACTCCGCCGCGCAGTCGGCCACGTCTGCCGGTTCCTGCACCGGAAGCACGGTCACTCAGACGCAGATCCTCTCCTCGAAGGCGTCGGGCACCGGATCGATCACGCAGAACGAGAACGCCGCGAGCAGCGGCGCGAACATGACGATCGACATCGAGCAGAACCAGAGCGCAGGCTTCCTCGGTAGCGCGCACGGCCCGAACACGGCGAGCTTCGAGCAGGACAACACGCTCACCGCGATCGCCAACACGCCGGGCGGTCCGGTGAACCAGACCCAGAGCTCCACCAGCGGAGGCCTGCTCGGCACCGTCAACCAGGACAGCCGCGATCCCTCGACGATCACGGCGACGCAGGTCGAGCAGCAGTGCGAGGACGCGGCGACGACCCTGCTCGCCACGTGCCACACCGGGTCCGGGGACGCCGACTTCAACGGGACGTACGCGCTTCACCAGATGCAGTTCGGGCCGGAGGGCGTCGCGAAGCCGCTGCCGCATCGCCGCCGCGTGGGCTACAGCGTGCACAAGGGAGTCGGCCAGGCGACGCAGACCGGCAACTCGGCCGACAGGTTCACCCTCAGCCAGACCTCGACCCAGGACAACGACACGGGCAGCGGTCAGACGAACAACGTCGAGGGCGACTGCAGCACGTCGGGAACCTGCACCGAGAGCCAGACGACGAACGTCGACGGCCAGCCCACGACGAACACCCAGTCCGGACAGAACCTCAAGAGCAGCATCAACTGCACGGGATCGAACTGTCAGGCATCGGTGCCGCCTGCTCCGAGCATCGACTCGAAGCCGCCGGACCCGAGCAACTCCTCGTTTGCGGAGTTCACGTTCTCGGACACGCAGGAAGGTGTGAGCCTCCTCTGCGAGATCGACGACGGCGCGTTTGCCGTCTGTACGTCTCCCCAGGACTACTCCGGGCTCGCGGACGGGCCGCACACGTTCTCCGTGGAGGCGAAAGACGCCAACGGCAACGTAGGGCCCGCCACCTCCTACAGCTGGACGATCGACACCGCGCCCTCGTTCAGCCAAAACGGGAGCCTCCTGACGGCCAAGAACGTCGACGTCGGCGAGTTCGGCTACGGCGGGATGCGCGAGAACACCGGCGGCGGACCCGCGGGCGACGGAACCGGCACGATCACCGTCGCCGGGGTCAGCGGGACGGTGCTCAAGGCCCTGCTGCTCTGGAACGGGCCCAGCAACGATCCGAATCCGGACGCGAATGCGGTCGTCTCGCTGGCCGGCCAGCAGGTGACCGGGACGAACATCGGCACCGCGAGCAGCAACTGCTGGAGCCAGTACGCAAACAGCTACTCGTACGAGGCCGATGTCACCAGCCTCGTCAACGGTGACGGCTCATACGCCTTGGCCGACTTCGTCAAGAGCGGCGACACCGTCTCCGACATCAACGGTGTCTCGCTGATCGTCTTCTACGACGACGGCAGCGGCAGCAACAACCGCAACGTGGTCCTCTGGACCGGGAACGACTCGAACTTCGCGTACGGAAACGATCCGGCGGGATGGGACGAGACACTCACCGGCGTCCCGTACAGCGGCGCTGGCAATCCGACCCTCGACGTCGTCGTCGGCGACGGGCAGAACCCCGGCAATCCGACCTCCGATGACGGAGGAATCTCGGTCAACGGCACCGAGATCGTTCCGGCGGGCGGGAACTTCGAGGGCGACTCGACCCCGGCCGGTCCTGCCGACGCGCTGGGCGACCTGTGGGACGTCAAGTCGTTCCCGCTGCCGTCCACGCTCCTGACGGCGGGAGCGAACTCGCTCGAGGTGACCTCGCCATTCGTGAACGATTGCCTGTCGCTGGTGGCCGTCGCGGCGAACATGCCGGCCGCGGCGCAATTCCCGGTCACCCTCCAGGCGCCACGGCGTCAGACGCGATCAACGCTCAGCGTGCCGACGCCGGCGGCATCCGGCCTCGGCGCAGCCGGCGGGCTCAGGCGCACGAAGTAGCGGCGGCTCTCAAGCAGTCGAGGGGCCGGTGGGAGCCGGCCCCTCGACCAGCTGCCCGAGCTCGGCTTCGACGGCGTCACGGCGGATGTCCGCGCCGATGCGGACGAAGATCGAGCGCGCGCGCTCCAGCTCGACCCTCGCGCCGGTCACGTCGCCGAAGCTGCGCAGCGAGCGGCCGAGCACGAACCGTGCCTCCGCGATGTCGAGGTTGTAGTCGAGCTCCTCGAACAGGCGCAGCGCCTCGGCGAAGGCGGCGGCTGCGGCGGCCGACTCCCCCGCTACCGACGCGACGAGCGCCTCGCCCATCGACAGCCAGGCGCGGGAATGCGGGTCCTCCTCGGGTGCGCTGCGCGCGGCGAACGCGACGATCTCCTTCGCATCGTCGAGCCGCTGCTGCGCGACGAGCGCCTCGACGAGATGCCAGTACGTCTTGAGGACGACCCAGCCGCCGATCTGCAGCGCGACGGGCAAAGCCTCGCGCAGCCACTCCTCTCCCTCCTCCGCGCGCCCGTCCTCCAGCGCGAAGATGCCGAGGCCGCAGATGATGTTCTGCACCTGGAAGTAGGTGTCGCCGGTGCGCTCGAACCAGGTCCGCGCCTGGAGACAGAGCTGCTCGGCCTCGGCCCGTCGCCCGCGGTAGTACGCGACGATGCCGAGCCAGGAAGCGGCCTCCGCCTCGATCCGGTGGCTTCCGAGCTCCTCCGCGAGCTCGAGGCAGCGGCGGAGCTCCGGCTCGGCGGCCGCGAGGTCGTGGCTCATGAGGAGCGCGGCGATCCGGAGATGACCCTCGGCGACGAGCGCGTGGTCGTCGATGGCCTCGGCGGTGGCGATCGCGCCGCGCAGGTTCTCGATCACCTGCTCGAGCTCGCCGAGATAGTCGCCGACGAACGTGTTCAGCACGAACTCGACCCTCGCCTCGAGGCGCGGGTCGTCGGCGAGGCGGGCCAGCCGCTCGGCCTCGAGGAGCCGCTTGTGCGCCTCGCCGGGGCGACCTTGCCGCTGGTCGATGTCGCCGAGCAGGAGCAAGGCCTCGGCCTCGACATCCTGCCGGCCCAGCTCCTCCGCCGCCTGCGCCACCTCGTGCAGCTCGTCGACTGCCTCCTGGAGCAGCCCGAGCATCATCGCCATGTCCGCGCGGCGTAGCCGCAGCTCGACCCGAAGGTCGGCGTCCTCCTCGCCGAGCACGTCGAGGGCGCGCGAGTAATAGCGATGAGCCTCGCGCAGGCTCTCGCGCCGCTCGGCCCTGCGGCCCGCGTCGGCGAGGGCGGTGGCCGCCTCCCGCAGCGGCGGCGTGATCGGGCTCCGCGCCACCTCGCGCGAGAGCAGGCAGGCCTGCTCGAGGTGCCACGCGACGATCTCGACGAACTCGTCGGCACTGCTCGGCAGGCCTTTGACCCAGTCCGAGAAGCCGAGGTGAAGCTCGGCGCGGCGGCCTTTGGGCACCTGGCCGTACGCGACGTCGCGGATGAGGATGTGCTTGAACGAGTACTCCTCGTCGGCGGCGACGCTCGAGGCACGCAGGTGGGCGACGAAGTCGCGACGCTCGAGCTCCGCCAGGCCCGGCTGCGGATCCTCCGGCGCTGCCCCCTCCTGGGCGCCGAGATGCGCCACCGCTCCTGCCCAGAAGACGGCGCCGACGACGGAGGCGTGGTGCGCGACCAGCTTCTCCTTCGGCTCCAGCCGGTCGAGGCGCGAGCTGATGAGTCCCTGGATGCTCGTCGGCACCGGAACGTCGCGCATCTCCTCGCCCTGCCAGCGCTCGAGGTCGAGCAGCCCCTCGTCTCGCAGCATTCGCACCGTCTCCTCGAGGAAGAGCGGGTTGCCACCGGCGTTCGCGATCAGCGCCTCGGCGAACGCGGTCTCGGCGTACGCGCTGTCGCCGGTGAGGTCGCCCAGCAGGGCCGCTGCCTGCTCAGGCCCGAGCGTCTGCAGCGCGACGGTGCGCCGCCGTCCCTCGCGGCCGAGAAAGCCGGGCGCCTCGTCGGCGAGCTCCGGCCGGGCGGTCCCGACGATCACGAGCGGCAGCTCGGGCTCCTCGACGAGGACGTAGGAGATCAGCTCGAGCAGCGTCGGCTCGGCCCAGTGGAGATCCTCGACCACGACCGCCGTCGGCCGCTGCGTCGCCATCAGCTCCAACGCGCGCCGGATCCCCCAATGCAGCTCGGCCTGCGAGATCTCGCTCGTCACATACGTCCCGCGCGGCGTGGTCGGGAACCCGATCAGGTTCGAGATCGCTGCGGCCACGGTGCGCAGCTCGTCGAGGTCCTGGGTCGGCAGCCCCTCGAGGAACGCGTCGAGCCGCGCCGTGATCGCCTCGCGGTCGTCGCTCTGGCGGATCCCGGCCGCCGACTTGAAGACCTCCATGACGGGCCAGTACGTGATGCCCTCGCCGTACGAGAGGCACTTCCCGCGGTGGATGTCGAAGCGGCTCTCGAGCCGCCGGACGAGCTCGAGCAGGAGCCTGCTCTTTCCGACGCCCGGCGAGCCGACGATCGCCGCCATGCCGACGAAGCGCTCCTCCGCCGCCGACTCGCAGAACGCGAGCAGCTCCTGCAGCTCGTCGTCGCGGCCGACGAGCCGGGTATCGGCCCGCGTCCGTGGGCCGGCGCCGTCCTGCGCGCCGGCGACGACCCAGACCTCGACCGGCTCCGCCTTCCCCTTCGCCTGCACGGGCGCCGCCGCCTCGAAGACGAACCTGTCCTTCGTCGCCAGGTACGTCGTCCGGCTGACGAGGATGCCGTCGATCGGCGCCGCCGACTGGATCCGCGCCGCGGTGTTGAGCACGTCGCCCGCGGCCGACCACTCGCCCTCGCTCGGCCGCGCCCCGAGCATCACGAGCGCCTCGCCGGTGTGGATGCCGATGCGGATGTGGAGGTCGAGCCACTCGTCCTCCTCGTTGAGCTCGGCGATCCCCTGCCGCACCGCGAGCGCGGCGCGGACGGCGCGCTCGGGGTCGTCCTCGTGGGCCTTCGGCGTGCCGAACAGCGCGAGGATGGCGTCGCCGCTGAACTTCTCGAAGGTGCCGCCGTGTCCCTCGAGCTCGCCGCGCACCTTCGCGTGATACGGCGCCACGAGCGACCGCACGTCCTCGGGATCGAGCTGCTCGGAGCGGGCGGTCGAGCCGACGAGGTCGACGAAGATCGCGGTGATCACCTTGCGCTCCTCGCTCGGGACCACCGACGGCGCGGCCGGCGCCATCGCGCTCCCGCACGAGAAGCAGAACTTCGCCTGCGGCGGATTCTCGGTCCCGCATTCGGTGCAGAACGGCATGGGAGGAGCGTACGCCCGGGGCGGATCGGGTTCTAGCCGCCGCCCAGCGTGATCTCGAGGCCCTCGCGGGCGATCAGCGGCGGCTCCTGGTCGTCCCGGACGATCTCGGCGACCTGGTCGTAGAGCTCCTCGAGCTCGCGGTCCGAGCGCATGGGGTCGTGGTGGAACATCCCGAGCTGGCCGACTCCGGCGGCGCGGGCGAAGGTCGCCGCGTGGACGACGCTCGAATGACCCCAGCCGAGCCGGTGCGGGTACTCGTCCTCCGTGTACTGCGAGTCGTGCAGGAGGAGGTCGGCACCCGCCGCGAGCGCCCAGCCCGAGACCCACTCCGGCTCGTCGTCGAGCGCGGCCGTCAGGTACGGCTCGTGGTCTGGGAGGTAGGCGAGCACGCGGCCTTCGTCCTCGATCCGGTACCCGAGCGTCGGGCCCCGATGCTCGACGGCCTGCGCCTCGAGCAGCGCGCTGCCGATCCGCCAGGGCTCGCGCGGCACGTCGTCGAACGCCGCCTCGGCCGGGGCCTCCACGAGGCCGATGGGGAAGAGCGGCGGCGACAGGTAGCGGGAGACCCGCCCGCGGAGCGTCGCAGTCGTGGACGGCGGGCCCCAGAAGCGGAGCCTCCAGCCGGCCCGCCAGAGCGGCGCGAAGAAGCCGAGACCCTCGACGTGGTCGAGATGGAGATGGGTCAGGCAGAGGTGGAGCACGCCGGGCTCGCGCTCGAGGAGCCGCTGGCCGAGCTCGCGGATCCTGGAGCCGGCGTCGAGGATCACCGTCGTGCCGTCGGCGAGGTCGAGCTCGACGCAGGAGGTGTTGCCGCCGTATCCCACGGTCGCCGGCCCCGGCGCGGAGAGCGATCCGCGCCGCGCCCCAGACGTGGATCCTCACGGTGCGGCCGGTAGCTCCCAGAAGATGGACATGGCCCCGACGACCTCGTCGGGGTGCGAGAAGAGCGGGAACGACGTGACGGTGATCTCGCGCTCGCGGCCGTCGAGCCCGCGGATCGCGAACGCGTCGTGCACCGGCCGCCGCTCCAGCAGAGCGATCCCGCCCGGCGTCTGCTCGGCGGTCAGCGGCTCCTCGTCCAGCGTGCGCGGCTGGAAGAGCTCCTGCCAGCGCGAGGCACGGAGGGCGCCCACGTCGAGGTAGGGACGCCCGAGCACCTCCGCGGCCGCGTCGTTGAAGTACACGAGGTCGCCGTGGGCGTCGATGATGAGCGTCGGCGTCGCGAGCTTCGTCGCGAACGAGCGGGCCACGATGAGGACGAGGTCGGGCTGCTTCCGCTCCATCGCTCGATCCTACGCCGCTCCTCGTGCGACTAGGCTTCGCGCCCGTGGCGAAAGTGGCGCCGAATGCTGGAAGCGCCGCCGGCGAAGCCGGCGCCGCCGAGCAGACAGACCGCGCGCCTTCCGGCGCGCCCTGGGAGCACGAGCTGCGACGCGTGATCGACGAGGAGCGCGAGGTCGACGGTCTCGGCGCCGACGAGCTCCTCGCCCTCTACCGCTCGCTCGTCCTCCTGCGCACGTACGACGAGCGCTCGCTCGTCTACCACCGGCAGGGACGGATCGGGACGTACGCGATCTTCTGGAACCACGAGGCGATGCAGGCGGGCTCGGTGCACGCGCTCGCCGACGAGGATTGGATCTTCCCCAGCTACCGCGAGTCGGCGATCGGCCTGCTGCGCGGGATGCCGGCAAGCACGGTCCTCCACTGGTGGCGCGGCCATCCGGCCGGCTGGTGGAACCCGGCGGAGTACCGCGTCGCCTCGATCTGCGTCCCGATCGGGACTCACGTGCCGCACGCAGCCGGCCTCGCCTGGGGGGAGAAGCTGAAGGGCACCTCGACCGTCGCGATCGCCTACTTCGGCGACGGCGCGACGAGCGAGGGCTCCTTCCACGAGGGCGCCAATCTCGCGGCGGTGATGCAGGCGCCGCTGATCCTCTTCTGCAACAACAACCAGTGGGCGATCTCGACGCCGCTCGAGGCGCAGACGCGCGCGGAGGCGCTCGTCGACAAGGCCGTGGGCTACGGCATGCCGGGCGTGCGCGTCGACGGCGGCGACGTGCTCGCCGTGTACGAGGCCACGCGCGAGGCGGTCGAGCGGGCCCGCGGCGGCGGGGGACCGACGTTCATCGAGGCGGTCACGTATCGCGCGGCCCCGCACGCGACTGCCGACGACCCGCGCGCCTACATCGACCTCGGGCGCGTCGAGGAGGAGAAGCGCAACGAGTGCGTCGGCCGCTACGACGCCTATCTCCGCCGGCTCGGCGTGCTCGACGACGCGCTCGCCGAGGAGATCAAGAACGAGGCGCTCGAGACGATGCGGCAGGGGATCGCCGAGGCCGAGGCCGAGCCGGAGCCGGATCCCGACCTCGTCTTCGACAACGCCTACGTCCTGCCGCCGCCGAACCTCCGCGAGGGCTGGATCACGTGAGCGAGCTCTTCCTGGTCGAGGCTGTGAACGACGCGCTTCACAGCGAGCTCGCCCGCGACGAGACGGTCATGGTCATGGGCGAGGACGTCGGTCGCGCCGGCGGCGTCTTCCGCGCGACCGCCGGGCTGCGCGAGCGCTTCGGCGAGAACCGCTGCGTCGACACGCCGCTCGCCGAGGCCGGGATCCTCGGCAGCGCCGTCGGGCTCTGCATGGCCGGCTGGCGGCCGGTCTGCGAGATGCAGTACGACGCCTTCTCGTATCCGTGCCTCGACCAGCTGATCACGCATGTCGGCCGCTACCGCTGGCGCACCGGCGGGAAGATGGAGTTCCCGCTCGTCGTGCGCATGCCGTACGGCGGCGGCGTCCGCGCGCCCGAGCTCCACGACGACTCGCCCGAGGCGTACTACGTCCACACCCCGGGCGTGAAGGTCGCGATCCCCTCGACACCGGCCGACGCGAAGGGGCTCCTCGCGGCGGCGATCCGGGACCCCGACCCCGTCGTCGTGCTCGAGCCCAAGCTCATCTACCGCGGTGAGAAGCAGGAGGTGCCGGAGGACGAGCACGTGGTGCCGCTGGGGCAGGCGCGGCTCGCGCGGGAGGGGAGGGACGTGACGCTCGTCGCCTACGGCGCGATGGTGCCGGTGTGCGAGCGGGCGGCGGACGCGCTCGAGAGCGAGGCCTCCGTCGAGGTCCTCGACCTCCGCTCCCTGCGGCCGCTCGACGAGGGCGCGCTGCTCGCCTCGGCGGCTAAGACGGGACGCGTCGTGGTCGTGCAGGAGGCGCCGCGCACCGCCGGCTTCGGCGCCGAGATCGCCGCGATCCTCGCCGAGAAGGCGATCCTCGACCTCCGCGGCCCCGTGCTGCGGGTGACCGGCTTCGACGTGCCGTATCCGTACTGGAAGATCGAGGATTGCTACATGCCGTCGGTCGAGCGGGTCGTCCATGCCGTCAGGCGCCTCCTCGAGTTCTGAGGCTGGAAGCGCCGACGGCGAAGCCGTCCGCGCCCGGCCGGTAGACGCCGCCGCCGCAGTCGGCGGTGGGCCGCGGCTGCGGATCTGGCTCGAGCGAGGCGAGTCGGGCTTCTGGCTCCGCGACGCCGCGACCGGCGAGGCGATGAAGTGGGACGACCCGCGCGTGCGGGTCGTGAGGCTCGCGGGTGCGTCGTACCGGACGGAGGAGCTGCAGGACGACGCGTTCGCTCCGGGCCGGAGGCTCGCGCTCGTCCGGGAGCCCGAGAACGAGCACGACCCGGACGCGGTCGCCGTCTGGGACGCGGAGCGCCGGCTGCAGGCGGGCTACGTGCCTGCGGAGGTCGCGCCCGAGTTGAACGGCGACGAGCAGGCGGTGTCGCTCTGGGAGTTCCGCGGCGACGACGGACGGCGCATCGGGCTGCGCGTCTTGCTCGCGCCGGCGGACGCCTGGATCCAGGAGCCACGCGCATGAGGGGCTGGTTATCCCGCGACTACGAGCCGGTCGTCACCGTCGACCCAGGCGAGTCGGTGTCGTTCCACTCGTACGCAGCGTTCTGGACCTGGGACCGCGACGTCGAGCCGCAGCGTCCCGAGGGCGCCGGCCACGCGCTCTACGGCCCGATCGCCCTGCGCGGAGCACGAGCCGGGCAGACGCTCGTCGTGCGCATTGACGAGATCGTGACTCGTGACTGGGGACGGACGTGGGCGCCGCCCGGCGAGCTGTTCACGTGGTCGTTGGACGGGGACACGTGGCGGCTCGGACCGCACGCGGTCCGCTCGGCGCCATTCCTCGGAGTGATCGGGATGCCTCCACCCGAGCCCGGTGAGCACTCGACGACTCCGCCGCGCCGGTGGGGAGGAAACATCGACTGCAAGGAGCTCGTCGCGGGCACGACGCTCTTTCTCCCGATCCCGGTAGACGATGCCCTGCTCATGGCCGGCGACGGTCACGGCGCGCAGGGCGACGGCGAGGTGTCGGGGACGGCGATCGAGTGCCCGGTCGAGCGGGCGACGCTCACGCTCGGCGTCGACGACCGCGACCTGCGCTCGCCGATCGCCCGCACCAGCGACTCCTGGCTCGCGCTCGGGTTCGACGAAGACCTCGACCTCGCCGCCGAGCAGGCGACGCAGACCATGCTCGACCTGATGGAGCGCGAGCTCGGGGTCTCGCGGGCGGAAGCCTTCGGGCTGGCGAGCGTCGCCGTCGACCTGCGCGTGACGCAGGTCGTCAACGAGGTCAAGGGCGTCCACGCGGTGCTCCGAGACGACGCGATCCGCTAGAACTGCGGCTCGTGGCGTACGAGTTCAAGCTGCCCGACCTCGGCGAGGGCCTGACCGAGGGTGAGATCGCGCGCTGGCTGGTCGAGGAGGGGCAGGAGGTGGCCGAGGACGCCCCGCTCGTCGAGATCGCGACCGACAAGACGACGGTCGAGATCCCGTCGCCGGCGAGCGGCAAGGTCTCGCGGATCCTCGTCGCGGAGGGCGAGGTCGTCCCGGTCGGCACCGTCCTGGTCGTGATCGGTGGCGACGGCGCGGCGACGCCGCCGAAGCGAGAGCAGCCTGCCGTCTCGCCTCCCGCGCCCGAGAGGGCCCGCGCGACGCCGCTCGTCCGCAAGGTCGCGGCCGAGCTAGGCGTCGATCTTGCCGGCGTACGTGGCACCGGTCCTCAGGGACGAATCACCGAGGACGACGTCCGTGCGACCGCCGGGGGCGATGGAACCGCGAGGACGAGCGAGGGCGAGCGCGTGGCCTTGCGCGGAGCCCGCCGCCAGATGTTCGAGCACCTGACGCGCGCGCACCGGGAGATCCCGGCCGTGACGTGGGTCGAGGAATGCGACTTCACGGACGCCGACCTGAAGCGGCTCGTGCCGCTCGTCCTTCGGGCGGTCGTCGAGTCGCTGCGCGAGTTCCCGGAGCTGAACGCGCGGGTCGAGGACGGCGAGCTCGTGCTGCTCGACCGCTACGACGTCGGCGTGGCCGTCCAGACCGAGCAGGGGCTCGTCGTCCCCGTCGTGCACGGCTGCGACCGGCTCTCGCTCGACGAGCTCGACGCCGAGGTGCGCCGCCTCGCCGAAGCCGCACACGCCGGCGCGCTGAAGCCGGAGGAGCTGCGCGGCGGCACCTTCACGGTGACGAGCGCGGGCAAGTCCGCCGGCCTGTTCGTGACGCCGCTCGTCAACCATCCCGAGGTCGCGATCCTCGGCGTCCACCGCATCGACGAGCGGCCGGTCGTGCGGGACGGCGAGGTCGTCGTCCGCCGGATGGGCAACGTGTCGGTCACCTTCGACCATCGCGTGATCGACGGCAAGCGCGCGGCGGACTTCGGCCTCGCGGTGATCGGGCGCCTGCAGGGACGCGGCTAGGCGACGGCCTCGGCGGCCTCGTCCTCGGCGAGGTGAGGCTCGAGCATCGACTCGATGCGCGGCGCGGTCGCGCGGCCCTCGAGGCGCGAGACGACACGCCGCTCGACGATCAGCGCGAGCGAGGGAACCTGTTCCACCCGGAACCGCTCGGCGAGGTCGGGCCGGTCGTCGACGTCGACCTTGCTGACGCGGAGACGGCCGCGCTCCTTGCGCGCGATGTGGGCGAGCAGGCTCTCCATCCGCCGGGCCGGGCCGGAGCGGTGGGAGGTGAAGAAGACGAGGTGGGGACGTGCGTCGGGGGTCACTTGGGCCTCCTGGCGGGGTCTGGGCGAACAACGGACGAGCTGCGTCCACGGTTACGGTTTGCGCGTGGGATCGTGGTACTGGATCGGGGTCAGCGCGGGCCTCGGCGCCGCCGTCGGCACCCTCGTCGCCGCCGGCGTCGGCGCCGCGGTGCGCACCGTCCTCGTGACCGCGGGCGTTGCCGCCACGCTCGCCGGTGCGGGTCTCGGGTTCGGCATCTACGAGTGGCAGCCCGGCGGGTGGCCCGACATCGCGCTCGGTGCAGGAGGTGCGCTGCTCGGACTCCTCGGCGCGGCGCCGATCGTGAGCGGCGCGCTCAGGCGCGGCGGGACGCGGGGCGGCACCGGCACCCTCGTCGGCGGCGCGGCGTTCGTCATTGCGGCGCTGGCCTGGATCCCCGCGGCCGGCTACGTCATCGCCGTGCTGCTGCCCGCCCTCGCCCTGCGGCTCAGACGGACGCAGCCGGAGCGGTACGCCGGTTTGCGAACGCTCGCGCGCGACGAGTAACCGGCCGCGTGGCCCGCAAGCTCGTACTCATCGTCGTCGACGGGATGACCCCGGCCGCGTTCGAGCGCGCGATCGAGAGCGGCCGGGCGCCCGCCATGTCCTTCCTCGCGGAGCACGGCGACTACCGGCAGGCGACGTCGGTCTTCCCCTCCCTCACGCCGGTCTGCCTGACCTCGATCGCAACCGGCGCCGGGCCCGGCGTCCACCACATCCCCTCGCTCGTCTGGTGGAACCGCGAGGAGCGCCGGATCGTGGAGTACGGCTCGTCCTTCGCAGCCCTGCGCGCGGCCGGCCTCTCGCAGTCGCTGCTCGACCCGATCTTCAACATGAACGCCCGGCACCTCTCGCCCGACGCCGTGACCGTCTACGAGGCGCTCGAGGACGCCGGCCTCGTCACGGCCGCCGTGAACATCACCTGCTATCGGGGCCCTCACCGCTACCTGCCGACGCTTCCCGGCATCCAGCGCGCCGCGTACGGCCCCCGGCGCTTCTTCTTCTACGGCCTCTTCGAGTCGGACCGGACGGGAGCCCCGTTCGCGGTGCGCAGCCGCCGCACCGGCTCGGTCGACGCGTACGCCGCGGCGGTGGGGCGCTGGCTCGTCACGCGCGACGGCTTCGACTTCCTCGCCTTCTACCTCTCCGGCTACGACTTCGCCTCGCACGCCTCCGGGCCGGACGGAGCCGCCGCGCAGCATGCGCTCGAGCAGGAGGACGCGGCGATCGGTGCGCTCCTCGACGCGGCCGGCGACCCGGACGAGTTCCTCGAGCGCTACGCGGTCGTGCTGCTTTCCGACCACGGCCAGACGCGCGTCGGCCAGGCGGCCAGGCTGGAGGAGCGGTTCTCGGACCTCCGCGGCGAGGTCGTCGTGACGGGCTCGAACCGCGCGGGGCAGGTCTACCTGCTTCCGAACGCGCGCCTCGACGTCGCGGAGCTCGCGCGCAGGCTCGACGGGCTCGCGGCGGTCGACGTCACGCTCCGCCGCGAGGGCGAGGAGGTGATCGTCCGGCGCGAAGGAGCGGACGCACCCGTGGACACGCTCGACCACCCGGACGCAGCGTGGCGGGCGCGCTCGGCGCTTCAGAACCCGAACGCGGGCGAGCTGCTCGTCTCCGCCGCGGAGGGCTGGGAGCTCGTCGACCTCGGCGGCCGTCACCACGCCGGCGGCGGCAGTCACGGCTCCCTCGTCGCGGGCGACTCCCTCGTCCCGCTCGTGACCGTCGGCGTCGGGGGGGAGATCCGCCGGATCACCGACGTCGCTCCCGCCGTGCTCGAGCACTTCGGCATCCCCGCCCCGAGCTCGATGGAGACGCCGGCCCGTGTCGGCTGAGGAGCGCGCGCGCATGGTCGACGCCCAGCTCCGCCGGCGCGGCATCGGCGACGAACGGGTGCTCGCGGCGATGGGACGGGTGCCGCGCGAGCGCTTCCTGCCGCCCGACCTGCGCGAGGCCGCGTACGCGGACGCTGCGCTCCCCATCGGCGGCGAGCAGACGATCTCGCAGCCCTACATGGTCGCGCTCATCTGCGAGCAGCTCGCGCTGCGGGGAACCGAGCGCGTGCTCGACGTCGGCACGGGCTCCGGTTACCAGGCGGCCGTGCTCGCCGAGCTCGCCGGCGAGGTGCACACGATCGAGCGGATTCCCGAGCTCGCGGCGCAGGCGCGCGCGAGCCTCGCCGCGGCCGGCTACGGGGACCGCGTCCACCTCCACGTCGGCGACGGCACACGCGGCCTGCCGGAGCACGCGCCGTTCGCCGCGATCGCCGTCGCGGCCGCCGCCCTCGAGGCGCCGCCGGCGCTGCACGACCAGCTCGAGGAGCGCGGCCGTCTCGTCGTCCCCGTCGGCGGCGCGGACGGGCAGTGGCTCGAGGTCGTCGTGCGGACGCCGGAAGGACCTGCCGTCCTCCGCACCGTCCGGTGCCGCTTCGTCCCGCTCGTGGCGGGGAGGTGACCCCGTTTCCGGGCCGGCCGACCGGATAGGAACGACGGAGAGAATGGGGTCGAGGTCAGCTACCGAGCTGTTGCAGCTACCTGTGCAGCTCCACGGAATCCGCCTCGGCCGCCCGGTCGACGTGCTTCTCGACCCCGTGGACTGGCGGGCGCTCGGCTTCGTCGTCCTCTGCGGCGACGAGAGCCGCCGCTTCCTCGTCTTCGCCGCCGCCGACCTGCAGGACGACGCGATCTCCGTGCCGTCGGCCCTTCTGCTCCTCGAGGACGTGGACTTCTACCGCGACCGCTCCCGCTCGTTACGTTCGCTGCTCGGTCGCGCGGTCGTGAACGCCGCGCACGGGCTCGGAGAGCTGCGCGACCTGGTCGTCCGCCCGGACGGCGGCGTCGAGGGGCTCGTGGTGAAGGAGGACGGCCGGGTGCGCGAGGTTTCCCCGGCGGGCGCCGGGATCGAGCCCGAGCAGGTGTCGGCGGCCTGAGCCGCAGAGGCGCTACCCTCGCCGACGACCGTGGAACGCCCGGCCGCCTCCCTCCCGCCCGCGCGGCCGCGCCTGGTCGCGTCGCTCCTCTCCGCCCACAACTGGCGGCAGCTCGGCAAGTTCTGCGCCGTCGGCGCGGTCGGCTACCTCATCAACCTCGCCGTCTACGGCGCACTGGTGCACGAGCGCGTCCACTATCTCGCCGCCGCGACGTGCTCCTTTCTCGTCGCCGTCACGAGCAACTACACGTGGAACCGGCTCTGGACGTTCCGCGAGCACCGCGGTCACGTCGGGATCCAGGGGATGCGCTTCTTCCTCGTCTCGCTGGCGGCTCTGGGCGCCAACCTCCTCGTGCTCCACCTGCTCATCGCCTACGGCGACCTCGGCAAGCTCCCTGCGCAGGCCGTCGCGATCGTCGTCGTGACGCCGCTCAACTTCGTCGGGAACAAGCTCTGGTCGTTCCGCCGCGCGAAGGCGTAAGTACCGTTCGCGCGGTGAGGGGTCTCCTCGCCGCCGCCCTCGCCGCCCTCGTCGCCGTCGCGCTCGCCCCCTCCGCCTTCGGCTCGACGGGCACAACCTCGACCGGCCCCGCGTACGACGGCAAGGGACACCTGATCCAGACTCCGCTCGTCCCGGCGCGGCCGGGGACCTCGCTCACGTCGGCGCAGGCGCTGCGGATCTTCGAGCGGTATCCCAAGGTCGCCGACTGGCTCTCGCGCTACCCGAAGTCGGGCCGCAGCCACGAGGTGACGCACGACGCGAAGACCGGCCAGTGGACGGTGAAGATCTGGTGGGGCGCCGCCGGCGAGATCGCCGAGGGAACGGTGCAGGACTCGAGCGGCGCCGTCACCGAGGCGTGGACCGGCCCACAGGTGGCGTGGGGGATGGCGCGCGGCTCGCCGGGCGCGTTCGGCGGCACCGCGATCAACAACCCGTGGGTCTGGGGAGCGTTCTGCCTCGTCTTCCTCGCCGGGCTCGGCGACTGGCGTCGCCCGCTGTCGCTCCGCAACCTCGACCTGCTCTTCCTGCTGTCGCCGACCGCGTCGCTCTGGTTCTTCAACCACGGGGACGTCTTCACGGCGGTGCCGCTCTTCTACCCGCTCCTCGTCTGGGTCGTGCTGCGCGGAACGTGGATCGGCGTCCGGAACCGCGGCACCCCCGGGGCTTCGCGCTGGCCGGTCTGGGTGCTCCTCGGAGCGACGATCTTCCTCGCCGGCTTCCGCGTCGGGCTCAACGTCGAGCGCTCGAACGTCATCGACGTCGGCTACTCCGGCGTGATCGGAGCCCAGCGGATCGTCGCGGGACAGGCCCCGTGGGGGAACTTCCCCGTCGAGAAGACCGCCCCGAACGGCAAGAGGCTCAGGGCGTGCGGGCCGGCCGACGCCTCGGGCGAGATCCGCAACTGGATCCAGACGAACGGGCGCTGCGAGAGCGCGAACCCGGAGGGGGACACGTACGGGCCGGTCGCGTACGAGTCGTACATCCCCGGCTACCTCGCCGTGGGCTGGAGCGGGAAATGGGACGACCTGCCGGCCGCGCACTTCACCTCGATCGCGTTCGATCTGCTCACGCTGCTCGGCCTCTTCCTCGTCGGGGTGCGCTTCGGCGGCCGGCGGCTCGGCGCCGTGCTCGCGTTCGCATGGGCGGCCTATCCCTTCACCCAGTACGTCTCGAACTCGAACACGAACGACACGATCATGCCCTGCTTCCTCGTGTGGGGCTTCTGGCTGGTCTCAAGACCGGCGGCCCGCGGCTTCTTCGCCGCCCTGTCCGGCTGGACGAAGTTCGCCTCCCTGCTCGTCGCGCCGCTCTGGATCACGTACCCCGGGCGGAGGCCGAGCCGCGGCGCCCTCCTGGGCTTCGCCGCCGCGACGCTCGCCGCCTTCTCCGTTTTGCTCCTCGAGCCGAATCCGCTGCACGAGGCGCAGGTCTTCTGGACGAGGACCGTCGGTTTCCAGATCGGACGCGCCGCGCCGTGGTCGCTCTGGGACTGGAGGCAGTACCACGCGCGCGGGCTGCCGGACCTCCACCTCGTGCAGCGCGTGCTGCAGGTGGCGCTCGTCGTGGGAGCGGTCGCGGCCGCGTTCGTCCCCCGCCGCAAGTCGCCGCTCCAGCTCGCCGCGCTCACCGCCGTGCTCCTCGCGGGCTTCGAGCTCGTCGTCACGTACTGGCTCTACACGTACATCCCGTGGTTCTATCCCTTCGCCGCGCTGGCCCTGCTCGCGCCGGCGCTGCCGCTGCGGCAGCTCGTGACGCAGTCAGGCCGGGACGCGCACGAGCTCGATCTCCTCGGCGCGCCCCGCATCGGTGCACGTGAGGAGGACGCCCTCCAGCCTCACGTCGCCTTCCGCCGGCTCGAACTTGACGGGTAGCCGCGTTCGCATGCGTGCGATCGCGAGCTCGGACCGGACGCCGATGACCGAGTCGTGGGGTCCGGTCATCCCCGCGTCGCTCACGGCGGCTGTGCCGCCGGGGAGGATGCGCGCGTCGTTCGTCTGGACGTGCGTGTGCGTGCCGATCACGGCGGTGGCACGGCCGTCGAGCCACGTCGCGAGCGCGACCTTCTCGCTCGTCGCCTCGGCGTGGAAGTCCACGATCACGACCGGCGCTGCGGCCCGCGCCTCGTCGACGAGGGAGTCGACGAGCTCCCAGGGAGAGATCGGCGTCGGCAGGAAGAGCTGGCCGAGCAGGTTGACGACGGCGACCGCGACGCTGTTCCGCGCCTCGACCACGGCCAGTCCGCGCCCCGGTGCCTCCGAGCCGGAGTTCGCCGGCCGGATCACGCGCTCGCTCGTCGCGAGGTAGGCGGCGATGCCGCTGCGGCGGTAGGTGTGGTTGCCGAGCGTGACCACGTCCGCGCCGGCGGCCAGCAGCCTGTCCGCGAGCTTGCCCGTGATCCCGGCGCCGTCGGCGGCGTTCTCGCCGTTGACGATCGCGAGGTCGGCGTCGAAGCGCTCGCGCAGCTCGGCCAGGTGCTCCTCCACGGCCCGACGCCCCGGCACGCCGAAGACGTCCGCGAGGAAGAGGATCTTCAACGCGGCGGGCCTTCTAGCCGGTCGTGAGCACCGGAGCCGCGCGGACCTCGATGGTCACGTGGTTGCCGGCGTCGTTCGTGTAGCGCGAGAGCGCCTGGTGCTCGACGACGGCGAGGTCGGCCACTCGTCCGAGCTTCGTCGCGCCGCTCACGACCGGCGTGCCGACCGTGAGCGACGGGTCTGCGGCGAGCTGCGTCACAGCGACGACGAGCGAAGGAGCGGTCTGCGGCTGGATGTCGATCTCGGATCCGTACGCCTTTCCCTCCACCACGAACGGCCGGATCGCGACCACGGTTCCGTCCACCGGCGAGTAGACGTCGCTGCCGATCGGTGCGCCGACGTCGATCGCCGACGTCCCGCCGCCCGTCAGCTGGTACCAGCTCGGCGAGCCGCCGCCGCCGCCGAAGATGCCGTGGACGATCCGCTGCACGAGGCCCTCGTTGGCCTGGTGGCCGAGCGGGTGGAGCGTGAGAGCGCCGTCGCCCGCGGAGTGGTAGCCGATCGCGGTCAGGCGGCTCTGCGAGACCGGGAGCTGCAGGTGAACCTGGCCCCGCTGCGCGATGATCTCGGCGGTCGGCTGCGTCTGCGCGACCGCGGCGAGCGGAGTCCGTGGCACCACCACGGAGGTCGGCACCGTGCCCTTGCTGAACGCGGTCAGGCCGAGCGCGACGAGGAAGACCGCCGAGAGGACGACGAGAAGGGCGACCCGGCGCGCCCGGCGCGCGGCGCGCGCTCGCTGGCGTTCGACCCGCCGCCTTGGATGCGCGGACGGCATGTCGCGCGGCACCTTATCGAACTGCGGCTCGGGATCCCAGAGGTCCAGCGCCAGATTTCCCTGGATCCGCGCGGGGGCGGCGTTAGCATCACCCGCATGCCGCCGCCGGCGCCGGTGACCATCGAGATCCCCCGGTGGGCGCAGCTCGTGCTGCTGCCGCTGCTGCTGTTGCTCGCGTGGACGGTGGCCGGAGCCGTGCGTCACGTCCTCTTCCTCTTCCTCGTCGCGCTGCTCATCGCCCTGCTGCTCAACCCGCTCGTCCGGGGTCTCGGGAGGGCCTGGATTCCCCGCGGGCCCGCGGTAGCGCTCGTCTATCTCGCCTTTGCAGCCGTCGTCGCACTGGCGATCCTCGCTCTCGCCACGGTGGTCGTGCAGCAGACACGGAGCGCCGCCCACCGGGTGGACAACTACTTTACGGTCCATTCCGGACACCCGCCGCGGACCGGCGCGCAGCAGGATCTCGCACGCTTCCAGCGCTGGCTCGACCGGCACCATCTGAGCAGCGTCCACGTCCAGCACTCCGGCGAGAAGTTCCTCAACCAGGTCGGGACGAAGGACGTCCAGCGGTACACGTCGAAGGCGCTGCACTGGGCGGAGGGAGCCGGGCTCACCGTCGTGACGCTCCTCTTCGACGTGCTGCTGATCGTCGTCGTCTCGATCTACATGCTGCTCGACATGCAGCGGCTGACGGATGCCGTCGACCGACGATTCCCGCCGTGGGGACGCGGCGGGCTGATCGTGCGGATGGAGCAGGCGGTGGCGAGCTACGTCAAGGGCCAGCTCCTCCTCTCGCTCATCATCGGCGTCAGCGTCGGCGCCGGGCTGTGGATCCTGGGGATGGTCGGGTTGATGCCGAACGGCGGCAAGTACGCTGCGGCCTTCGGCGCCTGGGCCGGGGTGACCGAGCTGATCCCGTACATCGGCCCGTGGCTCGGCGCCGCGCCGCCGGTGCTGTACGCGCTCGTCCAGCACCCGCTCTCGGCGCTGTGGGTCGCGCTGCTCTTCCTCGTGATCCAGCAGCTCGAGGGACACGTCGTCGTGCCGAAGGTGATGGGACACTCGTTGCGCCTCCATCCGCTGCTCGTGATCTTCGGCCTGCTGGCGGGCGGCGAGATCTACGGCTTCCCTGGGATCCTCGTCGCGCTGCCGCTGCTCGCCGCCGGGCGCGCGATGTGGGAGTTCTTCTCGGAACGCGTCGCGCTCCAGGAGTGGGATGGCCGAGCGCCGCTCGCGGAGATCGGCCTCGAGCCCGGCGGCGAGACGGAGCCGGCGCCCGAGACGCCGCCGGCGCCGGCTGCCTGAGCGGCGCGAGCGGCGTACTCTTCGGACGTGAGCTCGTTCCCGGTCACGCGCCTCCGCCGCTTCCGTCGCACGGCCTCGCTGCGCGGGCTCGTGCGCGAGACGAGGCTCTCGCTCGACCAGTTCGTGATGCCGCTCTTCGTCGCGCCCGAGCCGCTCGCGAACGAGGAGCTGCCGGGCATGGCACGCTTCGACGTCGACGGCATGCTGCGCGAGGCGGAGGCGCTGACCGCCGCAGGCGTTCGCGCCGTCCTCCTCTTCGGTGTTCCCGCGGAGAAGGACGAGGATGCAACGGGGGCCTGGGGGGACGACGGCATCGTCCAGCAGGCGCTACGCGCGCTGCGGCCCCGGTTCCCGGAGCTCGTGCTGCTCACCGACGTCTGTCTCTGCGAGTACACGTCGCACGGCCACTGCGGCGTCGTGGTGGACGGCGAGGTCGACAACGACCGCAGCCTCGAGCTGCTCGCGCGTACCGCGGTCAGCCACGCCGAGGCCGGGGCCGACGTCGTCGCGCCGAGCGACATGATGGACGGCCGCGTGGCCGCCATCCGCGAGGCGCTCGACGACCACGGCTTCGAGACGATGCCGATCCTCGCCTACTCGGCGAAGTACGCCTCGGCCTTCTACGGGCCGTTCCGCGAGGCGGCCGACAGCGCGCCGGCGTTCGGCGACCGGCGCGGCTACCAGATGGACCCGGCGAACGTCCGCGAGGCCCTGCGGGAATGCAAGATCGATCTCGACGAGGGGGCGGACGCGGTCATGGTCAAGCCCGCGCTGCCGTACCTCGACGTGATCCGCGCGGCGCGCGAGGCCTTCCAGGCGCCGCTTGCGGCCTACAACGTCTCCGGCGAGTACGCGATGGTCAAGGCCGCGGCTCGGGCCGGGTGGCTCGACGAGCGCACGGCGGCGCTCGAGTCGCTGACGGCGATCAAGCGGGCCGGCGCGGACCTGATCGTCAGCTACTGGACGAAGGATCTCGCCGCTTGGCTCTGACCGCGCGGTCGGAGCTCTACCGCCGTGCGCTCCAGCTGATCCCCGGCGGCGTCAACTCGCCGGTTCGGGCGATGCGCGCCGTCGGACTCGACGAGCCGCTCTTCGTCCGGTGCGGCGAGGGGCCCTACGTCGAGACCGCGGACGGCCGGCGGCTCCTCGACTGGGTCATGTCCTGGGGTCCTCTTCTCTTCGGCCACGCCGATCCCGAGGCGGTGGAGGCGGTGCGCTTCGCGGCGTCGCGCGGGACGAGCTTCGGCGCCGCGACCGAAGCCGAGGTCGAGCTCGCCGCCGAGATCGTCGACGCCGTTCCGTCGGTCGAGAAGGTGCGGCTCGTCTCCTCGGGGACCGAGGCCGCGATGAGCGCGCTACGGCTCGCGCGCGCCTTCACGAAGCGCGACCGGATCCTCAAGACGGCCGGGGGCTATCACGGCCACGCCGACGCGCTGCTCGCGAGCGCCGGCTCGGGACTCGCGACGCTCGGGATCCCGGCCTCGGCCGGAGTGCCGACGGGCGCGGCGGCGGACACGATCGTGGTCCCGTACAACGACACCGACGCCGCGGCGGAGGCCGTGCTGCACCACGGCGAGGGCCTCGCCGCGATCGTCGTCGAGCCGGTCGCCGCGAACATGGGCGTCGTCCCGCCCGAGCCGGGGTACCTCGAGACGCTGCGCCGCCTGTGCGACGTCTCGGGCGCGCTGCTCGTCTTCGACGAGGTGATCACGGGCTTTCGCATCGCGCGCGGCGGCGCACAGGAGCGCTTCGGGGTGCTCCCCGACCTGACCGTGCTGGGCAAGATCGTCGGCGGGGGGCTTCCGCTCGCGGCGTTCGGCGGCAGGGGGGAGATCATGGACCTCCTCGCCCCGGCCGGGCCCGTGTACCAGGCGGGCACGCTCGCCGGAAACCCGCTCGCGACCGCCGCGGGCCTGTCGGTGTTGAGGCGGCTGCGCGACGATGCCGTCTACGACGAGCTCGAGCGCCGGGCCGAGCTGCTCGAGGAGGGGCTCGCACCGTTCGGTCGCGTCCAGCGGGTGGGCGCGCTCCTCACGCTCTTCATGAGCGACGGGCCGGTACGCAACTTCGAGGACGCGCAGCGGTGCGACACCGGGCGCTACGCGGGCCTCTTCCGGCATCTGCTCGAGCAGGGCGTCTATTTCCCGCCGTCGCAGTTCGAGGCGCTCTTCCCCTCCACGGCGCACGGCGAGGAGGAGATCGAGCGCACGGTCGACGCGGTCGCCGGCTTTGCTCGCTGACCTCTGGGAGACGATGGCCGTCGAGGCCGCGGCCGAGAGCTCGCTGTGGGCGGATTGCCTGCTGCCGGAGACGGAGCGCGAGCGCAGCCCCGTCTTCTCCCCGCTCGGCGAGGCGCGCCACGCGCTGGGGCTCGAGACGATCTACGAGGGTTATCTCGTCCACTACGGCCGGCCGCGCCTCTTCGCGCCTCCCGACGACGACACGGCTCTGCTCCTCGGCGACTACCTCTACGCGCACGGCGTGGCGCGGATCTCGGCGCTGCACGACGTCGTGGCCGTCGCCGACCTCTCGGAGCTCATCTCGCTCTGCAGCCAGCTGCGCGCCGAGGAGAGAGACGGCGACGGGCCGCTGTGGGCGGCGACCGCCGCGCTCCTCGGCCGCGGGGCGCTCGACGAGGCGCGGAGGGCTCTCCGCCTCCACGCCGATCCGGCGCCGCTCGATCGCGTGGCGCGGGCGGCGGCCGGGGACGAGGCCGTCGCTGCCGCGCTCGCGGCCCACGCGCGACGGCGGGTGAGCTAGGCTCCCGCTGTGCTCGCCGCGATGTTCCACGCGCTGCTGGCCGTGGAGACGGCCGCGCAGGAGGGGAGCAAGGTCGTCCTCCTGATGCTCGCGACCGGCGGTGTCTTCGTGCTCGTGATCGCCCTCGGCGAGCTGAGCCACTGGGCGGCCAAGCAGCGCCGCCGGCGGCAGGAGCGCTACTAGGCCCGCAGGGGCTCCGGCGGTCCGGTGACGTTGCCGGCCCGGGCGTAGACTCGCGGCGTGGCCGGGTTGCCGCGCGGCACTGTCACGTTCCTCTTCACGGACGTCGAGGGCTCGACGCGGCTGCTGGACGAGCTCGGCGCCGAGGAGTACGGGAACGCGCTCGCCGGGCATCGGGGCGTCCTGCGCAAGGCGTTCGGCAGGCACGGCGGGGTCGAGGTCGACACGCAGGGGGACGCGTTCTTCGTCGCGTTCCCGACCGCGCCCGGCGCGCTCGAGGCCGCGCGAGAGGCGCAGCGGGAGCTGGGCCTGCCGGTGCGGATGGGGCTGCACACCGGTACTCCCCTGCTGACGGAGGAGGGATATGTGGGGGCGGATGTGCACCGCGCGGCGCGGATCGCGGCTGCGGGTCATGGCCGGCAGGTGCTCGTCTCGGCTGCGACCGCGGCGCTCCTCGACGGTGTGGCGCTGCGCGATCTCGGCGAGCATCGGCTCAAGGACCTGAGCGCGCCGGAGCGGATCTTCCAGGTCGGCGACGCGGAGTTTCCGCCCCTCAAGACGCTGTACCGCACGAACCTGCCGGTTCCGGCGACGCCGTTCCTCGGCCGCGAGCAGGAGCTCGGCGACGTGCGGGGCCTGCTCGCCCGGGAGGACGCCCGGCTCGTGACGCTGACGGGCGCCGGCGGCTCCGGGAAGACGCGCCTCGCTCTCCACGCCGCCGGAGAGGCGGCAGAGGCGTACCCGGACGGCGTCTGGTGGGTGCCACTCGCGCCGCTCACCGACCCCGCGGACGTCGGGCCGGCGGCGGCGCGCGCGCTCGGCGGCGGCGGGACGCTCCCGGAGCTCGTCGACGGGCGGCGGCTCCTGCTCCTGCTCGACAACTTCGAGCACGTCGTCGAAGCGGCGCCCGAGGTGGCCGCCGTGCTCGCGGAGTGCCCGCACGCCGACGTGCTCGTGACGAGCCGCGAACGGCTCCGCGTGCAGGGCGAGCACGTCTACCCGGTGCCGGTGCTCGAGCGCGGCGAGGCGCGGCGCCTCTTCGTCGCGCGGGCGCGGGCCGCGCGGCCGGACTTCGAGGAGGACGGGGCCCTGGACGACCTCTGCGCCCGCCTCGACGACCTGCCGCTCGCGCTCGAGCTTGCCGCCGCGCGCACGTCGCTCCTCTCGACCCGGCAGCTCCTGGAGCGGCTGGGCAACAGGCTCGACCTCCTCAAGGGCGGGCGCGACGCCGAGACCCGCCAGCAGACGCTTCGCGCCACGATCGAGTGGTCGTACGAGCTGCTCCACCCCGACGAGCGAGAGCTGCTCGCGGCGCTGTCCGTCTTTCGCGGCGGGTGGACGCTCGAGGCGGCGGAGCAGGTCGCGGACGCCGACCTCGAGCTCATGCAGTCGCTCGTCGACAAGAGCCTCGTTCGCCGCTGGGAGTCGGGCCGCTTCGGGATGCTCGAGACGATCCGCGAGTTCGCGGCCGAGCAGCTCGAGGCAGGCGGCGAGGCCGACGCGGTACGCCGCCGTCACGCAGGCTTCTGCTTCGAGATCGTGGATGCGGCGGGGCTGTGGCCCGAGGCCTTCGCGGCGGGATCCGCGTCGGCGGAATACGGGACGGTCGCGGCGGAGCTTCCGAACATCCGCGCCGCTCTCGCGCATCTGCTTGCTTCCGGGGAGCTGGAACTCGCTGCCGGGATCGCCCTCCGCCTCGAGAACTTCTGGGTCTCGAACGCCCCCGTCGAAGGGAAAGCGGTGTGCCGCGCGCTCCTGGAGCAGGATCCCGCCTACCCGCCGGAGTTGCACGCGTGGCTCGTCCGCGCCTTCGGCGGCACCACGTACATCCTCGGCGACTTCGAAGAGGGGGCCGGCTACATCGAGGACGCGCTCCTGGAGTACGAGCGCCTCGGCGACGACTGGGGAGTCGCGCACATTCTCCACCGGATGGCCTCGGAAGCGCTGCGCGTCGGCGATGCGGCGCGGGCGCGCGAGCTCACGGAACGAAGCCTCGCTCTCGATTCGGACAGCTTCAATCGCGCTTCCGCGCTGAGAGTTCTCTGCGGCGTGGCCGGACTGGAGGGTCGTCTGGAAGAAGCTTTCGATCTCGCGCAGCAGGCCGCAGCCGCCGCGGGGTCGATCAACTTCACGTGGTTCCAGACGCATGCCCTCCTCCAGGGCGCGGACTTCGCCATGGGGCTGGGACGGCTCGACGCGGCGAGCGAGTGCGCCAAGGAGGCTCTTCACCTCTCTCATGAGATGGGCGACGTGATGACCACCGCCTACGGTCTCACCACGCTCGCGCAGCTCGCGGCTGCGCGGCGCGACCCGGAGGAGGCCGGCCGTCTCTGGGGGGCCGTCGAAGCGGAGTCCGACCGGCGTCGCATCGGCCAGTGGGAGCAGGAGAAGGACGAGCTCGCCCAGGGTCTCGACGCCGCCCGCGGGCCAGAGTTCGAGCGCGGGCGGGAAGCGGGGCGCCGCTGCTCGCTCGACGAGGCGGTCGCCTACGCGCTCTCCCTAGACTGAGCCCGCATGGCCCTGCGCGACCTCCGCGACTGGATCGCGCTGCTCGAGCGCGAGGGCGAGCTCGTGCGCGTCGCGGCCGAGGTCGATCCCGACCTCGAGATCACCGAGATCGTGGAGCGCACCGTCAAGACGGGCGGGCCGGCGCTGCTGTTCGAGCAGCCGAAGGGATCCGAGCGTCCGCTCCTGATCAACCAGTTCGGCACCGAGCGGCGGATGTGCCTCGCCTTCGGCGTCGAGCGGCTCGACGACGTCGCCAGGCGCGTCGCGGACGTGCTCGAGATGCAGCCGCCGAGCGGGCTCATGGAGAAGGTGCGCGGCCTGCAGAAGCTCAAGTCGATCGCGGACGCGCGCCCGAGGACGGTGGGCCGGGGCGCGTGCCAGGAGATCGTCCTGCGCGGCGACGACGTCGATCTCGGCCTGCTCCCGGTCCAGCGCTGCTGGCCGGGCGACCCCGCGCCGTTCATCACCCTCCCCGCGGTGATCACGCACGACCCGCGCACCGGCGGCCGCAACGTCGGCATGTACCGGATGCAGGTGATCGACGAGCGCACGACGTTCATGCACTGGCAGATCCACAAGGACGGCCGCGCGGACTACCTGACGACTGACGGGCGCATCGAGGTGGCCGTCGCGCTCGGACTCGACCCGATCACCGCGTACTCGGCGAGCGCGCCCCTGCCGAAGCACGTGGACGAGCTGATGCTCGCCGGCTTCCTCCGCCGCGACCCGGTCGAGCTCGTCAAGGCGGTGACCATCGGCGTCGAGGTTCCGGCCCGCGCCGAGATCGTGCTCGAGGGGTACATCGAGCGCGACGAGGTCGGCGAAGAGGGGCCGTTCGGCGACCACACCGGCTACTACACGGCCGCCGAGCCCTTCCCCGTCTTTCACGTGACGGCGATGACGATGCGGCGCGACGCCATCTATCCGTCGATCGTGGTCGGCAAGCCCCCGCAGGAGGACGCCTGGCTCGGCAAGGCGACCGAGCGGATCTTCCTGCCGGCGGTGCGCGCGACGGTGCCGGAGATCGTCGACTACGACCTGCCGGTTGCCGGCGCCTTCCACAACTGCTGCCTCGTCTCGATCCGCAAGCAGTTCCCCGGTCACGCGCGCAAGGTGATGTCCGCGATCTGGGGGCTCGGGATGCTGAGTCTCACGAAGTGCATCATCGTGGTGGACGAGCACGTGGACGTCCACGACTACGCCGAGGTGCTCTTCTACGCCGGCGCGAACGTCGACCCGAAGCGCGACGTCGTGCTCGGCGAGGGGCCGCTCGACCATCTCGACCACGCGCCCGAGCGGCAGTTCGTCGGCGGCAAGCTCGGGATCGACGCGACTGCGAAATGGCCCGAGGAGGGGGCACGGCCCTGGCCGGAGGAGATCGCGATGAGCCCCGAGATCAAGCAGCTCGTCGACCGCCGCTGGGACGAATACGGCATCCGCTAGTTCCCTCTCCGCAACCCGGGCGTTTCCGATAAGACTTCGTCTTGGTGGAGCCGGAGCAGCCGAGTCCCGACACCGAGCACGAGTCGCTCCACGAGGAGCCGCACCTGCCGCCGCCGACGCTGTGGCCGATCGGCTTCGCGATCGGCATCGTCGTCCTTCTCGTCGGGCTCGTGGTCGACCCGGAGCTGATCTCCTCGATCGGCGCCGCGATCGCCATCGTCTTCGGCTTCCTCTGGGCGCGCGACGCGACCGCCGAGCTGCGCGGGCAGACGCTCGTGGTCGAGCCCGAGCGGCGGCGGATGAAGGAGGCAGGCGAGGGGATGACGGCGCCTCCGGCCGACCAGCAGGGCGTCGCGCTGCCGCACCTCCCGGAGACAGCCGTCACGCGCAGCCGCTTCCTCGAGGGAGCGACGCTCGGCCTCGGCGGCGTGATCGGCGGGCTGATCACCGTCCCGGTCGCGGGCTTCGCTGTGCTGCCCTCGTTCCTCCGGCAGGAGCAGCACAAGGTCGACCTCGGCCCGGTCTCGACATTCCCGCTCGGCCAGTGGTTCGTCAGCACCTTCATCGTCGACCCCTCCCAGGGCGAGGTCTCCCGGCGCACGGCCTTCATCCGCAACAACGGCCCCGTCACCGTGAAACAGAACGGCAAGACGACACAGGAGCCGAGCTTCACGATCATCTCGAACCGCTGCGCGCACCTCGGCTGCCCCGTCCAGGCCAACGGCCCCACCGGCGCCATCCTCGGCAAGCCGACGATCAAGGAGCACACGAAGAACGGGCTCGTCAACCTCGAGCCCGTCGTGCCGGCCGGCTACGGCTGCCCGTGCCACGGCGGCCAGTACGACCCCGAGGGCAACCGCATCGCCGGGCCGCCCGTGCGTGCCCTCGACCGGTACGCGTTCGAGATTGACAACGGCCGCCTCGTCCTCCTCAGCACCTACTCGGTCTCTCACGTCGTCGGCACGGGCGCGGGCGCCAAGATCTACAAGTACAAGGAGGCCGGGCCTGGCGAGCACGTCGACGGGCCCGAACAGTGGTTCTACCCCCTCCAGCCCCCGCACCACTGAAATGGCCGTGAGACGCAAGCCGACGAGGGCCGAGCTCCGCCGCCAGCGGATGGAGGAGCTGATCAACTTCCCGCTCGACTGGCTCGAGGAGCGCTCGGGCCTCGTCGGCGGGATCCGCTACTTCCTCTTCCGCAACGTCCCGGCCGACATCAACTGGATGCAGACGCTCGGCTCGGCCGCGCTGACCGCGTTCCTCGTGCAGGCGATCACCGGCGTGATCCTCGCGATGTACTACGTGCCCTCGGCCGCGACCGACCCGGCGACGGGCAAGCCGGTCGCCTGGGAGTCGATCGTCCACATCAGCGACGACCTGACGCTGGGCTGGCTCGTGCGCGGCATGCACCGCTGGGGCGCGAGCGTGTTCATCATCCTCATGTTCCTGCACATGGGCCGCGTCTTCCTGTTCGGCGCGTACAAGTACCCGCGCGAGCTGAACTGGATCATCGGCGTCCTCATCCTCGTGATGGGGATGATGGAGGGCTTCACCGGCTACCTCCTGCCGTGGGACCAGACGGCCTACTGGGCCACCGTCGTCGGGATCAACCTCAACGGGACGGCGCCGTTCCTCGGGCCGTGGCTGGCGCAGTTCCTACGCAGCGGGCAGGAGATCAGCGGCGAGACGCTGACGCGCTTCTACTCGCTGCACATGCTCGTGATCCCCGGCGCGATCATGGCGCTGATCGGGCTGCACCTCTACCTCGTGATCCGGCTCGGCGTCACCTCGCCGCCGTGGTCGAAGGAGGCCGCGGGCATGGAGCCGGAGGGAGAGGAGCCTGCCCGGCTGCGGCCCGGGCTGACCCGTCCGGTGCCGCGCCCGGCGGGCGCCTCCGCGATGCAGGCCGAGCCCGGAGGCCACAAGTAGTGGCTGCCATCCCGAAGGAGAAACCCTCCCGCACCGACGAGGCGCGCGCGGAGTTCGCCCGCTACAAGGAGGACGTCAAGGCGCGCGGGAAGCCCTTCTACCCGTACGCGATGTTCCACGACACGATCATGAGCATGGTCGTCGTGACCGTGATCATCGGGCTGGCGGCCATCTGGAAATGGTCGTCGTGGGGGCCGGGGCACGACCCGACGCACAAGGGCCTCCTCGGGCCCGTCGTCGATCCGCCGGCCGATCCGGGCACGACGAGCTTCGTGCCGCGGCCGGACTGGTACTTCTACTTCCTCTTCTACCTGCTCCGGATCTTCAAGTGGCCGGAGTCGGTCTTCCTCGGCACGGTCGGCGTTCCCACCATCGCGCTCGTCCTGCTCATCATGCTGCCGTTCCTCGACCGCAGGCGCGTGCGCCGTCCCTCGGCGCGGCCGGTCGCCATGGTCGCGGGCGTCCTGACGATCATCTCCATGGCCGTCCTGACCTGGAAGGGTGCGACGGCGCAGGAGGCCCTCGCTTCCGAGGTCAAGCAGAACATTCCGCGCTGGATCGCCCAAGAGCACCTGCCTCCCGCCGCGATTCCCGGGGTGAAGCTCTTCGCGACCGCGGGCTGCACCGCCTGTCACACGTACGACGGCGCGGGAGGTTCCAACCTCGGCGCGCCGGACCTGACGGCGATCGGCTCGCGGAACCTCGGCATCGACTTCCAGATCCGCCACCTCGAGTGTCCGTCGTGCGTGAACCCGGGCTCACCGATGCCACCGTTCAAGTCGCTCGGGGTTCCGCGCCTGCGCCAGCTCGCGATCTTCCTCGAGGCCTCGAAGGGCAAGCACTAGCCGCGCGCCAGCAGCGACAATCCGAGGAGTGCACGTCTTCCTCGGGATCACGGGAGCCTCGGGCGCGCCGTACGCGGCCCGGCTGCTCGAGGCGCTCGCGGCGGCGGAGTGCGAGATCGGAATCTGCGCCTCGCGCGCCGGGATCGAGGTGCTCGCGACCGAGCTCTTCGGCGACCCGACGCTGCCGCGCGACGAGACGCTCGCGCGGCTCCTCGAGCACGCCGACGGTGCCGCGCGCGTCTACGACCCCGAGGACTGGAGCGCTCCCTATGCCTCCGGCTCCGCGAGGGTCGACGCGTACGTGATCTGCCCCTGCTCGATGGGCACGGTGGGCACCCTCGCCTCGGGCGCGATGCAGAACCTCGTCCACCGCGCCGCGTCCGTCGCCCTGAAGGAGGAACGCCGGCTCGTGCTCATGCCGCGCGAGACGCCGCTCTCGGCGATCCATCTCCGCAACATGCTCACGCTGCGCGAGGCGGGGGCGACGATCCTCTTCCTCGCGCCCGGCTTCTACCACGGTGCGGAGACGGTCGAGAACCTCGTCGACTTCATCGTCGCGCGCGCCCTCGACCACCTCGGGCTGGAGAACGCCCTGGTGCCGCGCTGGGGACAGCCGTGACGGTCGAGGGCGGCCGGCTCCCGGCCGAGGCCGTCCGGCGGATGTTCGACCGCATCGCGCCCGTCTACGACGCGATGAACCGCGTCATGACCGCCGGCCTTGACCAGCGCTGGCGGCGGCGGACGGTCAGGGCGACGGTGCGCGACGGCGATCGCGTCCTCGATGCGTGCTGCGGTACGGGGGATCTCGCGGTCCTCGCGCGCAAGGCGGGCGCGGGCGAGGTCGTCGGCGTCGACTTCTCCGAGCGGATGCTCGAGCGGGCGCGCCGCAAGGGGCCCGGGCTCGAGTGGGTCCAGGCCGACGTGCTCGAGCTCCCGTTCGAGGACGCGAGCTTCGACGCGGCGGTCGTCGGCTTCGGGGCCCGCAACGTCGAGGACCTCGAGGCCGGCATCCGGGAGCTGCGCCGCGTGCTCAGGCCGGGCGGCCGGCTTGGGATTCTCGAGATCACGACGCCTCGCGGCCCGCTCAGGCTCTTCTACCGCCTCTGGTTCGACCGGATCGTGCCGCTGCTTGGCCGCCTCCTGCCCGGCGGCTCCGCGTACACGTACCTGCCCGCGAGCGTCCGACGCTTCCCCGGGCCGGAGGAGCTCGCGGAGCTGCTGGGCACCTGCGGTTTCCGGAAGGTCGAGTTCCGGCGCTTCGCCGGGGGTATCGTGGCCCTCCACGTAGGGGAGGCGATGTAGCTGGCCACGACGCTCGCGGACATCCGATCCGTCCCGGGGCTCGACGGCTATCTCGACGCGCTCGAGGAGCGGCTCGCGCGCACCGTCGCCACACATCCGGGGCTCGTCGCAGCAGTCGGCAACGAGGCGCTCGCGGCGGGCGGCAAGCGGCTGCGCCCCGCGCTCGTCTTCCTCTCCGCGCCGCCGGGAGAGGAGCCGTCGCTCGCAGCCGGGGTGGCGGTCGAGCTCGTGCACATGGCGACGCTCGTCCACGACGACCTGATCGACCGTGCCCACTTCCGCCGAGGCAAGGCGGCCGCGTGGTCGGTCTACGGGCCGGCCGCGGCGCGCGCGACGGGCGACTACCTCTTCGCGCGCGCCTTCTCGGAGCTGAGCTCCACGGGGGACGCGGCCGCGGTCGAGATCCTCGCCGACGCGACGCTGTCGCTCGCGCGAGGGGAGGCGCTGCAACGGACGCAGACGCGCGACCCGACCACGACCGTCGGGGCGTACCTCACCCGCTGTGCGCTCAAGACGGGAAAGCTGTTCGAGGCCGCCTGCCGGCTGGGAGGAGGCTCCGGCGAGTACGGCCTCGCGCTGGGGATCGCGTTCCAGATCGCCGACGACGTCCTCGATTGCTCGGGCGCGACGATCGAGACCGGCAAGATCGCCGGCACCGACCTCCGCGACGGCACCCCGACGCTCCCCCTCCTGCTCGCGGCGCAGCGGGACGCGGTCGTGCGCGCCGCGCTCGCGGGCGGGCCGATGGACGGCGCGCTCGTGCGGGTCGCCGCGACGGGCGCCCTCGACGAGGCCCGGCGGGTGGCCCTCGACTACGCTGGACGAGCCAGGGCACGGCTCGACGGCGAGCTCCACCGGGGAGAGCTCGAGGCCCTGACTCACGCAGTCGTCGATCGGGAAAGGTAAGCGCCGCATGGCAGTCCTCGACACGCTCGACACGCTCGCTCCGATCCGGGAGAAGGTGCTCGCCGGAGAGCGGCTCGACTTCGACGACGGGGTCGCGCTGATGGAGTCCGACGACCTGCTCGCCCTCGGCGAGCTCGCCGACCTCGCCCGCCGGCAGCGCATCGCTGCTAGCGTCGCCGGCCAAGCCGGCGACGCGCGGCGGGAAGACCGCGGCGCGGACGGCGGCGCCCGGGTCGGCGACGAGGTCTACTTCGTCCAGAACATCAACCTGTACCAGACGAACGTCTGTCGGGTGAAGTGCAAGTTCTGCGCCTTCGCGAAGACGCGGAAGCAGGAGGACGCGTTCACGCTGACCGCCGACGAGTTCGTCGAGGACGCGGTCGCCCAGCACGAGCTCCTGGGCTTCACCGAGATCCACTGCGTCAACGGCGAGAACCCGCACGTCGACCTCGAGTACTACGCCGGGCTCCTGCGCAAGCTGAAGGAGGCCTTGCCTGACGTCCACCTCAAGTTCTACACGGCGTCCGAGATCCACCACATCTCGCGGCTCGAGGGCTGCTCGCACGAGGAGACCCTGCGCACGCTGCGCGACGCCGGCCTCGACTCGATGCCGGGCGGCGGCGCCGAGATCTTCGCCGACCGCGTGCGCGCGCTGATCGCGCCGGGCAAGGAGCATCCCGACGAGTGGTTCGACGTCCACGACACCGCGCACCGGCTCGGGATCACGACGCAGTGCACGATGCTCTACGGCCACGTCGAGACGTACGAGGAGCGCGTCGACCACCTGCTACGGCTGCGCGAGCAGCAGGACCGCAGCGGCGGCTTCCTCTCCTTCATCCCGCTCGCGTTCCACCCCGAGAACACCGTCTTCGAGCGGCGCGGCTTCCGCTTCACGACCGGCGCCGACGACCTGAAGGTGATCGCGGTGTCGCGGCTCCTGCTCGACAACGTCCCGCACGTGAAGGCGTACTGGATCATGATGGGCCTCCCGCTCGCCCAGGTCGCGCTCCACTTCGGCGCCGACGACGTGCAGGGGACGGTGGTGCGGGAGAAGATCTTCCAGGCCGCGGGAGCGAGCGCCGGGACCGAGCAGAAGGTGGCCGAGCTCGTCCGCTTCGTGCGCGACGCGGGCCGCATCCCGGTGCAGCGCGACAGCCTCTACAACGAGCTGCGCCGATGGTGAATCTCGACGAGCTCGAGCTCGCCCCGGACGTCGTGTGGGTGGGCGTCCATCCGGGTCAGCTCTGCCGCAGCTCCGAGCAGGTGAGGACGCGGCTCGAGCAGGTGCGGCACAGCGGCCGCACGTACGCACCGGAGGTGCTCGCGGAGCGCGACGGCGTGCTGCTGTTCGACCCCCACGTCGACCCGCCCGCGGAGATCCCCGAGCTGCATCAGATCGCGATCGTCCAGGACGGCCTCGTGCAAGAGATCCGCGACTACCCGAACCGCGAGGCCGCGACGGCGGCGTTCGAGGCGATGTGGTGATCCGCCTCGGCCGCATCGCCTACGTGAACATGGCGCCGGTCTTCTACCGGGTCGACGCCGAGGTGGACGAGGTGCAGGGCGTCCCCACCGAGCTGAACCGGATGCTCGTCGCCGGCGAGCTCGACACGGCACCGATCTCCTCGATCGAGTACGCGCGCCACGCCGATTCGCTCCGGCTGCTGCCACGTCTCTGCGTCGCCTCGGAGGGAGCCGTCGACTCGATCCAGCTCGTCTCGCGCAAGCCGCTCGAGCAGGTCCGCACCGTCGCCGTGACGCCGGAGTCGGCGACCTCGGTCGCGCTGACGAGGGTCCTGCTGCCCGAGGCGGAGCAGGCGCCGCTCGAGGCGTACGAGGAGGGCGAGGCCGAGGCGAAGCTCCTGATCGGCGACGCGGCGCTGCGCTCCGCGTTCGAGGATCCGACACCGCACCACGACCTGGGCCGGCTCTGGCTCGAACGGACCGGCTTGCCGATGGTGTTCGCCGTCTGGGCGTGCCCGGAGCCGCTGGCGGAGGGGCTCGCGGAGCTGGAGGACGCGCTCGTCGGGTCGGTGCGGCTCGCGCGGGCCGAGCCGGAGCAGCTCGCCCACGAGGCGGCCGAGCGGTACGGCTATCCGGCCGGCTTCCTCGCGCGCTACTTCGAGAAGCTCCGCTACCGGTTCGGGCCGCGCGAGCGAGCCGGCCTCTACACCTTCCTCGAGCTCGCCCGCGACGCCGGCCTGCTCGAAACCGTGCCGGAGCTCCGCTTCGTCCAGACGGCGGGAGCCGCGGTCGCGTGAGCGTCGCGGCCGAGCGCGCGACCGTCGCCGTCGCCGAGATCCTCGAGAAGGCGACCTCGGGGGAGCGGATCACGGACCAGGACGCCGTCGAGCTGCTGCGCTCGCGCGACCTCGTCGCCGTCGGCCGGGCCGCGAACGAGGTCCGCAACCGGCTGCACGACCCGGAGCGCGTCACGTTCATCATCGACCGCAACCTCAACTACACGAACGTCTGCGTCACCGACTGCGACTTCTGCGCCTTCTACCGCCGGCCCGGCGACCGGCGCGAGGGCTATCTCCTGCCGAAGCCCGTCATCTTCAAGAAGATCGAGGAGACGCTCGCGCTCGGCGGCACCGGCCTCCTGATGCAGGGCGGCCACCATCCCGATCTCGGCGTCGACTACTACGAGGATCTCTTCTCGTCCATCAAGACGCGGTACCCGATCCATCTCCACGCGCTCTCGCCGTCGGAGATCGTCCACGCCGCGCGCCGCTCGAAGCTGACCGTGCCCGAGACGCTCACGCGTCTCCGCGACGCGGGCCTCGACTCGATCCCGGGTGGCGGCGCCGAGATCCTCGTCGACCGCGTACGCGACGTCATCGCGTCGAAGAAGGTGAAGACGAACGAGTGGCTCGGCGTGATGCGCGACGCGCACCGGCTCGGCATCTCGACGACGGCGACGATGATGTACGGGCACGTCGAGACGCTCGAGGAGCGGGTCGAGCACCTGCGGCGGATCCGCGAGCTCCAGGACGAGACCTGCGGCTTCCGCGCATTCTTCTCCTGGACGTTCCAGGACGACGGGAACCGGCTGGTCTCCCTCGTGCCGGTCGAGGCGCGGCCGACCTCGTTCGACTACCTGCTCACGCAGGCGGTCTCGCGCATCTACCTCGACAACGTGCCGCACATCGGCTCGTCGTGGGTCACCCAGGGCAAGAAGATCGGCCAGGTCGCGCTCGGCTTCGGCGCCGACGACCTCGGCTCGGTGATGATCGAGGAGAACGTCGTCTCGGCCGCCGGCACGACGCACCGCACGAGCGCCGAGGAGCTCGTCCACCTGATCCGGTCGCTCGGCAAGGTCGCCGTCCAGCGCGACACGCTCTACCGCGAGGTCAGAGTCTGGACCTGACGCCCGCGAGGCCGCTCTCGACGAACGCGGGCTGCCTCGTCCGCACGCCGTACTCCACCTCGAACCACGGGCCGAGCCGGTGGTAGATCCGCGCGCGTCGGCGTAGGTCCTCGTCCACGTCCCAGTCCGGAAACGGCACGTTGAGGAGCCACGCATAGTCGAGTGCGGGATCGCCGATCTCGGCGCCCGCCCAGTCGATGACCCCCACGAGGCGATCGCGCCGGACGAGCAGGTGCTCTGGACCGAGGTCGCAATGGGTGAGGGCCGGCTCGAACCCGGTCAAGGTCCCGACCTCCCGGAGGAGAGACTCGCCCCGGGCGCGTTCGTCGAGGTCGAGGCGCGGAAGGACGAGAGCGCGGAAGATCTCCGCGTTGGCGTGCCAGGCTTCGAGCCAGTCCGGCCGCCGCACGCCGGGCACGGTCGAGGCATCGAACGAGTGGAGCGCGTCGAGAAAGCCCCGGACTCCTTCGGGATCCTGATTCCGAAGCGGCTCGCCGCGGATCAGCCGGTAGACGGCGAACGGCGGCCTGTTCGAGAGCTGCTCGAACTGCGGGACCGCCACGGGGAGCGCGGGCGCGAGCGCCGCCAGCAGCGCCGCTTCGCGCTCGAGCTTCTCCGCCGCGTCGGCGACGCGTGGCACACGAAGCACCCACTCGCCGTCGACGACGAGCACCTTGAAATCCCAGCCGCCGTCGATCTCGACGAGGTGCGCCTCCATGCGACGAACGCTAGTCTGGCCGGCGGGTCGTGCTGTCTCCGTGCAAGCTTCTCCCCGCCGTCGGGCTCGCGGCGGCCGTCGTGTCGGTCGTCGCCTCCGCCGCGACCGGCCGCTCGACCCAGGAGTCGGTCTCGACCTCGCTGCTCATGCCGGGCGTGACGTACACGCGCGAGGTCGACTTCACGTCGCGCGGCCCGATCGTGCTCGACGTCGTGACGGCGCCCAAGCCCGACGGCGAGCTCTACTCGCTCGCGCCCGCGCTCTCGAACGGCTCGCTGACCGGGGTGGAGGCGCTCACGCGGCTCGAGTCGCGGGCCGCCGCCGGCGCGACCACCGTGGCCGTCGACGGCGACTACTTCGAGCGCGCCACGGGAGAGCCGAACGGGATCCTCATGCAGAACGGCGTGCTCGAGAGCGCTCCCGCACCCGGGCGCTCGAGCCTCGGCATCACCTCCGGCGGCACGCTGACGACGGCGCGCGTCTCCCTCGCCGGCATCTGGCAGGGAAGCGGGCAGCGGCGACCGCTGCTCCTGAACACGCCGGCGCGCAAGGGCAGGTTCACGCTCTACACGCCCGCGTACGGCGCCGCGACGCCACGCGAGTCCGGGGTCGTCGAGGCCGTGCTCGGGACGCTGCCGCCGGCGCGGCCCGGCATCGCGCTCACCGGGACGGTGACGGCCGTCACCCGGGGCGGGCCGACGGCCATCCCGCGGAACGGGGCGGTGCTCGTCGCGCGCGGCGCCGCATCGACCGCCGAGCTGCGGGCCGAGGCCCCCGTCGGGCAGCAGATTCAAGCCCTCCTCTCGCTCTCCCCGGACTGGAGCGGCCTCCCGAGCGCCGTCGGCGGCGGGCCGCTGCTCGTGAGGGACGGCAGGCCGATCTTCCACGCGAACGAGTCCTTCGACGCGGGCCGGCTGAACAGCCGGCAGCCGCGGGGCGCGATCGGCCAGCTGCCCGACGGGCGGATCGTGCTCGTCGCGGTCGAGGGGACGAAGCCCGCCTACAGCATCGGCATGTCGACCTACGAGCTCGCGGTGGCGCTCTCTCGCCTCGGGGTCACGACCGCCTTCGGGCTCGGCGCCGGTCCGCCGGCCGGGATGGCCTTCGACGGCAACCTGCTCACGCGGCCGTCCACCGGGATCCAGGGCAAGGTGTCGGACGCGCTCGTCCTCTCGTACAGCGGCGTCTACGCGGCGCCGCCGTCGAGCGCGGTGCTGTCTCCGAACGGCGACGGCGTCGACGACACCGAGACGCTCTCCTACCGGGTCGCGCGCCCCTCGCAGGTCGTCGCGGAGCTCGACGGCCCCGGCGGCGCCAGGATCACGCTCGCGAGCGGGACGGAAGCGCCGGGCCTGCGCACGCTGCACTGGAACGGCGCCGTCGCCGGAGTGCCGGCGCGCGAGGGCAGCTGGACGTTCGCCGTCACCGCGACCGACGACCGCCGCCTGACCACCCGCGCCGAGCGCAGCTTCTCGCTCGACGACACGCTTTCCTCGCTCAGCGTCGCCGTCGGAGCCCGCGGGCTGCCGACGGCGACGTTCACGCTGACGAGGCAGGCGCAGGTCGTCGTCCAGGTCCAGCGCCCGAACGGCGTCCCGGTCGCGACCCTCCGTTCGGGGCAGGTGCCGGCCGGGCCGCAACGGGTCACGTGGCGCGGCCGGATCGCCGGGCACCGGGCGCCGAGCGGGCGCTATCAGGTGGCCGTCCAGGCGACGAGCTCCGTCGGGACGAGCTCGCTCGCGGCGCCCTTCACATACCACTCACGCAAGCGCCACTAGACTCGCGCGATGCTCACTGCGAGCGTCTCGGCCAGCTTCACCTCCCAGGTCGCGAACCACGGCGTCTACGCCGTCTTCGTCCTGATGGCGATCGACGCCGTGTTTCCCGCCTTGAGCGAGCTCGTGATGCTCTACGCGGGCGCCGTCGCGGCGGGAGTCTTCCCGAACGCCCACGGGGTGAGCCTGTTCGGGGCCCATGTCGGCTTCGGGATCGGAGCCTTCGTCGTGCTCGCCCTCGCGGGCACGCTCGGCTACCTCGCCGGCGCTCTCGTCGGCTGGGCGATCGGCCTCTACGGCGGACGGCCGCTGCTCGAGCGGCGCGGCCGCTGGTTCCATCTCTCCCCGGAGCGCCTCGACCGGGCCGAAGCGTGGTTCGCGCGTTGGGGGAACCTCGGCGTCCTGCTCGGGCGCGTCACGCCCGTCGTCCGCTCGTTCGTCTCGATCCCCGCCGGGATCTTCGAGATGCGGCTCGCGCCGTACACGCTGCTGACGCTCGTCGGCTCCGCCGTGTGGGCCTTCGCCTTCGCGGGTGCCGGCTACGGCCTCGGCAAGAGCTATTCCGGCTTCGACCACGGCTTCCACTACGTCGAGTACGCGGTCGTGGCAGGCGTCCTGCTCCTGCTGGCGTATCTGGTGTACAGGAGGATGACGGCGGCTAGAGTGACTGCGCGTGCAGACGATTCCCCTCGTTGACGTCCGAGCCGAATACGAGCCGCTGATCCCCCGGCTCGAGGCCGCGTTCCGCGACTTCCTCGAGCAGGGCGACCGCATCATCCGCGGCCCGAACTACTGGGCCTTCCAGGAGGAGGCGGCCGCCTTCCTCGGCGTGAGGCGGACGATCGGCGTCGCGAACGGCACCGACGCGCTCGTGCTCGCGCTCGACGCGCTCAGCGTCGGCCCAGGCGACGAGGTGATCTGCCCGGCCTTCACGTTCTACGCGACCGCCGAGTCAGTCGTGCGGCGCGGCGCCACCCCCGTCTTCGCGGACATCGACCCGGTCACGCTCAACCTCGACGTGGAGGACGCGGCCGCGAAGGTCAGCGGCCGGACCCGCGCGATCGTCCCGGTGCACCTGTTCGGCAGGCTGCTCGACGTACGGCCTCTGGTCGAGCTGGGGATCCCGGTGCTCGAGGACGCCGCCCAGGCGTTCGGCGCGCCGGGGGTCGCGCGGCACGGCGCGATCTCGACCTTCAGCTTCTATCCGACGAAGAACCTGTTCTGCCTCGGCGACGGAGGGCTCGTCGCGACATCGGACGAGGAGCTCGCGGAGCGCGTCCAGCTCCTCTCCTTCCACGGCTCCCGCGACAAGTCGGCCTTCGACCTCGTCGGCTACAACTCGCGCCTCGACGAGCTGCAGGCCGCGTTCCTGCGGATCTTCCTGCCGGAGCTCGCCGGCTGGAACGACGCGCGCCGGGCGGCCGCGGCCCGGTACGCGGAGCTCGGGCTCGGCGAGCTCGTCGAGCTGCCGCAGGACGAGCTCGCCCACGTCTACCACCTGTTCGTGTGCCGCTCCCGTGAGCGCGACACGATCCGCACCGCGCTGGCCGAGGCCGGGATCGCGTCGGCGACGTACTACACGACGCCGCTCCATCTGCAGCCCTCGCTCCGCTACCTCGGCTACGAGCCCGGCTCGCTGCCCGCGACCGAGCAGGCTGCGGCGGAGAACTTCTCGCTGCCGCTCTGGCCGGGCATCCCCGCGGAGGCGCAGGAGCGCGTGGTCGAGGTCGTGCGCTCGGCCGTGCCGAGCCGCGTCTGATGCGCACCCTGCTCTCACCGCACCGGCTGTGGCAGCTGCTGGTCGACGCCGCGATCGTCGCGTTCTCGTGGTGGCTCGCGTTCCACCTGCGCTTCGACAACGTCATCCCCCTCAAGTACTCGCAGCTGCTGACCCGGACGCTGCCGCTCGTGCTTGCGATCAAGCTGGTCGTGTTCGTCGCGTCCGGCTTCTACAACCGGTGGTGGCGCTACGTCTCGATCAAGGACATGTGGGCGATCACCCGCGGCGTCGTCATCGCGTCCCTCGTTGCGGACGTGACCGTCTACCTCGTCTCGCCCGTGCACGGGTTCCGGCTGCCGCGCTCGATCGCCGCCACCGATCTCCTGCTCACGCTCGCCCTCGTCGCGGGCTCGCGCCTCCTCGCGCGGACCGTGAACGAACGCTCGGGCCTCACGATGGTCGCGCGCGGCAACGAGGTGATCGTCGTCGGCGCGGGCGACGCGGGCCGGCTGATCGTGCAGGAGATGCAGCGCTCGCGCCTCCTCGACTACACCCCGATCGGGTTCGTCGACGACGACCCGCGCAAGCGGCACACGCGGATCATGGGCGTCCGCGTGCTCGGCGCGATCGACGAGCTGCCGCGCATCCTGCGCGAGCACCGTCCCGACGAGCTGCTGATCGCGATGCCGAGCGTCTCCGGCGAGGTGCGACGGCGGATCGTCGAGACCGCGCAGCAGATGCGGATCGTGGTCAAGACGCTGCCGGGCCTCTACGAGCTGCTCTCCGGAGACCTCAATCTCGCGGGGCAGATCCGTCCCGTGCAGGTCGAGGACGTGCTCGGCCGCGAGCAGGTCGAGGTCGACTTCCACGAGGTCGCGTCGTACCTCGAGGGCCACGTGGTCCTCGTGACCGGCGCCGGCGGGTCGATCGGCTCGGAGCTGTGCCGGCAGATCGCGCGCGTCGGGCCGCAGCGCCTCATCCTCGTGGACAACGCCGAGGGGCCGCTGTTCGAGATCGAGCGCGAGCTCGTGGACGAGCGCGACTTCACGGCCGTGCTGACGAAGCTCGTGGACGTGAAGGACCGGACCGCGCTGCGGCGGGACGTGTTCGAGAAGTACCACCCCACCGTCGTCTTCCACGCCGCGGCCTACAAGCACGTGACCATGCTCCAGACGCATCCCGTGGAGTCGGTGCGAAACAACGTCATCGGCACGCGGGTCCTCGCCGAGCTGTCGGCGGAGTTCGGCGTCGAGCGGTTCGTCCTCATCTCGACCGACAAGGCCGTCAATCCCAAGACGGTGATGGGCCAGTCGAAGGCGCTCTGCGAGCGGATCGTCGAGTCGCTCGGCCGGCGGCGCGACAGCGGCACCCGGTTCGTGGCGGTGCGCTTCGGCAACGTCCTCAACTCGTCGGGCAGCGTGATCCCGATCTTCCGCAAGCAGATCGAACGCGGCGGCCCCGTCACGGTCAGGGACCCGGAGATGACCCGCTACTTCATGACGATCCCGGAGGCGGTCTCGCTCGTGGTGCAGGCCGGCGCGATCGGCGGCCGCGGCCAGGTGTTCGTGCTCGACATGGGCGAGCCGGTGAAGATCCTCGACCTCGCCCAGAACATGATCCGCCTCTCGGGCAAGCAGCCGCGTCTGCCGGGAGAGGAGGCATCCTCGCCGCGCGACGTGCCGATCGTCTACGTGGGCGCGAGGGCGGGCGAGAAGGTGCACGAGGAGCTGTGGGGCGAGCACGAGAGCGTGGGCGCCACCGAGCATCCGAAAATCCTGCGTCTCAGCCGTCCTCCGGTCGATCCCGACTGGCTGGACATGCAGCTCGCCGAGCTCGAGCGGCTCGCCGACGAGGGCGACACGCTCGAGGTGGTGGCGAAGCTCGGTGCGACCGTCGGCGCGTGGGAGCAGCCCGCGGCGGCGACGCCGCCCGTTCCCGCCCAGCCGCCGAGGCTTGAGATCGAGTCTCCGCGGCTCGAGCGCGCCGACTGACGGGTCCACCGCGCCTCCACGAAGCCGCGACACCCCGGTGACGGTCCCCGGCCGACGCCGACGCTAGCGTCCTCGCCCTGGACGCCGAGAGGATCCTCGACGGGCTGAACCCGGAGCAGCGCGCCGCCGCGGAGACGACGCGCGGGCCGCTCTGCATCCTGGCCGGAGCCGGAACGGGGAAGACGACCACGATCACACGCCGTATCGCGTGGCAGGTCGCGAGCGGCGCCTTTCCGGCGGGCCGGATCCTCGCGGTGACGTTCACCGACAAGGCGGCGGAAGAGCTGCGCGGGCGGCTGCACGCGCTCGGCGCCGCGGGCGTCCGGGCCTCGACCTTCCACTCGGCCGCGCTCGCGCTGCTGCGGCACTTCGAGGGAGATCCCGGCCGGATCCTCGCCACGAAGGCGCTGCTCCTGCGCCGGATCGGCAACACGCTGCCCGCGCCGTTCCGCTTCCGTCCGGCCGGCGACCTCGCGACCGAGATCGAGTGGGCGAAGAACCGGCGTCTCACGCCCGAGACGTACCCCGACCGGCTCGGCGACCACGAGCCGCCGCTGCCGCCCGACCTCGCACATCGCGTCTTCCGCGAGTACGAGCGCCGGAAGGCGGCCGACGGTCTGCTCGACTTCGAGGACCTGCTCGAGCGCACCGTGCGGCTGCTCGAGACGGACGAAAGGGCACGGGCCGCGGTGCACGACCGTTGGCGCGCGTTCACCGTGGACGAATACCAGGACGTCAACCTTCTACAGCAGTCCCTGCTCGATCTCTGGCTCGGCGACCGGGACGAGCTGTGCGCGGTCGGGGACGACTACCAGGCGATCTACGGCTTCACCGGCGCGAGCGCGAGGTGGCTGCTCGACCTGCCGGCACGCTTTCCGCAGGCGCGTGTCGTCCGGCTCGAGCGGAGCTACCGCTCCACCCCGCAGGTGCTCGAGCTCGCGAACCGGCTCGTGCCGCGGCTCGGCGGCTCCGCGAGGAGGCTCACAGCGACGCTCCCGGCGGGGCCGGAGCCCGTCGTCGGGCCGGGCCTCGACGTCGCCGCGCACGTCCGGCGGCTGCACGCGGACGGAGTTCCGTTCGAGGAGATGGCCGTGCTCGTGCGCACGAACGCGCGCACGAGCGAGTTCGAGGAGGCGTTCCACGAGGCGGCGATCCCGTTCCAGGGCGCCTCGCTCCTCGCGCGCGACGCCGCGCGGCAGCTGCTGAAGGCGCTGCGCGGCCGGCGGGGAGCGGCCGCTGAGGTCGTGCGCGAGCTCGCCGTCCGCCAGGGGCTGCTCGCCGAGGTGCCCGAGAAGCTCGGCGAGCGCGAGCAGACGCGGCAGGCGGACCTGGCCCGGCTCGTGCGGCTCGCGGAGGAGTCCGCGTGCGACGTCGACGGGTTCGTGGCGCTCCTCCACGACCGCTTCGGCGAGAGCGCCGGCCGCGGCGTGCACCTCCTGACGCTGCATCGGGCGAAAGGGCTGGAGTGGGAGGCCGTGTTCCTGCCGCGCGCGGAGGAGGGGGAGCTGCCGATCCGCCGCGGCGACATCGAGGAGGAGCGGCGCCTCTTCTACGTCGGCCTCACGCGCGCGAAGCGGCACCTGCTCGTGACCTGGGAGGGGCGGCCCAGCCGCTTCCTCGACGAGCTCGGCATGCGGGCGGCGGCCCCTCCCCTTCCGAGGCGCGAGCGTCCCGTGCTCGAGCAGACGCCCACCGTGCAGGCGCTGCGCGAGTGGCGGCTCGCAAGGGCACGCGCCGACGCGGTGCCTGCGTACGTCGTCTTCACCGACCGCACGCTCGCGGAGCTGGCCGCGCGCACCCCGCGCACCCTCGCGGAGCTTGCGGCCGTGCCGGGGATCGGGCCCGCGAAGCTCGAGCGCTACGGCGCGGAGCTGCTCTCGCGGCTCGCGGAGATCGCCGCCTGAGCCTCAGGCGTCGAGAGCCGAGAGGAGAAGCCGCAGCATCTCCGCCGGGTCGCGGCGCACCCGCGCGGACGAGGACTCGGCTCGCTTCGTCAGCTCGAGTGCGCGCGGGTCGGTGAGCGGCTTCAGCCTCCCGTCGCGGATGAGCGCTTCGTCCACGCCGCCGAGACGGCCGCCGTACGTCGTGTACACGGGGACGCCGAGCGCCGCCGCCTCCCGGTTCATCGTCCCGCCCGCCGAGACGACGAGGTCGGCCAGAGCGATCAGGCTCTGCGCGTCGACGGCGCCCTCGGGGACGATCACCGACGGCAGCGCCAGCCCGCGCACGTATTCCCGCTGCTCCTCGGTCCGCGGCAGCACGAACGCCCGGACGTCCTCGGCGCGGCCGAGGTGCTCGAGCGTCTGCGGGAAGAGGGGATTCGAGTGCCGGTGGTAGAGCGACACGTCGGGCGGTGGGCGGAGGACGACGAGCACGCGCGCAGGGTCGACCTCGTAGCGCTCGAGCAGCGACCGGTCGGGCTCGAAGTCCGAGAGGTAGTACTCCTCCTTCAGCCCCGGGTACTGGACGAGCTTCGGCGGGCGGGCGCCGTACGGCCGAAGCCGCTCCGGCGGGATCGCGTCGGGCACGACCACCCGTGTCGCCGCCCGGCAGCCGAGCTGGTGCTGCAGCGTCGCGAACTCGTAGTCGAACGTCGTCGAGCTCGGGATGCCGAGCCGCCTGGCGGTGATCGTCAGCTCGTGCGAGCCGTGCGCGAGCGCGACGTCGAAGTTCCGGCCGCGCGCCCACCGCCGCAGCTCGCCGAGCCGGTGGGTCATCTGCCGCGCCTTCTGCAGCCGCGACCGTCCGCCGTGTCTCCCCATCACCGCGTCCGCCTCCAGGCCGTGCAGCTCGAGCAGCTGCAGCGTCTGCGCGTAGTCGCGCGCCGTGATCTGCACCTCGTCGCCGCGGCCGCGCAGGATCTCGACCAGCGGCCGGAAGACCAGGACATGCGCCGGTGCGGTCACATCCACCCAGACGTTCACGCCACGAGTGCCTCCATCCGCGCCGAGCGCAGCCGGGGAGGCTCCTGCTCGATGTGCCGCTCGTACCAGAGCGTGAACGCGAGGAGTCCCCAGAGCTGGCGGCTCCGGTCCTCCCGGCCCGCGACGTGCTCGTTGATCAGCCGCCCCACCGGCTCCGGGCGGAAGAAGCCCTGGCGCCGCAGGTTCTCGGGCGCGAGCGTCTCGCGGGCGAACCGCTCCAGCTCGCCGCGCAGCCATGCCGCGGCCGGGATCGAGAAGCCGCGCTTGCGGCCGTGCACGACCTCGCGGGGAAGCAGGGGGGCGACCGCCTTCCGCAACAGCACCTTCTTCGCGAGGCCGCGCACCTTGAGGCGCGTCGGCAGCGCGAAGGCGAGGTTCGTGACGAGCGGGTCGAGGAAGGGGACGCGCGCCTCCAGCGAGTGCGCCATCGAGGCCCGGTCGGTCTTCACGAGCAGGTCGTCCACGAGATAGACGCCGAAGTCGACGTCCTGCAACCGCGCGAGCCGCGGCGCGCCGGCCGTCTCCGCGTACCGGGCGCGGTAGACGTCGACCGGGTCGAACGTGGCACCGCGGCCCGTCAGCTCCGCCCGCACGTCAGCCGAGAAGATCTCCTTCCAGCCGTGATGCCGCTCGAGCGGCGGCAGGTGCGCGGCGCGGACGAACCGCTTGGCCTTGTAGTCGAGACTCGCCTTGCGGGCGGACGCGGGAAGCGCCTCGACGAGCGGGCGGACGACGCGGGCGAGCGGCGCGAGCCGGTCCGAGACGAGGTCCGCGACATACGTGTAGTAGCCGCCGAACAGCTCGTCCCCTCCCTCGCCCGAGAGCGCGACCTTGACGTGCTCCGCCGCGAGCTGCGAGACGAGATAGGTCGGCAGGGCGGACGAGTCGGCGAACGGCTCGTCGAACGCCTCCGCCAGCGCGGGCAGGAGCAGCTCGGGCTCGGGCCGGACGAGGAGCTCGTGGTGCTCAGTCCCGTACCGCTCCGCGACGCCGCGCGCGTCGGCGCGCTCGTCGAAGCTCCGCTCGGCGAAGCCGATCGTGAACGTGTGCACCGGCTCCGGCGTCTCCTGTGCCGCGAGCGCGGCGAGCGCAGCCGAGTCGACGCCGCCCGAGAGCAGGACGCCCACCGGCACGTCGGCGAGGAGGTGCGCCTTCACCGAGTCGCGCAGCCGGGCCCGCAGCTCCTCCACGAGCTCGGCCTCGTCGCCGGTCCTGAGCGCGCCCTCGGCCACCGGGCCGGGCCGCGCGTAGCGCTCGAGCGTGACGGCACCGCTCTCCCACACCAGCACGTGCCCGGCGGGCAGCTTGCGCACGTCGCGGAAGATCGAGAACGGCGCCGGGATCGAGTTGAAGGCGAGGAACGCCTCGAGCGCGTCGAGGTCGATCTCGCCGCGCGGCAGCGCCCGCAGCTCCGACGCGAAGCGCAGCTCGTCGCCGGCGTGCCGGTAGTAGAGCGGCTTGATCCCGTACGGGTCGCGCGCGAGCACGAGCCGCCGGCGCGGCGCGTCCCAGATCGCGACCGCGAACATCCCGCGCAGCCGCTCGGCGAAGCCCGTGCCGTGCTCCTCGTAGAGGTGGACGAGCGCCTCCGTGTCGCAGCGCGTCCGCAGGACGTGCCCGGCGCGCTCCAGCTCGCGGCGCAGCTCGGGATAGTTGTAGATCTCGCCGTTCTGGACGACGACGCAGCTTCCGTCCTCGCTCGCGATCGGCTGGTCGCCGTGCTCGAGGTCGATGATCGAGAGCCTGCGTGCGGCGATTCCGACCCCGCCCTCGACGTACTCGCCGGCGCTGTCGGGGCCGCGGTGGACGAGCAGCCCGGCCATGGCGCGCAGCGCCTCGACGTCCGCGGCGCCGTGCGTCGTCGCGATCCCGCAGATCCCGCACACGCCTCTACCTTAGGCGCGTCGTCCCGCGAGTCCTCCGATCGACTGCTTGAGCACGCGCCACGCGGTGGCGACGACCGTGCGGAGGTAGAGGCGCACCGACCGGTCGGCGATCCACTCGAGGTCGTGGGCGAGCTTCTCGCTCATCGGCGTCTCGTAGCCGCGCCGCACCTGCGCGAAGCCGGTGAGCCCCGGCCGCACCACGAGGCGCTGCCAGTACGCGGGCAGCTCGTGCGCGAGCTCCTCGAAGAAGACGGGCCGGATCGGCCGCGGCCCGACGAGGCTCATGTCGCCCCGCAGCACGTTCACGAACTGGGGCATCTCGTCGAGCTGCGTCGCCTTGAGCCAGCGGCCGATCGGCGTGAACTCGGCCTGCGTCCGCTCCACGAGCTCCTCGCCGAGGTAGGCGCCGAGCCGCCGCTCCGCGCCTCGCCGCAGGGTGCGGAACTTGTACATCGTGAAGACGCGCGCCCCTCGGCCCACTCGCTCGCCGCGGTAGAGGATCGGCGTCCCGCTCGTGACGAGCACGAGCACGGCGATCGCGAGGGAGACCGGCAGCGACAGGAGCAGGAAGAGCGACGAGAGGAGGATGTCGAGCGCTCGCAGCACGACGTCACGCGGCCGCGCGGGCGTCTCGAGCGCGAGCTGGCGGTAGCCGCGGACGAGCGTGTCCTCGATCCGCGTGGAATCTGGCACGCGCCCGATCGTAAAGCTGCAGGCCGCGGTCGGGCAGCCCTGTTCCAGCAATAAGATGACCTTATGGACACGAAGCAGCTCGCGGCGTTCTGCGCGGTCGTCGAGCACCGGAGCTTCTCCCAGGCGGCCGACCAGCTCGGGGTGACCCAGCCGGCGGTGAGCCTCCAGATCCGGTCTCTCGAGCAGCGCGTCGGGCAGCAGCTGCTCGACCGCTCGGGGCGCCGGGTCGAGCCGACCGAGGCCGGCCTGCGCCTCTACCGCGGCGCGCAGCGGCTGATCGCGCTCGAGCAGCAGGTGCTCGCGGAGCTCGGCGAGGAGGCCGAGGGCGAGCTCAAGGGACGGCTCGAGATCGGCGCCTCCACCGGCCCGGGCGGCAGCGTCCTGCCCGTGCTGCTCGGCGAGTTCCAGCAGCTCCACCCGCTCGTCCACGTCGCGCTGACGGTCTCCGACACGCATACGGTCGTCGAGCAGGTCGGGCGGCGGGAGGTCGAGCTCGGCGTCGTCGGGGCGGCCGGGCGCCATCGCGGCGTAACCTTCGAGCCCTTCTACCGCGACGAGGTGGTGCTCGCGGTACCCCCGGATCACGAGCGCGCCGGCAAGACGATGACGCTCGAGGAGCTGAAGGCCGAGCCGCTCGTCCTCATGCAGGAGGGCGCCGGCATCCGGCAGATGATCGACGACGAGCTGCGCGAGCTCGGGCTCCGCCTCCGCGACCTGAACGTGAAGCTCGAGCTCGGGCTGCAGGAGTCCGCGCGCGCGGCGGTGCTCGCCGGCTTCGGCGCCACGTTCATCTCCCGCATCGCGATCGAGGGAGATCTCGCCGCGGGAGCGCTCGGGGTCGCCCGCGTCGACGGGCTCGAGCCCGCGAGGAAGGTGCAGCTCGCCCGTGCGAGCGGGCGGGCCGAGACGCGCGTGGCGCAGGAGTTCGTCGCCTTCGCGCGGGAGCGCGTGCCGTGATCGTCGAGTGGGGGCTCGGATCGCTCCCGGACGCCTGCGCGGCGGCCGGCGTCTCGTCTCCTCTGCTCGTGGCGAGCCCGCGCTGGGACTCGCTCGAGCTCGCCGTCGAGCCCGTCGGGCGCTGGCACGAGGTGCCGTCCGACCGTCTCGCCGAGGCCGTCGCCGCGGCCCGTGGCGCCGACGGGGTGCTCGTCCTCGGCGGCGGGAGCGCGATCGACCTGGGCAAGGCGATCTCGGCGGCGACCGGCCTGCCGCTCGTCTCGGTGCCGACGACCTATGCCGGGGCCGAGTGGACGGACTACTTCGGCGTCCGCGATCCAGAGCGACGGATGCGCGGCGGTGGAGGCGGCGCGCACCCGGCGGCGATCGTCTACGAGCCCGAGCTGATGCTCGACCTGCCGCCGGAGACGACCGTCGGCACGGCGATGAACGCGCTCGCGCACTGCGCGGAGGCGCTGTACGTGCGGGGACACAACCCCGCGGCCGACGAGCACGCGCTCGCCGGTGCACGGCTCATCGCGGAGTGGCTGCCTCGCGTCGTCTCGGCTCCACGCGACCTCGAAGCGCGGACGGAGCTGCTCCGGGGCGCCTGCCACGGCGGCGCCGCCCTCGCCGGTTCGATGCTCGCGCTCGCGCACGCGATGGCGCAGGCGGTCGGCGGGCGCTACGGGCTGCCGCACGGGACGCTGAACGGGATCTGCCTGCCGCCGGTGCTCCGCTTCAACGGCCCCTATGCGCCGGACGCGGCGAGGCGTTTCGGGGAGGCCGTCGGCGCTTCCGACGATCCGGCCGGCCGCGTCGAGACCCTCACGGCGCTTGCCGGCCCGACGCGGCTCGCGGAGCTCGGCGTACCCGAAGCCGATCTTCCCGGGCTCGCGGCCGCCGCCGCCGAGCGCGGTGGGAACCTCGCCAACCCGAAGCCCGCAAGCCCGGCGGAGATCGAGCAGCTGCTGCACGAGGTGTACTAGCTCCCGCTTCGAATAAGTGATCGCTATTCGATCGATTAGGTATAGTCCGCCTGTCCGGCACTACCCTTTCGAGGAGCGCGAATGCCCGGCTTTCACGACGGATTCCTAGGTGTGCCCGAGCGGCCCGGCAAGCCGCGCGAGACCGGGCTCACCCACGTCATCGACAAGGGTCTGAACCTGCGGGAGATCGAGGGCCTGTTCGACACCGCGGGCGCCTTCGTCGACATCGTCAAGCTCGGCTGGGGCACCGGCTACGTCACGAACAACCTCGAGAAGAAGATCGCGCTCTACCGGCACTTCGAGACGCCGGTCGTGTGCGGGGGGACGCTGTTCGAGGCGGTCTACGCTCGCGGCAGGATCGACGAGTTCAAGGCCTGGCTGACCGAGCATCGCTTCTCGCACGTCGAGATCTCGGACGGCACGATCGAGATCCCGCGCGAGCGCAAGCTCGAGCTCATCGCCGACTTCGCGCACGACTTCACGGTCCTCTCGGAGGTCGGCTCGAAGGACGCCGAGGTCAACATCGCTCCCTACCTCTGGGTGCAGTGGATGCGCGAGGAGCTCGACGCCGGAGCGTGGCGCGTCATCGCCGAGGGGCGCGAGGGCGGCACCGCCGGCATCTACCGCCCGAGCGGGGAGCTGCGCACCGGCCTCGTCGACGAGATCGAGCAGTCCATCTCGTTCGAGTCGCTGATCTGGGAGGCGCCGACGAAGGAGAGCCAGGCCTGGTTCATCCGGCACTTCGGCACGAACGTCAACCTCGGCAATATCCCGCCCGACGAGGTGATCCCGCTCGAGACGCTGCGCCTCGGCCTGCGCGGCGACACGCTGAAGGAGGTGCTGCTCGGTGGCCAGCCTGCAGCTTCCGGCTGACGTCGAGACCTGGCCCGCGCAGCGGGTCGTCGAGTTCGTCCTCGCCGAGTTCCCGGGCCGCGTGGCCCTCGCCTGCTCGTTCCAGAAGGAGGAGTCGGTGCTGCTCGACATGCTGTTCGAGCTCGACCCGGCAGCGAGGGTCTTCGCCATCGACACGCGCCATCTCTTCCCCGAGACGTACGAGCTCTGGCGCGAGTTCGAGCGGCGCTACGACACGAAGATCGAGGCGTTCGCCGGCGAGCCGGTCGAGGACGGGCTCTGGGGGCGGGATCCGGACCTCTATCTCGCGATCGCCAAGATCGAGCCGCTCAACCGGGCGCTGCTCGACCTCGACTGCTGGATCACCGGCATCCGCCGCGACCAGTCCCCGCTGCGCGCAGACGCGCCGAAGCTCGGCTGGGACGCGCAGCACGAGCTCTGGAAGGCGAACCCGCTCGCCGACTGGATGGACGAGGACTGCTGGGCCTACATCCGCGAGCGCGACCTGCCCTACAACGCGCTGCACGACCGGGGCTACGACTCGATCGGGGACACCCACTCGACCATTCCGGGCAAGGGCCGCGAGGGCCGCTGGGCCGGGACGGAGCGAACCGAGTGCGGGTTGCACACATGAGCGGTTTCGTCCTCTGGTTCACGGGCCTCTCGGGCGCGGGCAAGACGACGATCGCGAACGTCGTCGAGCCGGAGCTCGAGCGGCGCGGCCTCGTCGTCGACCACCTCGACGGCGACATCGTCCGCACTCATCTCTCGAAGGGCCTCGGCTTCTCGAAGGAGGACCGCGACACGAACATCGCCCGCATCGGCTGGGTCGCCTCGCGCCTCGCCCGCGCGGGCGCCGTCGTGATCGTGTCGGCGATCTCGCCGTACGAGGAGATGCGCCGCCACGCGCGCGCGCTCGTCGAGCAGCACGCGCCGTTCGTCGAGATCTACGTCGCGACGCCGCTCGAGGAGTGCGCGCGGCGGGACCCGAAGGGGCTCTACGCGGCCGCCTTCGCCGGCGAGATCGAGGACTTCACGGGCGTCTCCGCGCCCTACGAGGCGCCGGTCGACCCGGAGGTGCGCCTCGAGACGACGGGCCGCACGCCGTCGGAGTCGGCAGCCGCGGTGATCGAGCGGCTCGAGGAGCTCAACCTCCTGCCGGAGCCCGTGGAGTCGGAGTCGTGAGCACGTCGCGCGCGATCCCGACCTTGACGCACCTCGACGAGCTCGAGTCCGAGGCCGTCCACATCTTCCGCGAGGTCGCGGCCGAGCTCGAGCGGCCCGTGCTGCTCTTCTCGGGCGGCAAGGACTCGATCGTCCTCCTGCGGCTCGCCGAGAAGGCCTTCCGGCCGGGGAAGTTCCCCTTCCCGATCATGCACGTCGACACCGGGCACAACTTCCCGGAGGCGATCGAGTTCCGCGACCGCCGCGTCGCCGAGCTCGGCGAGCGGCTCGTCGTGGCGTCGGTGCAGGAGTCGATCGACAACGGCCGCGTCGTCGAGGAGACGGGTCCGCGCGCGTCGCGCAACCGGCTGCAGACGACGACGCTCCTCGACGCGATCGCCGAGCACGGCTTCGACGCGGCGATCGGCGGCGCACGGCGCGACGAGGAGCGGAGCCGGGCCAAGGAGCGGATCTTCTCCTTCCGCGACGACTTCGGCCAGTGGAACCCGCGTGCGCAGCGGCCGGAGCTCTGGAGCCTCTACAACGCGCGCGTCCGCAAGGGGGAGCACGTCCGCGTCTTCCCGATCTCGAACTGGACGGAGCTCGACGTCTGGCAGTACGTCGCGCGCGAGCAGCTCGAGCTGCCGCCGATCTACTTCGCCCACGAGCGCGAGGTCTTCCGCCGCGACGGGATGCTGTACGCGGTCTCGCCGTACGTCGAGCGGATGGAGGGCGAGGATCCGTTCGTCGCCTCGGTGCGCTTCCGCACGGTCGGCGACATGACCTGCACCGGAGGTGTCGAGTCGCGGGCGGCGACGATCGAGGAGGTCGTGGAGGAGATAGCCGCCACGCGCGTCACCGAGCGCGGCGAGACGCGTGCCGACGACCGGTTCAGCGAGGCCGCGATGGAGGACCGCAAGCGTGTCGGTTACTTCTGAAGACGTGGGGGTACCCATGGTTCCCCCACGGGCCCCCTCCTTCTTGTTCGCGCATCGACACGTCGTCCGTGCGCTCCGGCGAGAGCGCGGTCTCGCCTCCGCGCGCGAAGTGTTGCTCCACGACGAGCCGCTAGACCAAGGACGGGAGAAGCGCGTTGGCCACTTCTGAGGCAGCGCAGTCGACCGAGCTCCTGCGCCTCGTCACGTGCGGCTCGGTCGACGACGGCAAGTCGACGCTGATCGGCCGCCTGCTCTTCGACACGAAGCAGATCTTCGTCGACCAGCTCGAGCACATCGAGGACGTCTCGCGCCGCCGCGGGCACGAGTACGTCGACCTCGCGCTCCTCACCGACGGCCTGCGCGCCGAGCGCGAGCAGGGCATCACGATCGACGTCGCCTACCGCTCGTTCGTCACGCCGAGGCGCCGCTTCCAGCTCGCCGACGCGCCGGGACACGTCCAGTACACACGCAACATGGTCACGGGCGCCTCGACGGCCGAGCTCGGGATCGTCCTCGTCGACGCCCGGCAGGGGGTGGTCGAGCAGACCCGCCGGCACACGTACATCCTCTCGATCCTGCGCGTGCCGCACGCCGTCGTGGCGGTCAACAAGATGGACCTCGTCGACTGGTCCCAGGCGCGGTTCGACGAGATCTCCGCCGAGCTCGAGAGCCTCGGTCTGCCCGACCTCTGCGTGATTCCGATCTCGGCGCTGCACGGGGACAACGTCGTCGAGCGCTCGCAGAACATGCCCTGGTACGACGGCCCGCTCCTCCTCGAGCACCTCGAGACGGTGGAGATCGCCTCCGACCGCGACCTCGACAGCCGGCGCTTCCCCGTGCAGTGGGTGATCCGGCCGATGTCGGGCGAGCATCACGACTACCGCGGCTATGCCGGCCAGGTGGCCGGGGGCGTCTGGAGCGCGGGCGACGAGGTGGTCGTCCTGCCGGCAGGCGTGCGGAGCCGGGTCGAGGCGGTGGAGACGGTCGACGGGCCGCTCGAGACGGCGATCCCGCCGATGTCCGTGACGATTCGGCTCGCCGACGACCTCGACGTCTCGCGCGGCGACATGCTCGCCGACCCGGCCGATCCGCCGACCGTGGCGAGAGAGCTCGAGGCCCGCGTCTGCTGGATGAGCGAGCGGCCGCTCGAGCCCCGGGCGCGCCTCGGCGTCAAGCAGACGACGCGCTCGGTGCGTGCCATCGCCGACGAGCTCGTGTCGCTGGTCGACGTGCACACGCTCGAGGAAGTGCCTGCTCCGGAACGGCTCGGGCTGAACGACATCGGCGTCGTGCGGCTGCGGCTCTCGGAGCCGCTGCTCGTTGACCCCTACGAGGAGAACCGCGCGACCGGCGCGTTCGTGCTGATCGACGAGGCGACGAACGAGACCGTCGGGGCGGGAATGGTCCTCGCGGCCCGGTGATCCGGTGACCTGGCAGTTCACGCTGACCGGGCTCGGCCTCGGGCTGATCGTGGGCCTTACCGGCGTCGGCGGCGGCTCGCTCATGACGCCGATCCTGATCATCGTCTTCGGCTTCAAGCCGACGTACGCGGTCGGCACCGACATCTTCCACGGGGCGATCTTCAAGTCGTTCGGTGCCTTGCGCCACCGGCGCCTCGGCACGGTGCACGGGCACCTCACGATGTGGCTGTTCGCCGGCTCCGGCCCGATGGCCATCGCGGGTGTCGCGGTCTCGTACGTGCTCCGGAACCAGATCTCGAACGCCCAGACGATCCTCGGCTACATCATCGGCGCCGCGCTGATCGGCGGCGGCAGCGGCTTCCTCGCGAAATCGCTCGTGAAGCGGGGGGTCAAGCCGAGCGAGCTGCCCTTCATCATGAGCCGTCGCGACAAGATGATCGCGCTCGCGACCGGAGCGGTGTTCGGCTTCATCGTCGGGCTCACCTCGGTCGGGAGCGGCACGTACTTCGGGCTGATGATGGTGCTCGTCTACCCGCTGACGATGCCGCGGATCGTCGGCACGGACATCTTCCACGCGGCCGCGCTTCTCTGGGTCGCCGGGGTCGGGCACCTGATCATCGGGGACGTCGACCTGCACGCCACGGCCTGGCTCCTGCTCGGCTCCGTGCCGGGGATCCTGATCTCGAGCCGCTACACCGTGAAGGTGCCGGACCTGACGATCCGGGGCGGCCTCGGCGGGATCCTCGTCGTCAGCGGGCTGAAGCTGCTCAACGTCCCGTACGCCAACTGGGTGCTCGGCGCCGGGCTCGTCGTGCTCTTCGTCGTGCTCGCGATCTACACGGCCTCGGTCATGCTCGGCCGGCAGGGCGTGGGCGAGGCGCGCGAGGGAGAGCCGCGGGCGGCGACCGAGCGGGCCTGAGCACGCCCGAGCTTCTTCAACTTCGTTAACGAGCCCGCCGTAGAATCAGCGCGCTTTGCGGCGGGTTCTCACGACGGTCACCCTTCTGGGCCTGCTGGTGGCCACGGCTGCCGCCTTCGCGATCACCGAGCACCTGAAGCAGATCAAGAGCCCGCTGTCCGCCGTCGCCGTCTCCGTGGGGTTCGAGCACTCCGCCTCGAAGGTGATGTCCCCGGTCTGCGGCTGCCCCACGGGCGAGGCGACGATCGCGGTCAGGCTCCGTCATCCGGACCGCGTGACCCTGACGATCGTCGACGCCTCCCACCATCCGGTCGCCACGGTCGCCTCGGGGGTACGCGTGCTCGCCCACGTTCAGCAGACCTTCACCTGGAAGGGGCACACCGACGCCGGGACGGTGGCGCCCGACGGCGTCTACCACCCGTGGGTCAGCCTCGCCCACGCGCGCCACAAGTACCGGCTCGCCAACCGCATCGTCGTCGACACGAAGGCGCCGACGGTGCTCTCGGCGACCGCGGGCAAGGGTAAGGAGCCGGTCTTCTTCGCGGCGCCCGGCCGCACCGTCGCGATCCGGTACTCGTTGAGCGAGCCCGGCCACGCCCTTGTCTACCTCGGAGGACGCCGGATCATCAAGGGCAGGCACACGAAGCAGCATGCCAAGGTCAACTGGACGGGCCGGGTCGACGGCAGGCCTCTGCCGGCGGGCACGTACGTTCTCTCGGTGGGAGCGCAGGACATCGCCGGCAACGAGACACCGGCCTCCCGGCGGAAGGACGTGACCGTCGTCGTCCGCTACCTCCAGCTCGTTCCCGGCCGGCTCACGGTTCGCGCCGGACGGAGGTTCGCCGTGCGCGTCGAGACGGCCGCGTCCCGTTACACGTGGCGGCTCGGCCGCCGGCACGGGGGGCGGCGCGGGAAGACCCTCCACCTGCGTGCCCCGACGACCCCGGGCCGGTACCGGCTCGTCGTCGCCGAGCACGGGCACGCGGCGACCGCTGTCGTGCGGGTGCGCAGGTGATCGGGCTCGCCGAGATCGCGGCGCCGATCGCGTCCATCGGCCTCGCCGTCCTGCTTCTGGCCCGGACGCGGAGAAACCGGATCGCGGGACTCGGCTACGCCGGCGTCGGCTCGGTGCTGCTCGCAGCGTCGCTCTCGCCGGCCAACGCGTGGGAGCTGGCCGGAGCGATAGGCGGGGCGGTCGTGCTCGGCCCGCTCCTCTCCCGGCTCTTCCGGCGCGAGCCCTGGCTCGTCGCGTACGGCACGCTCGCCTTCGTCCCGGCGCGGGTCGGGTTCCTCGGACATCAGCTTCTCGTGCCCCTCTACGCGGTCGCGCTCGGCGCCGCCGGCCTCCTGCTGTGGCAGCTCGTGGACGGAGACGAGAGGACGCGCGAGCTCGGCATCGCGTCGTGGCCGCTCGCGCTCTATCTGATCTGGATCGGGCTCTCGGTCGAGTGGAGCGTCGACGTCCACACGGCCGCGATCGACATGCTCGCCTTCTACGTTCCGTTCACGGTCCTCGCGGTCTCGATCGCGCGGCTGCCGTGGTCGGCGGCGCGCGTGCGGATCCTCTACGCCGAGCTCGCAGCCATGGCGCTCGTCTTCGCGGTGGTCGGCTTCTACCAGCACGAGACGGGCACCATCACGGAGAACCTCAAGCTCTCGAACTCGAACACGTTCGCCGCCTTCTTCCGGGTCAACTCGGTCTTCTTCGACCCGTCGATCTATGGCCGCTTCCTCGTCGTCGCCCTGATCCCGACGGCCGTCGCGATCGTGTACGCGCGGTCCGCCCGCTGGGCGCTCGCAGCGCTTGCGTTCGTCGCCGTCGTCTGGCTCGGGCTCTTGATCTCGTTCTCGCAATCGAGCTTCGCCGCGCTCCTGGTCGCCGTGCTCGCGCTGTCCGCGGTGGTGTGGCGCTGGAAGGCGCTGTTCGCCCTCGCCACGGTCGTCGTCGTGGCCGCCGGCCTCACCGTGACCCAGCCGAAGCTGATGCACGTCCTTCGCCACCACACCGTCTCGGGCCTCAACAAGGCGACGAGCGGGCGGGCGAGCCTGATCGCGGTCGGCATCCGGATCGCGGAGGCTCACCCGTCCCACGGGGTCGGCCTCGGCGGCTTCGAGCGTGCCTATTCGAAGCGGACGGGCCGCAAGCCGAAGAAGAGCGCGTCGCACAACACGCCGGTGACGGTTGCCGCGGAGGGGGGAGCCGTGGGCCTCCTCCTCTACTTCTGGCTCCTGCTGTCGCTGCTCCTCGCCGCCTACCGGCGGATCGGCCACGGCACGTACGGGCGCGTGGCGCTCGCGTCCGGCCTCGCGCTCCTCGCCATCTTCGTCCACTCCCTCGCCTACAACGACTTCTTCGAGGATCCGACCACGTGGGGACTCATCGGACTGATCGCGCTCGTCTCGCCGATCAGGGTGCGGGCCCGGGAGCCGCGGCCGGTCGCGGTCGCCGACGAGCCCGTGCCTGAGATGATCGCCCGGTGAGGAGACGGTGATCGAGCAATGGCGGCAGGCCCTCGTCCTCGCTCCGCACACCGACGACGGCGAGTTCGGGTGCGGCGGGACGATGGCGCGCCTCGTCGAAGCGGGCTGCGACGTCCGCTACGTCGCCTTCTCGATCGCGACCCGCTCGCTGCCGCCGGGCTTCCCCCCGGACACGCTCGCGCGCGAGGTCGCCGAGGCCACCGCCGAGCTCGGGATCCCACCCGCATCGCTGACGGTGCACGACTTCGACGTCCGAACCTTCCCCGAGCGCCGGCAGGACATCCTCGAGCTGCTCGTCGCGCTGTGGGAGGAGTGGGAGCCGGACGTCGTCTTCCAGCCGAGCCTCCACGACGTCCACCAGGACCACCGCACGATCGCCGAGGAAGGCCTGCGCGCCTTCAAGCGCACCACGATCCTCGGCTACGAGATCCCGTGGAACAACTTCGACTTCGAGTACCAGTGGTACGTTGCCCTCGAGCAGCGGCACGTCGACCTCAAGGTCGCGGCGCTCGAGCGCTACGCGTCGCAGCACCACCGGCGCTACGCGAACGCCGAGTACGTCCGCAACCTCGCGCGCATGCACGGTGTCAACGTGAACCGCGCGTACGCCGAGGTCTTCCAGGTCTATCGCGTCATCGCGTAGGGGGGTACCCGGCCTCTAGCCGTGATGGTGCCGCTGCGGGTGGTCCCGGTCGATCTGCTCTCTCGCCTCGCCGATCTTCTCGACGACGACGAAGCGCCCCTCGTCGTCGACGATGCGCTCGATCGCCGGCTCCTCGTGCCCCGGGAGGACGACGAAGTGGTAGCGCTCCCGCACGATGGCCTCGTAGCGGGCGGGCGGCAGCTCGATCGTCTCCAGGCAGGAGGCCCGGCCGCACTCGCAATGGAACGGCAGCGATCCGGAGACGTCGTGCCGTTCCGCGCCCGCCTCGATCCGCTCGTTCACCTCGCGGAACACCTCCTCGTTTCGCGCAGCACGCTCAGCGAAGTCCATCGTCCCCGTGCTCCTCCGGCCCGGCGTGCGGGCCCAGGCGCCCGCTCAGCCGGGTGCGGGCCTTCTGCAGCAACGTCGGGCCTTCCTCGCGGTCGTTCTTGCGCCGCACGACCTGTCGCCGCTCCGCGCCGGAGCGCCGTTCGGCGGGCACCTCGAGGCGAGCCCGGCGGCGATCGACCCCGCTCCTCCGATCGGGCAGCACCCGGCGTTCCTCTCCCTTCCGGCCCGAGCCGAGAGCCACGGCGAGGAGCAGGTCTCGGCGGGAATCGTCGCCGTCCACATCTCGCAAACTCGTCAGGCGGCCGGACGGTTGCGCTCGTTCGCAGATGTAGCGCAACCGGACAACGGTCTCGTCCGTTTCCCCCTGCAGACCACGGAGGAAGGGGAGAACATGGGTATCGGTGTCGCTCTGATCCTGATTGCCGTCGGCGCGGTCATCGCGTTCGCGACGACCGCAACCACGATCGGCTGGATCATCCTCGCGGTCGGCGTCTTCGGAATCGTCGTCTCGCTCATCTTCTGGTCGAGCTGGGGCGGGTTCGGCGGCCGGCGTACGACGGTGGTCGAGGAGCGCGAGCCCTACTACTAGAGACAGCGAGGGGCGGGGCCGAGGGCCGGCCCTGCCCCTCCGCTGCTGCGCGGCGAGCGTCACGCGAGGCGCCGTTCAGTCGCCTCCGTCGTCGTCGGCGTCGCCGAGCACCGGGTGCGTGCGCCGCCAGAGCGGCGAGCGCTGGTACGCGGCCGCCGTCAGGTTCCAGCTGCGGCTGAGCACGGCGAAGCGGGCGAGCTCGCGTCGCCCGGCCGGCGTCGGGTAGTGGGCGCCCGGCTCGAGGAGCTCGTACCCCGAGCTGCGCAGGACGTCGCCTGCGACCTGCTCGAACGCGAGCGCGTCCTCCGGCTTCATCTGGCTCCGCCAGTCGCGGAGCCCGGGCGTCGGCGGCTGGGCGAGGTTCCGGTGCTCGGGCATGTACGCCGCGTCGCTGACGCGGGTGTGGTCGAGCATGCCCGACTCCCACTCGAGCGACGCGTGCTCGCAGATGCGGCGGAGCTCCCGCTCCGGCTCGGCGACGAGGTCCTCGTAGCGGAGCTCGAGGTAGCGGCCGCCCGCGTGCCGGCCGAGCCGCTGGGCGGAGAGGATCTCCGTCCGCCAGCGCGCGGCGAACTGCGCGACGGTGCGCGGCCGCGCCCACGTCCTGCCCGCGAAGCCCTCGGGCAGCTCGAGAAAGGAGAGCGCGGCGTCGCGCCCGTCGCGGACGAGATGCACCCAGACCGCGTCCGGGAAGAGCCGCTCCAGGAGTGGGAGCTGCTGCATGTAGAGCGGCGTCTTGTCGCCCCAGCGCGACTTCCCCTGGCGGTCGGCGTACGTCTCGAAGATCGCAGCGATCGCCTCGCTGATCGTCATCCCCTCGCGCAGCCGCGGCCGGACGTCCGCGGGGCGGATGCCCCAGTCGTACAGCGTCCGCAGGCGCCCGAGGTCGTCGACGAACTCGTCGAGGTTCGGCCGCCGGCGGTGCCGGTGGGCCAGCTGGGGGACGAAGAAGGTCTCGTACGGGATCGCGAGCTCGCTGTGCCGGTCGAGCATCACGCGCAGGAGCGTCGTGCCCGAGCGGCCGACCCCGAGGACGATCACCGGCGGCGCCATCGCCCGAGACTAGAGCACCAGCTCGGCCAGTGTCTGCAGCGCCTCGGGCTGCGTCGTGCCGACGACGAGCGTCGTGACCGGCGTCTCGCGCCACGCCTCGAGACGTTCGGCGATCCGCTCCTTCGGCCCGACGAGCGAGACGGCGTCGACGAGCTCGTCCGGAACCGCCGCGATCGCCTCCCGCTGCCTGCCGCCGAGGTAGAGATCCTGGATCCGCTCGGCCTCCTCCCCCCAGCCGTACCGGCGGACGAGCGCGTTGTAGAAGTTGCGGCCCTTCGCACCCATACCGCCGACGTAGAGCGCGACGTGCGGCCGCAGCGCGTCGCGCAGGGCGGCGACGTCGTCGCCGACAAGGACGCTCACGGTCGCGGCGATCTCGAAATCCGGCGGTGCGCCGTCGAGGCTCGGCCCGAACGCGTCGCCGAAATGCTCGGGCGCGACGAAGATCGGCAGCCAGCCGTCGGCGATCTCGGCCGCGAGCGCGACGTTCTTCGGGCCGAGCGCCGCAAGGTAGATCGGGATCTCGGCGCGGAGCGGGCGGAGCATGAGCTTCAGCGGCTTGCCGAGGCCCGTCGAGCCCGGGCCGTCCCAGGGGATGCGGTAGTGCTCGCCCTCGTGCGCGACGACCTCCCGCCGCAGCGCAGCGCGCACGATCTCGACGTACTCCCGCGTCCTGCCGAGCGGCTTCCCCCACGGCTGCCCGTGCCAGCCCTCCACCACCTGCGGCCCGGAGGTGCCGAGCCCGAGCAGGAAGCGGCCTCCCGAGAGGAGGTCGAGCGTCGCCGCCGTCATCGCCGTGTTCGCGGGCGTGCGGCCCGGGATCTGCATGATCGCCGAGCCGAGCCTGATCCGCTCCGTCCGCGCGGCGAGCCAGCCGAGGACGCTGACCGCGTCGGTGCCCCAGGCCTCGGCCACCCAGACGGAGTCGAAGCCGAGCCGCTCCGCCTCCTGCACGAGCGGGAAGAGGTCGGCCGGGTTCGCTCCCGGTGGCGCGTATCCCAGGCTGAGGCCGAGCTTCACTAGGGTGACTGTATGCCGCACCCCGAGCTCGCAGCCGAGCAGGCCTACGTCGACCGCGCCTACGAGCAGCTCGACCGGATGCGCTCCACGGTCGCGCGCACCCAGGAGGCGATGGCCACCGAGTGGGCCGCCCTCAACATGGAGGCGTGGGCCAAGCGGCGCATGCGCACCTTCGAGGACGCCGAGCGCGGGCTCGTCTTCGGCCGCCTCACGCTCGACGGCACCCCGCGGCCGCTCTACGTCGGCCGCCGCTGGGTGCACGACGACCGCCACGAGTCGCTCGTCGTCAACTGGCAGGCGCCCGCGGCGCGGCCCTTCTACACCGCGACCCCCGAGACGCCGCACGGCGTCCGGCAGCGCCGCCGCTTCCGCGCCGAGGGCCGGCGCCTGATCGACATCTCCGACGAGTCGCTCGACGGGAGCGCGGTCGAGGGGGCGAGCGTCTCCGACTTCCTGCTCGAGGAGCTCGAGCGCCGCCGCGACGTCCGGATGCGCGACATCGTGGCCACGATCCAGTCCGACCAGTACCGCCTCATCACGGCCGAGCCCGAGGGCGCGCTCGTCGTGCAGGGCGGCCCGGGCACGGGCAAGACGGCGGTCGGCCTCCACCGTGCCTCGTGGCTCCTCTACACGCACCGCGAGCGGCTGCGCCGCGTGCTCGTCGTCGGGCCGAACCCGACCTTCATGGTCTACGTCTCGCACGTCCTCCCGACGCTCGGGGAGGAGGCGGTCGAGCAGCGGGCCGTCACCGAGCTCGTCGACGGGGTCGAGGTCACGCGCGACGAGGAGCCGGACGTGGCGCGCCTCAAGGGAGACCCGCGGCTCTGCGAGGTCGTGGCGCGCGCGGTCGAGATCGCGGTCGTGCCGGCGCCGGAGGAGCTCTACGCCCGGATCGACGGCATCTACGTGCGCGTGCCCGAGCGGGACGTCGCCTCGCTGCTCGAGGAAGCGTTGGAGGCGGGAGTTCCGCTCGGGCTCGCGCGAGACCGGTTCCGGATGGCCGTGCTGCGTCGCTTCTACGAGCGCTACGGAGAGCTGCTCGGCCCGCAGGCCTTCCGCAGCTTCGACGAGCTCGAACGGCTGCTCCGTCGCGGCGGCTTCCTCACGCGCTGGATCGACCGCGTCCTGCCGCTGCCGCAGCCCGAGAAACTCGTCGCGAGGCTCCTGACATCGCGGGCCGCGCTCGAGGCCGCGTCGGAAGGCGTGCTGGAGGACGACGAGCGCAGGCTTCTCCTCCGCAACCGGTCGCGCCGCCTGGCCGATCTGCGCTGGAGCGACCAGGACGTGGCGCTGATCGACGAGGCGCGCACACTCCTCGCCGGCGCGCCGCGCACGTACGGCCACGTGATCGTCGACGAGGCGCAGGACCTGTCCCCGATGCAGCTCCTCGCGATCTCGCGCCGCGCGGTCGACGGCTCGCTCACGATTCTCGGCGACGTCGCGCAGGCGACCGGCCCCGTCGTCTATCGCCGCTGGCAGGAGCTCGAGCCGTATCTGCCCGAGACGGAGCTCTCGATCGAGGAGCTCCGCCACGCGTACCGGGTCCCGGCCGAGATCATGGACTTCGCGCTCCCGCTGCTCGACCGGATCGCGCCCGAGGTCGAGCCGCCGCTCGCCTACCGCAAGGGCGGCGACCCGCCGCGCCTCGTGCGTGTGGGCGAGGAGGAGCTCGTGGCGGCCGCGTTGCGCGAGGCCGCCGCCCTCGCGGAACAGGACGGCCTGCTCGCGGTGATCGTGCCGCGCTCGCTCGCCGTGCCGCTCCCGCAGGGCGAGCTGTTCGACGAGATCTCCGTGCCCGTGCTGACGCCGCGCCGGGCAAAGGGGCTCGAGTTCGACCACGTGATCGTGGTCGAGCCGGCGGCGATCGCCGACGACGGCGACCGCGGGCTGCGCGAGCTCTACGTGGCGCTGACCCGGCCGACGAAGACGCTCGTCGTCGTCCACGCGCGCCCGCTGCCCGACGGCCTGGGCTAGCCGCGCTCCGGAAAGAGGAGGCTGTAGCCGTGGCGCCGCATCCGGCGCTCGTACCGCAGCGAGACCAGGTCCAGAAACGCGCGCATCCGCAGGTCGCGCTTCAGCTCCCGCCACTGCTCGAAGTACTTCTCGTTCGCCCCCGCCTCGACCGGCTCGGCCGGCGGGATCGGCTCCAGGCCGAGGAATTCGAAGATGCCGCGCAGCGTGCCGGCCGGGTCGCGGACGAGCTGCTCGTACCGGAGCACGTGGAGGCGCTCGAGCCGCTTCCGGTCGGCCTCGAACAGCGCGTGGCAGCGGAGCCAGTGCTCGAACATCCTGTCGTAACGGCGCGTGCCCCGCCATCGTGCGGTCGGGATCGAGACGGGGATCGGATGGCGGACGATGACGACGAACGCGGAGCAGGGGAAGAGCGCCTGCAGGAAGCGCGTCTTGAGCAGGTTCGGCGGCGACTTCTCGAGCAGGAACCGGCGCGAGAGGTCCCAGTGCTGCGACCACTCCCCGAAGAGCGTGCGCGCGCTCTCCTCGCTCGCCAGCGGCGACTCCTCGGTCAGGTGGGACTCGGGCGCGAAGCCGAACCGTCCCGGCCCGCCGTAGGTCGCGGCGACGGGATAGACGCTCTGGAGGTGCTGGCCCTCGTCCGCCGGCACTCCGGTCCCCGAGAAGCCGCTGACCTCGGGGTGCGCGGCGAGCAGGCGTGCGAGGAGCGTCGTGCCGCTCCGGTGCAGGCCGGCGAGGAAGACGAGCTCGTGCCCCTCCACGGCGCGCAATCGTAGTGTCGGCTGCCGCCCGGGCCGGTCGCGGTGGGTTAGCGTCGGGCCGATGCGCACGCGCATGCTGGGCGAGGGCGGGCCGGCGGTCTCGGTCGTCGGCCTCGGCACGAACAACTTCGGCGGCCGTTGCGACTACGAGCAGTCCCTGGCCGTGATCGACGCGGCGCTCGAGGCCGGGGTCACGCTGATCGACACGGCCGACATCTACGGCCGGGGTACGAGCGAGGAGTTCATCGGCCGTGCGCTCGAAGGGCGCCGCGATCGCGCACTCGTCGCGACGAAGTTCGGCAAGCCGATGGAGGAGCGTCCGGAGGACCGGCGCGGGAGCCCCGACTACATCCGCTGGGCGGTCGAAGGGTCGCTGCGCCGGCTGCGCACCGACGCGATCGACGTCTACCAGATGCACGAGCCCGACCCCGGGACGCCGATCGAGGAGACTCTCGGCGCCCTCGACGAGCTCGTCCACGAGGGCAAGGTGCGCTGGCTCGGCTCCTCCAACTTCTCGGCCGAGCAGATCGAGGCGGCCGAGGAGGTCGCCCGCGGCAGCGGCTTCCACCGTTTCGTCTCCGCCCAGAACCACTACTCCCTCGTCGAGCGCGAGGCGGAGGACGAGGTGCTCCCCGCCTGCGAGCGGCTCGAAATCGGCTTCCTGCCGTACTTCCCGCTGGCGAGCGGCCTGCTCACCGGCAAGTACCGGCGCGGCGAGAACGCGACCGAGGGACGGCTCGCCGGCCGCGAGATCCCCGAGGAGCGGTGGGACCGCGCCGAGGCGCTGCAGCGATTCGCCGACGAGCGGGGGATCACGCTGCTCGACGTCGCGGTCGGCGGCCTGCTGGCGATGCCGGCCGTGACGTCCGCGATCGCGGGCGCCACGAAGCCGGAGCAGGTCCGCGCCAACGTCGCTGCGGGCGCCTGGGAGCCGGGGGCCGAGGACGTGGAGGCCCTGCGGGCGCTCCGCTGATCACCGAGGCCGGCGAAGCCGACGCCGAAGCCGTTCGCGCGCTCTTCCGCGAGTACTTCGCCTGGCTCGGGTCTCAGGGCTGGTCCGCCGACGTCGAGGCCGAGCTCGCCGCCCTCCCGGGCGGCTGGGAGTCGCTGCTCATCGCCCGGCTCGACGGGGACGTCGTGGGCTGCGTGGCGCTGAGGAGGCTGGGCGGCGACGCGTGCGAGATGAAGCGGCTGTACGTGCGTCCCGCAGCCAGAGGGTCCGGCGCCGGCCGCTCGCTCGTCGCGGCCTCGCTCGCCCGCGCGCGCGAGCTCGGCTTTGGCGTCATGCGGCTCGACACGCTGCCCACCATGGACGCGGCGCAGGAGCTCTACCGCTCGTTCGGCTTCTCTCCGGTCGGGCGCTACAACGACAATCCCGTCTCGGGCGCCCTCTTCTTCGAGCTGCGTCTCTGAGCGTCAGGCCGCCGCGACGTCGCCGAGGCGGAAGCGCAGGTCGTTCAGCCGGTCGTGCCACTCGTCGGAGAGCGCTGCGACGCACTTCATCGAGCGGCAGGCGAGGTCGACGAGCTCGGCCGGCGGGATGCCGTGCCGCTCGGCCCACTCGCGATCCTCGGGCGAGAGGTCGTCGGGCGGCTCGCCGGCCGTGGCGGCCACGAGCTCCGCCGCATGCATTGCGCGCTCCGCGGTCTCCTCGTCCGGGTCCTCGCACGCCGCCGCCAGGGTCTGCTCCAGCGACTTCCAGTCCATCAGGGATCGAATTCCACCTGGTCGAAGAAACGAAGCACCGTGTGCCCCGACCTCACCCGCCCCTGCAGGGCACGCAGCTCGTCGTCGGAGGCCTCGCCCAACGCCCGCTTGACCGCGAGCCACGGTAGGTTGAAGTCCTCCTGGATCATCATCGTCGAGATCCGCGGGTTGATCTCGATCACCTTCTCGCCCATGAACTGGATACTGAAGAACCACTCGAGCCCGAACTCGGCGACGACCCGCTCGGAGGCCTCGACGAGCTCCGGCGCGTCGAGCGTCACGAAGTACATGCCGAGCCCACAGCGCACCGACTCGCGCGTGCGGGTGGCCTGGAGGACGATGCCGTGGCCGTCCGCGATCCCGTCGACCGTTCGCTCGGGCTCGGTGAGGAACTCCATGACGAGGAGGTCGAGGCCGTCCTCCGGCAGCAGCTCGACCGCCTCCTCGAGCCGCATCGCGAGCGCCCCCGGACGCTCGTTCAGGAGCTGGTGCGTGCGGTCGACGCCCGGGTCGAGCACGCGGAAGCCGCGCGAGCCGGACGAGAAGACCGGCTTGAAGCAGACCGGACGGTCCGGGTAGCCGAGCTCGCGCGCCGCCGCCTCGACCCCGGCGGCGCCGGTGACGCGGCGGAACTCGGGAGCGTCCACGCCGATGCGGTGCAGCGACTCGAACGTCTCGCCCTTGTCATTGGAGCGGCGCTCGGCGTCGGGGCCGCAGATCATGACGGGCACGGGGAACTCCTTCCGGCGCGGTGCGAGATGGCGCAGGTCGTGCGACGACTCCGGCAGCACGACGTCCACGTCCTCCTTCTCGACGAGCGCGAGCAGCGCGTCGGGGAACGTCGGGTCCGCGCCCGGCGGCACGAGGTGGAACGAGTCGCACACGTGCCGGCCGATGGCGCGTTCCGAGATGTCCACCCCGACGAGCCGCACCTCCCGCTCGCCGTTCTCGCGCAACGCCCGCAGGAGGCGGGCGGCCCCCGGCGCGCCGCACGCGGTGACGAGGATCGTCGTCACGCCTGCGCCAGCACCCAGTGGAAGCTCGCCGGTCCCTCCGGCTCGGTGAACGTGACCAGCTCCTCCCGCTCGATCGTGAGCCCGGCCCCGCGCACGAGCTGGGAGTTGGCCTCCGGCTCGAAGCCGGCGAAGAACGTCTCGGCCCCGAGCCACTCGCCCGTCCAGCCCGGGTTGTCGGAGGCGCCGAACGCGGCGAGCAGCCATCCGCCCGGAACGAGCCAGCCGTGGATCCGGTCGAGCAGCGGCGCGAGCAGCTCGCGCGGCAGGTGGTTGAACACGTAGAACGAGGCGGCGGCGTCGACCGACCGGGCCGGGAGCTCGTGCTCGGTGCAGTCGGCGCAGACGAACTCGGCCTCGGGAATCGCGGCGCGCGCCCGCTCGACCTGGCGCGGCGAGACGTCGACTCCGGTCACCGCGAAGCGTCGGGCGAGCCGGCGGGTCTCGGGCGTGCCGGCGCCGCAACCGAGCTCGAGCATCCGCGCGCCCGGCTCGAGACGGGAGACGAGCTCGTCCTCCCACTCGCGGCGCGGGTCGCCGACGATGCGCGTGCGCCACTCGGCGAACGTCTCGCCCATGGCGTCGTAGCCGTCGGCCACGATCTGCGTGCGCGGGTCGGGCACGGCGCGATGGTACTCGGGGGCGCCCACTACACTCGCGGTCGGGTGAAGGTGGTCGTGACTGCTGGGCGGGAGGCGGCTTGAGGCGCCGCCGTGCGGTGCGGGCCGCCGCGATCGTCCTCGTCACCGGTCTCGCAGTCGCCTACATCCTCTGGCGGATCGACCTGCGCCGGACGGCGCACGTGCTCGCGCACGCGCACGTCGCCTGGTGGCTCCTCTCGTGCGGCATCTGGATCGCGGTCGTCTGGCCGCTCGCCTGGCGCTGGCGGATCCTGCTCGCGGCGCGCGGCGTCCAGGAGCGGCTCGGCTGGTGCGTCCGGACGCTGTTCGTCTCCTTCGCCGCCGCGCAGGTGCTACCGACCTCGCTCGGCGGCGACGCCTCGCGGATCTACGAGACCGCGCGGAGGCATCCCGGCAGGGGAGGCCCGGCGGCCGGCACGGTGCTCCTCGAGCGTGCGCTCGGCGGCATTGCCACCCTCGTCCTCGCGGCGGCCGGCTTCGCGCTCGCCGTCGGCCGCTACTCGGTCGGCGGCTACATCTGGGTCGAGCTCGCCTTCGTCGTGCTCGCCGCCCTCGCCGGCCTCGTCGTCTTCTCGACCACCCTCCATCCGCTGCTGCGCGGGCTCCGCCCGCTGCTCCGTCGCCTGCGCCTCGAGGGGCCGCTGCGCGAGACGTATCTCGCCATCCACTCCTTCCGCGGCGAGCTGCCGCTCCTCTGCGGGGTGTTCGCGCTCACGCTCGTCGTGCAGGCGGTGCGGGTGATCGCGATCTGGTCGGCGGGCAAGGCGGTCGGGGTCGACCTCTCCCCGAGGCCGTACTACGTGATGGGGCCGCTGCTCTTCCTCGTCATGCTCGTGCCGTTCACCATCAACGGGCTGGCGGTGCGCGAGTCGTTCTTCGTCAGCTTCCTCGGGGCGCTCGGCGTGTCCGCCGACCGCGGCTTCTCGACCGGGTTCCTGTTCTTCGCCGTCACCATCGCGGTGGCCCTGCCGGGCGCCGCGATCGTCGCGTGGGAGGGAGCGCACCGGGCCGAGCCGAGAGCGGCGCGATGAGGCAGCGGCTCGAGCTCGGGCCTCTCGTGGCGCCGGCATGCGCCGCGTCCCTGCTCGGGATCGCGCGGCTCGTACCGGAGACGGGCTTCGGCCTCTGGCTGCGGCTCGGGGCCGCGATCTTCGTCTTCCTGCTGCCCGGACGCCTCGTGGCGCGCTGCCTCGGGCAGCGGACGCTGGCGGCGGCGCTCTCGTGGTCGACTGCCCTCGTCGGCGCCGGGCTGGCCCTCGCGTTCACCCTGGGCGCCTCGCTCGACCTGACGTATAGCTTCGCGCTCGCGGCGGGCGCGGTCGCGCTCGTCGTCCTCGTCGCAGGGGCGGTCCTGCCCGCCGACCGTATGGCGGTCCGGGCGCGGATCGCGCGCGTCGTCGTCGGCCTCGTCGGGCTCATCATCGGCGCCGCCCTCTGGGCGGTCCACGACGTGCTGACCGGCGACGCCTTCATGCACCTCGGCCGGATGCGCAAGCTCGACGGGCTCGGCTCGCTCTCGCTGCACGACGTCGGCGAGTTCGCCCACGGGGGACTGCACCCCGGCTATGCGTTTCCGCTCTGGCACGGCTGCATGGCGGTCGTCGCGCGCCTCGCCGGGGTCGATCCGGCGAGCGTCGCCCTGCACGCGCCGAGCCTGCTCGTCCCGATCGCTCTCGTGCTCGCCTGGGAGATGGGCTGGGCCGTCTTCCGCTCGACGGGGGTCGCCGTCGCCGTCGTGCTGGCGCAGTTCGCGCTCAGGGTCCTGGCCCAGGGGCACGCCGGGATCTACCCGGACCTCTGGCAGCCGGGAGAGGCCGCGACCCAGCTCTTCCTGCCCGCCGTCGTCGCCCTCTTCTTCGTGCTCGTGCGGCGGCCGGCGTGGCCGGTCGCTCTCACCCTCGCCGCGGGGTCCGCCGATCTCGCGCTCATCCACCCGACGTATGCGCTCTTCATCGCGTTCCCCCTGATCGCGTTCGTGGGCGTGCGGACGCTCTTCAGGCGCGGCGCCGAGCTGCGCCGGGGGATCGTCGCCCTCGTAGCGCTGGGCCTGCCGATGCTGCTCGCCTACCTGTGGCTGCGGCCGATCGTCGAGCAGTCGGTCGCGCTCCACCTGGGGCCGAAGGGGCTCGCGCAGAGCATCCACCACTACGCCGTCGACCTCGTCGTCCACTCGCCGTCGCGGTACAACCTCGCTCCGAGCCGGGTCGACCGGCTCGGGTCCGTTCCGATCGCGGCGCTCCTGGTGACGCCGCTCGCCTTCTTCGCACGGCGGCGCCGCTGGAGCGCGCTCGTGCTCGGCGCGACGGTCGTCATCCTCGGGCTCGACCTCTGGCCGCTCGTCTTCCCGCACTTCTCGAACGTCGTCTCGCTCTCCCAGTCGCGGCGAGCCGCGGTGTTCATCCCGCTCGCGCTGGCGCTCGCGGGCGGCACCGCCGTGATCGCGGGTCTTTCGCGTCTGCTCGCGCTTGCGCTCGCGCTCGGCGCCGGGATCTGGCTCCAGCTCGCCTATCCGGGCGACTTCGGGCTGCGCGCGGCCCGGCACCAGCCGGCTTGGCCGGTCTGGATCGGGCTCTACGGCGCGATCGCGGCCATCGTCCTCGGTACGGCCGTCGCCTGGCTGCGCCGGGACCCGTTCCCGCAGCTCGCGCAGCAGCGCGGGGTGACCGTGGCGCTCGCCGCGCTGCTCTTCGTGCTTCCGGTCGCGGTGCACGGCTTCGCGCAATGGACTCCGAGCCAGACCGTCGACCCTCACGCGCTGACCCCGGGCTTGATCCGGTACCTGCAGCGGGACGTGCCCCCGCGCTCGATCGTCTTCGCGGACCTCGAGACGAGCTATCGCGCCACCGCCTTTGCGCCGGTCTACGTCGTGACGGTGCCGCCGACACACGCGGCGAACACGCGCCCCAACCGGCTGTTCGTCCGCAGGAAGGCATGGCTGCGGTTCGCGGCGCATCCGAGCCTCGCGGTGCCGCGCCGCTGGCATGCCGGCTGGCTCGTCCTCCGCCGGGACGAGCGGAGGCAGTGGCGGGCGATCGAGCGGCTGGGCCGGCGCCCGGTCTACGCCGACGCCGGTTTCCTCGTCTTCAAGCTGTCGCCCGCACTACCGTTGCGAGGGTGAAGCTGCTGCTCGTCACCCGCCACTTCCCGCCGAGCAGCGGCGGCGGGGTGCAGCGGCCGCTCAAGTTCGCGACCCACCTGCCGGCGCTCGGGATCGAGACGCACGTGCTCGCGCCGGACGCCGACGGCTCGGCCCCTCCGGGGTCGGAGCTCGAGCTGCCGACGCGGGCCTGGATCCATCGCGTGCGGTACGTCGGACCGCGGGCCGGACGCCCGTCGGAGCGGCTGCTCGCCACGCAGGGAGTGGCGCGGCTGGGCACCCAGGCGGCGCTTCTCGGGCGCAAGCTGCTCGTCCCGGACGAGAACGTCCCCTGGAGCACGTTCGCGCTGCCCGTGGCGATCCGGCTGGTCCGCCGCGAGGGGATCGACGTCGTGCTCACGACCTCGCCGCCGCCGTCGCTCCATCTGCTCGGCGCGGCCGTGAAGCGGGCGACGGGCGCCGCCTGGGTCGCCGACCTCCGCGACCCGCTCACCTCGCATCCGCACCGGCGCGGCTACGAGTCGCAGCTCGCCCGGGTCAAGGAGAAGGCCGTCGGCGGCGTGGGCCGCCTCGTCGCGTCGCAGGCCGACGCGGTCGTCGCCGCCTCCGACGCGATCGCCGAGGAGCTGCGCGCGCTGCGGCCGAAGGGCAGGGTCGTCACGATCGCGAACGGCTGCGACTTCGACGACTTCGCCGGCCTGCACCACCACCCGAGCGACCGCCTGCGGATCACGCATGCCGGCCATTTCCACGGCAAGCGCGACCCGAAGCCGTTTCTCCGCGCGCTCGCCGAGTCGGGCCTCGACGACGTCGTCGTCCGCTTCGCCGGCGACTTCCGCGCGGCGGACCGGGAGTACGCGGAGTCGGTCGGCCTCGGCGACCGCGTCGAGTTGCTCGGGAACGTCTCCCGTCGCCGGTCGCTCGAGCTGCAGCGCGACTCCGACGTCCTCCTGCTTCTGATCCCGGAGTCTGGCGGCCGCGGCCACGGCGTGCTGACGGGGAAGATCTTCGAGTACCTCGCAGCGGAGCGGCCGATCCTCGCCGCCGTCCCCGCCGACGGCGCCGCGGCCCGGCTCGTCCGGGACACGGGCGCGGGCGTCGTCGTCCCCTCGGACGACGTCGACGCGCTGCGCGAGGCGCTGCTCGACTTGCATCGGCGCTGGCAGGGCGGCAGCCTGAACGGAACGCCGCTCTCCGACGAGTGGCGCCGGCGGCTGTCTCGGGACCGGCGGGTGGAGGAGCTCGCCGACCTGCTCAGGAGCGTCGCGTGAGCGCCGCCACGCTCAGCGCCGGCCGCCCGCTGGTCGCTCCGCGCACGCAGGAGCGCATCGTCACCGGGCTCTTCTTCGCGTCGCTCTTCGTGGCCACCTTCGAGAAGGTGCATTGGGACGTCGCCGGCCAGATCGGGCTCAACGACACCACGACGATCCTGTTCCTGATCGCCTACGTCGCGACCGAGCGGCGTCCGCTCCCGCGCACGAGCGCGATCGTCCTCGGGTTCTTCGCCGCCTTCGCGCTCGTCTACCTCGCCGGGTACTGGAACATCGACACGAAGCAGGGGCTCGACCAGTTCGTGAAGGGGATGGTGAAGTTCGTCATCCACTTCGCGTTCATCGTCGCCGCGATCGGCTACCTCGCCCAGCGCGGCGAGCAGTTCTTCTGGCGGGCGCTCGGCTGGTTCGCCATGGGGTTCGTCGGCAACGCGGTCTACGGAATCCTCCAGCTCGGCGCGCAGCTTGCCGGCCACAGCCTCGACAACGTCTTCCTCAACCCGCTCACCGGCGGCGCGGCCAAGATCAACATCTACGGCGCGATCAACGGCCAGAACATCTACCGCGTCAACGCGCTCACAGGCGATCCGAACCACCTCGGGGTGATGCTCGTCGTCCCGCTGCTGATGCTGACGCCCGTCTATCTCCGGCTGCCGCGCCGCCATCCCCTGAAGGTGCGTCTCGCCGTGCTGCTCGCGTTCCTGCTGCTCGTCGACATCGCGACGTTCTCGCGCAGCGGCGGGCTCGGCCTCATCGTCGGCGCCCTCGTGCTTCTCGTCCCGTACCGCCGCTTCACGCGCTCGCGCGCGCTCCTGTACCCGCTCGGGATCCTGGCCGCCCTGCTCGCGGGCGTCGTCTACACGAAGCGGCACTTCTTCGAGGTCTTCCTGCGCCAGCGGGTCTCGACGCAGGGGAGCTCGGCGAACGCGCACTTCGCCGTCTACTCGTTCGTCGGCCAGATCCTCCACATGCATCCGCTGCTCGGCCTCGGCCTCAACAACTTCGCCGTCTACTACCAGTTCGTGACGGGGCAGGCGAACTACGGGGCCCACTCGTACTGGGTCGCCATCATCGTCGAGTCGGGGCTGATCGGCCTCGTGCTCTGGATCGTCTTCCTCCGCTACGTCTTCCTGCGGCTCCTGGCCGCCCGCCGGCTCGGCCGGCTGCTCGACCGCCTCGGCGACGTGGAGGGCCCGCGCGTGCGGCCGCTCGCCTACGGGATGACGGCGGCCCTGGTCGGGACGATCGCCGCCAACTTCTTCTACCTCACGATGCAGTTCTACTACTTCTACGCGTTCCTGGCCTTCGCCCTCGCGCTGCCGGTCGTGTTCGCCGGCCGCGCACGCGGGCGGCCGGGCTAGCGGCTGCTCGCCGGCGGGTCGGGGCGGATCAGACGCGGTGCCGGGCGCGCCAGAAGCGCATCCCGGTGCCGCCGAGAAGAAGGACGGCCGTGCCGCCGAGGGCGATCAGCAACACCGTCGGCCCGGAGCCGAGATCGAACGCCGAGCCGACTGCGCTCGGCGGGGCCTCGGACACGCTGCCGTGACCCGCTGCCAGGGTTCGGCGCAGCCCGTTGCCCTTGAGCAGACTGCGCAGCACGCTCGCGTCCTTGCCGGCGTGGTGCAGCGCCTTCGCCACGGGGCTCGAGGAGGGAATCGAGCTCTTCGCGCCGGCGGAGGACCCGCTCGGGCCGCCGCCTCCGGCCGTCGGCTTGCCGCCTCCGCCGGTCTGCACGCACTCCTTGTAGACGTTCACGGCGGAGGTCCCTCCGTTGCACGCGAGCGCAGCCGAAGGGCCTGCGAGCGTCGCGGTGATCGCTGCCCCTGCGACCGCTGCGGCGATGAGCGGCCGGTTCAGTCGCCCGAACACGGCGGTTACTGTAGCGAGCCGTGGCGACGACGGCCGTAAACGTTAGGCAAAGTCTGCTTCTGCGCGATGCGGCCGCCGGAATCGGAGTCGCCGCCGCCGTGTTCGCGCTCTCGTATGCGGACGGCGGCTTCGCGCCGACCACTCGGGCCTACGCGGGAATCGCGGCGTGGTGGCTGCTTGGCGTCGGCGCGGCCTTCGGGATCGCGTCCGCCTGGTCTGCGATCGACCGGCTGGCGGCCATCGCGGTCGGCCTCTTCGGCGCCTTCGCCGTCTGGATCCTCGTCTCAGTCGCCTGGGCGCCCGACGCCGAGCGCGCCTTCGCCCAGTTCAACCAGGTGGCGCTCTACGTCGGCGTGCTCGCGATCGCCATCGTGCTGGCGAGGCTCGTGCCGGCGTGGGTGCTCGTCGCAGGAGTCGCGGCGGCATTGTCCGCGGTGGCCTGCGTCGCGCTCGTCAGCCGCTGCTTCCCGAGCTCCTTCGGAGCGCAACCGGGCCTCAAGATCCTGCCGACGCTCGGCTACCGGCTCAGCTTCCCGCTCGGTTACTGGAACGGCCTGGGGATCGAGGTGGCGCTCGCCTACCCCCTGCTGCTCGCGATCATGGCGTCGCGACGCTCCCGGGTCGTGAGCGCTCTGGCGGCCCTCCCGTTGCCGGTCCTCGCCGCCGTCATGTACCTCACCTCCTCACGCGGCGCCTTCGTGGCGGCTGCGGTCGGCGTGGTCGCGTTCCTCCTCCTCGCTCCCAGGCGGTGGCCGGCGCTGGCCACGACCGCCGTGGCCGGAGCCGCGGGGGCGGTCGCGGTCGCCGTGCTCGTGCCGAAGAAGGAGCTCGACAACGGCCAGGTGCAATCGGAGCCCGGGCTGACGCAGGGGCACCACGCCGCCCTCTGGATCGGGATCGCCTGCGTCGTGACCGCGCTCGCGTGGGCCGGGCTGGCCGAGCTGGGGCGGAGGCTGCCGTCCCCGCCGCGCCGCGTCGGCCAGGCGGCCGCCGCGCTGCTCGTCGTCCTCGTCGTGGTGGCGATCGTCCTCGCGCATCCGGTGGCGAAGTTCGACGCCTTCAAGAGCAATCCGCCGATCGGCAACGCGCACGGGAACGCGGCGACGAACCACCTGCTGAACAGCTCCGGGAGCGGACGCTGGCAGTTCTGGGGCGCCGCCGTCTCGCAGTTCAGAGCGTATCCCCTGTACGGCGAGGGGGCCGGCTCGTGGGCGTCGTGGTGGCTCCAGCACGGCTCGCTCCCCGGGGTCTTCACCCAGTTCGCGCACTCTCTGTACCTCGAGGCGCTCGGCGAGCTCGGCATCGTGGGACTGCTCCTCATCGGCGGGGCCGTGCTCGTCGCCGTCGCCGGCGCCGTTCGCTCCGCCCGGGCGCTCAGGAGCGGAGAGATCGCCGCGGCGGCCGCATGCGGCATCGCCTTCTTCGTCGCGGCCGCCTACGACTGGGTCTGGCAGCTCTCGGGTATCGCGATCGTCGGTGTCGGGACGCTCGGCTTCGCACTGGGAGCGGTTCCAGCCATCCGTGCGACGGCCGGGGGACGTCTCGGCGCGCTCCGGCCGGCGCTCGCCCTCGTAGCCGTGGCGGCGATCATCCCGCAGTACGTCGTCCTCGCCGCGGGCACGCACCTGCGCAACAGCCAACAGGCCTTCCTCGCCCGCGACGGCGACAGGGCCAGGTCGGAGGCGCTCGCGGCGAAGGCGATCGAGCCGTGGGCGGCCTCCCCGTACCTCCAGCTCGGCTTCGTCGACGAGGCCGAGGGGAACTACGCAGCGGCGGCGCACTGGCTGGACGAGGCGATCAGCCGTTCGAGGCGCGACTGGAGCCTGTGGCTCACCGCGGCCCGCATCGAGGCGAAGCGAGGCAAGATCGCCGCTGCCCGGCGGGACCTCGCGGAGGCGCGTCGGCTCAACCCGCACTCGCCGATCTTCCAGGGAGCGCCTTGAGTGGCGACCGCCGAATGCCGAAGCTACGGTGTCAGCGCCCATTCGGGCGCGCCCTGCCGTCGCCGCACTGGAGGCCGCCGGATTGAGTGAGCTCGACACCGTCGCCAGAGTCGGCGCCGGAACCTCGGCGGAGACCCCCGCCCTCGATCGCGTGGCGGGCCCTTACGGCCCGGAGCCGCTTCTACGGCGCATGCTCGCAGTAGGCGACGTGCTGGCGGTCGCGGCGGCTGCCGCGGTTGTCGGCCTCTGGGGAAGCGGGCCCGCAGGCGCCCTGCTCCTCGTCCTCTTCGCGCCCGTCTGGATCGTCACGGCCAAGCTCGCGGGCCTCTACGACCGCGACCACCGCACGCTGCGCCACCTGACGGTCGACGAGCTTCCCTGGCTCCTCGTCTGGACGCTGAGCAGCACCGCGGTCCTCACCCTGCTGCTCGTGCCGTTCCCGGCCCTCGACCTGAGCTCCGACGACCGCCTGTTCGTGTGGGCCATCGTGCTCGGTCTCGGCTTCACGTTCCGGGCGGGAATGCGCGGGCTCTGGCGGCGGATCACCCCGGCGCAGCGCGTCCTCGTCGTCGGCGATGGCCCGCTCGCGCAGGCGCTCGTCCGCAAGCTCGAGCTCTTCCCGGACATCCACGCCGAGATCGCGGGACAGATCGAGAACTGCAACGCGCTCAGCGAGAGGCTCGACGAGCTCGACGAGGGGCTCGACCGGATCGTGATCGCCTGCAGCGAGCTCAGCGAGGAGATCCTCGAGCGGCTCCTGCCCTTCTGCCGCATGCGGCGGGTGAAGCTGACGATCATCCCGCCGACGCGTGGCATGTTCGGCACCGCCACGCAGCTCACGCACATCGCCGACCTACCGCTCCTCGACTACAACACGTGGGACATCTCGCGCACGACGCGCGGGCTCAAGCGGTGCCTCGACGTCGTGCTCGCGCTCCTCGGCCTCGTCCTCACCTCGCCGCTTCTGCTGCTCGCCGCCCTGGCGACGCTCGTCGACTCCGGCCGTCCCGTCCTGTTCCGGCAGACGCGCGGCGGCGAGCGCGGGCGCCCCTTCCAGATGCTCAAGTTCAGGACGATGGTGCGCGACGCCGAGGCGCGGCTCCCGGAGCTCGTCCCCTTCGAGCAGCTCGACGCCCCGATGTTCAAGCTCAAGTCCGACCCGCGCGTGACCCGCGTCGGACGGCTGCTGCGGCGGACGAGCATCGACGAGCTGCCGCAGCTCGTCAACGTGCTGCGGGGCGAGATGTCGATCGTCGGCCCGCGCCCCGAGCAGCTCGATCTCGTGGAGCGCTACGCACCGGAGCATCAGTTCCGGCTGCAGGTCAAGCCCGGCATCACCGGCCCGATGCAGGTCTACGGCCGGGGTGAGCTGACCTTCGACGAGCGGCTGGCGGTCGAGCGGGAGTACGTCGAGAACCTGTCGCTCGCGCGTGACATCCGGATCGTGCTGATGACGCTTCCAGTCGTGTTCGGGAAGCGCGGCGCGTACTAAGGTGCGGCTACCCGGCGAGAGCGACACCCGGTTACTGCTCGTCGGCGTGGCCGCGTTCGCCGCTCTCGTCGTCTACCTCGCGGTGGCCTTCGTGAACACGCACGCATCAGTTTCGATCGCGAATAAGGTGGCGCCCTGGACACCCTACGGCTCGAAGCTCACTCCGATTCCGCTCAAGAGGAAGGGCAAGTACGTCGTTCGGGTGAGCCCGACTGACACGGGGAGCTACGGCGCCTTGATCCCGACGCTCATTCCGGCGCCCACGCCCGGAATCAAGTACGCGATCGGGCTCCAGCTGAAGGGCGCCCGGGCAGGCCGACTCGGGATTCAAGTGCATCTATTCCGTGGGGGACTGCCGAGCCGATACCTGACCAACACGCTGGTGCCCATAACCACGAAGTGGCATCGTCTCTCATTCGGGGGACAGATCGAAGGCAGCTGGGTGGGTCTCAGCCTGTACGTCTACTCTCCGGCGAGGCGCGCTGTGGGATCGTGGTTCGCGATTCGCGACCTGAAGGTGAAACTTCGCGGCTGAGCTAGTCGATGGACACAGATGTGATCGTCGTCGGGGGAGGCATCCTCGGCCTCGCCTCGGCGCTGGCGCTCTCCGAGCGGTCGCCGGATCTCCGCCTGACCCTGCTCGAGAAGGAGCCTGCTCTGGCAGTTCACCAGAGCGGCCACAACTCCGGCGTCGTGCACGCCGGTCTCTACTACGCCCCGGGCTCGCTGAAAGGCGAGCTGTGTCGCACCGGACGCCGTTTGCTGGAGGCCTTCTGCAGCGAGCACGAGATCCCGCTGCGACGCTGCGGCAAGCTCGTCGTGGCCGTCGACGAATCGGAGCTAGACCGGCTCGCCGAGCTCAAGCGCCGCGGGACGGGCAACGGTCTCGAGGGTCTCGCGGAGCTCGAACGGTCCGAGCTCCGGCAAATCGAGCCGAACGTGCGCGGCGTCCGCGGGCTGCATGTTCCGGAGAGCGGCATCGTCGATTTCCGCCTGGTGGCCGAGCGGATTGCCGAGCTTCTTCGGCGCCGCGGCGTGACGTTCGAGCTCGGCAGTCGGGTCGAGCGCATCGAGCAGAGCGGCGGCGGGCTCTCCATCGCGACCACCCGCGGACGCTGGCAGGCGGCTGCGCTCGTCGCCTGCGCCGGGCTTCAGTCGGATCGGGTGGCGGCTCTCGCGGGAGCCGAGATCGACGTTCGCATCGTTCCCTTTCGCGGCGCGTACTGGGTGCTGAAGGATGCGGCGGCGGCCCTCGTTCGCGGGCTCGTCTACCCGGTGCCGAACCCTGAGTTTCCGTTCCTCGGCGTCCATTTCACCCGACGGATCGACGGGGCCGTCTGGGCGGGTCCGAACGCGATGCCCGCGCTCGCACGCGAGGGCTACAGCCGCCGAAGCGTTTCCGCTCGAGACGCCGCCCAGGCGTTGAGCTGGCCTGGGATGCTGCGGTTCGCGATCCGGTACGGCCGGATGGGCGTGACGGAGGTCTGGCGGGACCTCGTCCGGCCCGCGGCTGTCCGCGAGATGCAGCGCTACCTGCCGGCTCTGCGGCGGAGTGACGTGGTCCGCGGCCCGACGGGCGTCCGCGCACAGGTCATGACGAGGAGCGGCGAGCTGGTCGACGACTTCCTCTTCGCCGAGGGGCCACGCTCCCTCCACGTCGTGAACGCGCCGTCGCCGGGCGCGACCTCCTCGCTCGCCATCGGACGGCACATCGCCGCTCGCGCCGCCGAGCTCTTCGGCCTCTGAGGTCGGGCGCCTCGGCGGATGCGGGCTAGCATGCGTTGCCGTCCCCGGGCCAGCTCAGGAAAGGACTTCGCCGCAATGCCGCAGATCGAAGACTCGACCGTCGCCGTCATCGGTGGGGCCGGCTTCATCGGCTCCCACATCGTCGACCAGCTGCTCGACGAGCCGGTGGAGCGGGTGATCGTCGTCGACAACTTCGTGCGCGGAACCCGCGGCAACCTCGAGCACGCCGTCAAGGATCCGCGGGTCGACGTCCGCGAGGGCTCGATCCTCGACCAGCCGTTTCTCGAGCAGGTCATGGAGGAGAGCGACTACGCGTTCCATCTGGCCGCCCTGTGGCTGCACGAGTGCGTCCATCACCCGCGCGACGCCGTGAACGTCAACGCCCTCGGCACGTACAACGTGATCGAGGCTGCCCAGCGGGCACAGATCGGGAAGGTCGTCTACTCGTCTTCGGCTTCGGTCTACGGGGATGCGCTCGCGATTCCCATGACGGAGGACCACCCCTTCAACAACCGGACGCTGTACGGCGCCACGAAGATCGCCGGGGAGCAGTTCTTCCGCGCCTTCAACGAGCAGCACGGCCTCGACTACGTCGGCCTCCGGTACATGAACGTCTACGGCCCCCGCATGGACTACAAGGGCACCTACGTGAGCGTGATCATGAAGGTGCTCGACAAGATCGAGGCCGGCGAAGCCCCGCAGATCTTCGGGGACGGCTCGCAGGCGTACGACTTCGTGCACGTCGACGACGTGGCCCGGGCGAACATCCTCGCGCTCAAGTCCGAGGCGACGGACGTCTTCCTCAACGTCGGGATGGGCGTCCAGACGACGATCAACGAGCTCGTCGAGCGGCTGATCGCGCTCACCCGGAGCGACGTGCAGCCGGAGTATCTGCCGCAGGAGCAGATGTTCGTGACAAACCGGATCGGCAGTACCCAGCTGGCGGAGCAGCTGACGGGGTTCCGTGCGACGATCGGGCTCGACGAGGGGCTCGGCTCGGTGATCGAGTGGCGGCAACGGGACCAGCTCGGCAGCGTGCCGGTCCCGTAACCGGGCCGCTGCGCGTCCTGCACTGCCCCTGGATGGTCGGGGGGAACCCGGCCGGCCTCGCCGCGGCCGAACGGGAGCTCGGTCTCGACAGCAAGACGCTCACCTTCAGACCTTCCCCGTACGGGTATCCAATCGACGAGGTCCTCTGGGATGACGACGACGGACGGATTGTCTGCGAGCTGAAGCGGTGGCGCCTGCTGCCCCGCGTCCTGCGGGACTTCGACGTCGTCCACTTCAACTTCGGCTCGACGATCGCACCTCAGCGCATCCCTCCGGATGCGCCGGGCGCCAAACCCCGCAACCTGGTCGAGCGAATGTACGCGGCGGCGGTCGAGCAGCTCGACCTGTGGGTGCTCGCGCGGGCGGGGAAGGCGATCTTCGTCACCTTTCAGGGACAGGACGCCCGCCAGGGAAACGTTGCCAGCCGCTTGCGGGTGAACGACGTGGCCGAGGCGGCTCCCGGGCGCTACTCGCCCGCGTCCGATGCATACAAGCGGCGTCGGATCGCCCGCCTCGACCGCCATGCGCACGGCATCTACGCGCTCAACCCCGATCTGCTCCGCGTCCTGCCGGCCAGGGCGCGCTTCGTTCCGTATGCCCACGTGGACGTGCACGCCTGGGGTCCGCCGGTCCCGTGCGAAAGGCCGCCCCTTCCGGTCGTCCTGCACGCTCCGACGAACCGGGCCACCAAGGGAACGCGCTTCCTCGTCGACGCGATCGGCCGCCTGCAGGCCGAGGGGATCGAGCTGGACTTCCGCCTGGTCGAGGGACTGACCCAGGCCGAGGCGAGGGCGCTCTATCCGAGTGCCGACCTGGTTGTCGACCAACTCCTCGTCGGTTGGTACGGCGGCCTCGCAGTCGAGGCGATGGCCCTCGAGCGACCGGTCGTCGCCTACCTCCGCGGGGAGGACCTCGACGTCCTCCCACGCGAGATGCGCGCGCAGATCCCGGTGATCCAGGCGGAACCGGCGACCATCTACGGCGTGTTGAAGGAGCTGCTGACCACTCGCCACCGGGATCTCCCCGAGCTGGGTCGGCGGAGTCGTGCCTACGTGAGCCGCTGGCACGACCCGCGGCGGATAGCGAAAGAGCTCGTCGCGGACTACGAAGCCGCAGTCGCGGCGGTGCGAGGGGGATCGCGGGCGACCAGCGGTTGAACGGATCTCGCGCTATGCGGCTGCTACGGTCGAGGCCGCCATGTGCGGCATCGTCGGCGTCTGTAATCTCAACGGAGAGCCAGTCCCGAGTGGGCTCGTCGCCCGCCTGACCAGGCTGATCGCTCACCGCGGCCCTGACGGTGAAGGGGTATATGCCGACGGTTCCGTCGGACTCGGTCACCGGCGGCTCGCGATCATCGACCTCAGCACGGCCGGCAACCAGCCGATGGCGAACGAGACCGGCGACGTCGTCCTCGACTACAACGGCGAGATCTACAACTTTCAGCAACTGCGGGTCGAGCTGGAGTCGCTTGGGCACGTCTTCCGCTCCCACACCGACTCGGAGGTGGTCGTCCACGCCTATGAGGAGTGGGGCCACGCGTGCGTCGACCGCTTAGACGGCATGTTCGCGTTCGCGATCTGGGATCGCAACCGGCGGCGCCTCTTCCTCGCCCGCGACCGGTTCGGGGTCAAGCCCCTCTACTGGTACCTGAGGAACGGCCTCTTCGTCTTCGCGTCCGAGGTCAAGGCGATCCTCGCGCACCCACGCGTCTCGCGGGACATCTGCTATCCGGCGCTGAACGAGTACTTCACGTTCCAGAACGTGCTCACCGACCTGACGCTCTTCGACGGCGTCCGCCTGCTGCCGCCCGGCTGCACGCTCACGCTCGAGGCGAGCGGCAGCGGCGCCGAGCCGAAGATCGAGCGGTACTGGGACTTCCCCTTCCCGGAGGAGCCCGCCGACCTCTCGAGCGAGGAGGCCACCGACCAGCTCTACGACATTTTCCTCGGTGCCGTGAGGCGGCAGCTCGTCAGCGATGTGCCCGTCGGGTCCTATCTCAGCGGGGGCATGGACTCGGGGTCGATCACCGCGATCGCGACGCAGGAAGTGCCGCGCCTCTCCACGTTCACCGGCGGCTTCGACCTGAGCTCCGCGTCCGGTCTCGAGCTCGCCTTCGACGAGCGCAAAGCGGCCGAGGAGATGGCGAACCTGCTCAAGACAGAGCACTACGAGGTCGTGATGCACGCCGGCGACATGGAGTGGGTCATGCCCGAGCTCGTGTGGCACCTCGAGGACCTACGGGTAGGACAGTGCTATCCGAACTACTACGTCTCGCGCCTCGCGAGCAAGTTCGTCAAGGTCGTCCTTTCCGGCGCCGGCGGCGACGAGCTCTTCGGCGGGTATCCATGGCGCTACTTCTCGGCTGTGCGGGAAGGCGACCCCGAGGGCTACTTCCGCGGCTACTACGAGTTCTGGCAGCGGCTCGTCCCCGACGAGGAGAAGGCCGATCTCTTCAACGACGCAGTCGTGCGGGAGCTCGGAGATCACTCCGCCTACGAGGTGTTCAGGGGCGTCTTCGACGGCTGGCCCGGCAGGCTGGACCGCCGCGAGGACTACCTCAACGCCTCGCTCTACTTCGAGCTGAAGACCTTTCTCCACGGCCTGCTCGTCGTCGAAGACAAGCTCAGCATGGCTCATTCGCTCGAGACGCGGGTGCCGTTTCTCGACAACCAGCTGGTCGAGTTCGCGCTCGGCTTGCCGGCCACCCTCAAGGTCCCCGCGCTGTCGGCAACCGTCGACGTGGACGAGAATCTGGCCGGGAAGCGCCTGCTCTTCGAGGACGAGCGGAACCAGGGCAAGGCGGTGCTCCGCGAAACCATGCGGCGGGTGCTTCCGCCGACCGCCGCCAAGCGCGAGAAGCAGGGATTCAGCGCCCCCGACGCAAGCTGGTTCCGCGGCGAGAGCATCGAGTACCTGAACCGCCTCCTGCGCGACCCGAAGGCCCGGATCTACGAATTCATTGAGCCGGCATACGTCGAGCGGATCCTCGATGAGCACACGTCCGGAAGGATCAACCACAGACTGCTGATCTGGTCGTTGCTCAGCTTCGAGTGGTGGTGCCGGTCGTTCCTCGAGTCCTTCCCTGCGCGGACGCGGGGTGAGCTCTACGCTCTCGTCTGAGAGCCGTCGACACGGCCTACACGAGCGCCTCGGCGTAACCCTTCAAGCGGCGGAAGACCACCAGGCCGAGACCGACGAGCAGCAGGCCGAAGAGCGTCGCGTAGGCGAGGCCGAGTGGACTCGGCCAACCCTGGCTGTAGAAGACCTCGCGGTACCCCTCGACGACGTACGTGAGTGGATTCACGCGCATGATCTGCGCAATCGGGTGCGGCACGTCCTTAGCCAGGTAGAGGATTGGGGTGAAGAGAAGCACTACCTGGAAGGCGACCGGCAGGATGAACTGCAGGTCGCGCAGGAACGCGGTCACGATCGCCAGGAAGAGGCCGAAACCGAGAGTGAGAAGCAGCTGCACGACAACCAGGAGCGGCAGCGTGACGAGGCTCGCCCCGACAGAGCGTCCGGAGCCGCCGAGGAGGCACCCGAGAGTGATCAGGCTGACCAGGAGAGGCGCAATGCTCGCCACCACCGCCGTGACCGGCAGCAGTTCGAGCGGAAAGACGACGTTCTTGACGATCGAGGCATGGCGGACCAGTGAGCTCGCGCTGTTGTTCAGGCCGTCCTGGATCGCGAGCCACGGGCTCATGCCTGCGAGCACGAAGATCGCGTAGTCGAACTTGCCGCCGCTCGTCGCGCTGATCCTCGCCTTGAGGATGAAGGTGACGAGGACGACGTAGATCAGGACCTGCACGAGCGGGTTGATCACGGACCAGTAGACGCCTGCCACCGAGCCGACGTAACGGAGCTGCAGCTCTTGCCTGAGCTGGATCCGGAGCAGACGCGCCAAGCGCCGGGGCGGAGCGCCTAGGCCGACAGCGACCACTCGACCTCCTGGTAGTACGCGGAGTTGTAGGCGTGCACGTGGTCCTCGACGGCGAAAGCCGTCTCGCCGAGCGCGAGGGGGGCTCCGTCCGGAGCGGTCAGCGACAGCCGTGCCCGGTATGTGAAACGCCCCAGGCGCATGGAACCGAGCGAGATCACGAGCGCCGTCTCACCCTCGGCGAGGGAAACCGTCTGTTCGTCACGGAAGACGAGCACGCCGTCGCCGCGGAGGAGCTCGAGCTCTGCCCGGACTCGATCGAACATGACCCGGCTGGAGACGGACGCTTCGATCACGAACGGCTCGTCGAGCCGGAAGAGGTGCGTCGCGGCGGCACCGGGGGCCGTAGTCCCCACGAGTCGCCGGATGTCGACGCCGCTCCCGTGTCGGCTCGTCTTCGCCAGGAGAGCGAAGCGGCGCGCATATTCGCGCTGGGCCTGCTCGTGGGCCACCGCACGGTAAGCCTCGACGACCTCGTCTGGATCTCCGTCGCCGCCGATCCGTCCCTCGTGCAGCCAGATCACACGGTCGCACATCTCGCGGATCGATTCGAGAGCGTGCGAGACGAGGACGACGGTGGCTCCGCGGCGACAGAGCTCGCGGATGCGCTGGCGGCAGCGGAGCGCGAATCCGACGTCGCCGACCGACAGCGCTTCGTCGATGAGAAGGACGTCGAACTCGCCGCTCGTCACGATGCTGAAAGCGAGTCTGCTCCTCATCCCGGAGGAATAGGCTCGGACGGGGTGGTCGATGAACGCACCGAGGCCCGCGAATTCGACGATCGCTGGTTCGCGTTCGCGCAACTCCTCGGCGGTTGCACCGTAGAGCCCGCCCATGTAGTGGATGTTCTCCCGGCCCGTCCGGTCCAGAAGAAGGCCGGTTGCGATCTCGAGCACCGCGTGGACGTTGCCGTGGACGGCGATAGAGCCGTTCGTGGGCTTCGAAACTCCTGCGATCAGCCGAAGCAGCGTGCTCTTGCCGGCACCGTTGCTCCCGACGAGCCCGAGCACCTCTCCCCGGGGCACGTCGAACGAGACGCCGCGGAGTGCGTGGACCTGTGCGCGAGGGCTACCCCCCGACACGATCCGGCGCAGTCTTCGCTCGAAAGTGAGCGCGCCGTACGTCTTGTGGACGCTGCGGGCCAGGATTGCCGCCTCGGTCACGCGAACACCGTTCCGGTCGACCACGAGACGGGCAGATCGAGTAGGCCCTCCGGCCGCGCTCCATCGACGTGGATGATGGTGTCGTGTCCGAGGAACGAGAGCCAGATGTCAAGGTGATGTGTCGGCCACGCACCTTGCTCCGGGGCGGCGAGCGCGACGTAGAGGGCGTAGTCGCCGGCGGCGAAGGGGAGCGCCGGATACCGGACCTCGACCGAACCGTGCGTCGTCGCCGGGACGACGAAACCGTCGTCGCCGCTCCACGCCGCTACGACAGTCTGTCCGGTATAGCGCTCCAGGGCGCCGCTGGTGAGGGTGAACGCGGTCGGCTCCTTCGCCCGGTACCAGAGCTGGATCGTGAGGGGCTCCCCGGAGGCGAACACACGTCGTGCTGTGCCCTCGTCGCTGCGGACCTCCACGCGCTCGATCTCGACCTGTTTCGTGAGCTCGAATGCGTTGAGGTAGGCGAGGTATTCGTCGAGGATCTCGTGCGGCGTCCCGTCGGCGCGGACACGGCCGTCCTCGAGCCACACGATGCGCGTGCAGAGGCGGAAGGTCAGGTTCCAGTCGTGCGACGCGACGAGCGTGGCTCGCCCGCCGGCGGCGATCTCGCGGATCCGTTCGAACGACCGGTCGGCGAAGAACTCGTCGCCGACCGCGAGGATCTCGTCGAGCAGGAACACATCGGGGCGGATCGACGTAGCGATGCTGAAGGCGAGCCGGACCTTCATCCCGCTCGAATAGGTGCGGACGGCGTCGTCGATCGCGTCCTGTACTCCCGCGAAGTGTGCGATCTCGTCGACGGCTTCGAGGGCTTCGCGTCGGCTCGCCCCGAGCAGCTCGAGGCGCTGTACGACGTTCCGACGGCCGGAAAGGTGCGGGGTCAGACCGGAATCGAGATCGAGCAGCGGATAGACGGATCCCTGCGTCTGCACGGAGCCGCGTGTCGGCGGTGCGATTCCGGCCGCCACCCTGAGCAGCGTGCTCTTGCCGGCTCCGTTTCTTCCGACGAGGCCGACGATCTCCCCGCGCTCCACCGTGAGCGAGACGTCGTCGAGCGCGAGCGCCGCACGACCGCTCTGCGCATCGTGGCGCCGGACATAGTCCAGCGGTGTCCGGTAGATCGGATAGACCTTCGTCACCCGATCGAGCTTGAGGGCGCTTTCGCTCACCGATTCGCGGTAGGGCAAGAGTGACTGAGGAGACTGCTCTTGGTCATGGGTGTGGGAGGGGTATCCCGCGCGGCAAGGTACCGGACGCCCCGGCGCATTCCAGCACCTCTCCTGCCGCCGCGAACGAGCGCTGCGCTACGGTCCGCGGCCGTGTCGAGCCGAGGCCTGTCTTCGCGTGCTGCCCGTGCTGCGTAGGCGCAGCGTGATCGGATTCCTGAAGAACGTGAAGGCCTGGGCGGTGACGCGCGCCTTCCATCTCGCGGTCTGGACGGCCGTCCACCTGGTCGCAGGGGTTGCCTATGTCGTGTTCCGCGTGCTCGCCCGTGAGGAGCGGCACCGGTCTCATCCGGCAAAGCCGCGTCTGTTCTGGGGAACGATCCCGATCATCAACATGAAGTACCACTCGCTCGCGATGCAGCGGCTCGGCTACGAGTCGACGACGGTCGCGGCGCACATCTACGCGATCCATTCGCGAGAGGACTACGACGTGCTGACCGCGGAGCTCGTCGAGGCGATGCCGCTGGCCAAGCGCGTGCCGCCACTGATGCGGCGGCTGATCGAGCCCTACGTCACTTTCGCGTGGGCGCTCCGCAACTTCGACGTCTTCACGATCTACGCCAGCGGCACGATTCTGCGCCCCACCCCGCTCCGGTACCACGAGTTGCAGTTCCTCCACCGGGCCGGAAAGAAAGTCGTTCTACTCGCCTACGGTGCCGATGTGCAGGTGATGAGCCGCATCCGGGGCCTCCCCTTCAAGCATGCGATGTGCATGGACTACCCCGACTTCACGCGTCGTGAGGCCGAGACGTTGCGGGATCTGGAGTACTGCGTCGGCCACGCGGACCACGTCGTGAGCGGCGTCGACTGGGTCGACTACATGCCGCGGTGGGACACGCTGTACGCCGGCCACTTCGCGATCGATACGGACGAGTGGTCGATGGCGGCAGAGCCAGCGGACAGGAATCCGGAGGGGCCAATCGTGGTCTTCCACGCTCCAAACCACCGGGAGCTGAAGGGGACGCGCTTCCTCCTTGCCGCCTGTGAGGAGTTGGTGGCGGAGGGTGAGCCGATCGAGCTGCGGCTCGTCGAGAAGGTGTCGAACAGCGAGATCCGTCGCCAGATGGCCGCGGCGGACATCGTCGCCGACCAGTTCATCGTCGGCTGGTACGCCCTCTTCGCAATCGAGGCGATGGCGATGGGCAAGCCGGTGCTGTGCTACCTCCGTCCCGATCTCGTCGAGCTCTACACGCTGTTCTCGTTTGCAGGCGACTGCCCTCTCGTGAACACGCCCGCGCTCGAGATCAAGGAGCGGCTGCGGGCGCTCGTCCACGACGCGTCGCGGCGCCGCGAGCTCGGGGTTGCCGGGCGCCGCTACGTCGAAGCCCACCACTCGCTCGAGGCGGTCGGAGCGCTGCTGGACGGGATCTACCGCACCGTGTGGGACCCGCCGGACGACACAACCACGTGAGCCAAGCCCGAAGCGGGCCTCAGGGCACGACCGCACGGATGAAGCAGTGCTGCGGCATCGGGCGCTGCAGCTCGACGACATGCAGGCCGGCGCGCTCCAGCCAATCCTCCACCTGGGCAGCCGTCGGATGAGCTACGTGGAAGGGATCGGCCGCGCCAACGGGGACGCGAAAACGCATCGTCACTCGCGGAGTGGTGACGTCCGCAATTCGTAGCCTTCGCCGAAGACGGTCGCGAAAGTCGCTGGGGGGTGGGGGCGGATTGGCTTCGCCGAGCCAGACGGAGACCGTACCTCCCGGCTTGCCGACTCGCCGAGCCTCGGCCAGTGCGAGCTCGGGCAGCAGGAGGTGGTCGATCGTGGTCGCAAACAGGACTCGGTCGAAAACGGAGTCTCGGAACGGCAGGTACTCGGCGATCGCCTGCGCGAAGGCAAAGCCGCGCGGCTCTCCGCGCAACGGATCGATGCCGACGAAGCGCTCGGCCACGCCTTCGGCATAGCTCGGCAGTGCCTGCGGCCCGCAGCCGACGTCGAGAATCAGCCCCTCGAGCTGTGCGAACTCGGCAAAGCGGCGCGCATCGTCGCGCTCACCGACGCTGAGGCTGGACGGTGGATCGAGCTCGTATGCGCGCGCCCCGTTTGCCTCGAGCTTCTGCCAGAGCCTCCGGCGCCGACGGAGTCGACTGTCGGGTAGAGGGTGCGGTATGAAGTCGGCGTCCTCATAAGTGCGGCCGCAGCCACGGCAATGACCGTCCTCGAGCTCACCGTGGCAGACCGGACAAGCGAGGATCTCTGCAAGCAGGGTGTCGGTGGAGACGCTCATAGCATCGAGCGAATGCCCTCCAAGAGGGAGGTCTGCGGGTGGACGCCGAGCTGCTTCTTCATCCGCGAGTTGTCTCCTATGAGATCGCCCTCGTATTCGGGATCGATGTGCCGTACGTGCGCCGGCTCGCCCGTCGCCTCCTCGATGACGCCGACGAGCTCGCGGATCGACACGATCTCGTCCCCTGCGACGTTGAAGATGTCCGACTGCTCGAGCTGCAGTGCCGGTGGGAAGACCGCGACCGCGTCGCTGACGTGGATCGGGTTGATCCGCTGGCCCGGCCTCCCTGCGATGGAGATCTGGTCGCCCTTGCGCACCTTCTCGATCAGCGTCGGCACGAGCATCCCCGACTGACCGGGACCGTAGACGAAGAAGAACCGGAGAACGATCGTCCGGAAGAGCGTCTCGTAGTTCGCCACGAGAGACTCGGCGACGTGCTTCGAGGTCAGATAGAAGTTGAGCGGGTTCGCGGGCGCCGTCTCGACGAGTGCCTCGTAGCTGTAGCCGTAGATGCCGCCCGTCGAGGCGAGCACGAACGACTGTGCGCCGGCCGTGCGCGCGTACTCGAGGAGCTCGAAGGTCGAGTGGACGTTGACGTCGTAGACATCTCTGGCGCCTTCCGGAAACTCGCGGTAGCGCGGCGACTGCGCGAGGTGGATCACCGCATCGATCCGCGGGGGTAGCTTCGAACGGTCGAGCGGCTGGGTCAGATCCTGGACGACCCATTCGCGCGTGTCGTCCGGTACGCGTCGCACGACCGGATAGATCTCGTGCTCCGTTTCGAGCCGCTTCAACAGGTGACTCCCGACGAAGCCGGCGGCTCCCGTGACGAGGATCCTCACGCGGGCGAGGCTAGCGGAGGGCGCAACCAGCCCGACCGGATAGCGTGGCGCGATGCCGCAGGCGGGCCGCAACGTGATCCTGATCTCGGGCCATTACCTCGGCTCGAAACGGCGAGCCGGCTTCCACCATCTCGCCAAGGCGTACTGGAGACTCGCCTGGGACGTCACCTTCGTGACGGCGGCGATCAGCCACCTGTCACGGCTGCGGGGGGACTTCCGCTTCGCGTATCCCGTGCGCGAGGAGGCGAACCGGCTCGTGCCCGTGCGCGAGCGGCTGACGAGTTACGTCCTCATGACACGGGCGCACCCCGGCAACCTCCGGTTCGGCCTCGCCAACCGGCTGTCGTCGCCGTTCCTCGCACGCTACGCGCGCGCCAGGCTCGGGCCGCTCGAGGGACGGCTTCGCGACGCGGATCTCGTCGTTTTCGAAGGGACCGCCGCATTGCTGCTCGTCGAGCGGATCCGAGCCCTCGCCCCGCGGGCGCGTCTGGTCTATCGCGCGTCCGACGACCTGCGTGCGGTCGGCGTGCACCCGCTCATTCTCGACGCCGAGGCGCGGGCGATCGCGCTCTTCGATCTCGTCAGCGCTCCGACGCGACAGATCGCGGACGTTCTCGCGCCCTACGGCCCCGTCGAGGTGCATCCGCCGGGAATCGACAAGGCGGCGCTCGACCGCCCGACCGAAACGCCGTACGGCGAAGGGCCGGCCGCCGTGTTCGCCGGCGTGTCGCCGCTCTTCGACTACGAGAGCCTGGCGACCGCCGCGGAGCTCGCCCCGCACGTCTCCTTTCACGTCATCGGCCCGCCGCCGCGGCCTCTCGCGGAGAACGTCTCGTTCCATCCCGAGCTCCCGTTCGACGAGCTCGTCCCGTACCTGCAGCATGCGACCTTCGGGCTCCTCCTCTTCCCGCCCGGCTACGGCAGCCTCGGCCAGGGGAACAAGGTCGCGCAGTATTCGTACTGCCGGCTGCCGATCGTCGCGCCGTCCCACCTCGAGGCGGACCGGCCGAACCTCTGCCTCTTCGAGCCCGGCGACGGGGAGAGCCTCGCGCGCGCCTTGGCGGAGGCCGAGCAGATGCCGCACTCGGCCGACTTCGCCGAGGGCGTCATGTCTGCCGAGGAGCTGGCCGCGATTCTCGCAGGCGAGCCTCCGGCACGAGGAAGCGCGTGAACCGGGACCAGCGGCCACCGCTCCAGTCGTCCACGCTCGCGCCGACGACGCCCCAGAAGGCGAGAACGAGGATGAGAAACTGGACGATTCCCTGGTTGAGCACGTACGTGCGCCACCACTCCGCCAGGCAGTAGGCCACGACCAGTCCCCCGAGGAAGACGCAGCTCCGGTACCGCGAGGCGTGCCCGGCGACCACGCCCGCGACGAGCACCGCGAAGCCGAGCACGGCGAACGCCAGCGCGCCGAAGACCCCGTACGTCATCGCCAGCACCGAGTTCGTCGTCTGCGAGGCGGGAATCGAGACGATCTTCGTGTACCGCGTCTCCCCCCTCGAAACGGACTCCGGGACGTTCTTGTCCAGGTAGGTGGGCAAGAGGAATGCTCGAGCGCCGGCAGCCGCGCTCGCGGGCGCGGCGGGCCAGGTCGGCACGTGGTTGCTCACCGCGAGGGCCGCCTGGAACGGGATGCCGACGTAACGCACCATCTCGTAGACGTTCATGACCAGCGGGTCACGCACGCCGTGACCACGGTAGAAGTCGGCGTTGCGCGAGTAGTTGAGCAGACTGAGTACGAGGAAGAGGGCGACGAGGCCGAGAAGGACGACGGCAACGACCTTGCGGGCTCGCGTGCGCACGGCGGTGGAACGCCGTGCAGCGAGGCCGGCGACGACGATCGCCGCGATGATCAACGACACCCGCGACGCGATCGCAGCCGCGAGCAGCAGCAGCACGACGTTCGCGACGTGGATGACGCGGAACCGCCGTCGTCCGAGCTCGAAGACGGCTATTCCGCCGGCCAGCGACGTCGCGTAGCGAAGAGTCTGCGGGCCGGACGAGTAGGGCAGGACCTTGCGGATGTCGTTGAGCTCGTGATGCAGGAATGCTGCGGAAATCGTGTGGGGCGACTTCGCGAAGACGTAGCCGTACGCGTACGCCACGCCCAGGAGCCCGACGAGGCTGAGGAAGACGTAGTAGCTCTGCCACGGAACGCGCTCCGCGCGCCCGAACACCGGGATTCGTCGCCCCAGCTGGAAGCCGCCGAAGGCCACGAGGAAGAAGAATGCGTACCAGCCGACGAGGAAGAGCGTTCCGTGGAGCGTCCACGGCTCCGGGTGCCCGAACCCCCGGAGGGCGGCCGGCATCGCCGATCCCCATGGGATCGCCCAGGCGAGAAGGCTGAGCGCGGCGCCGACGAGCAGCAGCGTGTGGGGACGTACCGCCGTCTCGAGGGTCACATGGCGCCGCACGCGAGCCCGGGCGCTCGCGAGGGCGACGGCTGACATGGAGTCAGTGTAGAAGCGCCTCGCGGTAGACGGCGAGGGTCTGCTCCGCTGTCCGCCGCCACGTGAACTCGCCGGCGCGCTGCCGGCCGCGTGCCACAAGCCGGGTCCGCAGCTGCTCGTCGGAGGCGACCTCGGCGAGCGCAGCGGCGATCGACTCCGCGTCGAGCGGGTCGCAGTAGCGAGCCGCGTCGCCGTAGACCTCGGGCAGGCTGCCGGCGCGGGCGGCGACGACGGGCACTCCGGCCGCCATCGCCTCGAGGCCCGGCAGGCCGAACCCCTCGGAGAGGGAGACGAACGCGTAGGCGAGGGCGCCGCGGTAGAGCGCGGCGAGCTCCGCCTCCGAGACGGGCCCGGTGAAGACGACGCGGCCGGCGACCCCCGCGGCGGCTGCGCGCTCCCTCAGCGGCGCGCCGAACTCCTCGTGGTCGCCGGCGAGCACGAGCCGATGCCCTCCGCCGAGCATGGCGACGGCGTCGATTAGCCGGGCGAGATTCTTGTAGGGGTAGGCGGCGCCCACATAGAGGAAGTACGCGCCGTCGAGACCGTGGCGCGCGAGCACGCCGAGATCCGGCTCCACGAGCGGCGTGTCGGCCCCCTCGTACGTGACGGTGATACGCGCGCGCTTGACCCGCAGTTTCCGCACGACCCAGTCCCGCGTGTGCTCGGAGACTGCGATCAGCCGCCGCGCCCGCCGCGCCTTCGCGAGCTCGAGCCGGTATGCGGCTCGGAGCGCCGCTCGCCTCGCGGTTGCCTCGGGGTCGAGGTAGTTGAGGTCGTGGAGGGTGACGACGAAAGGCGTCCGGCAGAGCAACGGCACGGTCAGGTGGGGGTAGTGCACGAGGTCGAGCCGTTCGCGCGCGACGAGACGCGGCAGCTGCAGCTGCTCGCGCACGGTGAACCAGGGGATTGCCGCCTCGACCGTGCGGAAGTTCGGGCCGGGCGGCGGCAGCGTGGTGAAACGCTTGCTGTTCAGGAAGAGCACGTACTCGTTCTCCTGATCGATCCCGGCCAGCTCCCGGACGAGCGAGAACGTGTAGCGGCCGACGCCGGTGCCGTCGTTGCGCGCGTCGATCCCGATCTTCACGGGCGTTGCGGGAGCGCCGAGGCCGCCCAGCGGACCGACCGCCCGCGCGCCTCTTCGGACGCCTCGTCGAGCCAGGCCCGCATCCGCTCGAGGAATCGCTCGGTCGAGAACTCGAGCGCCCGGTTGCGGAGCACCTCCGGGTCCCACGACGCGGCGGCCAAAGCCCGGAGGGCGGCCTGCAGCTCGCGCACGCCCGCTCGCTCGATCAGGATCCCGTCGGTTCCCGGCCGCACGATGTCACGCGCCCCGCCGGCGTCGAGCGCCACGACCGGGGTCCCCGCGGCGAGCGCCTCGACCATCGAGATGCCGAAGTCCTCCTCGGCGACGTGGACGAAGCCGGCCGCGCGGCCGAACAGCTCGGCGAGCTCGCCGCGCGGCACCCACCCGAGCAGCTCGACGTTGGGCGGAAGCCGCCTGCGCAGGCGCGCCTCGAGCGGGCCGACGCCCACCATCGTCAGGCGATAGGGCAGGTCGCGGAACGCGTCCATGACGAGCTCGGGCTGCTTGTACGAGACCAGGCGGTGCACCCAGAGGAAATGCCCCGGCTCCTTCTCCGTCGTGACGTCGAGCTCGGACACGGCGACCGGCGGGTGGATGACCGTGGCATCGCGGCCGTAGAAGCGGCGGATCCGGTCTCGGACCGCGGTCGAGTTCGCCGCGAAGGCGTGGGGCCGGCGCGACGCCTCGCGGTCCTGCCTGCGCAAGTAGTCCCGGAGGGCGCGGAGGCCGAGCCCGCCGAGGGCGCGGCCGCCGCCCGTGTCCGTCCCAGGGAGCCAGGCGTACCGCATCGGCGTGTGGCAGTAGCAGACGAAGAGCGCGTCCGGCCGCGGGCGCACGTTGACGGCGCAGGCGTGAGACGATGCGATGACGAGGTCGTACGCCGAGAGATCGAGTGACGCGAAGTAGCGCGGCATGTAGGGGAGGAGGTACCGCCAGCGGCCGCGCTCGTGCCCGACCTGGCGGATTCCGGGCAGCGAGCCGAGCCGCGACTCGTGGACGATCCGGCGGGAGAGCTCGTCCGGCAGGACGCCCCGAGCCGCCGCGAAGGTCAGGATGTCGGGCTCGCGCCCGCTCCCGAAGAGGCCCGAGCGGACGGCGTCGACGACCCGCTCCGAGCCGTGCATCCCCTGGAACCAGTCGTGCACGATCGCCGTCGGCTCGTCGAGGGCCCGATCCACCACGAATCGGAGACGATAGACCAGACCGGCTACGGTGCCCCAGGTGCCGTTCGGTGCCTGTCCTGTCTGCCGGTCTCCCCGCGCCGAGACGCAATACGGCCCGTGTCGGTTCGCAGAGTGTCCCACCTGCGGGCTCGGGCGGGTGCTGGGCTACGACGGCGGACTCGACTACTGGCGCACCAAGCAGACCGGCGATCCCTACTGGGCCGAGGCGAAGCGTCGCTACTTCCTTTCGGCACTCGCGTTGCTGCCGCGAGGAAGGCTCCTGGATCTCGGCGGCGGCATCGGAGAGTTCGCGGGGATCGCGCTCGAGGAAGGCTGGGACGCGTATTCGTTCGACACCTCCCCCGAAGCCACGGCTGCGGCGCAGGAACGTCTCGGGGAGAGAGCGCTCGCGGTCCCTGCCGGCGGCTTCGACGTCGTGACGCTGTGGTGCGTCGTCGCCCACCTGCTCGAGCCCGGTCAGCTGCTCGAATCTGCGCGCACGTCCCTACGAGCTGGAGGCACGCTCTGGCTGACGACGCCGAACTTCGCCTTTCAACGGCGCTATGCCCGGCTGCTCGCGCTGGTCGGGCGGCCGCTGATGTTCGGCACGGGTGACGACCACATCTGGCACTTCACCGCCGACTCGCTCCGACGCCTGCTGGAGGCACACGGATTCGCCGACATTCGGTTCCACTATCGCGGCGTGATCGAGTGGTGCTCGACGGGAGCCTCCTCGGCGCGACCGCTCATCGCCGGCAAGCGCGCCTGGAACGCGGTGGTCTACGCCGCGTACCGGGTCGGGCTGCCGCTGGCGACGAGCGAGCTGCAGGTCACCGCGCGCGTCGCGCGTTGACCTACGACGCCACGGGGTCGGCCGAGCCCCCGGCTACGATCACGCGCGGTGCGGTTGAGGGTCTCTGCTCCGAGGACGGCGTTTCGTGGTGTGTCGGCATACGCCGGGCTGCGCTCCGGTGCTGTCGCGATCGCCTGTGCCCTGGCCGTTGCGGCGGCGGCTTCGTCCGCGGGAGCGAGGACGACTCGACAGCATGTGATCGCGACGCGCGGGACGCTGCCGCTGCGCACCGGCCTGCTCGACCCCCTCTTCACCAGCTCGGAGCGGCAGACGGCCTTCGCGATGGCCCAGGCCGCGGGCGCCACGTACATCCGGCTCTCGGTTCCATGGCGGGCCATCGCCCCCGCCGTGCCCTCGAGCAACTTCGTCGCGACCGATCCCACCTCTCCCGGCTACCAGTGGACCGGGTTCGACTCCGTCATCGGGCAGGCAGAGGCCGCCGGCCTGACGCCGATCCTCGACATCGTGGGAACCCCGGACTGGGCGTATGCGAGGCAGCCCCAGGGCGTCAACGGGGGCACACCTCAGCTCGCCGCCCTCGGGCAGTTCGCGACGGCGCTCGCGACGCACTACGACGGCGCCGCGCCTGGAGTGCCGGCCGGCCATGTGTTCCAGGTCTGGAACGAGCCGAACGTCAGCCTCAACCTGAACCCGGTCAATCCGGCGACCTATCGAGGCATGGTCAACGCGGTGGCGGATGCCGTGCACGCCGTCGACCCGGGCAACGTCGTCGTCGCCGGAGGCCTCGACCCGTTCGGACATCCGAAGAGCAGGAAGCAGAAGTGGTACTCGACGACTCCGCTCTCCTTCATGCGGGCGCTCCTCTGCCTCTCGAAGGGGAAGCACCCTCACCGCACCTGCAGCGCGAAGATCCACTTCGACGTCTGGTCGCATCACCCGTACACGTTCGGGGGCGCCTTCGGCCGGGCCAGGAACCCTGACGACGTCTCGCTCGGCAACCTGCCGGCGATGCGGGCGCTGCTGCAGGCCGGCGTTCGCCTGCATCGGGTCGTCTCGGCCGGCCCCGTCCAGTTCTGGGTCACGGAGTTCGGCTGGGACACGAGGCCGCCCCGGTCGCATGCGGCGCCCGTCCCGCTCGCGGCCCGCTGGACCGCCGAGTCGCTCTACCAGATGTGGCACTCCGGCGTGTCGCTGGTGACCTGGTTCCTGCTCCAGGACTACCGGAGCCCGAGCCCCTACCAGAGCGGCCTCTACTTCCACTCCAGCACGCTCGACCAGGCCCGGCCCAAGCCCGTGCGCACGGCGTTCCGCTTCCCGTTCGTGGCCTACCTGCAGAAGAAGACCGTCACCGTGTGGGGCCGAGACGCGACGAGCGACAAGCAGCTCGTGACGATCCAGCTCCGGCACGGCACCGGCGGCGGCTGGCGGACGGTCGCGCTCGTGCGCTCGAACGCGAACGGCATCTTCGAGGCCGGCCTGAAGCTCAAGGCGAGGAAGACGGACTGGCTGCGGGCCTCGGCGCAGGGCTCGGGGACGTCGCTCGCGTTCTCGCTCACCCGGCCCCACGACCCGCACATCGGGCCCTGGGGCAAGTAGCGAACGCGGTGTAAGGAGTCCGAAAAGGTCTGTTCGGACGTCCGTGATCGCGGCTAGCGTGTCCCGCGATGGGGGTCAAGCTCCGGTACGCCGCCGCCGCAGGCGCCATCGTGTGTCTCGGGGCAATGGCCTCCACGAGCGCCGCGAGCGTCCGGCGCGCCGACCGGCACGAGATCCGGACGTTCTCGACCAAGAGCACGGCGCCCCTCGCGACGGCGATCACCGACCCGTGGCTCTACAACAGTCCCCAGGAGCGGGCCGCGTTCTCCAAGACGCAGGCCGCCGGCGCGAGCTACGCGCGGCTCTCTCTGAGCTGGAACGCGATCGCCCCCTCCACCCGTCCGGTCGGCTTCGTGGCAACGGATCCGACGTCCCGCGGCTATTCCTGGAGCAACGCAGACGTCCTCGTGGCCGGGGCCGAAGCGGCCGGCTTGACGCCGATCCTGGACATCGCTGGCGCGCCTCACTGGGCCTATGCGAAGAAGCCGCAAGGCGTCAATGCCGGCACTCCGAAGGCCGCGGACCTCGGAGCATTCGCGACGGCGCTCGCGAAGCACTTCGACGGCACCACGCCCGGAGTGCCCGCCGCCCACGTGTTCCAGGTCTGGAACGAGGTGAACAACAGCCTGTTCCTAGGCCCGGTCAGCGCCACCAGGTATCGCGGAATGGTCAACGCCGTCGCCAACGCGGTGCACGCCGTCGATCCGAAGAGCGTCGTCATCGCGGGGGACCTCGACCCGTTCGGGCACCCGAAGGGCAAGAAGCAGAAGTGGTACTCGCAGAGCCCGCTCGCCTTCATGCGCTCGCTTCTCTGCTTGTCGAAGGGGAAGCATCCGCACCCTACCTGCAGCGCGACGGTCCATTTCGACGTCTGGTCCCACCACCCGTACACCTTCAACGGGCCGTTCGGGCACGCGCGGAATCCCGATGACGTCTCCCTCGGAGACCTGCCGAAGATGCGGGCGCTGCTCCAGACGGGCATCCGGCTGCATCGCGTGGTCTCTTCCCACGCGGTCAGGTTCTGGGTCACGGAGTTCAGCTGGGACACGAATCCGCCGCGCCGCCATGCGGCGCCCATGGGCCTCGCGGCGCGCTGGACGGCCGAGGCGCTCTACCAGATGTGGCGGTCCGGGGTCTCCCTCGTGACCTGGTTCGGCCTGCAGGACCGGGGAGGCAGAAGCCCGTATCAGAGCGGCCTCTACCGCCATTCCCAGGCCCTCGACAACGCGAAGGCGAAGCCGGTGCGCACGGCCTTCCGCTTCCCGTTCGTCGCCTACCTCGGACGCGGCCAGGTGACCATCTGGGGCCGGGACGCGACGAGTGACAGGCAGCTCGTCACGATCCAGCGCCGCCACGGCGGGCAGGGTCGCTGGAGAACGGTGGCCATGATCCGCTCCAACTCGTCGGGCATCTTCAAGGCGAACCTGAGGCTGACGGCGACGAAGAAGGACTGGCTGCGCGCGACGGCGCCGGGCTCGGGCAAGTCCCTGGCCTTCTCGCTGACCCGGCCGTCCCCCACGCTCCGCTACGGCCCCTGGGGCAAATAGCCCGACCGCGGCGCTAGCGTTGCCGCGATGATCGCGGCCGTCGTCCTCTTCTGGGGCTCGCTCGCCGCGCTCGCCTGGACGCACGCGCTCTACCCGCTCGCGGTTGCGGTCGCCTCGCGGGTCCGCACCCGGCGCGTCGCGGCCGACGACGCGTATCTCCCCGCGGTCGCCGTGATCGTCACGGCCTACAACGAGGAGGGATCGATCGAGGGGCGGCTCGAAAACCTGCGGGCGCTCGACTACCCGCCGGAGCTGCTCGAGCTCGTCGTCACCTCCGACGCCTCCACCGACCGGACGGAGGAGCTCGCGGAGGCGGCCGGCGTCCGCGTGATCCGGAACTCTCGCGGCGGCAAGGTCGCGGCGCAGGACGCCGCGGTGCGCTCGAGCGCGGCCGACGTCGTCGCCTTCTCCGACGCGAACGCGACCTGGGCGCCGGACGCGCTGCGCAAGCTCGTCCGCAACTTCGCCGACCCGAGCGTCGCCTACGTCTGCGGTCGGTTGCGGCTCGAGGCGCCGGACGGCTCGAACAAGGAGGGCGTCTACTGGCGCTACGAGCTCGTGACCCGCGAAGGAGAGTCGAGGCTCGGCTCGGTCACCGCGGGGAACGGCGCCGTCTATGCCCTTCGGCGCGCGGACTACGTCGAGGTCGATCCCCGCTTCGGGCACGACCTCGCGCTCCCCTACCTCATGGTGCAGCGCGGCCGGCGCGCGGTCTACGAGCCGGAGGCGATCGCGTTCGAGCGCCCCACGCCCAGCAACGAGAGCGAGTACCGGCGCAAGGTGCGGATGTTCGAGCACGCCTGGCTGATCGTGCTGCGCGGGCGGATGCTGCGCGGACAGCGGCCCGGCTACCTCGTCGCGCTCCTTTCGCACCGGCACCTCCGCTACGCGAGCGGCCTGCTCCACCTGATTCTGCTCGCGACCTCGCTCGCCCTGCTCGGCCACGGTGCCCTCTACGCCGTCGTCCTCGGTCTGCAGCTCGGTCTGCTCGCCGCCGCGCTCGTCGGCGTCGGGATCGCTCGCTACTACGTCCTCATCACCTGGGCGACGGTCGTCTCGCTGTGGAACTACCTCAGGCGCGGCGTCCCCGCGACGTGGGCGCCGCAGCGCGAAGGGGAGCTCGCGTGAACCGCATCGGCGACCTCGCGATCGCGGGCGGGGCGCTGCTCCTCGCCTCCCCGGCACTCGCGCTCGCGGCGCTCGCGATCAAGCTCGAGGACGGAGGGCCGATCCTCTATCGCCAGACGCGCGTCGGCAGGGACGGCGCGGACTTCGAGCTGCTGAAGCTGCGCACCATGGTCGTGGGCGCCGAGACGATGGGCGCAGGCCTCTCGGTCAACCACGGCGACCCCAGGATCACGCGCACCGGCCGGCTGCTGCGCAAGCTCTCGCTCGACGAGGTGCCGCAGCTCTGGAACGTGGTGCGCGGCGAGATGAGCGTGATCGGGCCGCGGCCGACCCTCCGCTACCAGGTGGAGCAGTACGACGCCCGCCAGCAACGGCGGCTGGACGTGAAGCCTGGCATCACCGGCTGGGCGCAGGTCAACGGCCGCGCCTCGCTGCCCTGGGCGGACCGGATCGAGCTCGACGTCTGGTACGTCGAGCACCGCTCGCCGCTCGTCGACCTCAGGATCCTCGCCCGCACGCCGTTCGCTCTCTTCCGGGGCACGTACAAGGGGGAGACGGGGGGCTGGAGACCGGAAACGTGAGGATCCGGGGCTATCCTCGAGGCCGGTGGCGCCGCTGAACATCCTCGTCACAGGCGCCTGCGGCGTCACGCCGAGAGCCATCGCACGCTCGCTCCGCACGAGCGCCGCCTTCGCCGGCGCGACGCTCGTCGGAGCCGACCGCGGCGGCAACTGGTACGGGTTCTACGAGGGGCTCTACGATCGCGTCTACCGCGTCTCCCAGCCCGGCGACCCGAGCTACGCCGAGCTCGTCGCGGAGATCTGCGAGCGGGAGAAGATCGACGCCGCGCTCGTCGGGCCCGAGGCGGAGGTGCAGTTCTGGAGCGGCCGCGAGTTCCCCGTACCGACGCTGCTTCCCCCGCCCGGCCTCGTGGAGATCGCGATCAGCAAGGGCAAGCTCTACGAGACGCTCCGCGAGACCGGGCTCGTGCCGCGGTACCGCATCGTCGGCCGCGAGAAGCTGCTCGAGCGCCGCGGGCTCGACCTCGACGGAGGGCCCGTGTGGCTCCGCGACCACTCCGACGCGTCCTCGAGCGGGATCGGCTCGATCCAGGTGTCCGAGCCGGAGGAGGCCTACGCGTGGGCCTACCTCAACCCCGAGATCCCGAGCTACATGGTCGCCGAGCACCTGCCGGGCCGGAACGTCGCCTGCACGCTGCTGTTCCACGAGGACGAGGTGCTCAAGGCCGGGTGCTACGAGCGGCTCGAGTACTTCATGGGCCACCTCGCCGTCTCGGGAGTGACCGGCAACATCAACCGCGGCCGCCTCATCAACGACGAGCGCGCTCTGGCGCTCGCCGAGCAGGCGGTTCGCCTCGTCGCCGAGCACGCCGGCGAGCGCGCGCACGGTCTGCTCACGGTCGACATGCGCGAGGACCGGACGGGCGCGCTCAAGGTCACGGAGATCAACGTCCGGCACGTCGCCGCGACGTCCGCCCTCGCCGCAGGAGGCGCGAACATGGCCGAAGCGCAGCTGCTGGCGACCCTCGGCCGGCTCGACGAGATCGGCGAGCCCGTCCCCCGCTTCCCCGACGACAACGTGATCCTGCGGGACATCGACGGCGCGCCGCTGTGGCTCACCGGCTACCGCGAGCTCGCGGTCGGGGAACACGCATGAGGGCTAACGGCTCATCCCGCGTCCACGCCGACGAGCCGCGCATCTCCCACCGCCGCCGGCTCGCCCGCTGAAGCCGCTTCATTAGAGCTCCCTCATGCGGGTGGGATATCGTCGCCCCTCGTGACTGCGCCTGCTCCCCCTCAGCGCGGCTTCGACCCCGAGGCCGAGCAGGAAGTCGACTTCGCGCGCTACGTCCGGCTCCTCGCCGTCCGCTGGTGGCTGCTCGCCGCCGGGCTCGTGGCCGGCGCGGTCATCGGCTACCTCGTCTCGCTCGGCGGCACGCAGGTCTACTCGGCCACGGCGACCGTCTATCTGGGCCAGCCGTACACTCCGCCCGGTTCTGCCCTGATCCAGGACCCGCAGACGAATCCGTCGTCCGTGGCCCAGGTGGTGAACAGCCAGGCAGTGATCGATTCGGTCGCGCACCTCTGCCACACCAAGCCGGGGGCATTCAAGAAGGGGATCTCGACGCAGGCGGTCGCGACCGGCGCCTCCACGAAGGGCGGCGGGGCTGCGATCAACCCGCTCGTCAAGGTCAGCGTCCAGTCCAAGAAGGGGAAGGTCGCGGCGTGCGCGGCAAACAAGCTCGCCGCAAAGGTCGTGACGGCGCTCGGCGTCTATCCGTCGGCCAAGATCGCGAACCTCAAGGCCCAGATCGCCAGCGACAACCAGGGCATCAAGTCGATCAACACGGCGATCGCCAAGGGCAACCTCTCCGACACGGACAAGCTGCTCCTCCAGACGACGCTGCGTAGCTACCAGACGGACAGAACCACGAACTCGCAGCTCCTGTTGCTGGCGACGAAGGTCGAGTCGCCCTACGTCTTCGCCCACGCGGCACCGAACAAGATCACCGCCCGCAGCCGACGCAACACGGTCGTCATCGCCGCGCTGATCGGCCTCATCCTCGGCGCGATCGCGGCGCTCTTCTGGGATCGGTTCGCGGCGCTGTCCCGAGACTGACACCGACCACCCGCCGGCGGAGAATCACGCCGGATGCAGGGCTATAGTGCCGCCCGGATGAAGCTGGTCGTCGTCATCCCCGCCCTCGACGAGGCGGAGACGCTGCCCCGGGTTCTCGCCGACCTTCCGGCCACGGTGCCCGGGTTCGACGCGATCGAGACGATCGTCGTCGACGACGGCTCGAGCGACGGCACCACGGCGGTCGCCTTCGAGCACGGGGCCAACCAGGTCGTCCGCTTCCCCAGCCGGCGCGGCCTCGCCGAGGCTTTCGGCGCCGGGATGGACGCGGCGCTACGCGCCGGCGCCGACGTGATCGTCACGATCGATGCCGACAACCAGTACGTCGCGGCCGACATCCCGCAGCTCGTGATCCCGATCCTTTCCGGCCGGACGGACATCGTGGTCGGCGAGCGGCACGGGGCCGGCGTCGAGGAGTTCAGCCGGACGAAGCGCCTCCTGCAGCGCATCGGCAGCGCCGCGGTCCGCGCCGCCTCGCGCACCGACGTCCCCGACACGACGAGCGGCTGTCGCGCCTACACACGCGAGGCGGCCCTGCGCATCAACGTGCTCGGGCGCTTCACGTACACGCTCGAATCCCTCATCCAGGCCGGCCGGAGCGGGCTCGCCGTCGGCTCGGCGCCGGTCGCGACCAACCCCGCCGTGCGCCGGTCGCGGCTCTTCTCCTCGACCTTCGAGTACGTGATGCGCAGCGCCACGCAGGTGGCGCGCGCCTACGCGACCTACGCCCCGCTGCGCACCTTCCTCTTCCTCGCCGCGCTCGCCTTCACGGCCTCGCTCGTGATCTTCGCGCGCTTCCTCTACTACTTCGCCCAGAACGGCTCCGCCGGCCACATCCAGTCGCTCATCCTCGGCGGCCTGCTCGCCACCGCGGCCTTCCAGGTGGCGGCGATCGGGATCCTCGGCGACCTGCTCAGCGCCAACCGACGGCTGATCGAGCGGGTCCTCCTGCGCGTGCGGCGGCTGGAGCTGGCCGACGGCGAGGAGCGCCGCGAGCCCGAGCCCGGGCTCGAGGACGTGCTGGAGCCCTCGCCGGAGCGCTGACGCGATCCGCGTTCTCGTCCTGACGACCTCGTATCCGCGGGACGAGGACGACATCTCGGGTGGCTTCGTCGCCGCCACGGTGGAGATGCTGCGTGCCCGGGGGCTCGAAGTGCGGGTCGTCTCGCCGGCCGACTTCCGTCACCACGGCCTCGCCCGCCCGCCGGGCATCCCCGCGAACGTGCTCCACCGGCCGTGGCGTGCGTTGCTCGTGCCGTCGCTGCTCGCCTCCTTCCGGCGAGCGGCGGCGCGCGCCGCGCGCGACGCGGACCTCGTCCACGCGCACTGGCTCGGCGCAGGTGCCGTCGCGGCGACGCTCGGAAAGCCGTACGTGCTGCAGGTCCACGGAACCGATCTCGTGCTGGGCAGGCGCGTCCCGTGGCTCGTGCGCCCGATCCTGCGGCGCGCGGCCGCCGTCGCCGCGGGGTCGGGTGCGCTGGCGGACGACGCTCGCGCGCTCGGCGCGCACGACGTGCGGGTCGTGCCGACGGGCGTGGCGATCCCCCCCGAGGTCGTGCCGCCCGAGGAGCCGCCGCACGTCCTCTACGTCGGACGGCTCTCGGAGGAGAAGGGCGTGCTGGAGCTGGCCGAGGCCGCGCGCGACCTGCCGCTCGTCGTCGCCGGCGCCGGGCACCTGGCCTCGCGGCTGCCGGGCGTGGTCGGTCCCGTCCCGCCCCGGGAGCTCGGCCGCTACTACGACCGCGCGGCCGTCGTCGCCGTCCCCTCCCGCCGCGAGGGGTACGGCCTCGTCGCGCGCGAGGCGATGGCCCACGGCCGGCCGGTGGTCGCCTCGGCCGTCGGCGGGCTGGTCGAGGCGATCGAGGACGGCGTCAACGGCGTGCTCGTGCCTCCGCGCGACATCACGGCGCTCCGGGAGGCGCTCGAGGAGCTGCTCGCGGATGCCGGGGAGCGGAAACGGCTCGGCACGGCAGCCCGCGCCCACGCCGTCGAGCACTTCTCCCGCGAGGCGGAGCTCGAGGCACTGCTCGGCGTGTACGCCGAAGCGCTGTCCAGCTAGCATCGCCTCGTGCCCACGTCGCTCGTGACCGGCGGAGCAGGCTTCCTCGGCTCGCACCTCTGCGACTATCTGCTCGAGCGCGGCCACCGCGTGATCTGCGTCGACAACCTCGTCAGCGGCTCGCTCGCGAACATCGAGCACGTCCGCGACGACGCCTTCGTCTTCCTCGACCACGACGTCGCGGAGCCGATCCACGTGGACGAGCCGATCGACTTCGTCTTCCACTTCGCCGCGCTCGCGAGCCCGGAGGACTACCTGCGCATGCCGCTCCACTCGCTCAAGGTCGGCTCCTACGGGACGCACAACGCGCTCGGCCTTTCGAAGTTCAAGCGGGCGCGCTTCCTGCTCGCGTCGACGAGCGAGGTGTACGGCGACCCGCAGGTGCACCCGCAGCCGGAGACGTACTGGGGCCACGTGAACCCGATCGGCCCGCGCGGGGTGTACGACGAGGCGAAGCGCTACGCCGAGGCCCTGACGATGGCGTACCACGGCCAGCAGGGAGTCGACACGGGGATCGTCCGGATCTTCAACACGTACGGCCCGCGGATGCGGCCGAACGACGGCCGCGCGGTCTCGAACTTCGTCCGCCAGGCGCTCGCCGCGGAGCCGCTGACGGTGTTCGGCGACGGGTCGCAGACCCGGAGCTTCTGCTACGTCGACGACCTGATCCGGGGCATCGTCCTGCTCGCCGAGAGCGGCGAGCACCTGCCGGTCAACCTCGGCAACCCCGACGAGCGCACGCTGCTCGAGCTCGCGGAGATCGTGAAGCGGATCACCGGCTCGCCGAGCGAGATCGTCTTCGAGGCGCTCCGGATCGACGACCCGATGCAGCGCAAGCCCGACATCACGCGCGCGCGGCAGCTGCTCGGCTGGGAGCCCGAAGTCGCGCTGGAGGAAGGCCTCTCCCGGCTCCTGCGCGAGCAAGGCCGCGAGCCCGTCGGCGTCTGAGCGCCGCGCCTCTCCTCGTCCGCACCCTGCGCCGCGAGCCGGCGGAGCGGACGCCGGTCTGGTTCATGCGCCAGGCGGGCCGCTCGCTGCCCCAGTACCGCGCGCTCCGGGAGCGGCACGGCTTCTTCGAGATCGCCGGCACGCCCGAGCTCTGCGCGGAGGTGACGCTGCAACCGGTGCGGCGGCACCGGGTCGACGCCGCCGTCCTCTTCGCCGACATCATGTCCCCCGTCCTCGGCATGGGCGTCGACGTCGAGCTCGTCGAGGGAGTCGGCCCGGTCGTGGAGGAGCGGATCGACTCGATCGCCGCGGTCGAGCGGCTCCGCGTCGCGGCGCCCGAGGAGTGGGCCGCGCCGATCCTCGAGGCCGTGCGGCTCGTGCGCGGCGAGCTCGAGCCCGAGCGGGCGCTCGTCGGCTTCTGCGGCGGCCCCTTCACCGTCGCCGGCTACCTCGTCGAGGGACGGCCGAGCCGCGACTTCGTCCGCACGAAGACGCTCATGTACCGCGAGCCTGCGACGTGGCACGCGCTCATGGAACGCCTGACGGAGCAGTTCGCACGCTACGTCGCCGCGCAGGCCGCCGCCGGCGCCGACGCGGTCCAGCTCTTCGACTCCTGGGTCGGCGTGCTGTCCGTCGCCGACTACCGCGAGTTCGTCGCGCCGTACTCGGCGCGGGTGCTCGAGGCCGCCGGGGTGCCGACGATCCACTTCGGCACCGGGGTGACGACGCAGCTGCTCGCGGAGATGGCGGGGGCGGGCGGGAGCGCGGTCGGCGTCGACTGGCGCATCCCGCTCGACGTCGCGTGGGAGGCGGTGGGGGAGGCCCGCGGCGTGCAGGGGAACCTCGAGCCCGCGGCGCTGCTCGGCCCGTGGGAACGCGTGGAGGCCGCGGCGGACGACGTCTTGCGCCGGGCCGGCGGCCGGCCAGGGCACGTCTTCAACCTCGGCCACGGCGTCCTGCCCCAGACCGATCCGGAAATGCTCACGCGTCTGGCCGACCGCGTCCAGAACTACGCTTGGGCGGCATGAAGAGCGCCGTCGTCCTCATGGCGTACGGCTCGCCCGAGCGGCTGGCGGACGTCCCGGCGTACTACGCGGAGATCCGCGGCGGCCGGCCGATCGCGCCGGAGCAGCTCGCCGACCTCGTGGAGCGCTATCGGCGGCTCGGCATCGAGGACTCGTCGCCGCTCAACGCGATCACCGAGGAGACGCGCGCCGCCCTCGAGGCCGAGCTCGGCATGCCCGTCTTCACCGGGATGAAGCACTGGACGCCGCGGATCGCGGACGCCGCCGAGGCGGCCGTCGCCTCCGGCGCGGACCAGGTGGTGGGGCTCGTTCTGGCCCCGCACTACTCGGCGCTCTCGATCGCGGGCTACCGCGAGCAGCTCGAGCGTGCCCTCGCCCGCCGGGCCGAGCTGCGCTTCGTCGAGAGCTGGTACGACGAGCCCGGCTTCGTCGAGCTGCTGGCCGGCCGCGTGCACGGGGCCGACGCGCACGTGGTGTTCACCGCGCACTCGCTGCCGGCGCGGATCCTCGACTCGGGCGATCCCTACCGCGACCAGCTGCTCGAGACGTCGCGGCTCGTTGCGGAGGCGGCCGGCCTCGGGTCGTGGAGCTTCTCGTTCCAGAGCGAGTCCCCGACCGGCGAGCCGTGGCTGGGCCCCGACATCCTCGACCACCTCGAGTCGCTGCGCCGCCAGGGCGTCGAGCGCGTGCTCGTCTGTCCCGTCGGCTTCGTCTCCGACCACCTCGAGATCCGCTGGGATCTCGACGTCGAGGCGCAGGAGAAGGCGTCCGAGCTGGGGATGGAGCTCGAGCGGATCGAGATGCCGAACGCCGACCCCGCCTTCGTTCGCACCCTGGCCGGGATCGTCGAGCGGGCCCTGTCGCTACCGTCAGCGGCGTGAGCTCGAGAACCTGTCCCGATTGGCCGGAGCTGATGGAGATCGCGCCGGAGCTCCAGTTCAAGCACTACACCGTCGCCGAGGCGAAGCTGCCGGCCGACGCGCTGATGCACGTCCCGGACATTCCGCTCTCCGAGGTCGCCATCTGCTGCGACCTCGACCGGCACGTCTTCCACGCGGGTCACACGGACGCGAAGGTCGCGGAGGCGCTCCGCGCGAGCCACTGGTTCGAGGTACGCGACTGGATCGCCGCCGGCCGCCCCGGCGCGCTCTAGACAGCGACCTCGTTCGGCAGCGGCTCGCCGCGCAGGAAGGCGAGGACGTTGTCCACGAGCACGCGGGTCATCGCCGCCCGCGTCTCGACCGTGGCGCTGGCGATGTGCGGAGTGAGCACGACGTTCGACAGGCCGAGCAGGCGCTCCGGCACGTGCGGCTCGTCCGCGAACACGTCGAGGCCCGCCGAGATCCGTCCTGACGCGAGCTCGTCCACGAGGGCCTCCTCGTCCACGATCGGTCCGCGGGCCGTGTTGACGAGAGTCGCGCCGTCGCGGAGCAGCGCGAGCCGCCGCCGCGAGAGGAGTCCGTGCGTCTCCGGCGTCAGCGGCACGTGGAGCGAGACGACGTCCGAGGCGCGCAGGAGCTCGTCGAGCGGGAGGCCGTCGCTTCTCCGATGGTGGACCACCTGCATCCCGAACGCCTCGGCGCGCCGCGCGACCTGGGAGCCGATCCGCCCCAGGCCGACGAGGCCGAGCGTCGAGCCGGCGAGGTCGCGCCCGAGTTGCTCGGGCTGAGCCCAGCCGCGGCTCCAGCGCCCTTCCCGGACGAACCGGTCGGACGCGACGAGCCGGCGGCGGCAGGCGAGGATCAGCGCGAGCGTCAGGTCGGCCACCGCCGCGTCGAGGACGCCCGGCGTGTTCGTCACCCGGATCCCGCGCTCGCGACAGGCCGCGACGTCCACGGTGTCGTAGCCGACGCCGTAGTTGGCGACGAGGCGTAGATCGGGGAGAAGGTCGAGCTCCTCCTCACCGACGCGGGTGTGGGCCTCGAGAAGGACCTCGATCCCGCCGAGCCGGCTCGCCGGCGGCCACGCCTCGAGGGCTCGCACCTCCGGAAGCTCGTCCCACGCAGGTCCAGGGAACGGCTGCGTCGCCGCGATCTTCACGCGCGGAGTATCTCCGCGAGCGGGAGCGTGTTGAGGACGTCGGCGGCGGTCGCCCGGCCGCGCCGCGCGGTCGTGACCGAGAGCCGCATGTTGTCGAGCCCCTGCACCGAATGCGCGTCGGTCGAGCACACGACCCGGACTCCCGCCTCGACGGCGAGCCGGACCTCCTCGTCGCGCAGGTCGAGGCGGTCCGGGAGCCCGTTCGTCTCCAGCGCGACGCCTGTCTCCAGCGCTACCTCGATCGTGTGGTCGAGGTTGAGCGCGTTCGGCGGCCGGTGGTTGAGGATCCGCCCCCGCGGGTGACTGAGGCAGCGCACGGCCGGATGGCGCATGGCCTCGGTGACGCGGGCCGTGAGCTCCTCCCGCGGCAGGCGCTGGCCGGCATGGAGCGAGAGCTGCACCCACTCGAGCTCGGCGAGGACGTCGTCGGGCACGTCGAGGCTGCCGTCGGCCCGGATGTCGCATTCCACGCCGCGCAGCACTCGGAACGGCGCGAGCTCCTCGTTCGCGGCCGCGATCTCCTCCGCCTGGCGCCGGAGCGCGTCGGCGTCGAGGCCGGGCACGACGCGCACGTTCGGCGTGTGGTCGCAGATCGCGAGGTACTCGTAGCCACGATCCCGGGCCGCCGTGGCCATCTCCAGCACCGACGCCTTCCCGTCCGACCACGTCGTGTGACAGTGGAGGTCGCCGCGGATGTCGGCCTCCTCCACGAGCGGCGGCGGAGCCGCGCGGGACGGCGCCTCTCGCAGCTCCGGCGGGTTCCAGGGAAGGCCGAGCCGTGCATACACCTCCTCCTCGCCGGCCGCGTCCGGCAGCGGCTCGAGCCCGCCGACATAGGCCTCCGATCCGGTCGCGCGCAGGAGCTCGGTGCCGAATCGCTCCGGCGGGGCCACGACCAGCTCGACCGGAATGCCCTCCACGGTCACGCCGACCGCGTGCCGCTCGTCCCGTTCGAGCACGGCCACCACCTCCGGCTGCGCGACGAACCGGTCGAGCGCGTCCGGCGCGGCGGAGACGAGCACGAGGCGGTGCACGAGCTCGCAGCCGCGCCGCAGCTCGCCGGCCGGAACCGCGTCGAGCGGGGCGGCGATCGCGCCCGCGAGCGCAAGCGCGCGGTTGCGGGTGAGGCCGCGCCGCGCCGGCCGCGGCTCCCTGGCCAGCGCCTCCAGCACCTTCGCCTCGGTCGCCGGCCCGACGCCGGGCGCGTCGCGGAGCCGGCCCGCCTCCGCCGCCGCGCGGAGCTCCTCGGCGGACCGGATCCCGAGCGCGCGACCGAGGGCGACGAGCCGCTGCGGTCCGATCCCGAGGTAGCGGCCGAGGGCGACGAGCTCAGGCTCGACCTCGCGCTCCAGCTCCTCCAGCTCCGCGATCCGGCCGGTCTCGACGAGCTCGCGCAGCCGGCGCTCGATGCCCGGACCGATGCCGCGCAGCTCGCGCGCACGCCCGGACCGGACGAGCTGCGCCACGGGAGCCGGCGTCGCCCGGACGAGATCGGCCGCGCGCCGGTACGCGCGGACGCTCCAGTGCGCGGCGCCGGCGAGGTCGAGCAGCGCGGCGTAGGCGTCGAGGGTGCGGGCGATCTCGGCGTTGTCCACGGGGCTAGTGTCCCCGCATGGTCACCGTCGTGATCCCGTTCGCGGGTGCGCGGGGCAAGACCCGCCTCCACGAGTCGCGCCGCATCCGCCGGGCGCTGGCGCAGGCGATGTTCCACGACGTCCTGGCGGCGTGCCTCGCGGTCGGCGACGTGCGCGTCGTGACGCCCGACGAGGAGGCGGCCGCCGCGGCCCGCGACGCCGGCGCAGAGGTCGTCGCGGATCCGGGTCGCGCCCAGGGCGCTGCGGTGCAGGCCGGTCTCGACGGGGTGGAGCCGGGCGGGATCCTCGTCGTCAACGCCGACCTGCCCTGCGCCGTGCCGCAGGATCTCCGCTCGCTGCTGGCCGCGACGCCGGCCGGCGGCATCGCCCTCGTGGAGGCGCGCGACGGCACCACCAACGCCCTCAGCCTGCCGTCGGCCGAGGCCTTCTCGCCCCTGTACGGCCCGGGCAGCGCCTGCCGCTTTCGCGAGCACGCCGCCTCGCTGGGCCTGGAGGCGGTCTCGGTCGCCCTGCCGAACCTCGCCGACGACGTCGACACGATGGACGACCTCCACCGTCTGCAGCTCCGGGCCGGGCCCCGCACCCAGGCGTGTCTCGCGGAGCTCGTGAGGAGCCCGGTTTGAACCTCGTCGTGCTCTCCGGAGGTGTCGGCGGCGCCCGGTTCGTGCGCGGGGTCGTCGACGTCGCGGGCCCCGCTGCCACCACCGTGATCGGGAACGTCGGCGACGACGTCGAGGTGCTCGGCCTCCATGTCTCGCCGGACCTCGACTCGATCCTCTACGCGCTCGCCGGTCTTGCCGACGAGCGGCGCGGCTGGGGGCGAAGCGACGAGACCTGGAACGCCCTCGAGATGGTGAGCGCCCTCGGCGGTGACGATTGGTTCGCGCTCGGCGACCGCGACCTCGGCCTCCATCTCGTGCGGACGGAGGCGCTGCGCGCGGGAGAGCCGCTCTCGGCGGTGACCGCCCGGCTCGCCGAGGCGCTCGGCGTCGCGACGCCCCTCCTGCCGGCGACCGACGACCGGCTCCGGACGTGGCTCGAGACGCCGGCCGGGGCGTTCCCCTTCCAGGAATGGTTCGTGGCGCGGGGTCATCGCGACGAGGTCGACGCGGTGCGGTTCGAGGGGGAGGAACAGGCGCAGCCGGCCCCGGGCGTGCTCCAGGCGATCGCGAGCGCCGACCTCCTCCTGCTCGCGCCCAGCAACCCGTACGTCTCGATCGGCCCGATCCTCGCGGTACGCGAGCTGCGGGAGGCGCTCGAGCGGCGGCACGTTCCCTGCGTCGGCGTCAGCCCGCTCATCGGCGGCCGGGCGGTGAAGGGGCCCGCCGACCGCATGCTGCAGCGGCTTGCGGGCGGCACCTGGCCGCGGCATGTCGCGGGGTGCTACCCGGGGCTGATCGACGCGATCGTCGTGGACGAGGCCGACGCGGGCGACCTGGCCGGGCTCGGGGACGTGCGGCCGATCGTGACCCGCACCCTGATGCGAGACGCCGACGCGCGCCGTCGCGTCGCGGAGGCCGCGCTCGGAGCGGTGCCGGCATGAGGGTCGCGGTCGTCGGCGGCACCGGCGACTTCGGGCTCGCCCTCGCGCGCCGGCTCGTCGAGGCCGGCGACGAGGTCGTGATCGGGTCGCGCGACGCCGGGCGCGCTCGGGAGAAGGCGGTGGAGGTCGGAGCGGGGGACGGCGCCGAGAACGAGGCCGCCGTCGCCGGCGCCGACCTCGTCGTGCTCGCGACGAGGGCCGAGGCGGCGCTCGAGACCGCCGCGGCGCTCGCGGACGCTCTCCGCGAGGCCCCGCTGCTCAGCGTGGCGAGTGAGCTCCGCTTCGGCCCCGCAGGCGCGCGTCCCGGCCACAACGGGGGATCGCTGGCGGAGAGGGCGCAGGAGGTCGTCGGGGTTCCGGTCGTCGCCGGTCTCCATTCGCTCGCCGCGGCGAAGCTCGTGCACGGACGGCCCGACGAGGACGCGTTCGTCTGCGGCGACGACGCCGACGCGAAGGCGCTCGCGCTCGAGCTCGCCGCGAAGGTCGTGGCCGGGCGGGCGCTCGACGCCGGGCCGCTCGCGAGCGCCCGGGCGCTCGAGGCGATGACGGCGGTGATCGTCAACCTCAACAAGCGCTACAAGGGTCACGCCGGCGTGCGAGTCACGGGCCTCCCGTGACGGACGTCGTCGAGATCGCGGATCCCGCCGAACGGTCGCGCATCGCGGAGGCCGTCCTCCGCGATCTCCCCGAGTGGTTCGGGATCGAGGAGGCGGTCGCGGCGTACATTCGGGCCGCCGCCACCCTGCCGACCTTCGCCGTCGAGCCGGACATCGGCTTCCTCAGCCTCAAGCGGCACACCCCCAGGGCCGCGGAGGTCTACGTCATGGGGGTCCGGCGCAAGCAGCATCGCCGCGGGCTCGGGCGAGCGCTCGTCGGCGCAGCCGAATCGTGGTGCCGCGCCCACGCCGTCCGCTACCTCCAGGTCAAGACGCTCGGTCCGTCGCGGCCGGACCCCGAGTACGACGCCACCCGAGCCTTCTACGAGGCGATGGGCTTCGTCGCGCTCGAGGAGCTGCACGGCCTCTGGGACGAGGACAACCCGGCTTTGCTCCTCGTCAAGGACGTCCGGCCGGGCTTCTCCGTCACGCCGGTCGAGGGCCTGCCGGAGCTGCGCGAGGGAGACGAGCTCGCCGCGCTCGTCGCGGAGCGGACGGAGCTGGAGGACGGCGACGTCGTCGTCGTCGCGCAGAAGGCCGTCTCGAAGGTCGAGGGCCGCGTCCTGGCGCTTGCCGGGATCGAGCCGTCCGAGCAGGCGCGCTACCTCGCGGGCGACGGGGCCGACCCGCGCCGCATCCAGGTCATCCTCGACGAGGCCGTCGAGCTCGTGCGCGTCCGCCCGCCGCTCCTCATCGCCCGCACCCGGCACGGCTACGTCTGCGGCTCGGCGGGAGTCGACGCCTCGAACGCGCCCGCGCCGGAGACCGTCGTCCTCCTCCCGGTCGACCCCGACGCGTCGGCGGCGCGCCTGCGCGAGCAGCTGCGGGAGCGGACCGGCATGGACGTCGGCGTGATCGTCACCGACTCCTTCGGCCGTCCGTGGCGTGCCGCCACGACGGACGTCGCGATCGGGGCCGCGGGTGTAGAGGTCGTCCGCGACCTCGCGGGGGAGCGCGACCCGGCGGGCTACGAGCTCCACGCGACGCGGATCGCCGTCGCCGACGAGATCGCCGGTGCGGCCCAGCTTGTCTTCGGCAAGCTCGACCGGGTCCCCGTAGCCGTCGTCCGCGGCCTCGACGTGCGGGGCAACATGCGCGCCGCCGACCTCGTCATCCCGCCCGAGACCGACCTCTTCCGTTAGAAACCGTCTGGTGAGCGACGCGATCGAGCAGGCCAACGCGCTCCTGCGCGAGCGCGGCTACGCCGAGCGCGACCTGGCCGTCCACACGGGCCCGCGCGGGAAGGCCCTGCTCAAGGGGAACAAGATCCTCAGCCCGCTCAGCGACGAGGCAGACGTCGTGCTGCGCGTCGTGCGGGAGCTCGTGCCGAGCGAGGAGGAGCTCGGCGGGAAGATCCTGCGTCCGGGCGAGCTGCGCGCGAGGCTCTGAGCGTGGAGCGAGAGGGCGAGCTCCGTCGGGCCGACCTCGCTCCCGATCCGCTCGAGCAGTTCCGCAACTGGTTCGATCAGGCGTCGGCGGTGGTCGAGATGCCGGAGGCGATGGCCGTCGCGACGGCCGCACCGGGCGGTGCCCCCTCGGTTCGGATGGTGCTGCTGAAGCGCTTCGACGAGCGCGGGCTCGTCTTCTTCTCGCACTACACGTCGCGCAAGGGCCGTGAGCTCGAGGCGAACCCGCAGGCGGCGCTTCTCTTCCACTGGTCACCGCTCGGCCGTCAGGTGAGGGTGGAGGGTCGCGTCGAGCGCGTCTCGGAGGCGGAGTCGGACGCGTACTTCGCGACGCGGCCCCGCGAGGCGCAGGTCGGCGCCCTCGCCTCGCGCCAGAGCGATCCGCTCGGCTCGCGGGCCGAGCTCTACGAGCGTCTCGGCGAGCTCGAGGCCGACCTCGGCGGCGGCCGCGTGACCCGGCCGCCCACCTGGGGCGGCTTCCTCGTCGTTCCCGCGGCCTGGGAGTTCTGGCAGCACCGTGAGAGCCGTCTCCACGACCGCTTCCGCTACGAGCTCGAGCCCTCCGGCGGCTGGCGGATCGAGCGGCTCTTCCCCTGACGCCCGAGGCTGCGCCGCAGCGCGGCGAGCCGCTCGTCCCAGGCGGCGCCGACGGAGACCATCCACTCGACCGCGTCCTCGAGCGGCGCCGGCGTGACCTCGTAGCGGGTCTCGCGGCCCGCCCGCGTCGCGCGCAGCAGCCCCGCGTCCGCGAGCGCCGAGAGCTGTTTCGCCACCGCCTGCCGGGTGACCGGCAGCTCCGCGGCGAGCTCCGTGGCCGTGGCGGTGCCGCGTGCGGCGACCGCCTCGACGAGCGACCTTCGTCCTGCGTCCCCGAGCGCGGCGAAGACGCGGTCTACGCCGCCGCCGCCCACGAGTAGGCGCGCAGCTCGAGCGCGGGAGCGAAGTCGGGCGCGGTCTCGACGACGCGGACGCGCGTCCCGTCGACGAGCGGCTCGAGCTCGATCGTGACCCTGCCCCCGTCCTCCCACTCCAGGACGAGGCGCTCGGCCTCCTCGGCCTCGCGGACGGTCGCGCGTCGCTCGTCGCCGTCGCCCCAGCGGAAGACGCCCTCGCCGCCGGGGCGCGGGTCGAGCTCCACCTCCGTGGCGAACCACTCTTCGAGCCGCTCCGGCTCGGTCAGCGCCTCCCACACCTCGTCGGTCGCCTCCAGCACCACGATCTCCCGCTCGACGTCCATCGTTCCTCCGTTCCTCTACGCGCAACCATCTAGTTGCGTGTAATGTGCAACCGATGAGTAGCGTATCCAACCACCTCGTCCCGATGGTGGTCGAGTCGGACGGCCGCTTCGAGCGCTCGTTCGACATCTTCTCGCGGCTCCTGCGCGAGCGGATCGTGTTCCTCGGCACGGAGGTGGAGGCGTCGGCCGCGAACCTCGTCGTCGCCCAGCTCCTCTTCCTCGAGGCGGAGGATCCCGACACGGACATCCGCTTCTACATCAACTCGCCCGGCGGCGACGCCTATGCGGGGATGGCGATGTACGACGCGATGCAGTTCGTGAAGCCCGACGTGCAGACCTACTGCATCGGGATGGCGATGTCGATGGGGGCGCTCCTGCTCGCGGGCGGCGCGGCGGGCAAGCGGTTCGTGCTGCCGAACTCGAAGGTGATGATCCACCAGGGCTCGGGAGGCTTCCGCGGGACGCCGGCCGACATCCAGATCGCCGCGCGCGAGATCCTCTCCACGACCCGCCGCTACGCGGAGGTGATCGCCCACCACTCCGGCCGGGACGTCGAGCAGGTGCTGCGCGACATCGACCGGGATCGCTTCCTCGCTCCGGAGGAAGCGGTGGAGTACGGCCTCGCCGACTCGATCCTGGCGGCGCGCAACGGCGATCCCATGGGCTAGCGTCGAAGAGTGGCCGGCGCCACCATCGTCGACGAGGCCCCGTTCGGGTTGGGCTGGCTCGAGGCGGGCTCGTTCATGCGCCGCTGCTCGCATGCGCTCGCCGTCGAGGGGTCGGTGTGGATCGTCGACGCCGTCGCCGACGAGGCCGCGCTCGAGCGCGTCGCCGGTCTCGGCCGTCCCGCCGGCGTCGTGCAGCTCCTCGACCGCCACGACCGCGACAACGCCGCGGTCGCCGTCGACCTCGGCGTGCCGCTGCACGTGGTTCCGCAGGCGGCGCCTGCCGGAGCGCCGTTCGAGGTCGTGCCGCTGCTGCGCAACCGGCTCTGGCGCGAGGTCGCGCTCTGGTTTCCCTCCCTGCGTGTCCTCGTGGTGGCCGAGGCGCTCGGGACGGCGCAGTTCTACCGCGCGCCGCAGGAGCGGGTCGGCGTCTCGCCGCCGCTACGGCTGACGCCGCCGCGGCGTCTGCTCGCCTTCGAGCCCGAGCACCTCCTGGTCGGCCACGGCGAGGGGTTGCACGAGGACGTCCCGGCCGCGATCCGCGACGCCGTCGAGCACTCCCGCGGCCGGATCGGCGCGTGGCTCTGGGCCGGCCTGCGCGCCCACGGGCCCGGCGGCACGCATCCGATCCGCCGGCGGTAGGCTCCCACCGTGCCCGAGCTGAACGCGATCGGGATCGTCTGCTCCGACATGCGCCGCTCCGTGGCGTTCTACGGCCAGCTCGGCATCGACTTCCCGGAGGGAAACGGCCACGTCGAGGCGAGCCTGCCGAACGGCGTGCGCCTCATGCTCGACAGCGAGGACGTCGTCCGCAGCTTCCGGCCGGACTGGGAGCGCGCGACCGGCAACCAGCTCGGGCTCGCGTTCGAGTGCGGCAGCCCGGAGGAGGTAGACGAGTTGTATGCGCGGGTCGTGTCCGCGGGGTTCGACGGCGAGAAGGAGCCGTGGGACGCGTTCTGGGGCCAGCGCTACGCCCAGCTGAGCGATCCCGACGGCGTGCCGGTCGACCTCTTCGCCACGCTCTGACCCACGCGCTCGTCGAGGAAACGGTCGAGCTCGCCGCAGGCCTGCGCCTCGACATCCTCCGCCCACCGAGCGCCGAGGAGCTGATCGACGAGGCGGCGTTCGACGAGGAGGAGTTCCTGCCCTACTGGGCCGAGCTCTGGCCGAGCGGCGTGGCCCTTGCCCGCCACCTGGCGGAACGCGAGCTCGCCGGGGCGCGGGTGCTCGAGCTCGGCTGCGGGCTCGGCCTGCCGTCGCTCGCCGCGGCCCTGCGCGGCGCCGACGTCCTCGCGACCGACTGGGCCGAGGACGCCGTCGAGCTCGTGCGGCGCAACGCCGAGCGCAACGGCGTCCTCGTGCAGGCGGCCTGCGTGCGCTGGAGCGACCCCGAGGCGCTGCTCCGCGAGGCGCCGTGGGACCTCGTCCTCGGCGCCGACCTTCTCTACGAGGCGAGGAACGCCGAGCAGCTCGCGGATCTCATCCCGAGGCTCGGGGGCGAGATCCTGCTCGCCGAGCCGGGCCGCCCGTACGCGAAGGAGTTCCTCGAGCGCTTCCGGCCGGAGCCTGTCGCCGAGAGGATCTACCGGCTGCATTAGCGCGCGCCCGCGCCGCCTCGCACAGGACGACGCCGGCCGCGACCCCCACGTTGAGACTGTCGACGGGGCCGTGCGCCGGCACCGCGATTCGCTCGTCGGCCGCCTCCAGCCAGGCGGTCGGAAGACCGTGCCGCTCGCTGCCGAGCGCGACGGCAACGCCGCCGGTGTACGTGGTGGCCCAGTAGGCGGTCGGGGCCGCCGGGGTCGTGGCGACGATCCGGATCTGCCGCTCCCGCAGCCACGCGAGCGCCCCGCCGGTCGTCGCCGTGAGGCAGGGCAGGCGGAAGACCGCGCCGATCGAGCCGCGGATCGCATCCCGGTGGAAAGCGTCCGTGCGCCGGTCCACGACCAGCAGCGCGTCGGCGCCGGCGGCGCAGGCCGTCCGCGCGATCGCGCCGAGGTTTCCGGGCCGCTCGACGGCAACGGCGACCGCGACGAGCGGATCGGGCGGAGGCTCGAACAGATCCAGTCTCGTCCGCGGGCGCCGGACCACGGCGAGGAGCCCGTCCGGCCGTCGCCCGGTCAGGCTCGCAAACGCCTCGACGCCCAGCTCGAGCACCTCGGCGCCGCACCGCTCCGCGGCGCCGACGACGTCCTGGTCGCGGCCGCCGGCGAGCAGCGCCGGCGCGACGAAGAGCTCCTCGACCGCTGCACCGGCCGCGAGCGCCGCACGCACCGTGCGCGCCCCCTCGGCGAGGCAGAGCTCCCGCGAGCCTCGGCGTGCAAGCCGCCGCACGGCCTTCAGCCGGACGTTCGCGGAGCTCACGATGAGAGGGCGTCGTGCCAAGGTTCACCTCGAGGTGGGGGTACGCGGAGCGAGGCGGGCTGCCTCGCTGCGACGGCGGCTGGTGGGCGCGCTACCTCGACACGACGGCGCGCAGGCTACCCGCCGCGCCGCTTTCGCACAAGCCCGCTAGCCTGCCCGAGCGTGTTCACCGCTCTCGCCCTGACGATCGCGCTCGCGGTGGCCCCTCGTCCCCACATCGTGTGGAAGCCGATTCCCTACGGGCCGAAGCGGAAGGCCGAGATGGCCGCGTACGCGCAGAAGCACTACGGCCTCCACTCCTGGCGGCTCCATCCGAAGGTGATCGTCGAGCACTACACCGCCAGCAACAGCTTCTCCGCGGCCTGGAACACCTTCGCGGCCGACACGCCCGACCCGGAGCTCGGCGAGCTTCCCGGGACGTGCGCCCACTTCATCGTCGACCGCAACGGGCGGATCTACCAGCTCGTGCGCCTCGACGTCATGTGCCGCCACACCGTCGGCCTCAACTACGTCGCGATCGGGATCGAGGACGTCGGCACCTCCGACGGCGAGATCCTCCACGACCACGCGCAGCTCCGCGCCGCGCTCGCGCTGACCGCCTGGCTCGTCGACCGCTTCCATATCAGGATCCGCAACGTGATCGGCCACAGCGAGAGCCTGAGCAGCCCGTTCCACAGGGAGCTGTACAAGCCGTGGGCGCATCAGACGCACGGCGACTGGAAGCACGCGGATATGAACGTGTTCCGATCGAAATTGCGGAATCTTTTGCGTTCGCAAGCCACTCGGTAGACTCGGCCGCGATGCCCCGGTATCTGATCGTCCGCAGTTTCGAGGTCGGAGAGGACCAGATGCCTCCCGTCGGCCGTCGCTCGCGGCAGCTCACCGAGGAGGAGTTTCCCGAGATCACGTGGGAGCACAGCCACGTCGTCGTCGACGACGAGGGGCTCGTGCACACCTACTGCGTCTACGAGGCGCCGAGCGAGGAGATCGTGCGCCGCCACGGCAGCAAGCTCGGCAAGCACACGATCGACGGGCTGTTCGAGATCGCCGGCGACGTCACCCCGGCGGACTTCCCCCCGGCTCCGGCCTAGCTCTCACCGCTTCTCAGACCGAGCAGCTCGGCGTCGTCCGTGTGGATGTACGCCTGCTGCGCGACGGCAAGCCGCTTGCGCAGGAAGCGCATGCGCTCGATGTCGTCCGCGGGGGTCATCTCGAGCGCCTCCTTGTAAAGCGTGACGGCGAGCTGCTTCGCCCAGCCACGCTCGGCCTCCTCGGCAGCCGTCACGAAGTATCCCGCCGCGCGATCGAGCTCTCCGGCCCCTCGCCAGTGTCGGGCGAGGGCGGCAGCCGCCTCCCCGACCTCGGACGTCGCCTGCTCGATGAACTCGGCGATGTGACGGTGCCCTTCCCGCCGCCGCGCCCGCGGCTGTAGGTCGTAGGCGACGTCGCGGATGAGGACGTGCTTGAACGACCACTGCTCGTCCCCCTCGAGGCGCGACACCGTGTCCCGGCGCACGAGGTCCCGCCGCTCCAGCGCCGCGAGGGCGGCGGCAAGGCAATCCGGTTCGCGAGCGATCCGCTCGAGCGCGCCGCGCCAGAAGATCCGGCCGACGATCGAGGCGTCGAGGATCACCTCGCGCTCGTCGGCAGGCAGGGCGTCGAGGCGCGCCGCGACGAGCCCGCGGATCGTCGTGGGCAGGCTCTCCGCCTGCTCGCCGCGCTCCTTCAGGACGGCGGCGAGCTGCTCGATGAAGAGCGGATTCCCCTCGGCCGCCTCGGCCACCTTCGCCGCCTTCGCGTCGGCGCCGAGGAGATGCAGCGCGAGCTCCGCCGCATCCGCGCCGCTCAGAGGTTCGAGCGGGAGCGCGTGGTACGAGAGCAGCCCGCCGCCCCACGCAGGGCGCACGTCGAGCAGCTCCGGCCGGGCCAGCGTGAGCAGGAGAACCGGGAGATCCTGCAGCCGGGCGGCCAGTAGCTCGATCAGATCGAGAAGGGCGAGGTCGGCCCAGTGGATGTCCTCGAAGACGAACGCCGTCGGCTCGTCACGCGCGCCCGCCTCGATGAACACGCGGACCGAGTGGAAGAGACTGTCGCGGTCGGGCGCAGTCGCCTCGGTCTCGAAGCCGAGGAGGATCGCGAGATGCCCGGCGACGAGGGCGGCTTCCTGCTTGCCGACGAGCCGTTCCACCAGCGTGCGCAGCTTCTCGGTCGCGACGTCGACGTCGTCGCTGTCGTAGATGCCGGCGAGATCCTTCACCTGCATCGCGAAGGCGCCGTAGGCACTGCGCTCGCGATACGGAAGGCAGCGGCCTCGCACCACGCGGCCGCCGCGACGCGAGATGCGCTCCGCGAACTCGGCCGCGAGCCGCGACTTGCCGACGCCGGGCGGGCCGAGCACCGTGATCAGATGCGGGCGGCGCTCCAGCACCACGCGCTCCCACGTGCCGTCGAGGAGCCCGACCTCCCGGCTCCGCCCGACGAAGGGAGTGGTCGACAGGTCCCGCGTGCCCATCGGCGAGGCGGCCGCGACCGCACGCCAGGCGGCGAGCGGGGCGGACTTCCCCTTGGCCGTCACGTCTTCCAGCGGCTCGTATTCGATCGCCGCGCGGGTGGCCCGGTATGTCTCCTCGCCGACCACGATCTCGCCCACCGGGGCGTGCTGCTGCAGGCGCGAGGCGGTGTTGACGACGTCGCCGGCGACCATCGCCTCGCCGAGCGCGGGCCGCGCCGAGAGCGTCACGACCGCCTCGCCGGTGTTCACGGCGCCGCGGATGCGAAGCTCGAGCTCCGGCTGCTCCCCGTTGAGCGCTGCGACCGCGTCGCGGGCGGCGAGGGCCGCCCGCACCGCGCGCTCGGGGTCGTCCCCGTGCGCCGTCGGCGCGCCGAAGACCGCCATGACCGCGTCGCCGACGAACTTCTCGACGACGCCGCCGAAGGACTCCAGCTCGTCCCGCACCGTCCCGTGGTACGGCGTGAGGATCGCGCGCACGTCCTCGGGATCGAGCTGCTCCGAGCGCGACGTGAAGCCGACGAGGTCAACGAAGACGATGCTGACGATACGCCGCTCCTCGCGGCGCGGCGCGTCGGCCTCGAGCGCCGCTCCGCATGCGAGGCAGAAACGGGCGACTTCGGGGTTCTCCTGACCGCACGCACGGCACGTGCGCATCCCGGCAGCGTTTCAGGTGCATAGCAACGGATTCGGGAGCTCGGTCGTTGTCGGATTGAACGCTTCGGTCACGGCCGGCGGGTCGAGGGCGAGGCGCGGGCGAGGCATGGACACCGCCAACGACGGAGGGAGATTCACCATGACGAAGGCCATCCTCAGCGTCGGCGCGCTCCTGGCGGTCGCGGTTGCGCTGGCCGGCTGCGGCGGTTCCGGCGGCGCGAGTGGCACGACCGGCGGCGTCGCCGGCGCTCACCACGGCCGGGGCTCGGCCAGCTTCCGTGCAAGCGTCCACGGCTTCGAGGCCAAGCTCCAGACGAGCGTGCACGCGTTCCAGAGCGGCAACCTGACCAAGGCGGTCATGTCCGGCGGCCCGTTGCTGAACAACTGCATGGGCGTCGTGGACTCCAAGATCGCGCCGCACGCGTCGACGCACGCTCAGAAGCAGGCGCTGACGCACCTGCATGCCGCCTGTGCCGCCATGACGCAGGCCGTCAACGCCGGAACGTCAGGCAACACGACGAAGGCGAAGCAGTTCGTACAGACGGCCGTCGCGCAGACGCGGATCGCCGCCCGGCTTTCGCGCTGAGCTCCCGCGGAACGCGAGGGGCCCCGCGTCTGCGGGGGGCCCCTCGGCAGCCTGCGCTGGTGTCGCCGAACGCTCTCCGCTACTAGGAGCAGCCCGTGTTCGTGCCGCAGTCGCGGCACGTGTAGCAGCTGCCCGTGCGCACCATCCGGCCGCCGCAGCGGGCGCACTCGACGGCGTCCTCCCACGAGTTGAAGAGCGCCGTCTGGCCGGGCGGCGGCGTCTCACCGGGCTCCGCCGGAGCCGCGGCCTCGCCGTTGGCGTAGCGCTCCGCCATGCGCGCCTTCACCTCGGGCGACAGGATCCCGGCCTCCTCCTGCTGCTCGGGCGTGAGGAACCGCTTGCCGAACCAGCGGAAGATGTAGTCGACGATCGACTTCGCCGTCCGGATGTCGGCGTCGTTCGTGAGGCCGCTCGGCTCGAAGCGCATGTGGCTGAGCTTCGAGACGTAGACCTCGGGTGGGACGCCGTACTGCAGGCCCATCGAGACGGCGAGGCAGAGCGAATTCATCAGGCCGGCCATCGTCGTGCCGTCCTTCGCGATGTCGACGAAGATGTCGCCGGGGCTGCCGTCGTCGTAGAGGCCGACGTGGATGTAGCCCTCGTGGTCGCCGACCTGGAACTTGCGGCCGACCTCGGTGCGGTCGAGCGGCAGGCGCTTCCGCTCGTGCACCTGGATCGGCGGCGTCGCGACCGCGGTCTGGCCGTCCTTGCCGGAGCTCGAGAGCGGCTGCGCGACCTTGCAGTTGTCGCGGTAGATGGCGATCGCCTTGACGCCGAGCTTCCACGCGTCGACGTAGAGGTCCATCACGTCCTCGACCGTGACCTCCTCCGGCATGTTCACCGTCTTCGAGATCGCGCCGGAGATGAACGGCTGGACGGCTCCCATCATCCGCACGTGGCCGAGATAGTGGATGGCCCGCTCGCCGACGGCGCAGTCGAAGACGGGGTAGTGCTCCGTCTTCACGTACGGCGCGCCGACGACGCCGTTCCGCTCGTCGACATAGGCCACGACCTCCTCGATCTCGCGCGGCGCGTAGCCGAGCCGCTCGAGCGCCATCGGCACGGTCTTGTTCACGATCGTGATCTCGCCGCCGCCCACGAGCTTCTTCGACTTGACGAGCGAGAAGTCGGGCTCGACGCCGGTCGTGTCGCAATCCATCATGAAGCTGATCGTCCCGGTCGGGGCGAGGACGGTCGCCTGCGCGTTCCGGAAGCCGTGGATCTCGCCGAGGTCGAGCGCGTCGTCCCACGCCTTGCGGCAGTGGCCGAGCAGGTCGGCCGGCACGGACTCGGCGTGCTCGATGTTGCCGACGGCCGCGCGGTGCTTCGCGATCACGCCGATCATCGGCGCGCGGTTGGCCTGGTAGCCGTCGAACGGCCCCATGCGCGCAGCGATCTCCGCGGACTTGCGGTAGGCACGACCCGTCATCAACCCGGTGATCGCGGCCGCGTAGGCGCGTCCCTCGTCGGAGTCGTAGGGGAGGCCGCGCGCCATCAGCAGGGCACCGAGGTTCGCGTAGCCGAGGCCGAGCTGGCGGAAGCGCTTCGCGTTCCGCCCGATCTCGGGCGTCGGATAGGACGAGTAGCCGACGAGGATCTCCTGGGCGAGAAAGACGACGTCGACCGCGTGCTCGAACGCCTCGACGTCGAGCTCGCCGTCCTCCCGCCGGAACTTCATCAGGTTGAGCGAGGCGAGGTTGCACGCCGAGTCGTCGATCGACATGTACTCCGAGCACGGGTTCGACGCGTTGATCCGGCCCGTGTTCGGCAGCGTGTGCCACGCGTTGATCGTCGTGTCGTACTGGACGCCCGGGTCGGCGCACTCCCACGCGGCTGCCGCGATCTGGCGCAGGAGGTCGCGAGCGTCCTTCGTGTCGAGGACGGTGCCGTCGGTGCGGGCGGTGAGATTGAACTCCTCGCCTTTCGTCGCCGCCTCCATGAAGGCGTCGCTGACGCGGACGGAATTGTTCGCGTTCTGGTACTGGATCGAGCCCCAGTCCGGCGAGTCGAGCGACATGTCGTAGCCCGCCTGCTCGAGGACGCGCGCCTTGCGCTCCTCCTTGGCCTTGCACCAGATGAACTCCTCGACGTCGGGGTGGTCGACGTCGAGAACGACCATCTTCGCCGCGCGCCGGGTCTTGCCGCCGGACTTGATCGTGCCGGCGGAGGCGTCGGCGCCGCGCATGAAGGAGACGGGCCCGGAGGCGTAGCCGCCCTTCGAGAGCTGCTCCTTCGAGGAGCGCAGCCGCGAGAGGTTGACGCCCGAGCCGGAGCCGCCGCGGAAGATGACGCCCTCGCGCCGGATCCAGTCGAGGATCGACTCCATCGAGTCCTCGATGGAAAGGATGAAGCAGGCGGAGCACTGCGGTGCAGCCTCGAAGCCGACGTTGAACCACACGGGGCTGTTGAAGGAGGCGTACTGGTTGACGAGGATCGCCTTCAGCTCGGCCTCGAAGGTCTCGGCCTCGTCGGTGTCGGCGAAGTAGCCGCCCTCCTTGCCCCAGGCGACGACGGTGTCGACGACCCGGCCGATCATCTGCTTCACGCTCGCCTCGCGCTCCGGCGAGGAGAGGCGGCCGCGGAAGTACTTCTGCGCGACGATGTTCGTCGCCGTCTGCGACCAGAACTTCGGGAACTCGACGCCCCGCTGCTCGAACGCCGGTCCGTCGCGTCCGGGGATGATCGCGTCGCGGGTCTCCCACTCGATCTCGTCGAACGGATCGCGGCCGGGAATCGTGAAGAAGCGCTTGACGCCGAGCCGGGCGCCCTCCTCGACGACCGTGTTCACGACCTCGTCGGCCGTCGTTTCGCTGCCCTGAACCTGCTCAACGCTTGCCATCTTCCCCTCCCGGAACTCTAGTCTTCGACCGCTTCTCGACCGCACCGCCGGGACGCGATTCCCCCGACGGGGAACGGGACCGTAGACCCCGCATCGGACGGAACCGAAAGCGGCTCCCGAGGCTAGGTCGCGCCGAGAATGACGACGAGCTGGTACGCCGCGTCGGCGGCCGGAAGGCGGCCGTCGAGCGGCGTCACGCTGCGGATCTTCGCCTCGCGCGCGAGGCGCTCGGCTTCTCGCTGCCAGCCGGGCCTGAACAGGACGAGCGAGCGGACGTAAGCGAGGTTGGGCGCGTCGGCCGGCACCGCATGGCGATAGCCGCGGGCGAGCAGGCCGGTCGCCTCACGGCCGGCCGCACCGGAGACTCCGTTGCCGTTGAGGACGAGCACGGAGATGCGGGAGCGGGGGCGGAGCGGGATCCCCGGCTGTCTCCTCGAGACATGTCCGGTGTCTGACACCGGACATGTCCGTTCGGTCGGGTGGGTGAGCACGAGGCCGCACAGGGTCGCGAGGGCGAGGGCGCTCGCCACGAGAACCGCGAGGCGCCAGGGAAACGGGCGGGCGAAGGGCTGGGCGTGCTCCACGGAACGTCCCGGTTCGCCCTGCACACGACGGCTCCTCCTACCTCGTATCGTGCCCTCGTGTTCGTCACTTTCGAGGGAGCCGACGGCTCGGGCAAGTCGACGCAGGCGGAGCTCCTGCGCGCTTCGCTGGCCGAGGAGGGGCGCGACGTCGTCCTCACGCGTGAGCCTGGCGGCACCGAGCTGGGCGAGGCCGTGCGCAAGGTGCTGCTCGACGGCCCGTCGATGGGGGCGTGGGCGGAGGCGACGCTCTTCGCCGCGTCCCGGGCCGAGCACGTGGAGGAGGTGATCCGCCCTGCGCTCGAGCGCGGCGCCGACGTCATCTGCGACCGGTACGTCGACTCCTCGCTCGCCTACCAGGGGATCGCACGCGGGCTCGGGATCGATCCCGTGCTGGAGCTCAACCTCGCGGTGACGGGCGGATTGCTGCCGGACGTGACCTTTCTCCTCCTCCTCGACCCCTGCGTCGCCACCGGCCGCCACGTCGATCCGGACCGCCTTGAACGAGAGGGGACGGAGCTGCAGGCGAAGGTCGACGCCGCCTACCGCGAGCTCGCGCGACGCTTCCCGGACAGAATCGTCACGATCGACGCGAGCGGAGACCCGAAGGAGATCGCGAGGGAGGTGCGTGAGCGGCTTCGAGACCGTTCCTGAGCAGTACGAGGCGAAGCGGCTGCTCGACGCTGCGCTGCAAGAGGGACCGGCGCACGCCTACCTCTTCCACGGCCCGGCAGGCGTCGGCAAGCGGGAGCTCGCCCGGCGCTTCGCGGCCGAGCTGCTCGGCGACCACGCCCGCGTCGAGCGCGGCAGCCATCCCGACCTCTACCTGCTCGAGCCCCTCGGCGAGCAGATCCGCATCGACGACATCCGCGTGCTGCGTCGTGACCTGCACATGCGCCCCTTCGAGGGCGACCGCCGGGTCTATCTCGTCTTCGGGGCCGACTCGCTCAACGAGGACGCCGCCGACGCGCTGCTCAAGGACCTCGAGGAGCCGCCGCCGTACGCGGTCGTCGTCCTCGTCGCCGAACGGCTGGGCCCGCTGCCCGAGACGATCCGCTCACGCTGCCAGCTCGTTCCCTTCCGGCGCCTCTCGGAGCCCACGGTGCGGCAGGCAATCCGCGAGCGTGCTCCCGAGCTCGGCGAGCCGGAGGTGACGACACTCGCCCGTGTGGCCGGCGGCCGGCTCGGCCGCGCGCTCCAGCTCCTCGACCCCGCCGCGGCCCGGCGGCGGGAGGCGCTGATTGCCGTCGCACGAGCGGTCTACGACGATCCGTCGTTCGAGCCGGCGGAAGCGACCGAGGCGCTCCTCGCGGGCATCTCCGAGCGCGGGGCGGAGGCGAGGCAGGCCGCGGAGATCCAGGTCGAGTCCCTCGAGCTGACGGGGAGGGAGGCCGAGCAGCGTGTACGGCGGGCGCAGCGCGGCGCCGAGCGCGAGGAGCTGCTCTCGCTGCTCGAGGAGCTCGAGTCGTGGTACCGCGACCTCGTCGTCGTCGCGGCCGGGGGCGAGTCTGCCGCGGTCCACGTCGACCGGCTGGCAGAGCTGCGCGAGGACGCGACTCTCGAGCGGATGCATGCGGCCGAGGCGGCATGCGAGCTCGTCCGCGCAGCCTGGCGGGAGGCCGAGGAGCTACAGGTGTCGACTCCGCTTGCGCTCGAGGCGCTGCTGATTCGGCTGCGCGGCGAGCTGGGCGCCACGGCCGTCACGGTCCCGTGACGGTACGTCGTACCGGCTGTGGAAAACGCTGGGCCGGGATTACTCCCGGCCCAGCGGTTCGTCCTCGGGTGCCTCTGCCTACGCGGCGAAGACGAGCTCGTCGCCGAGCGCGAGCTGGAGCCGCGCCAGGGCGTCGCTCTCGAGCTGCCGGACGCGCTCCCGCGTCAGGCCGAGCTCCTTGCCGATCGTCTCGAGCGAGGCAGGCTCGGAGTCGAAGCCGAAGCGGAGCTCGATGATGCGCCGCTGCCGCTCGGGCAGGTCCGCGACGGCGCGCTGCACGCGCTGCCGGCGAACGGACTCCACCGCCTCCTCGGCGGGATCGACTGTGGACTCGTCGGCGAACAGGTCGCCGAGCTCGGAGTCGCCGTCCGAGCCGAGACCCTGGTTCAGGGAGACGGAGTCGACGGCGTCGAGAGCCTCCTCGACGTGTTCGAGCTTGAGCCGTGTCGCCTGGGCGAGCTCCTCCGCGGTCGCCTCCCGGCCCAGCTTCGCCTGCAGCTCGGCCGAGGCACGGTTGAGCTTGATGCGGCGCTCCTGGACGTGCACCGGGATCCGGATCGTCTTCGACTGGTTCGCGACTGCGCGCTGGCAGGCCTGGCGGATCCACCAGGTCGCGTAGGTCGAGAACTTGTAGCCCTTGCGCCAGTCGAACTTCTCCGCGGCCCGGTTGAGACCGATCACGCCCTCCTGGATCAGGTCCAGGAGAGGCACGTCGTGGCCCTGGTAGCGCTTCGCGATCGAGACGACCAGGCGGAGGTTGGAATTGATCATCTTCTCCTTCGCCGCGAGGTCGCCGCGCTCGATGCGCTTCGCGAGCGCGACCTCGTCCGCGGCCGTGAGCAGCTTGTGCCGCCCCGCGGCGTCCATGAAGAGCTGCAGCGGGTCGAGCGTGCCTGTTACCGGCGCCGCTGCGACCGGGCGCGTCTCCTCGGGCGTCTCGTCGCGCACGACGACGTCGCGCTCCTCGAGCGCGCTGCGCAGACCGGCGAGATCGTCTTCGGTCAGCTCGTGCTCGTCGGCGAGAGCCTGGATGTCCTTCTCCTCGACGAAGCCGCGCTCGGCGGCCTCCTCGAGCAGGCGCTCGACGGGCGAGAGGTCGTGCAGGTGAATCGTGTCGCTCAGTGTGTTGTTCCTTTCGCTCGTGGTGGGCTGCCGGTTTCGGCGCCCCGGGTGGCGTCACTCGGGCTCTCCGAAGCAGCGCCACCACCCGTCCGAGTTATAGAACGGGGTTGCACCGAAGTCCATTCCCAAACCAGGTGTTTTTCTATTTCCGAACAAACTCTCATTCCCCGCTTACGCAGGGAAAATTCACCTCTCGACGGCGCGACCCGAGACCTGCTCGAAGCTGATGCGGAGAACGACGACCTCAGGCCCGAGCTGCCGCGGCCCGGCGGTGCGCCCCGAGGCGCGCGCGAAGCGCTCCCGCAGGAGGTCCAGGGCAGGCTCGATCGCATCGCCGGAGAGCTCCTCGTACGTCCCCTGGGCGATGACGCTCCGCCAGCTTCCCTGACCGTCCGCGTCGTACTCGTCCACCTCGACGCAGACACGCGGATTCTCGCGCAGCATCGCCGTCTTGCGGCCCTCGCTGGTGACGGCGACGACGGCGCCGTCCTCGTAGGCGTAGACGAGCGGGACGACGTAGGTCACGCCGTCTGCGTGGCAGCCGAGACGGGCGATCCGCTGACCGCGGAGGAACTCGTCGATCTCGTCGTGCGAGAGCTCGCGCGGCATCCCTCTGCCCGCGGCGGGAACGGCCATCGTTCCGAGCGTAGGCCATACTGGGAGGGTCATGTTGCGCGTCTCGCTCCTGACGGCGCTCTGCGTGGCGCTCGTCGCAACCGGTGCCGCGGTGGCGGCCCTCCTCGCGTGGCCGACGGTCGGCGTGGCCGCGTCCTCGAGCGGTCTCGCAGGCGTCTCGCTGCCGGCCTTCTCGGGGCGTGTCGAGCGGCTCGTCGTGAGAGAGGGCGACGGCACGCCGGTACCGGTCGTGCTCCGGCACGGCACCGTCTGGCCTCGAGTTCGGCTCGAGCCCGGCGAGCGGGTGACGGTCACCGTCGACGTCCTGCGGCCGAGCTGGGCCGGCTGGCTCGTCGGCGCCCACGAGAGGCGGACGGTGACCCTCGTGACTCCGGTTGCGCGCATCCGCTCGACACTGCTCCGCCCCAAGCCCGGCAGCACCATCACGGTTCGGTTCGCCGAGCCGGTCAGCCGCGTTCGCGTCGGTGGCAGGGGACATCGGAGGTGGGACTCCGGGCGCAGCGTCGTGTCTCTCGGGATCGTCGCCTCGGGCAGCGCGACCGCAGGGACGACGACCGTCGCGGCGGCCCCTCGTTTCTGGGAGAAGCTCTCCAGGCCCGCCCGCGTCTCGTGGTTCGCCGGCGGCGGCAGGACGCAGGTAGTCTCGCAACCGGCGGCGGGAACCCAGATCTCGCCCGACGCCACGCTGACCCTCACCTTCGCGAAGCCGGTCTCCTCGGTGCTCGGCGCCCGCCTGCCGCGGCTCGAGCCCGCGACCTCCGGCCACTGGAAACAGGTGGATTCCCACACCCTTTCCTTCCGGCCCGCGGGGCTCGGCTTCGGCCTCGGCGGCACGGTGCTGATGCACCTTCCCGGCGAGTCGCTGGCCTGGAAGGTCGCCGGGGGCTCGACGCTCCGCCTGCAGGAGCTCCTCGCCCGGCTCGGCTACCTTCCCGTGCGCTGGAGGGCCGCCGGCGCCCAGCCGTCGACCCCGGCCGCCGAGGTGGCCGCTGCGGTTCGCGCACCGCAGGGAACCTTCTCATGGCGCTATCCGCAGATCCCCGACTCGCTACGCGCCCTCTGGCGGCCGGGCAGCTGGAACGTCGTCACGCAGGGAGCGGTGATGCGCTTCGAGGACGAGCACGGCCTCGCGACGGACGGCGTCGCGGGCCCGCAGGTCTGGAGGACGCTGATCCACGACGACCTCGCCGGTCGACGCTACGACGCTGGTTACAGCTATGTCTTCGTGCACGAGACCGTGCCGCAGTCGCTCAGCCTCTGGCATGCCGGCCGAGTGATCCTCACCTCGCCCGGCAACACGGGCATCCCGCAGTCGCCGACCCAGCCGGGGACGTGGCCGGTGTTCGAGCACATCCCGGTCGGGACGATGAGCGGCACCAACCCCGACGGGTCCCATTACCACGACCCGGGGATCCGCTGGATCAGCTACTTCCACGGCGGCGACGCGCTGCACGAGTTCCCGCGGGCGTCGTACGGAACGCCGCAGAGCCTCGGCTGCGTCGAGCTCCCCGAAGCGGCGGCAGCCCGGCTCTGGCCGTACACCCCGATCGGGACCCTCGTCACCATCGAGTCCTGAGAAACGGCTCGGCCCCGACGGGGCAACCTGGAGCGCGCCGCCACCCGGCTAGACTGGGGATCCCGCCGACGTAGCTCAGCTGGTAGAGCACATCACTCGTAATGATGGGGTCCGGGGTTCGAGTCCCCGCGTCGGCTCTCGCGCAGCGGCTAGGCGACCGGGAGGGCGAGACGGAAGGTCGAGCCCGCGCCCGGGGTGCTCTCCACCTCGATCTGCGTGCCGTGCGCCTCGGCGATGACCTGGGAGATCGCGAGGCCGAGCCCGCTGCCGGGGATCGCCTTCTCGATCGCGTTCGCGCCGCGGAAGAAGCGGTTGAAGAGGTCGCGCTGCTCGGAGCGGGGGATGCCGGACCCGGTGTCCACGACCTCGAGGGCGGCGGTCGAGCCCTCGACGCGTGAACGGAGGGTCACCGTGCCGCCCTCGGGCGTGAACTTGACCGCGTTCGAGACGAGGTTGTCGAGGATCCGCAGGAGCTGGGGCCGGTCGGCGACCACCCCTTGCGGCGCGCACGTCTCGACGACGACCGCGACCCCCTTGGCCCGCGCAGCCGGTCCGGCCGTCTCCGCGGCCTCCGCGAGGATCCCCTCGAGGTCGACGGGCCGCCGCTCCACGGCGAGCGGGTGCGAGTCGGCTCGGGCGAGGAAGAGGAGCTGGTCGACGAGGACCGCGAGCCGGTCGGCGTTCCGCTGGACGATCCGCAGATGGTTCTCGCGCGCCGGCGACAGCGGGCCTTCCGCAGGGTCGAGAGACATCTCGAGATAACCCCTGATCGAGGTGAGCGGCGTGCGCAGCTCGTGCGACGCGGTCGCGACGAACTCGTCCTTGAGGCGGTCGAGCTCGAGCAGGCGCTCGTTCTGCGCGGCGAGCTGGGCGGAGACGCGGGTGAGCGAGTCGGTCTGCTGCTGGAGCAGGGCCGCGCGCCGGCGCGTCTCGGCGGTCAACCGCTGCACCATGAGGCCGGTGATCGTCGCGACGGTCGTCAGCACGAGAGCTCCTCGCCACCCCGAGACCGGATAGTTGCGCCCCCCGATCAGCGCGAGCGGGATGAACTGGGCGAGGGTCATCGCGACGAGGATCGCGGCGAGCTCTCGGCGCCCCGCGGTGAGGGCGAGCCACAGCACCGGAAGCAGGAAGAGACCGCCGAAGCCCGAGGTCGAGCCCCCTCCTGCGTCGCGCAGGACCGCGGCGAGCGCGATGTAGCCCACCGGGATGCCGATCGTGGCGACCCGTGGCACGACCGGCCAGGCCATGGCCAGGGCGAGGAGCAGGGCGCCCACCACCGCCGCGACCGAGGCCTCCGGATAGCTGAAGCTGCCGGTCGGCAGGAACAGCAGGGCGTAGGCGGTGGCCACGGCGACCGCGGTGAACGGGACCGCGTGCTCCGGTGCCCGGCTCCTCGCCCGCGAATGGCCGCGCGCCCAGCCGAACCGGGCCGCAAGATCGGCAGTCGATGCAGTCATCGGCTTCTCCCTGGAGGAATCGCGCGAATCGCAGGAGTCCTGCATCCCCCGGTGGAATGAGATGCCATGAGCGCTTCCCGGATCCTCGTCGTCGACGACGACGACGACATCCGCGGGCTGCTGCGCACGCTGCTCGAGCGGGCAGGGCACGAGGTCACCGACGCGCCCGACGGCCGCGAGGGCCTGCGGCAGCTGTACGCCGTCTCGCCCGACCTCGTGATCCTCGACGTGTCGATGCCCGGGCTCGACGGCTGGGCGACGCTCGAGCGGATCCGGGAGGTGACCGACGTGCCCGTGCTGATGCTGACGGCGCGCGACGCCGAGCTCGAGCGCGTCCGGGGGCTCATGGCCGGGGCCGACGACTACGTCGTCAAGCCATTCGGGCGCCAGGAGCTCGTCGCCCGGGTGGACGTGCTCCTGCGGCGCCCTCGCAGCGGCGCGGCCGAGGAGACGTACGCCGACGGACGGCTCAGCATCTCCTTCGCCCAGCGCGCCGTGCGCTTCGACGACCGTGAGGTGGCCCTGACGCGCCTCGAGTACAAGCTCCTGTGCGCCTTCGTCCAGCACGCGAACCAGGTCCTGAGCCAGGACCAGCTGCGCAAGCTCGTCTGGGGCGACAACATCGCCACCTCGCGGGACGAGGTGAAGCTCTACGTCGGCTATCTCCGCCGGAAGCTCTCGCCCGATGCGCCGCAGGACACGCCGATCGAGACCGTCCGCGGCTTCGGCTACCGCTACCGGCCTCCCTCGTAAGCGGCACCTCCGGGCTGCCCCCACCTTCCTGTCGGATTCATCCCGGTTTCCTACCCACGCCGCCGATCCCAGGCGCTGCCATCCACGTGAAAGGACACAGCAACATGCACAGCTTCAGGCAGCGTTTGGCTCGGCAGGAGGGTTTCACCCTCATCGAGCTGCTCGTCGTTCTGATCATCATCGGCATCCTGCTGGCGATCGCCATCCCGTCGTATCTCGGCTTCCAGAAGAAGGCCCAGGAGACGGCCGCGATGTCGGACGTCCGCTCGGCGATCCCCGACGCCGAGGCGTACTACTCGGACAACAACAGCTACACCGGCATGACCGCTGCGGGGCTGCGGACCAACTACGACTCGGGTCTCATGGTCATCGGTGTCAACGGCGCCACGCAGGGCATCTCGAAGGCCGAGCCGGGCAGCGGCGGCGCGCAGACCTTCTGCATCTCGGCCAACGTCAGCGGCCACTGGGCGTACGTGAACGGCCCCGGCGGCACGGTCATCAACGGCGACACGCAGAACCCCGCCGTGACCGCGGACCCCTGTCCGTAGTCTCCCGGCTGTAACCCAGACCGAAAGGGCGCGGGAGACCGCGCCCTTTCTCGTCCCTCAGGCGTCGGCGACGCGCGACTCCGGCTGCGGGACGAGCGGGATCGACTCGTCGACGAGCGAGATCGCCTTCGCCTCCGCGGTCAGGGCCGTGTCGAGGTCGGCCTCCCGCGGCTCGATCGGCGAGGCGCAGTACGGACAGATCTGCCAGAGCGGCTCGAGCGGCGCGTCGCACCTCCGGCACTGCTCGCGCAGCATCGTCGCGCACACTGGGCAGGCGAGGTAGTCGGGCTCGAGGGCCGTGCTGCAGACGGGACAGGTCGACAGCGAGCGTGCGAGCTGCTGCTCGAGCGCCTGCAGCTCGACGCGCCGCGAGCGGGCGTCGTCGATCGTCTCCGAGGGCCGGAAGAGCAGGTAGACGACCGGACCGACGTACGGCGGCACGAGCCCGAGCAGGGTCGCCAGCAGGACGAGGAACGGTTGCCGGATCCGCCGCCGCGCGTCCTTGTGCACCCAGAAGCCGAGCGCGACCCAGAACACGACGGCGAGGAGGATCGCGAGGTTGCGGGCGATGACGAAGCCGGTGGAGTGGAAGAGGTCGTGGATCCCGTGGAGGCTCGTGAGCGAGGACAACACGAACACGGTCACGGGGCGGCAGATTCCCGGGCCCACGCCGTGCAAACGCTCCCCGCCGTTTCTCGGACCGGCGTTTGCAGCACAATGTCGGCGGAGTGCCAGGCGATCCGGGTCGGAACGGGAGAGGGCCGCAGCAGCGGCAGCGGTCGCGCGCCGACCTCGAGTTCGAGCGCCTGCTCTTCGTGCGCCACGCACGGCTCCGCCGGCGGAACCGCAGGCGCCGCAGCGTCCTGCTCCTCGCCACGCTCCTGCTCGCGTCGATCGTCGCGCTCCTGCTCGCCACGGTCGCCTTCACGGGCGGCCAGATCCTGCTCTCGACCTGCACCCTCAACGACCTCCGGAAGCCCGACCTCGGGGCCAACTCGTTCCTCTACACGGACAACATGCAGCGGCTCGGGGTCGTCCCTTCGGCGACGAACCGGCAGCCGCTGAAGCTCTCGAAGATGTCCCCGTGGCTGCCGCAGGCGACGGTCGCGATCGAGGACGCGCGCTTCTGGCAGCACGGCGCCCTCGACTACCAGGGCATCCTCCGCGCCTTCTACCAGGACGTGACGAAGGGACAGATCGTGCAGGGCGGCTCGACGATCACGCAGGAGCTCGTCCGTAACCTTTACATCGGCAACGCCCAGCGGACCCTCTCGCGGAAGCTCAAGGAAGCCTGTCTCGCCGAGAAGGTCTTCGCGCAGCACAGCCGCAAGTGGATCCTCGCCGAGTACCTGAACGAGGTCTTCTACGGCAGGCACGCGTACGGCGCCCAGGCGGCCTCGCGGACGTACTTCTCGAAAGGCGCCGGCGACCTGACGCTCGTGCAGGCGGCGCTCCTCGCGGGCCTGCCCCAGGCGCCGACGACCGACGACCCGATCACCAATCCCGACGCCGCCCTGGCCCGGCGGGACGAGGTGCTGCGCGCGATGTGGAGGAACGGCTACATCAGCAGATCGAAGCTGCAGAGCGCGTTGCGCAAGGGGCTCGAGCTGAGGCCCGGGCACCTGTACCAGCAGCAGCTCCAGCCGAACTTCTTCGGCTGGGCGACGCAGCAGCTCGCCGCCAAGTTCGGACACCGGACCGTGGAGCTCGGCGGTCTCAACGTGCGGACGACGCTCGACATGCGCCTGCAGGGGCTCGCGCAGCACGCGGTCTCGTCGGTCCTCCACTCGCCGAGCGACCCCGCCGCGGCGCTCGTCGCGATGGACCCGAAGACGGGGGCGGTCAAGGCGATGGTCGACTATCTGCCGAGCGGTGCCCAGATGCAGTTCAACCTCGCGACGCAGGCACACCGCTCGACGGGTAGCGCCTTCAAGCCCATCACGCTCGCCACGGCGCTGAGCGAAGGCGACTCGCTCTACTCGACCTTCTACGGACCGCCGCAGCTCTACATCACCGACCCGCAGTGCCGGAACGGGAACGGCCCCTGGGACGTCCACAACTTCGCCGACGAGGCAGCCGGCACGATGAACCTCCTCGACGCGACGGCGAACTCCGTCAACACGATCTTCGCGCAGCTGATCGCAAAGGTCGGGGTGCGGAACGTCATGGCGATGGCCCACCGCCTCGGCGTCACGGAGGCGAGCAACGGCCCGTACTTCAAGCAGGCATGCGCCATCACGCTCGGCGCGGTCGGGTTCACCCCGCTCGAGCTGACCGACGTCTACGCGACCTTCGCGGACAACGGCGTCCATCACGCCCCGCAGGCCTTCGAGTCCGTCCGCGGCCCGAACGGGAAGGTGATCAAGGGCTCGCGGTTGAGCACGACCGGCACGCGCGCGCTCGACGGCAACGTCGCGGCCGAGCTCACCTATGCGTTGCAGGGGGTCGTGCAGCACGGCACGGGCACCGCGGCGGCCCTCGGCTCCCGTCCGGTCGCCGGCAAGACGGGCACCGCCGAGAACTTCCAGGACGCCTGGTTCTGCGGCTACGTGCCCCAGCTCGTGGCGTGCGTCTGGATCGGCTACCCGAAGGGCGAGATTCCGCTGCAGAACGTCGAGGGCGTGTACCAGGTAGCAGGCGGGACGCTGCCCGCCGAGATCTGGCACGACTTCATGGGCCCGGCCGTGGGCAACCTGCCTGTCGAGAATTTCCCGACTCCCGACCTCAACGTCGGATCCGTGATCAGCGGCAGCGGCACGTACGGCTACTCGCAGTACCCGTCGCCGTACTCGGGGTGAGAATCCTCGCGGCGCGGGCATGAGCGCGCCGTGGCCCCGTATCCCCTGAACCGCGTCGACGACCTCGTCGGGGACGCGCTCGAGCGCGTCATCCGCGCGAAGCACGCGTGGCGGCTGCGGCGGCACGGGAGCGAAGCGGCGGTCGACCCGGAACCGGGCGGTTGGGCGAGCACGGCGTCGTTCGCGCCGCGTCCCGGCTGCCGCGTGGAGCCCTTCGTGGACGGGGCCGAGGCGCTGCCGCGCCTCGTGGACGCGATCCGCTCGGCGCGCTCGCACGTCCACCTGGCCGGCTGGCACTTCGACCCGGCGTTCCGGCTCGAGCAGGAAGGCCCGACGCTGCGTGAGCTGCTCGCGGAGGCGGCGGAGCGTGTCGACGTGCGTGTCCTCGCCTGGGCCGGCGCGCCCCTGCCGCTCTTCCATCCGGACCGCGGGGAGGTGCGCGAGGCGGCCGAGCGGCTCACCGGGGGCACCCGGATCACGATGGCCCTCGACGCGCGCGAGCGTCCCTTCCACTGCCACCACGAGAAGATCGTCGTCGTCGACGACGAGACGGCGTTCGTCGGCGGGATCGACCTCACCGGCCTCGCCGGCGACCGACTCGACTCGAGCGAGCACCCGCGCCGCGACGGGCTCGGCTGGCACGACACCGCGTCGCGGCTGGAGGGGCCGGTCGTCGCGGACGTCGCCGAGCACTTCCGCCTGCGCTGGCATGCGACCGCGGGCGACGGGTTGCCGCAGGCGAGCGACCCGCCCGCCGTCCCCGGCGGCATCGAGGCGCAGCTCGTACGGACGGTGCCCGAGCACCTGTACGAGCCCTGCCGGGAGGGGGAGTGGTCGATCCTCGAGAGCTACCAGCGCGCGCTGCGGGCGGCGGAGCGCCTCGTGTACGTCGAGAGCCAGTTCCTCTGGGCTCCGGAGGTGACCTGCGTGCTCGCCGAGAAGCTACGGCGGCCTCCGCACGACGACTTCCGCGTCATCGCGCTCCTGCCGGCGCATCCGAACAACGGGGCCGACGACAGCCGCGGCCAGGTCGGGTACCTGATCGACGCCGACAAGAAGTCCGGCGACGAAACGACGCGGTTCCTCGCCTGCACGCTCTATCAGCCCGGCCCCGGCGGCCACCCCGTGTACGTCCACTCCAAGGCCGCGGTGATCGACGACGCGTGGGTCACCGTCGGCTCCGCCAACCTGAACGCGCATTCGCTCTTCAACGACACCGAGACGAACGTCGTCGTCCGCGATCCCGAGCTCGCGCGGGAGGTGCGGCTGCGGCTGTGGGAGGAGCATCTCGAGCGCCCGCGCGCGGAGATCGACGGCGACCCGGCGCGCGTCTTCGACGAGCGGTGGAAGCCGCTCGCCGACGAGCGGCTCGAGCGGCGCCGGCGCGACGGGTGGGCGGACGGGAAGTTGACGCTGCTGCCGCACGTCTCCCGGCGCAGCGAGGCGCTCTGGGGCCCGCTCAACGGGCTCTTCGTCGACGGCTAGGCCGGGCCGCCGCCGAGCGCCGCCTTCAATGCGGCGAGGTCGGCTCGCCACACGGCCTCCGGCGTCGGAGGAAGGACGTCGTCCCAGATCGCCGCGAAGGAGCCGCTCAGCTGCGGCACCCTCGCGGGGCGGGCCAGGAACCACCAGTGGAGGTGCTCGCCGCCGTCCCCCCAGCGGCAGACGTGGACCCGGCCGAGCTCGCCGAGCGCCCGGATCGCCCGCTCGATCCGGACGAGCATCAGACCGAGCTCGGCGGCGAGCTCGTCGGGCAGGTCACCCGGCTCGGCGAAGTGCTGCCGCGGCTCGAGCAGGACGACCAGAGGCAGGCCGCTCGGCCGGTCGAGGGCGAACAGCCGCCACCGCTCGCTCGTCCACAGGTATTCGTCGTCGGAAGCACCGCAGCGGCGGCAGTCGACCCCTCCTGCGCCCAGGCGGGGCTCCTCGCGCTCCACCGGAGGGCGGAGCGGACGGACGGCGAGCTCGCCGTCGAAGGGCCACGTCTCCCACTCCTCGACCGGAGGCACGCGTAGCTGCCCGTGAGCGCGCTCCCAGAACTCCTCCGGCATCTCCGGCATCGGACGCCGAGGATAATCGGCGCCTCGAGCCGCCGCCCGCTAGAAGCCCGGCTTGCAGGGAGACCCGCCGAGGCGCGTCTGCACCGCGGGCTCGATCGCCTCCAGGGCGTCGAAGCAGTCGCGGCAGAGGCCGACGGCGCTCTTCGCCTGGCGGATGAGATACGCGCGGTCGTCCACGGGCAGCACGCCGATCGAGAGCAGGAACCGGTTGAGCAGGAGCTCGAGCTTCATGGGCCCGTGCTCGTGCACCGTCTGCAGCGGCAGTTCGAGCCGGTGCATCTGCGCGATCATCCGGTTCGCGCGGCGGATCACGCGGCGCTGCCTCGCCGAGAGCGTGCACTTCGCGGGGCCGGCCGCCGACGCCCGCGTCGTCCCCGGCGGATGCGATCCGCCCCCGCAGCCCGTCGCGACGAGCGAAAGGGTGACGGCGAGGAGCGCAGCCGCGATCGCCGTCCGGCTCAGATCTGCCAAGCCCCCTCGCGGATCAGCGGGATGCGGCGGCCGCGCGCGTCGAAGCCGGTCGCCTCGAGCTCGGGACTCCCGATCATGACGTCGAGGTGGATCGTCGAGCGGTTGACGCCGCGCGCCGGGGCCTCGGAGCGGGTGCCGCCGAAGCCGCTGCCGAAGGCGAAGTGCGCCGCGGCGTTCTCGTCGAGCAGCGTGTTGAAGTAGACGCGGCCCGTCTGGCCGATGCGCGACGACGCGTCCACGAGCGCGACCTCCCCGAGCCGCCGTCCCATCCCGTCGGTGTCGATGAACGCGGCGACGAAGTCGCGGTCGTCGTCGGAGTCGGCCTCGAGCCGCACGAGGCGTCCGTTGGAGAACTCGCCGCGGAGCCCGTGGATCAGCCGTCCGCGGAAGGAGAGGGGGAACGTGCACCGGAACGTCCCGTTCGTCCGGCGGGGGTCGGGGCTCGTGAAGACCTCCTCCGTCGGCATGTTCGGCGCGAGCTTCCGGCCGTCGACGAGCGTCTCCGGCCCGCCCAGCCAGCGCGTGCTCTCGACGAAGCCGACGTCGAGCTCGGTCCCCGGGCCACGCAGCTCGAGGCGGGTGAGACCGAGCTTCGTCAACCGGGCCGAGCGCCGGCTGAGCGTGCGCAGGTGTGCGCGCCAGCCGCTCGTCCCCTTCCCGTCCTCGTCGCCGAGACGGCAGAAGCGCAGGAGGTCCTCGGCGAGCCGCCGCTTCGCCTCCAGCGGGTCGAGGTCCGGATAGACCTGGCCGGCCCAGTGGACGGTCGGCCAGCCGGCGATCACCCAGCGCGCGCGCATGTTCAGCTGCGCCCGGCGCAGGAAGGTCGTCTGCCCGGCGCGCCGCGAGTAGTCCTCGGCGATCCGATCCGGGGGTACGCCGTCGAGGTAGCCGGATTCTCCCTCGCCGGTTATCTGGGCGAGGGCGCCGCGCGGTCCCGAGACCTCCCGGAGCCTGCGCCGCGACCAGGGCGAGACCGCGCCGATCGCGTCGTCCGAGCCGTGCAGGAGCCTGGCGCGCATCACGAGGGGGTCGGCCGTGACGACGTCGACGAAACGCGCGCCCGCCCGGTACCCGGACTCGGCGAGCGCGACGAGCAGCTCCCGGTGCTCGGGCTCGCCCTGGACGACGAGCGTGTCGCCCTTCTCGATGCCGAGGCAGGCGCGCACGATCGCGTCGGCGTAGCGCGCCAGCGACTCGGGCGGCAGCAGCGGTTCGCGCATCGGCGGGGGGAGCGGGCTCGGGGCGGTCGCTCGGGTCAGCGTGCCGCTGCGAGCGCCTCCGCGACGGTGTCGTGGACGAGGAAGTGGCGGTCGAGGCCCGAGACCTCGAGGGCACGGCGGGTCTCGAGACCGGGCGAGGCGAGCCGGAAGCCGCCGCGCTCGGGCATCCGCGAGCGGGCCTCGATCAGCACGCCGAGCGCGGTCGAGTCGATGAACCGCACCTGCTCGAGGTCGACGACGAGCAGATCGGGCTCCCCCGCGCAGGCGTCGAACAGCGCGGTGCGCACCTCCTCGGCGTTGTAGAGGTCGAGCTCGCCCGCGAGCGAGACGACGACCGCGCCGTCCCGGCGGTCGACCCCGGCCACCGCCGATTCCCGCCCTCCCGGGCTCGCTGCGCCGGCGTCGGTCAAGTTTGCTCCTCCCCTCAACTCCGCTGCGGCTCCGCCGTCCGCGCGGCCATTCAAGCAAGAATGACACCGTGGAGCCGGCCGAGATCGCAGCCCACGCCGCCGGGGAGAACTTCCCCGTCGGCTCGGTCCTCTTTCCGCGCGCGTTGCGGCCGCACATCCGTGCTCTGTACTGCTACGCGCGGCTCGTCGACGAGCTCGGCGACGCCTACGAGGGCGACCGGCTCGCGGCGCTCGACGAGCTCGAGCGGGAGGTCGACGCCGCCTTCGCCGGGGAGGCGACGTGGCCGGTGCTGCGGAGCGTGCAGCCGACGATCCGCACGTTCGGGCTTCCCCGCGAGCCGTTCCTGCGCCTGATCGAGGCGAACCGGATGGACCAGCGGATCAAGGAGTACCGGACGTGGGCGGACCTCCAGCACTACTGCGTGCATTCCGCCGACCCCTGCGGCCGCCTGGTGCTCGGCGTCCTTCGCAGGCTCGACGAGCCCGAGCTCGTCGCGGCGAGCGACTCGGTCTGCACGGGGCTCCAGCTCGTCAACTTCCTCCAGGACGTGCCACGCGACCTCGAGCTCGGCCGCATCTATCTCCCGGCGGAGGACCGCCGCAGGTTCGGCGACCCTCCGCTCGACCGGCCGAGCGAGGAGCTGCGCGGCCTGCTCCGGTTCGAGGCCCGGCGTGCGGCGGAGCTGCTCGCCGCCGGCGAGGTGCTGCGCGTGCGGATCGGTGGGCGGCTCGGCCGGGCGGTCGCCCTCTTCGCCCGCGGAGGCCTCGCGGCTCTCGACGCGCTCGACGCCGCCGGCTGGGACATCTTCAGCGGGCGGCCGAAGCCGTCGCGCGCCCGGCTCGCGCGCGAGGCGGCACTCGTCCTCGTGCGATGAGCGTGCAGGAGGCGTACGCCGAGGTCGGCCGCATCACGCGGCGCGAGGCCAAGAACTTCGCCTACGGGATCATGGTGCTGCCGCGCGCCAAGCGGCAGGCGCTCGCGGCGATCTACGCCTTCGCGCGGCGCGTGGACGACATCGCCGACGGGGACCTGCCGTCCGCCGAGAAGCGGGCTCGGCTCGAGGAGCTCCGCGCTGCCCTCGACGGGGGGCCGCCGGATCCCGTGTTCGTCGCGCTGCGCGACGCGCGCGAGCGGTTCGGCATACCGCGCGCGCCGCTCGAGGCGCTCGTCGCCGGCGGCCTCCAGGACACCGAGCAGTCGACGTACGCGGACTTCGACGAGCTGCGCGGCTACTGCGAGAAGGTGGCGGGCGCGGTCGGCCTCGCCTGCGTTCCGGTGTACGGCTCCGACGACACGGAGCATGCGCAGATCCTCGGTGTCGCGCTGCAGCTCATCAACATCATCCGCGACGTCGACGAGGACCGGCGGCTCGGCCGCGTCTATCTCCCTCAGGACGAGCTCGCGGCCTTCGGCGTGGACGAGCTCGCGCCCTCGGCGGCGTTTCGCGAGCTGATGGCCTTCCAGGCTGCGCGCGCCCGCGCGCATCTCGCCGAGGGTCTGCGCCTGCTGGGGTCGCTCGACCGCCGCAGCGCGCTCTGCGTCGGCACGTTCGCCGGCCTCTACCGCGAGACACTCGACCGCATCGAGGCGAGCGGCTTCGACGTCTTCCGCGAGAAGACGCGGCTTTCAGCGCCGCGCAAGCTCGCCGTCGTGGCCAAGGAGCTCCTGCCGTGAAGATCGCCGTGGTGGGAGGAGGGCTCGCGGGCCTCGCCGCGGCGCTGGAGCTCGTCGACGCCGGACACGCCGTGACGCTGCACGAGGCGCGTCCCACGCTCGGCGGCGCCGTCCAGACGCTGCCCGAGCGCGCCGGAGACCCCGAGCCGCCGCCCGACAACGGGCAGCACATCGCGCTTGGCTGCTTCACCGAGTACCTGGGGTTCCTCGGGCGGATCGGCGAGGGCGGCTCCTTCCTCCGCACGCGGCTGGCGCTGCCGGTGCTCTCGGAGGACGGGGCCGTCGCGGCCATCGAGCCGAGCCTTCGTTCCCTGCTCGCGTACCGGCACCTGCCGGCTCGCGACCGGATTCGCATCCCGCTCGTCACGGCGCGGTGCCGGAGCGCGCGCGCGGATCCGGGCGAGACGTTCGGCGCGCTGCTGCGCCGGCTCGGCGCCTCCGACCTCGCGGTCGATCGCTTCTGGGACGTGTTCGTGCGTCCCGCCCTCAACCTCCGCTGCGACGAGGTGGACGCCGATGCGGGTCTCTTCACGGTGCGCACCGCGCTGCTCGGGCCGCGTGCGAACAGCGATCTCGTCCTGCCGACACGGCCGCTGGGGCGCATGCACGGCGACGCGGCGGGCGCCGCGCTCGAGGCCGCGGGCGGGACCGTGCTCACCGAGTCGCGGGTGTCGTCGCTCGACGAGCTCGACGCGGACGCGGTCGTCGTCGCCGTTCCACCGGGCGAGAGCGCCCGCCTGCTCGGCGAACCAGAGCCGGCGCTCGAGGACTCGCCGATCGTGAGCGTCCACCTCTGGTTCGACCGGCAGCTGCTCGAGCAGCCGCTCGCCGCGCTGCTCGGGACCGACGCGCACTGGGTGTTCGACCGCGGGGCGCTCACCGGGAGCCGGCCCGCCCGCGGCCAGTACCTGACCGTCGTCTCGAGCGGGGTACCCGACCTGCTCGAGGTGCGGGGCCGCGAGCTCGTCGAGCGCATCGCCGGGCAGCTCACCGAGCGGCTCGGCGAGGCGGAGCTCCTGTGGTCGCGCGTCAGCCGCGAGCCCTACGCGACGATCGCGCTGCGGCCGGGCGTCCGGCGGCCGGGCTCCGCGACGCCCCGGCCGAACGTCGTCCGGGCCGGCGCCTGGACGGACACCGGCTGGCCGGCCACCATGGAGAGCGCGATCCGGAGCGGCCGCGCCGCGGCTCAGCACATCTTGAGCAGCAGTTCCGCCAGAGTTACGGCCTGAGATGGCCGCCGTCGCCGAGCTGACGCAACTCGACGCCGCAATCGAGCGCGGCACCCGCCGCCTGCTCGAGCTCCAGCGTCCCGACGGCATCTGGGTGGGCGAGCTCGAGTCGAACGTGACGATGACGGCGCAGCACCTCTTCTGGAACCACTACCTCGGCCTCCGCACGCCGGACCTCGACCGGCGGATCGCGAACGAGCTCCTCGCCCGGATGCGCGACGACGGGACGTGGTCGATCTGGTTCGAAGGGCCGCCGGACCTCTCCACGTCGATCGAGGCGTACGTCGCCTGCCGGCTCGCTGGAGTCGACCCGGGGCCGCGCGCGCTCGCCTACATCCGGCGGGAGGGCGGGATCCCGCGAAGCCGCCTGTTCACACGGTGCTTCATGGCCCTGCTCGGCCAGTGGCCGTGGCAAAAGATGGTGCCGATCCCGCCCGAGCTCGTCCTCCTGCCCCCGTCGTCTCCGTTCTCGATCTACAGCTTCTCCTGCTGGGCGCGGCAGACGTTCGTCGCGCTCGCGGTGGCGCAGTCGCTGCGGCCTGTGCGGCCCGCCGACCTCGACCTGCGGGCGATCGGGGCCGTTCCCGGCAAGACCCGGCCCGCGGGACGGCCGAGCCCGCTTCGCCGGCGGGCGCTCCGGGTCGCCGAGCGCTGGATCCGCGAGCGGCAGGAGGCGGACGGGTCGTGGGGCGGGATCCAGCCGCCGTGGGTCTGGGGGATCATCGCGCTCGCCGCGCTCGGCCACGGCCTCGACGACCCGACGCTCGGCAAGGCGGTCGAGGGGTGGCGGGGCTTCATGGTGGAGGACGGCGAGCGGCTGCGGCCCGAGGCGTGCCAGTCGCCCGTCTGGGACACGGCTCTCGCGGCCCTGGCACTGCGGGCCTGCGGCCTGCCCGCCGGCCACGAGGCCCTGCGGAAGGCCGGCGACTATCTCCTCCGCGAGGAGGTGAACGTCAAGGGCGACTGGTCGATCCGCCAGCCGGACCTCGCGCCGGGCGGCTGGGCGTTCGAGTTCGAGAACGACCTCTATCCCGACGTCGACGACACCGCCGTCGTCGCGCTCACGCTGCACGGGCTCGGCCGTGGCGAGGACGCGGTCGCGCGCGGCGTCGAGTGGATGGTGGGCATGCAGTCGCGCGACGGCGGCTGGGGCGCCTTCGACGTCGACAACCGCGCGATGTGGCTCTACAAGGTCCCGTTCTGCGACTTCGGCAAGGTGACCGACGAGCCGAGCGCCGACGTCACCGCGCACGCGCTCGAGACGCTCGGCACCCTCGGGGTGCGCGGCGCGGCCGCGGAGAGGGGCCTCGATTGGCTGCTCGCCGAGCAGGAAGAGGACGGCTCGTGGTTCGGCCGCTGGGGCGTCAACCACCTCTACGGCACGGGCGCCGCGCTACCCGGGCTGGAGGCCTGCGGTGTCCCGCACGACCATCCCTCGATGCGCCGCGCGGTGGCCTGGCTCGACTCCGTGCAGCAGGAGAGCGGCGGCTTCGGCGAGGACATCCGCTCCTACGCCGACCCCGCGTGGCGCGGCCGCGCGCGCTTCACCACGGCTTCGCAGACGGCCTGGGCGCTCCTCGCCTACGTGGCCGCAGGAAACGCTGAAGATTCGAGCTGCCGCAGGGCGGCAGACTATCTCTGTGCGGCGCAGCGCGCGGATGGTGACTGGGAGGAGCAGCACTTCACGGGCACGGGGTTCCCACTCGACTTCATGATTCGGTACCACCTCTACCGCATCACCTTCCCGCTCTTGGCACTCGGACGACTGAGAGAAAGGTTGGCTGGATGAAGTTCCCCCTCGCATCGACGGTCTCGATCGGCAAGTACGTCGCCGCGCAGCAGCGGAAGGGCGAGCGCTATCCGCTCGTCCTCATGCTCGAGCCGACCCTCGCGTGCAACATCGCGTGCATCGGCTGCGGGAAGATCCGCGAGTACGAGTCGAATCGCGCGCGGCTGTCGGTCGAGGAATGCGTCGACGCGGCCGTCCAGTGTCCGGCCCCCGTGGTCTCGATCTGCGGCGGCGAGCCGCTCGTCTACAAGGGCATCGACGAGGTCGTGACGCAGGTGCTCGAGCTCGGCAAGACGATCGAGCTGTGCACCAACGCCCTGCGGCTCGAGCAGTGCCTCGACTGGTTCGAGCCCTCGAACCGGCTGAGCTTCGTCATCCACCTCGACGGGATGCGCGAGATCCACGATTACGTGTGCGACTACCCGGGCCTCTGGGACATCGCCATCGACGCGATCAAGACGGCGCGCGCGCGCGGCTTCCGGGTCACCACGAACACGACGATCTTCAAGGAGACCGAGGTCGCCGACGTGATCGAGATGATGCGCTACCTCACCGACGAGGTCGGCATCGACGGGATGATGATCGCGCCCGGCTACCAGTACTCGCAGATCGACCCGGCGCTGACGATGACCCGCGAGGAGCACGAGGAGAAGTTCCGGGCCATCCGGGCCGCCACGAAGGAGCACGGCTACCGCTGGATCGCGTCGCCGATCTACCAGGACTTCCTGACCGGCCAGCGCAAGCTCGAGTGCGCGCCGTGGGGATCGATCACGCGCAACCCGTACGGGTGGAAGGGCCCGTGCTACCTGCTCACCGACGGCATCTTCCCCACCTACGAGGCGCTGCTCGAGGGGATGGAGTGGGAGGCGTACGGCCCCGGCAACGACCCGCGCTGCGAGCACTGCGGCATCCACTGCGGGTTCGAGCCCTCGGCGGCGTACGAGGCGTCGAAGAGCCTGAAGGAGACTGTGCGGAGTCTCGCGTGGACGCTGACGGGCTGAGCTCGCTCACGTTCGCGTGCGCGACGAGCGCCGAGGAGCGCCTCGCGCGCCGGCTCGGGCTGAACGCCCGACGCGTGGGCGTCTGCGTCGCCAACGGCGTCCCGGAGGGGCGTCTCGTCTCGTTCGGGCTGGCCGGCTCGCTCGGCGAGCTGCGCGTCGGGGACGTGCTCGACGCCACGCGGGTGGTCGACGAACGCGGGGCGACGCTGTGGGAAGGGCCGGGGCTCGGCGTCCGGGGCGCCCGGCCCGGGGTCGTCCTCGGCGGCGACGCGCTCGTCCACGAGGCGGCGGAACGCGCCCGGCTGCGTGCGTCGAGCGGGGCGGACGCGGTCGACATGGAGAGCGGAGTCCTGGCGCGCAGCGGCCGCCTCGCCGGCGTGCTCCGCGCGGTCTCGGACGACGCGGCGAGCGCGGTCGAGGGAGTGGACCGGACGGTCCACCCGGACGGGCGCACGGACGTGGTGGGCCTCCTCCGCTGGGTCGCGAGGCGCCGGGGCGACGCCCTCCGCTCGATGCGCGACGCGCTGCGAGCGCTGCGCGCGCTGGAACAGGCGGTGGCGCTGTGACCGGCCGCGTCCTCCTCGCAGCGCCGCGCTCCTTCTGCGCGGGCGTCGACCGGGCGATCGAGATCGTCGAGCGGCTGCTCGAGCAGTACGGGCCTCCGGTCTACGTCCGCCACCAGATCGTCCACAACGAGCACGTCGTGCGCCGGCTCGAGCAGCTCGGCGCCGTCTTCGTCGAGGACGAGGAGGAGATCCCGGAGGGCGAGATCTGCGTCCTCTCGGCCCACGGCGTCGCGCCGGCGGTGAAGGAGAACGCGCAGCGGCGCGGCCTGCGGGTGGTCGACGCCACCTGCCCGCTCGTGAACAAGGTGCACGCCGAGGCGAGGCGGTACGCCGACAGCGGCCACCTCGTCGCGCTCGTCGGGCACAAGAACCACGTGGAGGTGATCGGGACGCTCGGCGAACGGCCGGACTCGACCGTCGTGATCGAGTCGCCGGAGCAGGCCCGCGAGCTCGCGACGGACAAGCCCGTGGCCGTGATCACGCAGACGACCCTCTCCCTCGACGACGTCGCCCCGATCGTGGACGCGCTCGAGGATCACCTGGGCACGCTGCGGCGGCCGCACGCCGACGACATCTGCTACGCGACCCAGAACCGGCAGGACGCCGTGAAGGCGATGGTCTCGCAGGGAGCGACGCTCGTGCTCGTGATCGGCTCGGAGACGAGCTCGAACGCGCAGCGGCTCGTCGAGGTCGCGCAGGCCGCCGGCGCGCAGGCGACGCTCGTCGACGGCGAGAGCGAGCTCGATCCGAAGCTCCTCGACGGCCACGAGACGATCGGCCTCACCGCCGGCGCGTCGACGCCCGAGGAGCTCGTGCGGGCGACGGCGGCGCGGCTCGCCGAGGCCGGCTACGCGTTGCCGGAGGAGATCGAGGTCGCGAAGGAGGACGTCCACTTCAGGCTGCCGAAGGAGGTCGCGCAGGCATGACGAGCGTCGAAGTCCCCTACTCGATCGCCGCGGCTCTCCCGTCCCTGTCCGTGATGGACATCACGAACGACGTCTCGCGCGAGGTCGCCGCCTCGGACGTGCGTTCCGGCATCGCCTACCTCCACACCGCGACCACGCTCTCGCTCGTGCGCGTGCAGGAGCGGGAGACGGGTTTCTTCGAGGACCTCGAGGTCCTGCTCGAGCGGGTCGTGCCCGCGAAGCTGCGCTCGCGGGAGCGCCTGCTGGCGTTCCTGCTCGGCCCGCGCTCGGAGCAGGTGCCGTTCACGGACGGTGCGCTCTGCCTCGGCCAGTGGCAGCGGATCCTGCTCTTCTCGCTCGACGCGCAGCACCGGCCCGACTGGACGCTCACGCTGGTCGGCTGAGACTCCCGCGCGCGCGAGCCGGCGCGGAAGGGCGACGGCGCGGAGTACCGTCACCCCTGAGATGCTGGTCCTGAGCCGGAGCGAGGTGGAGGAGCTGCTCGATCTCGACGCGCTCGTCGACGCGCTCGCGGCCGCCCACGCGGAGCTGTCCACCGGCAAGGCCTCGCTCGTGCCGCGCGTCGGCTCGCATGCCGGCGACGCCGGGATCCTCGGGGCGATGCTCGGGTATGCGCCCTCGAGCGGGCTCGGGTGCAAGCTCGTCACGCTCTTTCCCGCCAATCGCGACCGCCCGACGCACCAGGCGCTGATCTCGCTCTTCGATCCCGCGACCGGCACGCCGCTCGCGCTGATGGACGGGACGTACATCACCGCGATGCGGACCGCGGCGGCTGCCGCGCTCGCGGCGCGGCTCCTCGCGCGACCGGATGCGCGCGTGCTCGCCATCCTCGGCACGGGGGTGCAGTCCCGGTCGGCGCAGGAGATGTTCCCGCGCGCCCGCGACTTCGCCGAGGTGCGGATCGCCGGCCGCGGCGAGTTCGAGGACGCAGTGCGCGGCGCCGACGTCGTGCACGCCACCACCGCCTCGCCCGACCCCGTCGTCCGCCTCGAATGGCTGAGCCCGGGCGCCCACGTCAGCTCCGTCGGCTACGGCGCAGGGGGCTCCGAGCTCGACCCCGCGATCGTCGAGCGGGCGGACGTGGTCGTCGTCGAGCAGCGCGACTCGGCCTTCGCGCCGCTGCCGGCCGGCGCGCCCGAGCTGAGCTCTCGCGGCCGAGACGGAGTCGTCGAGCTGGGCGAGATCGTCGCCGGGACGGCGACCGGTCGGAGCTCGGCGGAGCAGATCACGCTGTACAAGTCGGTCGGCGTCGCCGTCCAGGACCTCGCCGCCGCGGCGCTCGTGCTCGCGGCCGCGCGGGAGCGCGGGGTCGGCCAGGAGATCGAGCTGGAGGAGATACACGCATGAGCAGCGGCAACGGGAACGACTTCTCTCCGGGCCTCGCCGGGGTGATCGCCTTCGAGACGGAGATCGCCGAGCCCGACAAGGAGGGCGGCGAGCTCCGCTATCGCGGCGTCAACATCGAGGATCTCGTGGGCAAGGTGCCGTTCGAGCAGGTGTGGGGGCTCCTCGTCGACGAATCGCTCCAGCCGGGCCTCCCCTACGAGCACATCGACCTCGAGCGCCGCACGGGCGGCTACATCTCGGACCTCCAGTCGACCCTCGCGGCGCTGAGCGGCGAGTGGAAGCTCGGACAGTTCATCGACATCGACGACGAGCAGGCGAAGGAGGACCTCCGCCGGCTCTCGGCGGCGGCGCTCTCGATCGTCGCCCAGTCTGCACGCGGCGCGGACCTGCCCCCCGTGCCGCCGGAGAAGGTCGCCGAGGGGCAGACCGCCGCCGAGCGGTTCGTCCTCGAGTGGCGCGGCGAGCTGAACGAGAAATCGGCCGAGGCGATCGACACCTACTGGATCTGCACGGCCGAGCACGGGCTCAATGCGTCCACCTTCACGGCCCGCATCGTCGCCTCGACGGGGGCCGACGCCGGGGCCGCGCTCGCCTCGGCCGTCGGCGCGCTCTCCGGGCCCCTGCACGGCGGGGCGCCGGCGCGGGTGCTGCCGATGCTCGACGCGGTCGCCGAGTCCGGCGACGCGGAGAAATGGGTCGCCGAGGCGCTCGGTCGGGGCGAGCGGATCATGGGCTTCGGCCACCGCGTCTACCGCGCGGAGGACCCGCGCTCGCGCGTCCTCAAGCGCGTCGCGAAGGAGCTCGGGTCGCCGCGCGTCGAGGTGGCCGAGGAGCTCGAGCAGGTCGCGCACGAGGCGATCGCGAAGAAGAGCCCCAGCCACTCGTGGACGAACGTGGAGTACTGGTCGGCCGTCGTCCTCGACGTCGCCGAAGTGCCGCCGCAGCTCGCGCCTGCGATGTTCGCCTGCTCGCGCACGGCGGGCTGGTCGGCGCACATCCTCGAGCAGAAGCGGCTCGGCGTGCTCGTCCGGCCGTCCGCGCGCTACGTCGGGCCGGGTGCACGATCGCTGCAAGAGGACTAGGCTTCCCGTCGTGAGGCGCCTGCTTCTGCTCCTCGTCGCGGTGCTCGCCCTCGCCGCCTGCGGCGGCGGTTCCGGCGGCAAGACCTCCGACAAGGGCCAGATCACCTCCGCCTACGAGAAATTCTTCTCCGGCAAGACGTCGGTCTCCGACCGCGTCGCCCTGCTCCAGAACGGCCAGAAGTTCAAGCCCGTCATCCAGGCGTTCGCGAGCAACCCGCTCGCCCGGAACGTGAGCGCGACCGTCTCCTCTGTCACGCTCCAGGGCCCGAACGACGCGAAGGTCGTCTACCAGGTCAAGCTCGGCGGCACGGGGCTGCCGAAGCAGACCGGCGCCGCCGTGCGGCAGAACGGCAAATGGAAGGTCGCGGACTCGAGCCTCTGCAAGCTCGTGGCGCTGCAGGGCAGCACGCCGCCCGCCTGCAGGTCGTAACGTCCGCAGGGTGACGGAGCTCGCGCTGTTCCGGCAGCGTCACGCGCGCGAAGCGGCGCTCGCCGCCGTCTGCGCGATCCTCTTCCTCACCTTCCTCGACAACACGATCGTGAGCGTCGCGCTCGCGGACATCCAGACCTCGCTCGGCTCCAGCGTGACGGGCCTGCAGTGGATCGTCGACGGCTACATGCTCGCCTTCGCCGCGCTCATGCTCACCGGCGGGACGCTCGGCGACCTGCTCGGACGGAAGAAGGTGATGCTCGCCGGCGTCGCGCTCTTCTGCGCCGGCTCGGTCGTCGCCGCAGTCGCGCCCGACACGAGGATCCTGATCGCCGGACGGATCGTGATGGGCGTCGGCGCGGCCGCCTCCGAGCCGGGCACGCTCTCGCTCATCCGGCACATCTACCCCCAGCGCGAGGAGCGGGCCGTCGCGCTGGGCGTCTGGGCGGCGGTCTCGGGGCTCGCTCTCGCGCTCGGCCCCGTGCTCGGCGGCGTGCTCGTCGCGGGAGCCGGGTGGCGGTGGATCTTCTGGTTCGGCCTCGGCTTCGGCGCAGCCGCGCTCGCAGTGGCCGCGGTCACGCTCACGGAGAGCAGCGACCCGGAAGGAAGAAAGCTGGACGTGCCGGGGCTCGCCACCGGCGCGGCGGCGATCCTCGCCGCGACCTTCGCCGTCATCGAGGGCGAGAACCGCGGCTGGGGGACGTGGTGGATCGTCCTTCTCTTCGCGGTGGCAGCCGTCCTCGCCGCCGCCTTCGTCCTGATCGAGCGACGGGTGGCCGACCCCGTGCTGAAGCTCGAGTTCCTGCGCAACCCGACGTTCACCGCGGCGAACGTCGTCGCCTTCGCCACCAACCTCTCCGTCTTCTCCGTCTTCTTCTTCACCGCGCTCTACCTGCGCCTCATCTCGAACTTCTCGGGCTTCCAGATCGCGCTCGCGTTCGCGTCGCTCGCGGCCGCGATGATCGTCTCCGGCCCGGTCGCGGGCCTCTGGACGGCACGAGTCGGCCCTCGCGTCCCCATGGTGCTCGGCTGCGCGCTCGCCGGGCTGGGGCTCTTCCTCGTCGACTGGAAGCTCACGGCGACGACGAGCGTCTCGGCGCTCACCTGGCCGCTGGCCATCGCGGGACTCGGCTTCGGGATCGCCCTCGTGACGATGACGGCCGCGGTGCTGACCCTCGTGCCGGCGGAGCAGTCCGGCATGGCCGCCTCGACGGTGAACACGAGCCGGGAGCTCGGCGGCGTCTTCGGCGTCGCGGTGCTCGGGGCGGTCGTCAACGCGCAGCTCACGAGCGGGCTCACGGAGAAGCTCGTCAAGCTCGGGATCCCGGCCACCTTCCGCCGGATCGTGATCCAGTTCGTGACCACGGGAGGCAACCTCACCACCGCCGAGAACAGCCCGGCTGCGAGGGGGCACGAGAAGCTCGTGGCCAAGGTGCTCGTCGCCGCCGAGGGCTCGGCGGGCCACGGCGTCCATCTCTCGCTGAGGATCGCCGGCGCGATCGTGCTCGCCGCCGCCGTCGTCGCGGCCTTCGCCGCGCGGCGTAGGGTTGTGCCCGTGGAGGAGGTCGAGGCCGAGTGCCGCGCGCGGTGCTGATCGGCGGCACGGGCATGATCGGCCGCGCCGCGGCCCGCGCGCTCGCGCAGGACGGCTGGGAGGTCGTCGCCGTCTCCCGCACGGGCGCTCTGCCCGACGGCCTCGCCGAGCTCGGCGTCGACTCGGTCGCGGCCGACCGGGCTGACGACGCGCAGCTCCGCGCCGCCCTCGGCGGCGGTGCGGACGTCGTCCTCGACACGGTCGCCTTCACCCGCGAGCACGGCGAGCAGCTCAACGCGCTCGACGGCCTCGCCGGCTCGCTCGTCGTCATCTCGAGCGCCTCGGTCTACGCCGACGACGAGGGACGTGCGCTCGACGGCGAGGGTGAGGCTCCGCGCCTGCCCGTGCCGATCTGCGAGACGCAGCGGACCGCCGAGCCCGGCGACCGGAACTACTCGACCCGGAAGGCGGAGCTCGAGCAGACGCTTCTCGCAGGCCCGCTCCCGGCGACGCTGCTGCGTGCCTGCGCGATCCACGGCCCGGGCGCCAAGCACCCGCGCGAGGTCTTCTTCGTCAAGCGCGCCGTGGACGGGCGGCGGCGGGTCGCGCTGGCGCGGAGAGGCGAGAGCCGGTTCCACACGACCTCGGTCGCGAACCTGGCCGAGCTGATCCGGCTCGCGGCCGCGAGCCCGGGAGACCGCGCCCTCAACGCCGGCGACCCGGACCCGCCGACGACGCTCGAGATCTGCCGGGCGATCGGCGCGGCGCTCGACCACGAGTTCGAGCCCGTCCTCCTGCCGGGCGAGGAGTACGAGAACCCGTGGGCGGTCGAGCAGCCCTTCGTCGTCTCGATGGATGCGGCGGAGCGCGAGCTCGGCTACCGGCCTGTGACGACGTATCCCGAGGCGGTGCGCGAGACGTGCGAATGGCTCCTCGGCGAGCTCCGGAACGGACGCAACTGGGACGGCACGTACCTCGAGGGGATGCTCGACTACGCCGCCGAGGACGCCGTCCTCGCCTCGCCGTGATCGATCCGGAGCAGTACCGGGACCGGTTTCCGATCCTCGAGACCTGCACGTACCTCATCAACCACTCGCTGGCGGCCATGCCCGCGGCGGCCGAGGACAACCTGCGCGAGTACGCACGCACGTGGCGCGAGCGTGGCATCCGGGCCTGGGCGGAAGGCTGGTGGGAGATGGCGTGGACGGTCGGCGACCAGCTCGGGCGGATCCTCGGCGCGCCGCCCGGATCGATCGTCATGCACCAGAACGTGACCGTCGCCGAGGCGATCGTCCTCTCGTGCTTCACCCGGACCGACGGGCGCAACCGCGTGGTGTACGAGGAGGCGAACTTCCCCTCGGTGCGCTACCTCTACCAGGCCCAGCCGGATCTCGAGGTGGTCGCGGTCGCGGACGACGCCGCGATCGTGGACGCGATCGACGAGCGCACGCTCCTCGTCCCGATCAGCCATGTCCTGTTCAAGAACGGCGAGATCCAGGACGTCGAGCCGATCGTCCGCCGCGCACACGAGGCGGGCGCCCACGTGGTGCTCGATTGCTACCAGTCGGCGGGCGTCGTGCCGCTCGACCTCCACGAGCTCGGCGTCGACTTCGCCGTCGGCGGCAGCGTCAAGTGGCTCTGCGGCGGGCCTGGCGCAGGCTGGCTCTACGTGCGGCCGGACGTGGCGGAGCGGCTCGAGCCGACCCTCGTCGGCTGGCAGGGGCATGCCCGGCCCTTCGCCTTCGAGCCGGTGCTCGAGTACGCGGCCGGGACGAGGCGCTTCCTCACGGGGACGCCGAACGTTCCGGCTCTGTACGCGGCGACGGCGGGCTACGACGTGATCGAGGAGGTCGGCGTCCCGCGCATCCGCGAGCGTTCCCTCGCGCTGACCCGGCTCCTGATCGACCTCTGCGACGACGCCGGGCTCGAGGTCGTCTCGCCGCGCGACCCCGAACGCCGCGGGGGCACCGTCACCGTCGCGACGCCCGACCACGCCGCTTGTCATCGCGAGCTCGGCGAGCGCGGCGTCGTCTGCGACTTCCGGCCGGACCCGGACGGAGGCATTCGACTGGGGCCGCACTTCTTCAACACGGAGCACGAGGTGCGGCAGGCGGTCTCGGAGCTCGCCGCCATCGTCGACGGCGGCGCGTACGAGCGGCATGTCGGCTCCGTGACCCTCTTCTGAGGCTCGCGCCTCGATGTGCGCCGCCGCCCTGCGTACCGCCTAGCGCGACCCGAGCAGCTCCCGGAGGCGGGCGGCGTTCTCCGGCGCCCTCGGCTCGTCGTCGTGGCGGAAGTAGACGTAGATCGGCTCGCGCGCCGCCGCGACTGCGGCGGCGAAGGCGGCGTCGGGCGCCTCGCGGCGGCGGAGGTAGCGGAACGGCGCGGGGTGCTCGAGGTCGCCGACGCGCACACAGCCCGCCTCGGCGAGCCGTGGCTCGACGCCGTCCCACGAAGGGTGCTCGAGGTCGAACGCGAGCCTGAGCGAGGGGTCGAGCGAGCCGAGCAGCAGCTCCAGGATCCCGTCGTCTCGCCTCGACTTCAGCGAGACCCGGATCGGGCCCAGCCGGTCGCCGAGGCCGCGCACGCGGCGCTCGAACTCGGCCACGGCGGCCGGCCGCTCGCCGGGGAGCTTGGGTGCGAACTCGAACCCGTCCGGCACCTGCTCCGCCCAGCGTCGGAACTGCTCCTCGGCCGGGAGCCGGTAGCCGGTCGTGTTCAGCTCGACCGTCGAGAAGCGCTCGGCGTAGAAGGCGAGGAAGCCCGACGGATCGAGCCCGGCCGGGTAGAAGCCGGGCCGCCAGCTCGGATACGACCAGCCCGAGGTACCGACCGACACGCGGTTTACTGTGGGCGATCCTCTCGGGGGCGATCCCTTGGTCACGATGGAGACGCTGACATATCCGCTCGAGCGGTTCACGGACGAGGAGCGGGAGCGCCTCGCCCCGCACTTCACGAATCTCGACCGGCCCGTCTTCGCGCTGGTCAACCTGCCGGAGACGGTCAAGGGCGCGCTGTTCGCCCGCTACTCGCGCTACGCCGGGACGCTGCGCCGGCTCTTCCTCGACGAGTTCGCCGACTCGTTGCCCGAGGTGCCGGTCGTCGACCTCGCGGAGGGTGAGCGCGCGGCGAAGCTGTACGAGACGATCTTCCTCGGCTACGGCGACGACTCGGTCGCGCAGCTCGGCGGCGCGCATGTCGCCTGCGAATGGACGTCGAACCTGCTCACCAAGATCCTGCAGCGCCCACGCCTCGCCGCCTATCTCGAGCAGTCGACGCGGTACATCGCCTACGACGGGCAGCTCGACGGCTTCGGCTACCGCTACCACCGTGACCCGCGGCTCGGCCCGGCCTACGAGGCCGCGATGGACGAGCTCTTCGCGACGTACTCGGCGCTCCTGGGGGGTGTCTCGGAATGGGTCGACGAGCGGTTCCCGGCTGCGGAGGGCGAGTCGGCCGCCGCCCACCGGCGCGCGGTGCGGGCGAAGGCGCTCGACCTCGTCCGCGGCGTCCTGCCCGCCGCCTCGCTCTCGCACGTCGGGATCTACGCGACCGGCCAGACGTACGAGCAGCTCGTCCTGCACCTGCTCGCGCACCCGCTTGCCGAGGCGCGCGCCTACGGCGAGATGCTGCTCGAGGAGCTGCAGGCGGTGATGCCGAGCTTCGTGGCGCGCGTGCCGCGGCCCGATCGCGGCGGCCGCTGGGTCGAGTACCTGCGCGAGCGCAACGAGGCCGCCGCGGCCGTGGCCGAGCGGCTCGGGCTCGGGGAGGCCGGCGCCGACGGGGCCGCACCCTCGGTTCGGTTGCTCCGCGCGCACGGCACCGAGGAGGAGCTGCTCGCGGCGCTCGTGTACGAGGCGTCGGCCGGGAGCGAGGAGCAGGCGCTGGCGGCGGTCGCGCGGCTGTCCGCGCAGGAGCGTGCCGCACTCGTCCGGGATCTCGTCGGCACGCGCGAGAACCGGCGGCATCGGCCGGGGCGCGGCTTCGAGACGCTCACCTACCGCTTCGAGATCGTCTCCGACTACGGCGCCTTCCGCGACCTGCAGCGGCACCGCCTGCTCACGTGCCAGTGGCAGCGGCTCTCGCCGGACCTCGGAGCCGACGTTCCGCACGAGGTCGAGGAGGCCGGCCTCGGCTCCGGGTACGGGCGAGCGCTCGAGACGTCGCGGGCCGAATACGAACGGCTCCGTGGCGAGGGGCTCGTCGAGGAGGCGCCCTACGCGCTCTGCCTCGCGTACCGCATCCGCTACGTCCTCGAGCTCGACGCGCGCGAGGCGGTGCACCTGATCGAGCTCCGTTCGGGCCGGGAGGGCCATCCCTCCTACAGGGCCGTCGCGCTGCAGATGCGGGACGCGATCACCGCGGTCCATCCGAGCGTCGCGGCCGCGATGACCTTCGTGGACGAGTCGAGAGAGCCGCGGCTCGAACGGCTGCTCTCCGAGATGCGCAATGAGGCCCGAGCGGGACGCTGAGCTAGAGAACGAGGTCTACGAGAACGAGAGCTTCCGCGGACAGGATCTCTCCGGGCTCCGTACGGCCAGGTGCACCTTCAGGGCCTGCGACTTCACGCTCGCGCAGATCAACGCGTCGGAGCACGCCGGTTCCGACTTCGCGAACTCGATCTTCGAGGGAGCCAACCTGTTCGGCGCGCGCTTCGCCGACTGCAGGCTCGCAGGGGCGAGCTTCGCCGGCGCGACCCTCACCGGCCTCACGGTCGAAGGCGGCGACTGGTCCTACGTCCTGCTCCGGGGCGCCGACCTCTCGGGCTTCGACCTGCAGCGGTTGCGGCTGCGGGAGGCCGACCTCTCCGAGGCGGACCTGACCGATGCCGACCTCCGCGGCGCCGACCTCGCGCATGCACGGCTTCACAACGCGGCGCTCGCCGGCGCCGACCTCCGGGACACCGTCCTCGACGGAGTCGATCTCTCCGCGGCGCGGATCTCGCAGGCGAGGCTCGACCTTGCGGGCGCGGTCCAGCTCGCCCGCTCGCTCGGCGCGTCGGTGGAGTGACGAGCTAGGCCGAGACCGGGCGGAGCACCGTCGTGCCGGGCTCGCTCCCGCCCGCTGCCGGGCGTGTCACCACCCAGGAGTCGCCCTTCTCGAGCCGGTAGGGGGCGTTGAAGTTGAGCGTGAGGACGCGAGACGGGCCGCCGACGCGGAAGGTCCCGCAGATGCCCCACGGCTGCACCCGGCCGCCGCGGACGAGGTAGACGTCGTAGTAGCTGTGCGGCGGCAGGCTGCGCAGGCCCGCGACGCTCAGCGTCATCGGCACGTTGCCGTGCACGGGACGCCAGACGTCCAGGGTCGCGTGCGCGCCGGGCGCGCTCGAAGTCCCCCTGAGGACGAGGTGCTGGACGGGGGGAGACGTGCTGTTCCCGCTCTGCTGGCTGACGGCGTAGCCCGCGAAGAAGACGCCGACGACCGAGACGGCGGCCGCGAGCAGGACCAGCGCGCGTCGCCTCACGGTCCGCCGCCTCAGCTTCAGCGGCACGACGCCGAAGGTCGGCGCCTTGCGGAGCCGCGGCGGCAGCTCCGGCGGCGGGCCGGCCTGGAGGAGCAGGTCGTGCACGTGCTGCAGCCGCTGCCGTTCGGCCGGCGTCGTCTCGCCGTCGATCAGCTCGTCGAGGTTCGGCTCGCGGCTCACAGATCTTCTCCTTCCAGCACGGACGCCAGCTTCGCGAGTCCGCTGCGCGTCCGTGTCTTCACCGTTCCCAGGGGGAGGCCGAGATATTCGGCCACCTCGCTCTGGGACATGCCGCTCCAGTAGGCGAGCTCGATCACCTCGCGCTCGCGTGGCTGCAGCTCCTCGAGAGCGCGGTGCACGCGCCAGGAGACGTACGAGTCCTCGGCTTGCTGCGCGGGCCCGGGCTCGCCGGACGCGAGCTCGGGAAGCTCCGCGTCGGCGGCGGGACCGTTGCGGCGCAGCCGGTCGACGATTGCGTTCCGGGCGACCGTGTAGATCCAGCCGCCGGCCGCGCCGCGCTCCGGCCGGTACGTCGACGCGGAGCGCCAGATCGCCGCGAACGCCTCCTGGACGGCGTCCTCGGCATGGCCCCGGTCGCCGAGCCTCCGCAGTGCCAGGCTGAAGACCGGCCGGACGTATCGACCGTAGAGGATCTCGAAGGCCTCGCGGTCGTGCTCGCCGACGCGCGCCAGCAGCTCGGCGTCGGAGGCGTCGGGCGAAGGCGGGGCGGGCGCGGGTTCCGAGGGGACGGCGCGCAGGCGGGGCTGGGGCACCTCGAGTGCAAGTTCCATGTCGCCCTTGTCCTTACGCATCCGGCCGTCCGCCGGATTGCAGCACCGCCCGCGGCGCCCTGCAACCCGGCCTAGTTCTGCGCCTCCGCGAAACGCCGCTCGACTTCCTGCCAGTTGACGACGTTCCACCACGCCTCGAGGTAGGCGGGACGCTTGTTCTGGTAGCTGAGGTAGTAGGCGTGCTCCCAGACGTCGATGCCCAGCAGCGGAACGTCGCTCTGCATGAGCGGCGAGTCCTGGTTGGGCGTGGAGTACACGGCGAGCCCGGTGCCGTCCCAGACGAGCCATGTCCAGCCGCTGCCGAAGCGCTTGACGCCGGCGTCGTTGACCGCCGAGCGCAGCTCGTCGAAGGAGCCGAACGCCTCGTCGATCGCCGAGCGGAGCGCGCCGCCGGGCTCTCCGCCTCCGGCCGGGCCCATGATCTCCCAGAACAACGAATGGTTGGCGTGGCCACCGGCGTTGTTCCGGACGGCGGTCCGCTTGTCCTCGGGGAGCGCGTCGAGATTCGTGAGCACGCTCTCGACGGACGCGTTCGCGAGCTCAGTCCCCTCGAGCGCGGCGTTCGCATTCGTCACGTACGCCCCGTGGTGGAGGTCGTGGTGGATGCGCATCGTCTCGGCGTCGATGTGCGGCTCTAGCGCGTCGTAGGGGTAGGGCAGGTCGGGCAGTTCGAAGGCCATGCGGGGGCTCCTTTCAGCGGCTCTCTTCGCTGCGAAGGAGGATATGCTCCGCGCTCGTGTCCACGCTCGCGTACAGGTTCGAGGAGATCGCGCCCCGCCCGCTGCGGCCCGAGGCGTACGAGCTCGACGGGATCTCGCGGGCGTCGGTGGAAGCGCACTACAAGCTGTACGAGGGGTACGTCGCGAAGCGGAACGAGATCCTCGGTAGGCTCGCCGACGCCGACCTCGCCGCGGCGAACCAGACCTTCTCGGAGCTGCGCGCGCTGAAGGTGGATCTCACGTTCGCGATCGGCGGGATCAAGAACCACGAGCTCTACTTCGGCCATCTCGGCGGCCCCGGCGGCGAACCGGACGGCGCCTTCGGGAGCCTCGTGTCGCGGCATTTCGGCTCGGTGGACGCCTGGCGTGCCGACCTCAAGGCGACGGGCATGGCGGGGCGCGGCTGGGCGTGGACGGCGTTCGACTGGGACGAAGGCCGGCTCTTCAACTACGTCGGCGACGCGCAGAACACCTTCCCGATCTGGAACGCGACCCCCCTCGTCGCGCTCGATGTCTACGAGCACGCCTACTTCCTCGACTACCAGACCGACCGCGCCTCGTACATCGACGCGTTCTTCGCCAACCTCGACTGGGACGTCGTGGACGGCTGGATCGAGCAGTACGGCATCCCCGTCTAGGGCGGGGCGTTGGCCACCGCTGCGTTCGTCGCCGCCGGCTACCTGTCCGGCTCGCTGACGTGGGGCTACTGGCTCGTCCGGATCTTCCGCGGCGAGGACGTGCGCACCAAGGGCAGCGGCAACGTCGGCGCCACGAACGTGTGGCGCGTCTACGGGCCGCGACTCGGGCTGCCGGCCGCGCTGCTCGACGTCGCGAAGGGCTTCGCGCCCGCGTTTGCTGCGACGGCCGTCGTCGGCCACGGAAGCGGCGTCCTCGCAGGCGCCGCCGCGATGCTGGGGCACTGGCGCCCGCTCTACCTCGGCTTCCGGCGCGGCGGCAAGATGGTCGCCACGGCCGGCGGCGCCTTCCTCGGCGTCGCGCCGCTCGTCGGCTTCACGGGCGCGGGAGTCTGGATCGTGGTCTTCGCGCTCACGCGCTACGCCTCGGTCTCGTCCATCACGGCCGCGAGCTCGCTTGCGCTCTGGGCGTGGCTCTTCGGCTATCCGTGGCCGGTGATCGCGTTCGGCGCCGCGGCGGGCGCGGGCGTCGTCTTCCTCCACCGCGCGAACATCGGACGGCTCTGGCGGGGGGAGGAGAGCCGCTTCGAGCTGCGCCGTCGCCGGGGCGACGCTACGAGCGAAGCCAGTCCTTGAGCTCCGTGTGCGAGGCGGGCCCGTGGCTGCCGCGCCCGCCCTCGAGCTCGGCACGCAGCTCTCCCACGGTGCCGTGGCGCTCGGCCACGACCTCGTGGGCGTGGATCGTCTCGAAGTTGACCTGGCGGGAGAGGACGAAGTCGCCGTCGCCGAGGCGGGGCAGCTCATCGAGGACGCTCTTGAGCGCCACGCGCACGGAGTCCTCGACGAAGCGCGGCTGCAGGTGGGCGTGCTCGACGACGAACAGCTCGTCGGGTCGCTTCAGGAGCTCGTAGATCGGCGAGCTCATCGACCCCTCCACGATCTCGACGAGGCGCTCGGCGTTGAGGCGCTCGGCGGTGCCGACGAGGAGCGTGCCGCGCCCGCGCTGGTTGTGCGTGGCGAGCGGGACGAGCTCGAGGATACGCTCGACGTCGCCCTCCTCGAAGCCCGCTTCCAGCAGGCGGTCGGCGGCCGCGCCGCGAACGAGCCCCTGCGCGCACGGGCAGGCGTTGATCCCGGTCGCCTCGACGCCCACGACCCGCCGGACGCCCTCGCGTGACGCCGCGGCGATCCCGATCAGCGACACCATCTCCTGCGTCGCGAGCCTCGTCACGGGAGTCCGCCGCTCGTACGGGTAGCGCGCGACGATCCGCACCTCGGCGAGGAGCGCCTCGTGCCGGTCGACGACCCGCCGCGCGACGCGCTCGGCGAGGTCCTCGACGAGGAACGCGTCGTCGTCCACGACGCCCTCGACCGCCTCCTCGAAGAGCTCGGGGAAGCGCGACATGTGGACGCCCTTCCGGCGCGGATCGAGGTCGACCGTGCAGTCGATCGTGGCGGAGATGAGCTTCTCGCCGCGGCCGCGGCCGATCCGCACGGCCTTCCGGACGCCGGTCACGCCGACGCTCGACAGGCCGAGCGCGACCTCCGGCTCGGCAGCCTGCAGATCGGGCGTCTCGGTGCGCTCCATCCGGCTAGGTTAGACCTGTGAGCGAGGACAACGCCTTCGCCCGCCTCGTCTCCCTCGCGTGTCACGACCTGCGCACGCCGCTCGCGACGGTGCACGGGTTCGCGACGACGCTCGAGCGCGGCGGCAACCTCGAGCCGCCCGCCGACCGCTATGTCGAGATGATCAACGCGGCGTCCGCGCAGCTCGCCGAGCTGATCGAGGAGCTGTCGCTCGCGGCGCGGATCGAGTCGGGTCGCTACGAGCCGACGCCGCGCGAGGTGGACACGCTCGAGCTCGCGCGCGCCGCTGCGGCGCGGCTCGGGGAGGAGCGCGCGAGCGTCTCGGGTGCGGGATCCTCGCTCGAGACGGACGCCGAGGCGGTGGAGCGCGGCCTCGCGGCGCTCGTCCAGTCGGCGCTCCGCCACGGCGGCGTCGACCGCGTCGAGGTCGAGGTGGACGGCGCGGAGATCCGCGTCTCACCCGTCACGCCGGCCTCGGCGCCCGTCGTGCTCGGCGACGACCTCCGCGACCTCGGTGCCGCCGTCGCGGTGCAACTCGTCAGGCGACTCGGCGGCTCCGTCTCCGTGGACGGGGAAACGCTGAGGATCGCGCTCGTCTAACCCGCCGCGAGCGCGGGCGCCGCGAGCTGGTGGCACGAGCGGCAGCGGGCCTCGTACTGCTCGAGCGCGCCCACGACGATCGTCGCGCCGTCGGCGGGAGCGGGAGCCCCGTCGACGAGCCGTTGCGTCATCGTCGCCGGGCCGCCGCAGCGGTGGCACACGGCCTGCAGCTTGTCGACGAGCTCCGCGCGGCACATGAGCTCGGGCATCGCGCCGAAGGGGAAGCCGCGAAAGTCCTGGTCGAGGCCGCACGCGACGACGCGCAGGCCACCTTCCACGAGGCCGTCGAGGACGAGCACGATCTCGGGCGGGAAGAACTGCACCTCGTCGATGCCGACCACGTCATAGCCCTCGACGAGGCCGGGGATGTCCGCAGGGTCGTCCACTGCGACCGCCCGCATCTGCGCGCCCGCGTGGCTGACGACGTGGCCGATGTCGTAGCGGTCGTCGAGCCGAGGCTTCACGATCAGCGCGCGCTGGCCGGCGATCTCCGCCCGGCGCAGGCGGCGGATCAGCTCCTCGCTCTTCCCGCTGAACATGGGGCCGCAGACGACCTCGAGCCAGCCGCCGCTGTTCGGAAAGAGCCTGATCACCCGCCGGACCCTAGTGAGCGGGCCCGACGGACTCCTTTGCGTGCTCGAACTCGTACTGGGAGAGGCGGCGAAGGCTGACGATCCCGAGCAGCCGCCCGTCCTTCGACACCGGGAGGTGGCGGAAGTTGCGCTCGAACATCATCTTCGCGGCCTCCTCGATCGGCGTCTCCGGCTCGATCGTGATCACGCTCTCGGTCATCCATTGCCGCACCCGCGCCTCCGCGGCGCGCGCGCGCTGCGCGACTGCACGGAGGATGTCGCGCTCGGTGACGATGCCGACGAGCCGCACCATGTCCTCCATCACGACGACGGCGCCGACGCCGGCGTCCATCATCTTCTCGGCGGCCTCGCCGATGGACGCCGTCGGGTCGACGGCGAGCACGTCCCGGTTCATGACCTCCGCGACCGTGGCCATGCCCGGAGCCTAACCTAGCTGTGACGACCACACACGTGTGAGACGGGTCTGATCCGTCCGGGCCTCCCGCGAGCTTGCGGTTGTCGACCCAAGCTCGAGAAGGAGGCCCGTGGTGGTGGAGGTTATGGAGCGGCCGCGACGGAAGCGGTTGTCG
>DASRBX010000008.1:0-42363 GCA_035653395.1 Gaiellaceae bacterium
CGTCGTCTACCAGCAACTCCGCCACGACGCCGCCACCGCTCCCGTCGGAGCCGGACTGAATAGCGAGACCAAATAGCAAGACGCATATGCACCCGGCAGGTGAACACCGAATTGACATAGGAGCCCATCATTTCGATGCGACCCACGCCGCACGCTTCAGTGGCTCCGGCGCGGAAGGAACGAAGCACGTGGGCTTCGTTCCCCCGGTACCTTCCCTCACGGGAGCGACCGACGGCCCCGCTCCCGGCGACTTTCACCGACCGATGTTCGATGAGCGACTGCGTGATCCCGAGTTCCGGGCGAAGTACGAGCCCTTCTACGTGAGATGCTCGAACAGCCCGTGCCGGCCACGGAGGGGCGGGTCGTGAATCCTGGCCGCAAGCGTCGCGGCCGGCTGAGCTTCGGCGACGACGTCGGCCGGCCGCGCTAACCCGATGTGGGCTGCGGTCAGGCTCGAGCATCGAAAGGATGCATCTGCGTCTCGCTCGCTATCAGCCGAGACGGTGAGCTGATGGTGACGGCGAGGCGTGCCGTCCGGGGCTGACCTTACGATCGTACGTTCGAGTCGAAGGCCACCGCCTCGATCTCGCGCCGGACGGTTTCGACGAAGGCTTGCTGATCTTGCTCAACCTCGAAATCCCAGAGTCGTATTACGCGCCAGCCAGACTCGGCCAGGGCCGCATTCTGTCGCTCGTCGCGGGCGATGTTCCGCTTGATCTTCTCGTCCCAGTAGCCGCTCCAGCGCCCTGGTTGCCACTTGCTCGGGTGGCCATGCCAGAACGACCCGTCGACGAACACGGCGACCTTCCAGCGCGTGAAGGCGACGTCTATGCGACCACCGGGTCCGGGCCATTGGCACCGGAACCCGCGGAGACCGGCCCGCCACAGCGTGGAGCGGAGAACCCGCTCGGGACGCGTGTTCGTGCCTCGGATGCTTGCCATGATCCGGCGCCGGCCTTCAGACGAGGCAGGAGGGGAACGAAGCGTGTCTGAGTTGCGAGCCATCAGCCTGTTCAGTGGAGCCGGAGGCCTCGACCTCGGAGTAGAGCGGGCAGGCTACCGCATCACTGTCTCTGTCGACCATGACCGAGACTCCTGCGAGACCCTCCGCGCGAACTTTCCGGGTGCCACCGTCCTGCACGGCGACATCCGCCGGTTCACGACGGAGGAGATTCTTGATGCCGGCGGGCTAAATCCAGGGGAGCCAGCCCTCCTGGTCGGCGGGCCTCCGTGCACGCCCTTCTCGAAGTCCGGTTACTGGCTCGAGTACAAGCGCGCCGGACAAGACCCGGAGGCGAGCCTTCTCGATCACTACCTGCGGGTACTCGACGAGGCACGACCGCAAACGTTCCTACTCGAGAACGTATTTGGGCTTGCGTACAAGAACCACAATGCGCCTTGGTTCGAGAAGCTGCTTACGACTTGCCGGCACCTCGGCTATCAGGTGGCCGAGCGCGTCATCCTCGCCGCCGACTACGGCGTTCCGCAGAGGCGTCAGCGCGTATTCGTCATGGGCTCACTAGAGGGTGACCCGGAGTTCCCGGCCGCGACCCATTCGGGCCCCCACGAGACGCGTACCCGGTGGGACGAGTCGCTCCTCCCGCACGTGACGACACTCGAGGCGATCGGCGATCTCGCCGGCCGTGATGACCTCGCTGAACCCGACGAGCACGTGAACGGTCGGTACGGGCACCTCCTCCCGGAGATTCCGCCCGGCGAGAATTACCTCTTCTACACGGAGAAGCGCGGCCACCCTGCGCCGCTGTTCAAGTGGCGGTCACGGTTCTGGAGCTTTCTCTTGAAGCTTGACCCCGACCAGCCTTCTCCGACGATCCAGGCACAGCCAGGGCCGTACGTGGGCCCCTTCCACTGGGAGAACCGGCGGCTGCGGCTCGCCGAGATCAAGCGGCTTCAGACGTTTCCCGACGACTACGAGATCGTGGGGTCGCGCCGCTCAGGGCAGAAGCAAGTCGGGAACGCGGTCCCGCCCCTGCTCGCCGAGCAGATCGCGCGATCGCTTCGACGAGCTGCCTAGCGTTCCTCCCCGCGCTGCTCGGCCAGGAGTCGGTCAAGTTGTTGCTGCACGGCTCGGCCGATTCGGAAGCTGAAGCGTCGCCAGAAGGCGTAGAAGTCGTCGGGCGTTTCGAACTCTCCTGCTCCCTGTCGGAGCGCTTCGATGTCGTTGACCGCCCCGAGGTACTCGCGCGTCGTCGACGACCGTTGTCGCGACGCTACGCGCCATGTCGGGTGCACGATCAACTCGAGGTTGGCTACCCGCGAGTGCCGTGTCGGCTCGAGGTCATAGAGACAGACGAGCGTGTAGTGCTGTGCGTACGACTCGAACGGACGGAACGTTCCCGGCCATCGAAGCTGGGGGTACCGAAAGTAGGTGTTCCCCGTGTAGAGGGTGATCCTGCTCTGCGTTCGTCTGCCTCCTCGCGCCCGACGGGCTACCTTCACATCGACCGCGTAGAACTCATCCCCGACGGCAGAACCGGTCAGTTCGAGGTCGGGATAGCCGCGCTCGGTACCTCGCGCGACCTCGAGGCCGAGCGTACCCTCAACCCGTTCCAGGAGATAGTCGACGACCGATACCTCCAAGATGTTGGCGAGCGCGGCGGGCTCCTTCGGAAGGGGCAGGAAGTGCGCGCCATCTTCAAGCTTCCGCTCAAGCTCAACCTCGTCGCCCGCCATGAGCGGCCATGGGTGGTCGCCATGCAGGCGATAGAGCGCGACGACGTCAAAGACGTAGTTCGCACACTGCTCTCGAAGCCAGTCGAGCACGTCCAACTGCGGCACGGGGTTCGGTTCGCTGAAGCGGGCGGCGATCCTTCGCGGTCTCCTCTGTGCGGACACCTGCTATGCGCATCCCTGTGCTAGTATGTGGCATAGGAATAGAACACGTACAATGGAGAACGGCATGACGGAGCAGAACGGATCAAACAAGATAGGGACGGGGACGGCGGAGGGACTCATGGAGTTCTTCGACTTCCTCGTCGCGAAGGGCTATGCGACGCCGGCCGCGGTCACGCCGCTCAAGTCAGCCTCGCGGCAGATCCTGTCGACCGTCGACGGAGACGACTTTGCGGGAATCGACATACGCACGCTTGACGTCGAGGAGCACCTCGACCGCTTCGAGAACATGGTCGTTGGGCAGTACAAGCACGAGTCACTCACCCAGTACCGGAACCGTTTCAAGCGTGGGGTGGCGGCATACCTGAGCTATCTGAACGACAAGCAGATTCCGTCATTTGGCGGATCGGCTCGGAAGCGAGGCGCAGAGCGCGCCGCAGGAAAGCCGAAGGCGCCCACTCGTGATGCGCCGGTGCTGGCTAGCCCCTCGATGCCAGTTTCGACTTCAGAGCGCCTAATCGATTATCCGTTCCCGTTGCGCTCGGGTCAGATAGCGATCCTGCGTCTCCCCGTCGGGCTTGAGCGAATCGACGCTGAGCGGATGGGCGCGTTCATTCGGACGCTCGTGCTCGATCCGCAGCGCGAGCTCCGGGCGGCGAGTTCGGCCGAGGACGAGGCGTAGGCCATGTTCGCGGATCGGTTCGAGGGAAGCACGAAGCCCGCCGGGTCCCGCCAACAGCTTTCGTTCGCTGGCCGCCTGGCGTCGCTGGGGGCGTTGAAGGATGACTGGGATCTCATCGAGGACGAGGTCCTTCGAACCAACATCGCCTCAGAGCTTCAGAAGATCCACTTCGACGTCCTCCTCGTGAACGAGTACAACGTCTACTACTCACCGGAAGCGATGACGCTGAAGCACGCGATCATCGCAGCTGCGAGCGTTGCCGAGGCCGTACTCGAAGTCGCGGTCAAGTTGGTCGAGAACGACCCGCGAGTTCGAGCGATCATCGAGACTCGCGAGCGGGTCTTCGACGAGTTCCACGAGTTGACGCTCACAGGGATCGAGACGCCGACAGGCTTGCGAGTCGTCGCGGGCGTCCAGCGAGAGGTAGTCAAGAGCCGCCTCGACCGAAATACGAAGATGGATCTGCTCATCCGGGCGGCTCAGGCGGGAGGAGCAATCGATGTTGGTGTCGCGAAGAAGCTTCAACAGCTCCGCCGCTTCCGGAACCGCGTACACATCAAGACCGTTGAAGAGTTGGAGTACGCGTCGTACACCCACGTCGTCGCGAACGGCATGCTTGAGATCCTCGAAGAGTTCCGCTTGATCGCCGCGCGCTGGATGGCGAGCCGCCGTCCGAACGAACTCGTGGACGCTCTCAGCAACGAACTCGGCGTGACGAGCAACGGCTGGCCCGTCGCAGCTGACGACGACATTCCGTTCTGACTGACGTCCGGACAGCGGTACCTGCTCCCACAGCCCTCGTTCCTCTTGCAGAAGGAACCTTGCGCGGGTTCGATTCCCGCCGCTTCCATTCTCCCTGCAAATCGGAGAGTTCACGCCGGAATCGAATCCGCGTGAGCGGTCGGTTCGGCACGGCCTGCGGCGAGTCCATCCTTTACCGATTTCGGCTAAGGTAAAGCGGTGAGCGTGATCTCTCGGAAGAACCAGGTGACCGTACCCGTGGACGTCCTACGCGCCGCGGGCCTCGAGCCGGGCGACGACGTACGCGTAAAGGCCGTCGGCCCCGGCCGTCTCGAGCTGGTGCGGGCGGACGACCTGGTGGCGAGATACGCCGGCGTGTTCGACTCCACCGTCTATCCGGAGGGCTACCTGGACGAGCTGCGGCGCGAGTGGCCGTAGCCGTCTTCGACGCCGACGTTCTGATCGCCTATCTCGGTAGGGACGACGCCAACCACGTCGATGCCGTCGCCCGCATACGGCAGGCGCTCGAACCGGGAACGCGCCGGCTGGTATCCGCGGTCAACTACAGCGAGGTCCTGATCGGGCCGCTCCGGCGCGGGGGCGCCGAGGAGGCCGCCACCGTCGACTCGATGTTCGGCGACCTCGGCATCGAGGTCGTTGCCGCCGACCAGATGATCGCCCGGCGGGCTGCGGAGGTGCGTGTACGAACAGGCCTGAAGCTTCCGGACGCGTATGCACTGGCGACAGCGCTGGCCGCGCCCGCCAAGCTCGGCGATGTGCGCGTCGAAAGCTTCGACCTCAGGGTCCTAAAAGCGCACGCGACACTCGCGCCGCCTCCGCCGGCCGCCTCCTGAGCCCGTCGCGGAGCGCGACCCTCCGCGGGGCGACTCCCGCCGCGGCCACTATCCCGCTCGACGGTTCAGGTGCAGGGCCTGCGGCCGGGCAACCGGGTGGTGAGCGCCTTCCACGTCGCCCGGCTCGTGAGCGGGAATTCGTAGAGGCTGTAGCCGAGCGGAGCGCAGTCGGCGACCGCGGTCATGAATCCAGCCGTCTCGCTCGGGCCCATCGCGTCGGCGATCCCGCCGATCAGGTGGATCGGGACGTGCGGCTTGCCCGTGCGGGCCCGGATGATGGCGACGTCGGACGCGAGATAGGCGCGGCTCCGCGTGGCGCCCCGGATGCCGGCGTCGGTGAAGTACGCCATCGGCAGAAACGCCCGGTAGTAACGCGCGAGCCCCCGGTACGGGAAGTGCGGCCAGTAGGCCGGATGCTTCCGGATCCCGACCGGCGACGGGATGATCGCTCCCAACGGGTAGCGGGGCCCGACGGCCGCACGTAGCCGGGCGGAGAGCTGCAGCAGACGCCGGCTCCGCAGGGGCACGCCCTTGACGAGGCTCGCCTCGATGTCGAGTGCGAAGCCGTCGAACCGCCCGCCCTGGGGGCTCCGGAAACGGATCGCCACCAGCGCCCGCCGCTCCTCCTGCCGGGGGCTGAGGAAGGAGGGCAGATACCAGGCGACGACCTGCAATCCCGCTGCGTGGGCCGCGTCGACGAACCGGCCGAGCGCGTGTGCGCGCACGAGATCGGCGTGCTGCTCGTAGTTGCCGGTCTGGAGGTAGAGCGTCCGGACGCCGTGGCGGGCCATCGCGGCCACCTCGCGCTTCGGGTGCGTCCACGCCGGCCCCGCGTAGATGTCGAGCCAGGTTCCGAGGCCGGCGTAGGGCGACCGGTACGGCGAGGAGCCGGACGCGGCGGCCGGGACCGTCAGCACAGCCGCGAGGACGGCTGCGAGCAACAGACGCCGCGACCTCGGATTCACTCCCACCTCGTACAGTGTGCCAACTTGCGCGGTCGCTTATTCTCCGCTCTGCGGGGCGAAATAGGCAACCAGAAGGGGGAGACGAATGAATCGAGTGAGGTTCGCCTTGCTTGCGGCAGTCTCCGCGTTCGTGCTCGCCATGAGCGCATCCGCCGGCGCCGCCGGTACGAGCAGCGGGTCGGCAACGGTCACGACAGGCACCGCCGGCGCGAGCACTGCCGCCTGTCTCGCGCACGTCGTCGGCGGGCTGAGCGAGGACTGGTACGACTACTACACGTCCGGGTGCACGGGTCACGACGAGCCCGAGCTCGATCCGGTGTCGTCGGCGCCGCGCTCGGCGCAGAACATCACCTGGCGGGTGCAGTTGCCGGCGGACGGAGCAAAGCCGGTGTCGAGCGTCGGGCCGACGTTCTGGTTCGGCGGCACGGTCAAGGACACGAACCCGCACAAGATCGGCCAGGAGGGCTTTCTCGAGCTGCAGTTCTATCCCGACTCGTACACGAAGAACTGCTTCTCGAACGGCGGCTTCTCCGTCGTGCAGGCTCCCGACGTGTACACGGCGTGCTCGCCGGTCTGGACGATCCAGAAGCAGGGTCAGAGCATCGCCGAGCCCGCCGCCTTCAACGGAATGCTCACGGACGCGACCGGGAAGGCGCCGTTCGTGATGCACGCCAACGACATCGTCGACGTGCACATCTGGGCACCGGGGTCGGCCTCGGCCTACCAGGAGCAGGTGAGGGACGAGACCACCGGGCAGACGTCGAGCGTCCTCGTGCTGATCAGCCCGAAAGACGGTCCGCTGACGCCCGAGTTCGACACGAACCAGATCGGCAACGCGCTCGACTGGGGCGGTGTCTGGGACACGCCGATGGCGTTCGTCTGGGAGATCGGTCACGCGGACCTCTACGGGCCGACGCCGGGAGCGTTCTGCCTGCCGGGGCAGACGAACTGCGACTCGTTCAACTTCGCGAGCTGGCGTGGGTTCAAGCCCATCCGGATCTTCAACGCCACGTTCGGCAACGGGTCGCATCCGCAGCACTGGGCGGTGGTCTCCGACACGGGCGGCAAGGCCGAGGTGCTCGGCAACTCGTTCGTCGGGCCGACGGACTGCAGCGCGTACGGGGGCCCGTTCTGCATCTACCCATGGTTCTCGTGGGACGGCGGCGCCTTCAACTACGGCGTCAACTACCCGAACACGGTGAACAACTTCGGGAAGGCGAACCAGTTCGCGCAGACGGCCACGTGCCCGGAGGACGGCGTGTTCGCCGGGCCGACCTACTGCGACACGATCATCAAGTAGCGAAGACCGGGGAGGCGGGTGCCACGGCGCCCGCCTCACCCAGATACGGGAGCAGGCGATGAGCGAGACGAGGCGCATGACGAGCGAAGAGGCGCGGCGCGTAGGCGACGAGATCGGCGTCGACTGGGAGCGCTTCGACCTCGAGCAGTTCCGGCACGGGATGGACGTCGAGTTCGAGCACGGATCGCATGCTCCGCAGACGAACGTCACGAACGACGACCCGATCGTGACGGGGAAGATCGCGCTCGCCCACATGAAGGAATTCCCCGACTACTACGAGCGACTCGAGCGGATGGAGGCCGAGGCGGAGCGCTACTGGGCCGAGCAGAAGACCTGATCCCGCCTTCGGTGTGAGCACGGCGGCGCGGTCCGACCGCCGCTGTTCAATGCGTTCATGTCTGCCGTTCCCGGCCTGGATACCGGCGTTCCGGCCGCGCTCGTCCTCGTCACGCTGACGGCGCTCGCCGAGCAGCTGCACGTCGTCGTCGCCCGCCGCACCCGCGTCTCGCTCGCCGGCCCGTTCCTCGTCGCGGCCGCCCTCGTCGGCGGCCCGCTCGTCGGCGCCTGCGCCGGGGCCTCGACCGAAGCGCTCGCGGTTGGGGGTCGCCGCCGTACCCGCGCGGTCCGCGCCGGCGCCGGCGCGCTGCAGGGGCTCGCGGTCGGCCTGGCGGGAGGACAGCTCGCGCTGCGAGGCGTCGCGGGAGCGGTCGCGATCGCGGCCGTCGGGCTGGTCACCGGCCTCGCGCTGAACGCGAGGGTCGCGCTCTGCCGCGGCTTCAGGCTGCGGCTCGCCTGGCGGGCGATCGCGCTGAGCTGGCTCCTCCCGGCTCCGCTCCTCGTGGTGTTTCTCTACCTCTTCCGGACGACTGCCGACCTCGCGCTGGTGCTGGCCGCCGGTCTGCTGCTCGTCGCGGCCGCCGCGAACCGGGCCCGCCTCCGCCTCGAGCGGGCGCTCGCGGAGGAACGCTCCCGCGCGCGGGTCGACGCGCTCACGACTGCGCCGAACCGCTACGCGCTCGCGGAGACGCTCATCTCCGAGCAGGCAAGGATCCGGCGCGGCGGCCGGACGGCGGCGCTCTGCTTCCTCGACCTCGACCGCTTCAAGACGGTCAACGACACGTACGGCTACGCCGCCGGCGACCGGCTGCTCGTCGACGTCCACCGGCGCCTGCGCGGCGAGCTCAGGGCCGGCGACCTCGTGTTCCGGTGGGGCGGGGAGGAGTTCGTCGTGCTGGCCCCGCACGTCGAGCGCGCGGAGCTCGCCGACTTCGCCGAGCGCCTCCGCCTGCTCCTGGCCACGCGGCCGTTCGCGATCGACGGGCGGCCACGGACGATCACGGGCTCGGTCGGCGCGGTGCTGCTCGACGGCGGACGCCCGGCCGACGAAGCCCTCGAGGCCGCGGGCCGGCTCGTGCGGAAGGCGAAACTGACTCGCAACACCGCGGTGGTGGACGCGGCTCCTGCGACCGCCGGCGACGCCGGGCACTCGCGGGCCGCGACTGCCTAGGGCCGGTAAAATCCTTGACTGATTAGTCAGTCGAAATTCATGGATTGAAAAGCTCATTGAGAGGGTAAAATCGGCCGCCGAATTCCGCCGACCGTCAGGGGCGGCCTTCGGACCTCCGAGGGAGAGCGGGAGGGCCGCGGCTGCGGCGGCGGCCCTCCCGCTCGGAGCGTGCTCGTGCAACGGCGACGCAGGTGGATCGGTGGCACCATGAGGCCCGGATGAAGAGCCTCGCCACCCTCCTCATGACGGCCGTCCTCTCCGTCACGGCCGCGACGACGCACCGTTCCGTGGCCCCGCACACCGGGATCTCGCGCCTCACGCAGGCGCAGAAGCAGGCGATCATCGGCGCCGGAGAGTGGCACCGCGGCTGCCCGGTCTGGCTGTCCGAGGTTCGCGTCCTGACCTACCGCTACCGGGGCTTCGACCGGAAGACGCACCTGGGGCAGATCGTGGTCAACTCCAAGGTCGCGCATCCGCTCGCCGAGGTGTTCGGGAAGCTGTACCGGATGCGCTTCCCGATCCGCGACGGCGCGTTCGCGTCGACGTACGGCCCGCACCCGGACCGAAGCGGAGACGTCACCGCCTCCTTCGAATGCCGCGACGCCGCCGCGTCGCCGTGCAGCAGCTCGTCCACGACGCACCACTGGTCGATGCACGCGTACGGCGAGGCCGTCGACCTGAACCCGCGCGAGAACCCGTACGTCGGGTGCGGGATGACCCGCGACAAGACCGCGCTGTCGTACCTGAACCGGTCCTGGCACCGCCGCGGGATGGTGACGCCCGCCGTGCGCAGCGCCTTCGCGTCGATCGGCTGGGGCTGGGGCGGCTCGTGGGCCGGCTCGACGAAGGACTACATGCACTTCTCCGTCAACGGGCACTAGTCCGCCCGGGTCACCGGGCCGGCGCCCCTGCGGGCCGCTACCTGCCGACGACCTGGACGAGCCAGCGGCGGTCGCGCTCTCGGTCGAGCTCGATGAAGAGGACGCGCTGCCACGTCCCGAGCTGGAGCTCGCCGTCGCGCACCGGCACGGACTCCCCGGCGGTTCCGAGCAGCATCGCCATGCAGTGCGAGTGCCCGTTGCCCTGGTCCATGTCCTCGGGGCAGATGTTCTCGGTGCGCCGATCCCAGTCGTCGTGCGCGTAGTACGAATCGTGTGGGACGAGCCGCTTGAGGAGCGCGCAGAAATCCTCGAGGAATCCCGTCTCCATCTCGTTGACGCGGACGCAGCAGGTCGTGTGCGGGGAGTAGATGCAGGCGATCCCGTCCACGACTCCGCTCTCCCGGACGGCGGTCTGCACGTCCTCGGTGATGTCGGTGACCGTGAGGCCGCCGGCTGTGCGCAGGCGCGTCTCGTGCTGGAACACCTTCATCGTGGCGGCCATTCTGCGGGAATCGTTACCCGACCCGGCGAGCGAACCATCACAACCTCAGTGGATCCTGCAACCGGCCGCGCTACCCTCCGCGCGTGCGCGTCGGTCTTCTCGTAGCACTCGCCGTCCTCGTCGCCGTCGCCGCCTGCGGCTCGAGCGCGGCGGCGGGGCGGCCGCAGGCGATCCGGTTCGGCTACTCGGGCGGGAATCTCTTCGGCTCCACCGCCTCGATCAGGCCGGACGGAGCCGTCACCGTCAGGCTTCCGCACGGCACCCGGCGGAGCAGGATCTCGGTGCGGCTGGTGCGGAAGCTCGGGCGCGAGATCAGACAGGCGCAGCTCACGAACCGGATCTGCGCGGGGACGAATCCCGACTTCGCGGGTCGCTTCATCCGCCTCGGCCGTCGCACGGTCACCGTCCGAGGCGGCTGCGAGCCGCGCTTCGACCGTGTCTGGAGCGACCTCACGAAGGCCGTCGGCCACTTTCCGGCGTAGCGGAGCGGCCTACTTCGACTTCGCGGCCGCGTCCCGCTTCGAGCCGAGGTGCGGGGCGCCGCCGATCAGGTCGTAGAAGCGCTCCCGGCGGCCGGCCCAGCGAGTCTCGCGCGCCTGGAAGCGGGCCTGGCTCCGCCGCATCTGCCGGCCGTCGTCCGGATAGAGCCAGCGCGCCCACGGGGAGGTCGGTTTGGCGAGCCGCACCGCCGCCACGATCGCGAGCGGCGGGAAGACGATCCCGAGCAGGCCGAGCTTGAGCTTTCCCTTCAGCAGTGACGGGACACGCAGCGGACGCCCTGCTCGGGCAGGCCGCGGACGCGGACCTGATCGTGGTCGGTAGGCGCGGCCTCGGCGGGTTCCGGAGCCTCCTGCTCGGATCGGTCAGCCAGCAGGTCGTCCAGCACGCGACGTGCCCCGTCGTCGTCGTCCAGCAGCCGGGACAGGGGTGACGCTCAGGCCGGAAGAATCGGGAGCACGGCTGCCGTCGGGTGCTCCGGCCCGTAGAGGATCTCGACGTCCACGGGCACGAGCCGCTCCGCCTCGAGCGGGTGCTCGCCGGTTCCCGGATTGCGCACGTAGCGCGGATGCGCGCCCGAGGAGATCTGGAGGCGGATCCGGTGCCCGGCCGCGAAGCGGTGCGCGAGCGGCCACAGGTCGAACCCGACGCACCAGGCGCCGTCCGTCCCGGACCGCTCGAAGCGGCCCGGGGCGACGCTCGCGAGCGCGTCGCAGACGTTCCAGGAGGCTCCGTCGGGGGTCGACGTCGCAGACGCGGGCGAAGAGATCGAAATACGGCTCGCTCGCCCGCGCTTAGAGCTCGACACGTGCCGGGCCGATCGCCTCGTGTGCAGCCTCGAGCGGGGCGCTCGTGAAGGCGATCACGTCCGAACGGGCCTCGAGCTTGCGGTTGTCCCGGACCGCCTTGCCCGCGATCATGACGGGCCCACCGACGGACGGCGTCGGGTCGGACGGGTCGTAGCGGTAACGGAGTGCGCCGGCGGTCTCCGTTTCCGGCGGCTCCCACACGAGGCGCTCGTCGCTCGCCGCCCACAGCCGGCTGGCGGCGTGCTCGTCCGGAGGCCAGCGCTCGAGCTCGCGCCAGCCGCCCCCGGAGCGCTCGCCCGTCACGTAGACGCGCACCGGAGCCCGGTCCGCGTGGCTCCAGTCGTCGAGCAGGTGGCCGCTGAGCCAGGCCAGCCCTTCGCGCACTCCGGCGGCGACGATCCCCTCCTGGACGTGCGTCCAGGGGCCGATGACGAGCTGCGGGCGGCGGCCGGCCTCGACCAGCGCCGCGTAGTCCTCCATCTGCCACGGGGTGAACGCGTCGTACCAGCCGGTGAGCATCTGCACCTGCGCCTCGACCCGTGCGACTCCGTCCGAGAAGTCGCGCTCGACCCACCACGCGTCGTCGCGCCTCGGCTGCGACTGCGCTTCGCGGAACCACGCGACCTCCTCTCCCGTGGCGCGGCGGTCGAGGTCGCGCAGGGAGCGCGAGGCGAGCACCGAGGGGAGCCGGCGCAGGGCCAGGATCATCGGCGGCGGCGCAAGGCCGCGCTCCTGCGTCGCGGTCATGACGAGCCACTGGGCGGAGGTCTCGAGCGCCATGCTCCCGCCGCGGAAGCTCTGCCCGTGGAACTGCGACGCGCTGGCCTGGATCGACAGCGCGACGAGGTCGTCGCCCGCGTCGGGCGCGAGCGCCCACTGCACGAGGCCGAGGTAGCTCTCTCCCGTCATCCCGATCGGGCCCTCGTGCCATGGCTGCTCGCGCAGCCAGCACAGCGTGGCCAGCCCGTCCGCGCGCTCGTCGAGCGGGTTGAACGTCCCCTCGGAGCCGAACGTCCCGCGGACGCTCTGGATCACGACCTGCAGGCCGCGCTCGGCCAGCATGCGCCCGTGGAAGAGCCCGTACGGGCCGCCCCGTCCGTAGCAGGAGCGGACGAGCACGGTCGGCTGCGGCTTGTCGCGCGTCGCCTCGGCCACCCAGCGGTCGGCGAGGAGCACGACGCCGTCGTCCATCGGCACGCGCAGCTTCGCCTCGTGGACGACCGCACGGGTCCGGGCGGGGGGCAAGCCCCAGCGCCGGCCGAGGATCGAGCTGAGCAGGCTCATCGCCTGCGACGGACGATATGCGACCGCCCTTGCCCGGCGCGGCCGCGAATCCCTCTCACGTCCCTAGATCGTGGGCAGCGACACGCCGGACATCCGGGTAAGCGAATCGAGCACGCGTCCGTGCGCGACGAAGACGTTCCAGGTCGTGTGCGACCAGATCTCCTTGCCGGCCACCGTGAGGCCGCCGTGCCATCGCTCGGTGAAGACGACCTCGACCAGCCCGCCCGTGCCCGGTGGGGACAGGGGGACGAAACGCGTCGTGCACGTGCCGAAGAGCGTTCCAGGGCCGGGCCCGCCGAAACGTATTCGACACGGCTGGTGGCCACCTGGCGCGGGAAGATGTTGAAGTCGACACTGCTCAGCCGGGCTGCTTGGATGCTCGCCCTGCTCGCCGGCCCGAGATACCTCGACATCGCCACCCCGGCGCCCCTGGTTCCTCCGCACGCCGTCAGGCCCACCGCCAGAGCGAGCGCCAGCGTCGTGGCGAGGACACTCTCGGGCTTCATCGCTCCTCCCATTACAGCGCAGGTCCGCCGAGCGGTCACGTCTGTCTCGGATCAGTTGCCGACGGCCGGGTCGGGCATGAACTCCCGGACCTCCTGGGCGCAGCGGCAGGCTGCTGCGATCTTCGCGGCCCACTCGAGGGCCTCCTCGCGCGAGGCCGTGTCGAGAACGGTGAAGCCGCCGTCGAGCTCCCGGGTCTGCGGGTAGGTGCCGGCGGTGACCGTCCCCTCCGCGGTCACCATGACGGGCTCCACTTCCTCGGACAGCCCACCCCCGAACACCCAAACCCCTGCGTCCATGGCCTCCCGGACCACCGCGTGAGCGGCCTCGCCCACGGCCGCCATCTCCTCCTCGGGGATGTGGCCCATCGCAGGGCCGGGGAACGAGATCAGGTACCGCGCCATCGCACGACTCCTTTCTCGGCGGAGCGCCGCCGCCGCGTCTCGACTCGACCGTACCGCGTAGGGACCGACGAATCGCCGAAGCCTCATCGGCTTCCGGCTCCCGGCGACAGACGTCCTGCTGCGCGAGTCGATGGGCCCGCCTGGATTCGAACCAGGGACCAACGGATTATGAGTCCGCTGCTCTGACCGCTGAGCTACGGGCCCCGCGGTGGTCAGGCCGAGCGTATCGCCCGCCGCAGCGAGAGCCACAAGACGAACAGGACGGCGAGCGGCAGCAGCCACCAGGCCGTCACGCCCGCAGCCGCGAGCGCCGCGGTGGCGCCGATCCCCGCCGCCACGAGTACGGCGACGAGCCAGTCGTCGCCGATCACGAACTCCCACCAGAAGCGGCCGAATGCCGCGAGCCTGCTCACGCCCGCACCTCGGCAGCCCTGAACCGGGCCCGGCGCTCGCGGCGCAGCAGGCGCACGAGCAGGATCGAGGAGAGGACGACGAAGCCGAGGACGCCGAGGAGCGACGCGTCGGCGCCGGGCCAGTGGGCGCCCGCTCCCTCGGCCGACCAGAAGATGCCGAACGTCGTCAGCATCACGCCGACCGCGAACTTCATCGCGTTCTCGGGGACCCGGGCGAGCGGCGCGCGCACCGCGATGCCGACTCCTGCCACCAGCACGAGCGCGCCTGCCGCGCCCGCCGCGGCGAGCGGGATCGAGCCCTGCGCGCTGCCGAAGGTGAGCACGATGAAGACGACCTCGAGCCCCTCGAGCAGCACGCCCTTGAAGGCGAGCGTGAACCCGTACCAGTCGACGCCGGCCCGCTCGACGCGCGCGGCGCCGTGCGCCTCGGCGAGCTCGCGCGCGAAGATCGCGTCCTCGTCGTGCAGCGCCTTGTAGCCGCTCGCGCGCAGGATCGCCTTGCGCAGCCACTGCAGCCCGAAGACGAGCAGGAGCGCGCCGACGACGAGCCGCAGCGCCTGCAACGGGATCACGGTGAGCGCCGGCCCGAGCGCCGCGACGACCACCGCGAGCACGACGGTCGCCGCGCCGAGCCCGGCGAGCGAGGAGCGCCAGCCGCGTGCGAGCCCGGCAGCGAGAACGATCGTCAGCGCCTCCACGAACTCGACGCCGCTCGCGAGGAAGGCGGAGAGGACGAGGAAGGCGTTGCCGGTGCTCATCAGAGACCCCACTGATCGACCGGCTGAGGGTAGCCGGGCGCATCGTCCGCGCTCGCCGCGGCCGTCGCCACGTCGGCCGGGTACGTACGCAGGCCCTTGAACAGGAGCCACGAGCTTGCGCCGAGCGGGACGAGCATGACGGCGAACGTCCACTGCAGGCCCGAGCGCCCGCCGCCGAAGATGTAGTCCGAGACCGCGCCGAAGAGAAGCGGGGCGAGCGCCATCGCGAGCGAGCGCAGGAGCGTGCGCACCGCCTCCGCGCGCCCCCAGAGCAGCGGCGGCATGATGTCGAGCCGCGCGGCGTCGAGCGGCGGGTTCTGGGCGCCGAGGAAGAACGCCGCGGCGATGAGGTACGGCACCGCCGTCACCGCGCCGCGCGTGAAGATCGCGGGCACGAAGAGGAGTGCCGTGAGCCCGGCGGCGACAGCGGGGGTCAGCACACGCGAGTTGAGGACGCCGCGCTTGAGCAGCCAGTCGCCGAGCGCGCCGCCGAAGAGCACGCCGGCGAGCGCGCCCGTGCCGACCACGAGCAGGAGCGAGCTCGCGAGCGCCTGGTCGATCCCGTACTGCTCCTTCGAGAACTCGAGGCCGAACGTCTGCAGCCCGGCGAGGAAGTAGTAGCCGCAGGCGCTCGCGGCGATGAGGACGACGTTGGTACGTACGCGGAGCACGTAGTGGGTCGCGCGCACGAGGCCCATCCGCCGGGCCTCCTCCGGCGACACGATGAGCTCGGGCTCCGGCGCGAGGCCGCGGTCCTGCGCGAGGCGCTGGGCGTCGGTCGCCTGCGCGCCCTCGTCCGCCGGGGCGACCGCCTCGGGCGGCGGCGCCTGCGACTCGTGGGCGAGCACGCCCTTCCCCCCGCGCTCCGGCTCGCGCAGGCGCCACACGACGAGCGCGAGCGCGAAGGCCGGGAGCGCAAGGATGACGAACGCGGCTCGCCAGGAGAGGGCTCCGATGTTGCCCGTGACCGCGAAGCCGACGCCGGCGCCGAGGTACTCGCCCGCGAGGATCACGCCGTAGATCCGGCCGCGCTCCCAGCTGCCGAACCAGTCGCCGACGAGCGAGGCGACCATCGGCCCGGCCGAGGCCGTCACGGCGCCGAGCAGGAGCCGCGTCCAGAGCAGCTCGGTGAAGCTCGAGGCCGCGGCGCTCCACAGCATGGCCCCGCCCCAGAGGACGATGGTGAGGCCGAGCACGCGTGTCCGCCGCACCCGGTCTGCGAGGACGCCGAACGGCAGCGTCGCCACCGCGCCCACGAGCGAGCTGACCGCGACGAGCAGCCCGATGTCCGTGTTCGTGATGTGCAGGCTGTGGCGGAGCTCGGTCGCGAGGGCGCCCACGGTGGCGGCGTCGGCGCCGCTCAGCCCGAGCACCGCGGCGAGGACGACGATGACGCGCGTCCGCTCCTCGCCGCCGAGGGCGACGGTCAGGCGGCGCGCAAACGCGCTCGCCGCCGCCGATCCCATCGCGGCCGCGTCCATGAGGACACGCTGCGTGCGCGACTCGTCCGTGCTCACGAGCACATCGTCGCAGGCGCGTCCGCCTGCCCGTGTTCAGACGTCCCGGCGGACGAGCAGCACGGCCGCGATCACGATCGCGGTGGCGCAGTAGGCGGCGAGGACGAGCCCGCCGGTGAGCGGTCTGAGCGTGTGAGCCCCGTGGTGGAGCGTGAAGAGCTGGCTGCCCGCTTCGAGCGGCAGGTACTGGCTGATGGCGTTGTTCCAGCTCAACGGCAGGACGTTCATGAGCGGTGGCAGGACGAAGAAGATGCCCGCGAAGGTCGCGATGCCGCCCGCGGTGTTCCGGACGATCGCGCCGAGCCCCAGGGCGAAGATCCCGACGAGCATCACGTAGAGCGCGCCGCCGACCACCGACCGGGTGACGCCGGGAGCGGTGAACGAGATCTGGAGGATGTGGTGCCGGTCGAGAATTGCCTGGGTCGCGAAGAAGCTGATGAGCACCGCCGGCAGGACGAGCAGGAACGAGACGACCGCGTAGTCGATCAGCTTCGCCCAGAGCACCGGGAGCCGGGTGGGCACCGCGGTGAACGTCGAGCGGATCGAGCCGGTCGAATACTCCGCGCTGATCAGGAGGACGCCGAGGACGGCGATCGCGAGCTGCGCGATGTTCACGCCGGCCAGGGCGATCTCGAGCGGGTGGCGGCCGGCGCGATCCTGAGGGGACATCGTCCCCCAGTGCGAGGTGGTGGCGAAGGCGAAGATGATCGGGAAGGCGATCGTGAGGAGAAAGCCGGCGGCGAGCGACCATTTCGTCGATCGCACCGACCGGAGCTTCGTCCACTCCGAGACGAGCACGCGCCGGAACGCGACGCGGCCGGTGGTCTCGAGCCGCGGCAGGCGGGCGGCCGGGGCGACCGCGTTCACGCGACGACCTCCTCCATCTCGGCCGCGAACTCGAGCTCGTCGCGCGTCAGGTTCATGAAGGCCTCCTCGAGCGAGGCCTGGTGCGGCGACAGCTCGTGGAGCGCGATTCCCGCGCGAGCGGCGGCATCCCCGACCTGCTCGGCGGTCAGCCCGTGCACCTCGAGCGCGCCGCCCGCGGCGGGAACGAAGGAGATGCCGGGGCCGGCGAGCTCCAGCTCCAGTCGCTCGAGCTCGGGAGAGCGGACGAGCACGACCTTCTGCGAGGCGCGGGCGACGAAGTCCTCGACGCTCGTGTCGGCGATCAGCTTCCCGCGCCCGATCACGATCAGGTGGTCGGCCGTGAGCGACATCTCGCTCATGAGATGGGAGGAGACGAAGACCGTGCGCCCTTCGGCGGCGAGCCCCCTGAGGAGGTTGCGCACCCAGTGGATGCCCTCCGGGTCGAGGCCGTTGACCGGCTCGTCGAGCATCACGGTCTTCGGGTCGCCGAGGAGCGCCTGCGCGATGCCGAGCCGCTGGCCCATGCCGAGCGAGAACTGTCCCGTGCGCTTGCGCGCCACCTCGTGCAAGCCCACGAGGTCGATCAGCTCCAGGACGCGCCGCTTCGGGATCCCGTGCGTCTGCGCCAGCCCGAGCAGGTGGTTGTACGCCGAGCGTCCCGTGTGGACGGAGCGCGCCTCGAGCAGCGCGCCGACCTCGTGGAGCGGCGCCGCGTGGTCGCGATAGTGGCGGCCGTTGACCGTGACGTCGCCGCCCGTGGGCGCGTCGAGGCCGAGGATGAGGCGCATGGTCGTCGACTTGCCGGAGCCGTTCGGCCCGAGGAAGCCGGTCACGATTCCCGGCTGTACGGTGAAGCTCAGTCCGTCGACGGCACGCTTGTCGCCGTAGTCCTTCGTGAGGTTCCTGGCCTCGATCACGGCTCGAACGTAGTGGCAGTTGGTGAGCGGGAGGTGAGGATGTACGCGTGACGCTCGGCTTCTTTCTCTCCACGCACACGGTCGACGCCTGGCTCCAGTCGTACGGCTATCTCGTCGTGTTCCTGCTCGTGATGCTCGAGAGCATCGGCATCCCGGTGCCGGGGGAGACGGCGCTGGTGGGCGCCGCGCTCTACGCCGGCTCGACGCACAACCTGGAGATCTGGTGGGTGATCGCGGTCGCGATCGCGGGGGCGGTGCTCGGGGACAACATCGGCTTCGCGATCGGCCGCTACGGCGGCGCGAAGCTGCTCCTGCGTTACGGCCACAAGATCCGGCTCCACGAGGGCCGGCTCAAGATCGGGATCTGGCTCTTCCGCCGCCACGGCGGCAAGGTGGTCTTCTGGGGCCGCTTCGTCGCGATCCTCCGCACGTACGCTGCCTTCCTCGCCGGCGCCAACCACATGCCGTGGCAGCGGTTCCTCGCCTTCAACGCGGCCGGCGGGATCGTGTGGGCGACGGTCTTCGGCGTCCTCTACTACGTGTTCGGCGGCGCGTTGAGGGAGCTCAGCACGACGATCGACATCACCATCGGCGTGGTGGGGACGGTCGTCCTCGTCGCCTTCCTGATCTGGACGAAGCGCAAGGAGTCCGAGCTCGAGGCGCGGGCCGAGCGGGAGGTGTCTGGCTCGGTCGCCGAAGAGCTCGGCGAAGAGGACCCTGCCGCCTAAGCTAGAGGCATGTTCCTCTTCACGAAGAAGGCCGAGCAGGTCACGCCCGAGGAGGCGCTGCCCGGACGCGAGACGCCGCTCCCCGTGCCCGAGCGCCACGAGGTGCTCTGCTCGCCGCTCCGGCCCCCGTTTCCGGAGGGAACGGAGCAGCTGGTCGTCGGCATGGGGTGCTTCTGGGGCGCAGAGCGCGTGTTCTGGCAGGCCGACGGTGTCTTCACGACGGCGGTGGGATACGCCGGCGGCTACACGCCGAACCCGACGTACGAGGAGGTCTGCAGCGGGCGCACCGGCCACGCCGAGGTCGTGCTCGTCGTCTTCGACCCCGCCGTCCTCCCGCTCGAAGGCGTCCTGCGCCTCTTCTGGGAGAATCACGACCCGACCCAGGGGATGCGGCAGGGCAACGACCACGGCACGCAGTACCGCTCGGCGATCTACTGGGCGAACGACGCCCAGCGGGCCGCGGCGGAGGCGTCGCGAGACGCCTTCCGGGCCGAGCTCGCGCGCGCCGGCTTCGGCGAGATCACGACCGAGATCGCGGCGGCGGGGCCGTTCTATTACGCCGAGGACTACCACCAGCAGTATCTCGCCAAGAACCCGAACGGCTACTGCGGGCTGGGCGGGACCGGCGTCTCCTGCCCGGTCGGGCTGCCGGCCTCGTAGTGCCGAGCGCGCCGGGATTCGTCGTCCTGCGCGAGCTGGGGAATGGGCGCTGGGAGCTGGTCGGCGAGGTGCCGCGCCGGCCAGGGCTGCCGGCGCGCGCCGCGCGGAGCCGCGCGATCCTCGACGCGACGGACGGCAAGGCGAAGGCGGGAGAGGTCTACGCTGCAGTGCTGAGGAGCGAGTGGCGGATCGCGCAGGACTGGGCACCGCCGCCGGACGGCGCCACGCGCTAGACCGTCTTGCTCATGGCGACGGCGTTCTCCTCGTAGCCGAGCGAGCGGTAGAGGCGGCGCGCGACCTCGTTCCCTCCGAAGACGTTCAGCACGACGCAGTCGAGGCCACGCCGCCTCGCCTCCTCCTCGGCGAACAGCATCGCCGCCCTGCCGTGACCGCGGCCCCGGTGCGCCTCGTCGACGTGGACCTCGTAGACGAACAGGCACGGTCGCCCGCTCATGTCCTGGCGTTCCGCGAGCCAGAGGTCTCCGACCGGCTCGCCGTCGGCCTCGATCACGAACACGAGCTGCGCAGCCGCCGGGCCTCCTCCCGGGAAGAGCTCGCCGATCTGCGTCTCCGCCCGCGCCCGGGCCACGACCGGGGAGAAGCCGCCGTGGTCGATCATCGACCGGGCGTATCCCTCGCGTACCTGCGGCAGCCACGCCTCGTACTCGTCGTCCCGCATCGGGCGGAGCTCCACGGTCACGCGGGGGAGCCTAGCCCGAGCCCTGATCGCCGCTCAGGAAGAAGGACGCGAACGAGCCGGCGACCGCGGTGACGACGAAGATCCCCCAGAGCTCGAGCACGACGTCGACGATCTGGCCCGCGCGCGTGAGCGGATTCGCGTAGGAGGACGACACCGTCACGATCTGCACCGTCGCGAAGAAGAGCGCGTCGCCGAAGCCGTGGATGCTGCTCCCCTTCAGTCCGCTCTCGAACGACCACATCAGGACGGCGGCGGCGACGTCGACGACCGCCGACAGGCAGAAGGCGATGACGATCCGCGCGAGCAGCCGCCGGTGACGCTCTCCCCAGGTGACGAGCCGCCGCAGCTCCTCGCGAACCATGAGCGCGAGGCTATGGAACCCGCCGGTCGGCGGCGCCGCAGCGCGGTTGACAAGTGTCGGGGCGCCCTGTTGAGTCACCGCATTCCCACGCGCTCGGCGGGGGGTCAAAAGGAGGATCGATGAAGCGGTTCCTGATGCTCGTCGGGGTCGCGGTGGTCGCCGCGGCCATGTACGTCGCCGCCTCGCCGGCAGGCCGGCAGGCGGCCGGGCCGACGGCGAGGCAGTACAAGGCGCTGAAGAAGCAGGTGACGACGCTGAGCAAGACGGTGAAGGGCCTCAAGACGGCGGTCACGACCGAGACGAAGCTGCTCGCCGCGTGCGTCAAGTTCGCGATTCCGATCAACCAGTTCGGGAACCCGCACCCCACCGACACGAGCACGCCCGAGGGGTACGAGTACGGGAAGGGCCCCTTCGGCAACGGCGCCACTCCCACCACCGAGTTCTTCACGACGGGGCTCGACGTCTCGACCACGACCGACCCGGGAGCCGTCTGGTTCATCGGCGGCGACGCATCGTGCGGAGCCCTCGTGAGCCCGACGGGCGCTCTCCGCCACGCGGCCGCGAAGGCCGGGATCCGGCTGCCGCACGCGGCGGTGCACGCACCGTCGTTCGTCGCGCACCAGCCCTGAGAGCGGGCGGAACCGAGGGAGGGCGGTGCGGCGCCGCCCTCCCTCACCGACCTCTAGGCGGCTAGCTCCGCGAGGTGCATGCGGTAGAGGTCGGGCTCGCACGCCTCGAACCCGTCGACGACGTCCGGGTCGAAGTGGGTGGCGCGGCAGCGGCGGATCTCCTCCGCGGCCGCGTCCCAGCTGACCGGCGTCCGGTACGGGCGCTCGTCGGTCATCGCGTCGAGCGAGTCGACGACGGCGAAGATCCGCGCGCCGAGCGGGATGCTCTCCTCTGAGAGCTTGTCTGGGTACCCGCTCCCGTCCCACCGCTCGTGGTGGGACCGGATGACGCGCGCGCCTTCCTGATTGAGAAGCGGGACGTGGGCGAGCAGCCGCTCGCCGAGCTCCGCGTGCTCCTGCATCTTCCGGCGTTCCGGCACCGTGAGGCGGTCGGGCTTGAGGAGGATTCCGTCCGGGATGCCGATCTTCCCGACGTCGTGGAGGAGGAACCCCCACTCGAGGCTCGGGTCGTCGAGCAGGCGCGGGGCGACCTCGAGGGTGAGCCTCGTGGCGTAGGAGGTGACGCGCCGCGAGTGCCGGCTCGTGCCGAAGTCGCGCGACTCGAGCGCCGACGCGAGCACCGCGACGGTCTGCGCGTAGGCCTCGTGCAGGAGCTGGTGCTGGCGGCGGCCGATCTCGATCAGCCGGTTCAGGTCCGAGGCGTCGACGACGTCGCTCGGGCCGATCTCGCCGAAGCCGTTCTCGCGCACGAGCGGCGTGACGAGTGCGATCAGCTCGAGCGGGCTGAACGGCTTGCGCAGGAAGGCCTGCGCGCCGGCCGTCCGCGCGGAGCGGCCCGCCTCGTCGGAGCCGCTGATCGCGACGATCGGGATCTTGCTCGTCTGCGGCGTCTCGCGCAGCCGCTCCAGGTAGAAGATCCCGTCGATCCCGGGCAGCCCGATGTCGAGCAGGATGGCGTCCGGCCGCGACTCGACGAGGACGCGCTCGGCCTCGATCACGTCGTACGCGGTGTCCACCTCGTACCCCTCGAGCTCGAACGTCGTCCGGACGAGCTCACAGAGCAACCGGTCGTCGTCGATGACGAGGACCCGGCGCGTGCGGCGCATTGCTTTCGAACCCCCTTCTGCTGACGGCAACGTCTGCGCTCTCTGTCGGCAGGGAGCGGGGCGGCGATGAGGACCGCCCACGTGGTGGGTTGGTCAGACGGCGGGAGGAGTTTCTGCCGAAACCTGCAGCAGGGTCAGCAGACGAGATCACCCGATGGGGTGAGTCCTAGCGCCGGGCCTGGACGAGGCGCAGCCCGAGGAGACCCTGCAACCGGCGGACGAAGCTTTCGCCCGGGCCGTCGATCAGCGGCCGCCGCCGCCAGCCGCCGATCGTGAAGGCGATCGGGTCGCACAAGGTCGCCTCCGTCCTCGGCAGCGTCGCCTGGGCGAGCCGGGCGCCGCCGGCGCTGCGGAAGGAAAGCGTCAGGTCGGGAGCCACCGCGTAGGGGCACGACACGGCGACGCCGGGCGGCGAGACCGGGAGCGCGTCGAACCAGCGGACGATTCGTGCGACCTTCCCCGGATCGGTCACCGTCGCGGAGATTCTCGGAGCCCGCACCACGATCTCGGCCGTCGCGGCGGGCACGCGCTCGGACGGGGAGCGTGGGTAGATCCAGACGGCAAGCGCGTCCACCCGGACCAGCGTCCGGCCCGGCAGCGCGACGACCGTCTCGTCGAGGTACCGGATCGGCCTGCGGCCGCCGCTCTCGAGGCTCCGCGTGAGGTAGTGGGCTTCTGGGTTCCGTACGCCGCGCCGCGGTGCGTGAACCCGCGAGGATCGTGCGCCCGCACGAACGCGAGGACGACGGGGAACGGCTTCTCGACGCGCCAGAAGCGGTGCGCGTCCACCGCCTCGCCGTAGAGCGGGACCGGTCCCGACCGGCGCAGGACGCCGCCGTTGCCGTGCGGCGTCCCGACGCGGCGCGCGCCGCGCGCCGGGCGGCGGGACGAACTCGCGGAGCAGCTTCCGCGCCTCGCGTGCTGCGGCGCGCTCTCGACGAGCGGCGACCACGTGGACGCTGCGCACCCGAGCCCCGACCTCCGTCACCCGCGGCGCCGGCTTCGCGCCGGCGCCGCAGGCGGTGACGACGAGGACGAGCGCGCTCGCCGGGAGGAGCAAACGCTTCATCCTCCGCGGTATACGGCGCCGACAGCTCGACCGTCCAGCGTTTGGTGTCGTTCGCGCCGATCCGGGGAATCCCGCCCGCATGGCGCGGGTGCTCTACAAGCCGCTCGGATTGATCTTCGGCGTCCTCGGCGGCATCATCGCCGGCTCGGTCTTCAAGCGCGTGTGGGGCGCGGTCGCGCACGAGGAGGAGGCGCCCGAGGCGACGGACGCGACCAAGGGCTGGGGCGAGGTGATCGCCGCGGCCACGGTCGAGGGCGCGGTCTTCGGCGGGGTCAAGGCGCTCATCGACCGCGCAGGCGCGACGGGCTTCCAGCACCTCACCGGCGCCTGGCCGGGGCGAACCGAAGAGGACTGACCGCGGTCTGACGGGTGCCGTCACCAGCCCAGGAGCGATGCGGGCCGTACCAGCGTTCTGAGCCATCGGGGAGGGCTCGCCCCCCGGAAACGGTGGCGCGGTTGGCCCTGTCCGGGGCTTCACTTTGTCTCTTGAAGCGTCTCGGCCACCCGGCGACCGCCATCGCGTTGCTGGCCTTGTTCGTCGCCCTTGGCGGCGGCAGAGCCGTCGCCGGCGCGCTCATTTCCGGAAGCAGAATTATGAGCCACTCGATTCCTGCGTGGAAGCTCACTCCAAAGGCGATCGTGACCTTGCACGGACACCGCGGCGCGACGGGTCCTGCAGGGCCCGTCGGCGAGCGGGGGGCCCCAGGACCGCAGGGGCTCGTCGGCCCTCCTGGCCCGATCGGACCAATGGGCCCGATCGGGGCGACAGGACCGCAAGGGGTCACCGGTGACGTAGGCCCGCAGGGCCCTGTAGGCCCGCAGGGACAGACCGGTGCGCAGGGGCCTGCAGGACCTCAGGGAGACGCGGGCCCGCAGGGGCCCAAGGGAGAGACCGGCCCTCAAGGACCGCAGGGTCCACAGGGACCTGTCGGCCCCGAGGGACCCAGCGCCGCGAACACGCTCGCACGGTCGCTGGGACTCGTGGCCTGGACTTCCGATCCGGGCCTGGTCTCGGCGAGCGTCACCGACTCGTCGGGCTCGATCCACGGAGCAGCCGTCTGGCTCAACCAGGGCGACACGATCAATTGGCTGGGGGAGCTCGTGGTCGCCGACGGCTCGGGAATGACTCACGGCGCCTTTGCCGTCTACGACTCGGAACTCGACCTCGTCGCCCAGACCGACGACAACCCATCCGCCTTTCAGAACGCCCCGACCGACTCCTGGGTCAGGCTCTCGCTCACGAGCCCATATGTGGTGCCCTCGAGCGGCCTTTACTACTTCGTGGACCTGCTGGCAGGGGCGACGATGCCGAAGATCGGAATCGTCGCCAGCAACGCAGCGGTTCTGACAGGAGCGAATCTGCTTCCTACGGGCGCCCCGCGTGAAGTTGGCGGGGGCACCGGCTTCTCGGCGTTCCCGGCCACCCTCACCAACAAGGGGAGCGGTCTGACGCGCTGCATCCTCGCCGGCTGACCGGAGCTACTGCAGCCGCTCGGCGAGGTAGCGGATCGCGAGCGGGTAGCGGTACTCGATCGCCATGTGCGTCGCGTCGAAGAGCTCGAAGAAGACGTCCGTGATGCCGAGCTGCTCGAGCTCCCGGCGGAAGGCCTCGGCGCCCAGGTCGAGGAACCACTCGTCTCGTTTGCCGGCGTCGATGTAGATCGCACGCTGGCGGCGGAGCGCGTCGGCGTGGCGGCCGGCCATCCGCACCGGGTCCCACGCGAGCCAGCGCTGCCACACCTCGTCGCGGAGCATCCCGGTCGCGGTGTCGAAGGGGAGGTCGACGGATCCGTCCTCGTTCGCCGAGTAGCACGCGGCCATCGCGTACGTGTTGACGAGGTGGATGTCCGACTTCTTCGAGAGCGCCGGGCGGGAGCGGAAGTCCGTCCAGAAGCGTTCGTACGAGCCGTCGTACTCGTCGCGGAGCGCGCGCACCGTCTCGGGGAACTCGGGCAGGTAGCAGAGCTCGAAGAGCGCGTCGCCGGCGTGGGTCGCCAGCCCGCCGAAGACGTCGGGGCGCAGCATCGGGACGACCATCGCGCCGTAGCCCCCGCTCGATTTCCCGGCGATGCCGCGGTGGCCGGGCTCGGCGAGCGTGCGGTAGCGAGAGTCGACGAACGAGACGACCTCGTCGCACAGGTATTCACCGTAGCGGCCCGTTCCGGGCGAGTCGATGAACTGCGAGCCGCCGTACGACGTCCAGCAGTCGACGAAGACGACGAGCGCCGGCGGGCAGCCCTCCTCGGCGAACAGGGCGTCGACCCGCTCGAGGACGTTGGGCCGGAAGGCGGAACGGTTCCGCCACATGTCGATCTGGCCGGTCATGCCCTGGATGAGGTAGATCGAGGGAAAGCGCCGGTCCGGCTCGGCCTCGTAGGCGGGCGGGAGATAGACCCAGAGCGGCCGCACGTGCGGGTCGCCGAGCGGGTTGTCGCGCAGGAGCTCGCTCTCGATCTCGAGCTCCTCGAACCGTCCCACGTAGTCGCGCGACCACGGCTTCATGGGCGGTTCTTCTATCAGGTCGCTCCCGGCTACACTCACGCCGATGGCCGAGTACGGGACGATGCGGGTCAAGAGCGGGCTCGCCGAGATGCTCAAGGGCGGCGTGATCATGGACGTCGTCGACGCCGAGCAGGCGAGGATCGCCGAGGCTGCGGGCGCCGTGGCCGTGATGGCGCTCGAGCGCGTCCCGGCCGACATCCGCCGCGACGGCGGGGTCGCGCGGATGTCCGATCCCGAGAAGGTCCAGGAGATCCAGGAGGCCGTCACGATCCCCGTCATGGCGAAGTGTCGCATCGGCCACTTCGCCGAGGCGCAGATCCTGCAGGCGCTCGAGATCGACTACATCGACGAGTCCGAGGTACTGACGCCCGCCGACCTCGAGCACCACGTCGACAAGTGGCAGTTCGCCGTCCCCTTCGTCTGCGGGGCGACGAACCTGGGGGAGGCACTGCGCCGGATCGCCGAGGGCGCGGCCATGATTCGCACCAAGGGCGAGGCCGGCACCGGCGACATCGTCAACGCCGTCACGCACATGCGCGCGGTGTTCGGCCACATCCGCAGGCTCGGCGCGCTGCGCGAGGAGGAGCTGTACGCGGAGGCGAAGGAGCTGCGAGCGCCGTACGAGCTCGTGAAGTGGGTGGCCGAGAACGGGAAGCTGCCCGTCGTGACGTTCACCGCCGGCGGCATCGCGACGCCGGCCGACGCGTCGCTCTGCATGCAGCTCGGCGCCGACGGCGTCTTCGTCGGCTCGGGCATCTTCAAGTCGGGCGACCCGGAGCGGCGTGCAAAGGCGATCGTCGAGGCGACGACGCACTTCCGCGACGCCGACATCCTCGCCCGCGTCTCGGCCGGCCTCGGCGAGCCGATGGTCGGCATCTCGACGCAGACGCTCGACCCGAGCGAGCTGCTCGAGACCCGCGGCTGGTAAGAGCTCCGTCCGACGGTCGGAGGACGATCCTCCGCGTGTACGAGCGCGAGACGAAGCCGATCTGGACCTCGGCGACGTTCCTCGTCTACACGGGCGGGCTGACCGTCCTGCTCGGCGGGCTCGCCGCCCTCGCCTACCTCTCGGCCAGCTACGGGAGCGGGGCGCAGGCCGGCTGGGCGCTGCTCGTTCTCGTCGTGCTCTACGCGATCGCCCATGCGCTCCGCGGGCGTGAACGCCCCATCGCCGCCGGCATCTTCGCCTTCGCAGCCGTGCTCGCGTGGGCGGTGTTCCTCGTCTTGCTCTTCGAATGGTGGGGCTGGAACGGCGTGCACGGCTCGTTCAAGCACTGGTCGTGGTCACGGCTCGCCCTCTGGCTGCTCATCCTCTTGGCCGCCAGGGACGACCGGCGCCGTTTCGGCTTTCCCTTCATCCGCCTCGTCTCGGCGGTCGTCGGCTGGATCTTCGTCGTCGACCTGGTCACCGCCGGCGGGAGCTTCACCGCCGCCGTCACGCTGATCGTCGGGCTCGCGTACCTGGTCGCCGGCTGGATCCAGCGCACGCCGTCGTCGTTCTGGCTCCACCTCGTCGGCGGCGTGCTGATCGGAGGCTCGGTCCTGTACTGGCTGCACACGAGCGACGGCGACTGGGCGGTCGTCTCGATCGTCGCCTTCCTCTTCGTTCTCCTCGCCTACGCGACGAAGCGATCGAGCTGGGCGGTGCTCGGGACGGTCGGCTTCTACCTCGCCACGATCCACTACCTCGTCGGCTCGCCGACCGCCCTCGTCGAGGGAGCGTTCGGCCTCTCGGGCAGCGGAAGCTGCGTCGCGAGGCCGGGAGGACCGCCCCTCTGCACGTCGTCCGCCTCCCACGTCAGCCCGTGGTCGCCGGCGCTCGCCTTCGGGCTGCTCGGCTTCTTCCTCGTCGCGCTCGGCATGCTCGGCCGGCGCAGGACCGCCGCGACGCTCGTGCCGCCGGCCGAGCCGCCGCCGGTCTGAGCCTCGTTACCATCGAGGCGTGGAGAAGCCGCTCAGAATCGGCGTCCTCGCCGTGCAGGGGAACTTCCGGGAGCACGCCGCGGTGCTGCGGCGGCTCGGCGCCGAGCCGGTCGAGGTCCGGCTCCCCGAGGAGCTCGACGGGCTCGACGGGCTGATCATCCCGGGCGGCGAGTCGACGGCGATCGGCCGGCTGATGCGGCTCTACGGCCTCGACGAGGCGGTGCGCGAGTTCAGCGGCCCGATCTTCGGGACCTGCGCGGGGATGATCGTCCTCGACCGCGACCACCTCGGCCTCGGGGACTACGCGACGCGGCGAAACGCGTTCGGCCGGCAGGTGAAGAGCTTCGAGGCGGATCTCGACGTGGGGGACGGCGACGAGCCGCTGCGTGCCGTCTTCATCCGGGCGCCGTGGCTCGAGGAGCCGGGCCCGGACGTCGACGTGCTCGCAGAGATCGACGGCCACCCGGTGCTGGCGCGAGAGGGACGCCTCCTCGTCGCGGCCTTCCACCCCGAGCTGACCGACGACACGCGGCTCCACGAGCGGTTCCTGAACATGGTGCGAGAGGAGCGAAGTGTCCGGGCATAGCAAGTGGTCCTCGATCAAGCACAAGAAGGGAGCAGCGGACGCGAAGCGCGGCAAGCTCTTCTCGAAGCTGACGCGCGCGATCATCGTCGCCGCGAAGGAGGGCGGGCCGGATCCGGCGGGCAACCTCGCGCTCCAGAACGCGATCGAGAAGGCCAAGTCCAACTCGATGCCGAAGGACAACATCGACCGCGCGATCGCGAAGGGCGCGGGGACCGATTCCGACTCCGCCGCCTACGAGACGGTCGTCTACGAGGGCTATGGCCCGGCCGGCGTCGCGGTGATCGTCGAGACGCTCACCGACAACCGCAACCGGACGGCCGGCGAGGTGCGGCACATCTTTGCGAAGAACGACGGCAACCTCGGCACCTCGGGCGCGGTCGCGTGGCTGTTCGAGCGCCGCGGGCTAGTGCTCGTGCCCGCCGACGGAACCGACGAGGACGAGCTCATGCTCGCGGCCGCGGAAGGAGGCGCCGACGACGTCGCGCTCGACGGCTCGAGCTACCAGGTGCTCTCCGCGGCCGAGCAGCTCGCCACGGTGCGCGAGGCGGTCGAGGCCGCCGGCTTCGAGATCGAGTCGGCCGAGCTGACGATGCTGCCGAAGACGACCGTCGAGGTCGAGGACGAGAACGAGGCCAAGAAGATCCTGCGCCTGATCGACCAGCTCGAGGAGTCGGACGACGTGCAGGAGGTCTACGCCAACTTCGACATCCCCGAGCGGGTCCTCGAAAGCGTGGCCGGCTAGCGCCGTCCACGTTTCCTCGGAAATCGAACTGCGTGCGCCGGAGCGCGCGGTCTCGGTCGCGCTCCGTGCTGTTTCCTCCATGCTGTTTCCTTGCCCGCCCGCCGAGGCCGCTTCGCGGCGTCTGCGGGAGCGGGATTGGACTACGGCGGCGCGTGCTGCGCGAGGAAGTCGTCGACTCGAGGCTGGACGATCTCGGTCGCGAGAAACGCGTTGATGTGTCCGAGGCCGGTCAGGCGCAGAACCTTCGCCGTGCCGCATGCGCCCGACGAGCTGGGTCACGTGATCGTCACGATCCTCGAGCTCGCCCGTCACGAAGAGAGTCGGCGTCTCGAGGCCGGGAAGGACGTCCCATTCCTCCCAGTGCCACTCCGGAAGGGACTCGATGAAGCCGACGAACTGCTCGATGTCGGTGGCGCGGATCCTCTCCTTCATCCACTCCGGGATGGAGGTCGCGCTCCTGCCCTTCGACCCTGCGAGAAGCTTCTCCCACCTGTGCTCGCGGAACTCCGGTGCGCCGCTTGCGCACCAGGCGGCGAGCTCGTCCGGTGGTTCCGGTGGCGCGACGGCGCCGCTCGCAACGATCGCCCACACTCGCTCGGGATGCAGCTCAGCCAGGCGTACGCCGGGACTGATGCCAGCCGAGTGGCCCCAGAAAGCGACCGAGTCGAGCCCGAGATGGTCGAGGAGCTCGACGAGGTCGACCGTGAGGCGATTGAGATGGTACGCCGCGGGCCCGCGCGGCTTGTCGCTCTCGCCGTGGCCGCGATGGTCGAACAAGATGCACGAATACGACTTGCAAGCGGCGCGAGGTAGCCCGCCTCCCGCCACAGGCCCGAGTCGCAACCGGCGCCCAGATGGAGAAGCAGGGGTGGCCCGTCGCCCTCGACGTCGTAGGAAAGCCGGACGCCGTCGGAAGACTCGAGGAACTGCACGGGCGTCATCCTTTCAGCCACCGGGACTGATCGCAAAATCGCGATGGCCCCGAGGGATTGCGTCGCCTTCACCTGGCTGGCGCGCAGGATTCATCCGGTGGGGTCCGTAGCTTTCCCTCGTGAAGGTCGTAGGCATCGATCCGGGGACTGCTGCTTGCGGGTACGGAATCGTCCACGAAAGCGGAGGCCGCCTCAGGGAGGTGGCGCACGGCTGCTGGTCGACGCCCGCCGGGCAGGACACCGTCCTCCGTTTGAAGACGATCCACGACGCGGTCACGGCGCTCATCGCCGAGCACGCGCCGGATGCGGTGGCGCTCGAGGAGTCGTACGTCGGCGCCGACGCCCGCATCGCGCTCTCCGTCGGGCAGGCACGCGGCGTCGTGCTCGTCGCGGCCGCCAACGCGGGAGTCGCCTGCCGCGAGTACGCGCCCGCAAGCGTCAAGCAGGCGATCTGCGGCTACGGGCGCGCCGAGAAAGCCCAGATGCAGCGGATGGTGAAGATGATCCTCGGGCTCTCCGACCTGCCGACGCCGCACCACGCCGCCGACGCGCTCGCCGTCGCGATCTGCCACGCGCTCGCGCCGCCGCTCGTCCGCGCCGCCGCCGGATGAGAACGTCCGTTCCCGCGCGTACTCTCCCCGCATGATCGCGCGCCTCCGCGGCAGGCCCGCCGCCAGCACGCCCGAGGGCCTCGTCCTCGACGTGAACGGCGTCGGCTACCTCGTCCACGCGACGCCGGCGGCGATCCGCAAGGGCGACGCCGCCGACGAGATCACCGTCGAGACGTACCTCCACGTGCGCGAGGACGCGCTGCAGCTCTACGGCTTCGCCGACCGCGGCGAGCGGGAGCTGTTCGTGCAGCTCCTCGCCGTCAGCGGCGTCGGCCCGAAGGTCGCGCTCGCGATCGTGTCCGGGTCGCCGGCCGCCGAGCTGCGCCGCGCGATCGTGCGCGGCGACTCGGCCCGCTTCCAGGCGATTCCCGGCATCGGCAAGAAGACGGCGGAACGGATCGTGCTCGAGCTGAAGGAGAAGCTCGGCAACCCCGAGCTTGCCGTCGCGCCGGAGGGCTCGGGCGAGCAGCACGTGGTCGCGAGGGACGCGCTCGTCGAGCTCGGCTGGACACTGCTCGACGCCGAGCGCGCCCTCGCCGAGGTCGATCCCGGCCTGCCGCCGGAGGAACGCGTCCGGCTCGCGTTGAAGAAGGCCGCATGAACGCGACCACCCAGTTCCTGGCGCCGGCGTTGCGCGACGACGAGGAGGAGGTCGAGCGGAGCCTCCGCCCCCGCCGTCTCGACGAGTTCGTCGGCCAGGCTCGCGTCAAGGAGCAGCTGGCGATCGCGCTCGAGGCCGCGAAGGCGCGCGGCGAGGCGCTCGACCACGTCCTGCTCGTCGGCCCGCCGGGGCTCGGCAAGACGAGCCTGGCACACATCATCCGGGAGGAGCTCGGCGTCGGGATCCGCTCGGTCGCCGGCCCCGCGCTCGAGCGCAAGGACGTGGCGGCGATCCTCACCGCGGTCGAGGCCCGCGACGTCGTCTTCGTGGACGAGATCCACCGCCTCAGCCGCGCCGCCGAGGAGATTCTCTACCCGGCGCTCGAGGACTTCCGGCTCGACATCGTGATGGGCCAGGGGACGGCCGCTCGCACGCTCACGCTCGACCTGCCGCCGTTCACGCTCGTCGGCGCCACGACCCGCACGGGGCTCCTCACCTCGCCGCTGCGCGACCGGTTCGGCATCACGTTCCGGCTCGACTACTACGAGGACGGCGAGCTCGCGGCGATCGTCCGGCGGTCGGCGGGGATCCTCGGCGTCGAGATCGCCGACGACGCCGCCGACGAGATCGCAAGCCGCGCGCGAGGCACGCCGCGGGTGGGCAACCGCATTCTCCGCCGCGTCAGGGACGTCGCCGAGGTGCGCCACGAGGGCGCGATCACGACCGCGATCGCCCGCGAGGCGCTCGAGCTGCTCGAGGTCGACGAGGCGGGGCTGGAGCGGCTCGACCGCGAGCTCCTGCGCACGATCGCCGAGAAGTACGCCGGCGGCCCCGTCGGCCTCAACACGCTCGCGGCGGCACTCGGGGAGGAGCCGGACACGATCGAGTACGTCTACGAGCCGTACCTGCTGCAGCTCGGCTTCCTCCAGCGCACCCCGCGCGGCCGCATGATCACGGCGCTCGGCCGCGCCCACCTGGGTGCGGCGCCCGCCACTGAGACGGACGCGCGCCTCTTCTAGGGTCGCGGGCGCGCGCGCGGCGCAGCGTGTGACGAACTCACGTGCGGTTTCGTCTAGCCGATGGGATGAAGGCGACGGCACTGATCCTCACTGCCGCGGCCGGCCTCGCCCTCGCCGGATGTGGCTCTGGCGAGAAAGTGCCGTCACGCGGACCGGCCAAGCGCGGAGCCCTGATCACCACGTTCACCGCGCCGACGACCACGACGATCACAAACCCGCAGACAGGCGCGGCCCTGCGCTGCACCAATCACGGGATTGCGGCCGGGGCTCACGTTCCGTCCGCTGGACATGGGGTCAGCGGTTCTGCCGATGGCAAGTCCGCGTCGGCGACGCTCGATCTGACGCGGGGCAAGGATGGTTTGCTTGTCGTCTCCTGTACGCCCTGATCAACAAGGCTGGTTAGGGTCAAGCCTGTGCCCGATCTTTGGACACCCGTCGTCGAGATGCCCCACCAGGCGTTCGTCGACCGGCTCCACAAGGCGATCACGGCCTTCGCCGAGGCGAACGGCATCGAGAAGGCTGTCGTCGAGGTCGAGCTCGCCGACAGCTCGCGCTTCGTCCTCGAGCACATCGAGGCCGAGCCCGGCTTCGGGATGGTGACGCTCTACGTGACCGACGCGCGCGACGACGCGCCCGACGCGCTCATCGTCCCGATCGGCTCGCTGCGCCGGATCGAGCTCCGCACCGCGCCCGAGAAGGAGGAGACGATCGGCTTCAACATCCGGCCGGCGACGTAGACGAGCCACGGCGCGACGAGCAGCGCCATCACGTCGAACCAGACATAGCCGCTCGCGACGCCGCTCGGCGGGTTGCCGTCCGGGATCCCGAGGCCGGGAAGCGTGCGCGCCCAGCGCCACGTCCCGATCGACGTCCCGTAGAGCTCGAGCGCGCCGACGACGAGGAAGACGCCCGCATACGTCGCCCGCGAACGCGAGCGCCAGAGGAAGACGAGCAGCAGCGGGACGCCGAGGGCGCCGGCCACGTCGAGCCGCGGCAGCACCGTCAGGCCGGCGATTCCCCACGCCGTGGCGACCATCGCAGCCGCCCACACGACGGGGCGCGCGCGGAGGCTGCGGCTCAACGCGATCCCGCTCAGGTAGACGAGCCCGTGCGCGGGCGGGATGAAGAGCGGCAGGTTGTGCAGCCGGTAGTGGTAGACGCCCCACATGAGCGAGCCCGTCACCTCCCCGACCGTCGCGAAGAGGACGACGCCGACCGCCTGTGCGCGGACGAGAGGGGGAAGCGGCCTGAGCGCCGCGGCCACCACCGCGAAGGTGAGCGCGCCGAGCGCCAGTTGCCCGTGCAGCGACATCCGGGTGTCCAGCGCGAGCAGGCCGGCCAGATACGCCGGCAGCGCGACCGCATACCAGCGCGGAACGGTCACCGCCGGTACTGGAGCTCGTGCCAGCTCGGCGTGGGGAGAAGCTCGAGCAGAGCGCGGCCGCCGTTCGTATCGGCGAACGTGAACTCCTGCCTGGCGTCGTCCCAGCCGACCTCGAGCAGTCCCTCCTTCACGCGGTGGTCGAGCCAGGCGCCGCGGAAGACGAGCTTCTTCAGCCAGTAGACGAGCGACTCGCCGCGGACGAGCGAGAGTGCGTCCCAGTGGCGCACGAGGTACTCCCCGAGCGCGCTTCGAGGCTTGTCGATCGCGTCGCGCTCCACGAGCTCGACGAGGTCGGCGGTCTCGTCCTCGTCCAGCTCGGGGCCGGCGACCAGGCCGAGCCGGACGGCTGCGGCAGTGACCCGTTCCTCGAAGTCGAGGCTGCTGAACGAGAAACGGTAACCGAGGAACTCGACCACGTAATCGTCGCCCGAGTGGTAGTTGCCTGCCGCTTCCACGGCGGCAGCGTACCCTGACCGCATGCGGGTACTCCGCTATCCGGCGGCGCTCGCGGGCGTCCTCGGGATGGTCGCGCTGACGGCCTGGATCATGTCGTGGCCGTTCGAGAAGGCGGTCTATCTCGCGCCCGTGATCGTGGTCGGAGGGGCCGCCGCGGTCGGCCTCGTGCTGCTCTGGGGGAAGATCGCGCTCAGCTCGCTGCGGGAGTCGCGTCACCCGCGGCGGGTCCTCGCCTACTGGCTGCTCGGCCTCGGGCTACTCGCCCTCCTGACCGTCCTCGGCGTCAAGCTCCCGAGCGAGGGCGGCTAGGAGACGGTCGATCTCGTCGCGCGTCGTGTACGCGGCGACCGAGAGGCGCAGGAGGTCGTGCCCGTGGCGGTCGACCGGGACCTCGACGCGATGGCGCACGAACAGCCGCTCGGACAGGCTCGGGGCTGGGCGGGGGAGGCGGACTGCTGCCATCTGCGCGAGCATCGAGTCGGGGGCGATCGGCTCGGTCCCGAGAAGGCGGCCGAGCTGGCTGCGCGCCTCGCGTGTCAGCTCGCGACAGCGCGCGCGGACGCCGTCCCAGTCCCGCGCGGCCTGGAACTCGATCGCGTCCGGCACTGCCAGCCAGGCTGCGGGATCGCGCGTCCCCTGCTGCTCGACGCGTTGCGCGAACGTCTTGCCGTCCTCGTAGCCCCAGCTGACGATCGCCGCGTCGAGGCGATCCTGTCGCTCCGGCCGCACGTGGAGGAAGCCGGCGCCCTTGGGAGCGCACAGCCATTTGTGTGCATTCCCGGCGTAGAAGTCGGCGCCGAGCGTGGCGAGATCCACCGCCACCTGCGCGGGGGCGTGAGCGCCGTCGATCACGGTGACGAGGCCGAGAGCGCGAGCGCGGGACACGATCTCCTCCACCGGCAGGACGAGCCCGGTCGCCGACGTGACGTGGCTGACGAAGACGACGCGCGTCCGCTCGCCGGCGGCGGCGAAGAGCGCGTCGGCGACCTCCCTGGGGTCGCGGAGCGGCAGTGGGACCGGCGTCCTGACGTAGCGCGCCCCCGCGCGGCGACAGACCCACTCCCACGCGAGGTCGCAGGCGCCGTACTCGAGGCCGGTCGCGAGCACCTCGTCGCCCGGTTCGAGGTCGAGCGAGCGGGCGGCGAGGTTGACGCCCGTCGTCGCGTTCTGGACGAACGCGAGGTCCGGGGCGGAGCAGCCGACATAGTCGGCGAGCGCAGCCCGGGCTTTCTCCAGCAGGCCGGGCAGGCGGCGGTCGAGGAAGTCGACAGGCTCGCGCTCCAGCTCTCGTTGCCGCGCCTGGTAGCGCTCGAAGACCGGCCTGGGGCAGGCGCCGAACGAGCCGTGGTTGAGGAACGCGATCTCCGGGTCGAGCAGAAACTCGCGCCGGAGCTCGGCTGCGGGTGGCGGCGGCATGGCCTCTTCTACTCCATCCCGAACCCCCACCCACCCGGGGACGGGGACAGCGTGCGCTGCGAACCGTGACAGGCGCGTTGCAGCTGCGTCACGGAAGGCCGGCGACTTCTCCACACCTGTCCGGCCGGGACGGTTGCGCGGGCCGGCTCCGTCCGCCCGTCCCCGTAGCTTGGCCGCACATGCACGAAGGCACCTGGACACTTGCCGATTGCCCTCCCGAGGCGCAGCGGGAGCTCGTGCGGGCGCTGGGAATCTCCCCGGTCACGGCCGCCGTCCTCGTGCGGCGCGGCTACGCCGAACCGGACGCCGCGCGCCGCTTTCTCGACGGCGAGCAGCCTCCTCACGACCCCTTCCTGCTGGGGGACATGGAGGCCGCGTGCGCACGGATCCGCGCGGCCGTGGCGGAGGGGCGGCGGATCTGCGTGCACGGCGATTACGACGTCGACGGCATCGCCGCGACGACTCTTGCCGTCCTCCTCTTGCGCGAGCTCGGCGCCGACGTCGCCTGGCACCTCCCGAGCCGCTTCGACGAGGGCTACGGCGTCCGTGGCGAGACGCTCGCCCGCCTCGCCCACGAGGGGTGCGGGCTCGTCCTCACGGTCGATTGCGGGATCACCGCCGTCGCGGAGGTCGCGGAGGCGAAGGAGCGCGGTCTCGAGGTCGTCGTCACCGACCACCACCGACCCTGCGAGACGCTCCCGGACTGCCCGATCGTCGCGACCCGTCCGTCGAGCTACCCGTTCCCGGAGCTCTGCGGCACCGGCGTCGTCTACAAGCTCGGCCAGGCGCTCTTCGGCCTGGACTCCGAGGTGCCTCGGCGGCACCTCGACCTCGTGGCCCTCGCGACGATCGCCGACGTCGTCCCGCTCGTCGACGAGAACCGTTCGCTCGCCATCGCCGGGCTGCGCGCTCTCGCGCGCACGGCGAGGCCGGGCCTGCGCGCGCTCATGGAGAGCGCGGGCGTCGACCCGGCGGCGGTCGACGCCGGCGCGGTCGGCTTCCGGCTCGCGCCGCGCCTGAACGCCGCCGGACGGCTCGGCCACCCGCGCGAGGCGCTCGAGCTGCTGCTCACCGACGACGAAGCCGAGGCGCGGCGGCTCGCCGGCTCGCTCGAGGAGCTCAACCGCGAGCGCCAGGCGATCGAGGCCCGGATCCTGCGCGAGGCCGTCACCCAGGTGGAGGCGTGGCCCGCCGAGACCCGAGCCCGGCGCGCCTACGCGGTGGCCGGAGCGGACTGGCACGAAGGCGTGATCGGGATCGTCGCCTCGCGGCTCGTCGAGCGCTACCACCGCCCCGTCGTGCTCATCGCGGGCACGGACGGCGACTGGAGGGGATCCGGCAGGTCGATTCCCGCCTTCGACCTCCACGCGGCGCTCGGCGCCTGCGCCGGCCTGCTCGGGCGCTGGGGAGGCCACCGTGCCGCCGCCGGCCTGTCGATCCGGGAGGAGAACGTCGAGGCCTTCGCCGAGGCGTTCGCCGAGCATGCCGCCACCGTGCTCGACGAGGCGGATCTCGAGCCGGTGACGACTATCGACGGCGTCGTCGCGCGCGGCTCCGACCTCTCGCTCGGCCTGTGCGCCGAGCTCGCGAGGCTCGCGCCGTTCGGGCTGGGCAATCCGGCGCCGACGCTGCTCGCGCCCGGCTGCGGGCTCGCCGAGCTGGCAACGGTCGGCGAGGGCAAGCATCTCCGTTTCCGCGTCCGCAGGAACGGCCGCGACGCCGGCAGCGCGATTGCCTTCGGCCAGGGCTCCCGCGTCGACGTGCTCAGGCCCGACGCGCAATACGACGTGGCGTTTCGGCTCGAGGAGAACCGCTGGAACGGCACCGTCGCCCCGCAGCTCGTCGTGCGGCGCGTCTTCCCGTCGGCGCCCCGCTACGGCGAGCTCAGGGAATGGCTGGCGGAGGAGTGGCGCAAGCCGGCCGGCGGGCGCAGCGCCGAGGCGGCGGCGATCTTCGCTGAGCTCGGGCTCGAGGACGGGATCCGCCGCGACCTGCTCGAGTCGGCCCGCTTCCGGGCGATGCTCGAGGCGGAGCCGCTCGCGCGGGCGGCCTAGCGCACGCTCAGCGACAAGGCGAGGGCGCGGGCGAGGCGGAGCACGGCGCGGCGCCTCGAGAAACGGCGAAATCCAGGCATGGCATGCGTCACTTCGATGATCTAACGGGGGTTCCTTCCGCCTGGATTCGGCTGGAAACCGCCCGAGTACACTGAGATTGTGACCACGCTGCAGGCCGGTGAGAGACACGAAGAGCTCCTCGAGGGGCTGCTCGCCGAGCTAGCCGCGCAGCGCGCCGACGTCGACGTCGGGCTCGTCACGCGCGCCTTCCGCTTCGCGGCCGCCGCGCACGAGGGCCAGCAGCGCCGCTCCGGCGAGCCCTTCATCACGCATCCGGTCGGCGTCGCCTCGATCTGCGCCGGCCTGCGCCTCGACGAGCAGACGATCGCGGCGGCGCTGCTCCACGACGTCGTCGAGGACACCGGCGTCGAGCTCGACACGCTCCGCGAGGAGTTCGGCGACGAGATCGCGGCGCTCGTCGACGGCGTCACGAAGCTGACCCGCGTCCAGTTCCAGACCCGCGAGCAGGCCGAGGCCGAGAACTACCGCAAGATGGTCGTGGCGATGGCCGAGGACGTCCGCGTCATCCTCGTCAAGCTCGCGGACCGCCTCCACAACCTGCGCACGATCGAGTACCTCGGCAAGCAGAAGCAGATCCAGAAGTCACGCGAAGCCCTGGAGGTCTACGCGCCGCTCGCGCACCGGCTCGGTATCCACGCGCTGAAGTGGGAGCTCGAGGATCTCGCCTTCCAGACGCTCCACCCGCGCAAGTACGCCGAGATCAAGACGATGGTCGCCGAGCGCCGCGCCGACCGGGAGGGTCACGTCGCGGAGGCGGCCGACGTGCTGCTGCGCGAGCTCGAGAAGGTCGACATCCCGGTCGACATCTCCGGCCGCGCCAAGCATTTCTACTCGATCTACGACAAGATGGCCCGCAAGGGCCGCGAGTTCAACGAGATCTACGACCTGACCGCCATGCGCGTGATCGTGGAGCGCAACGGCGAGGAGGGCACGCGCGACTGCTACGGCGCGCTCGGCCTCATCCACTCTCTCTGGAAGCCGATGCCCGGCCGCTTCAAGGACTACATCGCGATGCCGAAGTTCAACCGCTACCGCTCCCTGCACACGACGGTCATCGGTCCCGAGGGCCGGCCCCTCGAGATCCAGGTGCGGACGCGCGAGATGCACGAGACGGCGGAGCTCGGCGTCGCGGCGCACTGGGCGTACAAGCGCGATGGCCGCCGCAGCTCGAAGGCCGCCGACGAGGAGTGGAACGCCTGGGTGCGGCAGCTGATGGACATCAACGCCGACGAGGCCGACGCGCGCGAGTTCGTCAAGAGCTTCCGCACCGACCTCTTCGACGAGGAGGTGTTCGTCTTCACGCCGAAGGGCGAGGTGAAGACGCTGCCCGCCGGCGCGACCCCGATCGACTTCGCCTACGCGGTGCACACCGACGTCGGCCATCGCACCGTCGGCGCCAAGGTGAACGGGCGCATCGTCCCGCTCCACTACCGGCTCCGCAGCGGCGACCGCGTCGAGATCCTGACGGGCAAGTCTGCCGCGCGCGGGCCGTCACGCGACTGGCTCTCGCTCGTCGCCTCCTCCCGCGCCCGCAACAAGATCCGCCAGTTCTTCTCGCGCGAGCAGAAGGAGGATCTCGAGGCGAAGGGCCGCGAGGCGCTCGAGAACTCGCTCAAGGCGCAGAACCTCCCCTACAAGAAGCTCGCGGGCTCGGCCGTGCTGGCCGGCGTGATCCGGGAGTCCGGCTACAAGAAGGCCGAGGACTTCTACATCGCGCTCGGCTCCGGGAAGCTGGCGGCGTCGAAGATCGTCGACAAGGTCCTCCAGCAGCTCAAGGTGGCCGAGGTCGCCGAGGAGCCGATCCCGCTCAAGAAGCCGCGCGCCCGCGAGGCGGCGGGCAGCGACAGCTACGGGATCAACGTGATCGGCGTCGAGGACGTCCTCGTCCGGCTCGCGAAGTGCTGCACGCCGGTCCCGGGTGACGACATCGTCGGCTACATCTCGCTCGGCAAGGGCATCACGATCCACCGCGGCGACTGCCCGAACGTGCGAGCGCTGCGCCGCAACCCCGAGCGGTTCACGCCGGTGGAGTGGGAGGGAGGCGGCAGCCAGAGCTTCCGCGTCCAGATCGCCGTCGACTCCTGGGACCGGCCACGCCTGCTCGAGGACGTCGCGCGCACCTTCGCCGAGCACGGCTCCAACATCGTCTCCTACGGCGGCAGCGTGGAGGATCAGATGGCGAGGAACTGGTACGTCGCCGAGGTCGGCGACGTGAAGGCGCTCCGCGGGCTGCTGTCCTCGCTCCGCAACGTCGACGGCGTCTTCGACGCGCGCCGCGTCACGCCCTCGTAGCTTCCCTCGTTCGAGGGATCGAGCCTCGAAGGCCAGGGTTACCCCGTTCGAGGGAGCGTCCGCTCGTGGTGCGGCGCGCGTCCCTCGCGCGGGGGACGGCTCGTCAGCTTTGCCACAGCTCGCCTCCGGTGTCCCAGCCGACGAGGCAGAGGTCGGCGATCTCGGTGGCGATCCGCTCGAGCTCGGCCGGCTCGACGGCGCCGTCCGCGACGAGCTCGGCGATCCGCTCGCCGCGCCAGGTGACCGGGACGCCGACACGACGCTCGAGGTCGGGGGTCCCCGCCTCGGGGCCGAGCACGAGCTCGTGACCCTCGACGAAGAAGATCCCGGCCCACTCGCAGTCCTCCCGCGAGGCGAGCTCGGACACCGTCTGCCGCAGGAGCTCGTCCGCGTCAGGCGTCGACATCGCCCCCCTCGAACCCGAGCACCGGCTCGCGGAACGCGTCCGGCACGCGAATTGCCGTCCGCTGGGCGAGATCGACGTAGACGAGCGTCTGGTGCGCGGCGACCATGAGCTCGTCGTCGGGAACGCGGTAGGCCGCGAACGCGAACGTGACGCTCGTGCGGCCGAGCCGAGCGACCCGCACGAAGACCTCGATCTCGTCGTCGAAGACCGCCGGCGCGAAGTACTCGACGTCGTTTGCGCGCATCACGAAGTTGCCGGCCTCGCCGCGCTGCTGGAGCAGCCCGAGCGAGCGCAGGTACTCGACGCGCGCGAGGTCGAAGTAGGGGTTGTAGCGGCCGTAGTAGACGATGCCCTGCGCGTCGGTGTCGGAGAAGCCGACGCGGGTGCGGGCCGAGAACTTGAAGGGGTGCTTCACGAGCGGATCACGGCGAGCACCTCGTCGCGCTTGCGCTCCATGAGCTCCTCCGAGGTCGCCTCGAGGTTGAGTCGCAGCAGGGGCTCGGTGTTCGAGGGGCGGACGTTGAAGTGCCAGTCCTCGAAGTCGACCGAGATTCCGTCGAGGTGCGAGATGCGGCCGTCGGCGTACCGCTCCTTCAGCTCCTGGAGCTTGAGCGCGACGTCCGGCACCGGCGTGTTGAGCTCGCCGGTGATGAAGTAGCGCGAGCGGAGCGGCGCGAGGACCTCCGACAGCTTCCGCCCCTTCTTCGAGATCAGCTCGAGCATGAGCAGGAACGGGACGACGCCCGAGTCGGCCTGGCTGAAGTCGCGGAAGTAGTAATGGCCCGAGACCTCGCCGGCGAAGGCGGCGTCGTCCTTGCGCATCCGGGCCTTGATGAAGGCGTGGCCGACCCGGTTCACGAGCGCGCTGCCGCCGGCGCGTTCGATCGTGTCCGGCACCGCCCGGCTCGCGCGGACGTCGTAGATGATCCTCGCCCCCGGCTCCTTCTCGAGCACGCTCTCCGCGAAGAGGGCGGTGACGAAGTCGCCGGGGACGAACTCGCCCTTGTCGTCGACGAAGAAGCAGCGGTCGGCGTCGCCGTCGAACGCGACCCCGAGGTCGGCGCCCTCCTCGAGCGTCTTGCGCACGATGAACTCGCGGTTCTCGGGCAGGAGCGGGTTCGGCTCGTGGTTCGGGAACGAGCCGTCGGGCTCGAAGTGGCAGCGCACCGCCTCGACCGGGAGGCGCTCGAGCACCGGCGGCAGCATCGCGCCCGCCATCCCGTTCGCCGCGTCGATCACGACCTTCAGCGGCCGCAGAGCGGACACGTCCACGAAAGACATCACCCGGTCGACGTACTGGGGCCAGATGTCGTACGGCTCGATGCGCTCGGCGCCCGTGCCGAGCACGTCGCCGACCTCGAGCGCCCGGTCGCGCACGTCGAGCAGGCCCGACTCGCCGCCGACCGGCAGCGCGCCGCGGCGCACGATCTTCAGCCCGGTGTACTCCTTCGGGTTGTGCGAGGCCGTGACGGCGATGCCGCCGTCGAGCCCGAGCGCGCCGACGGCGAAGTAGACCATCTCCGTCCCGACGAGGCCGAGGTCGAGCACCTCGGCGCCCTCGTCGGCGGCGCCGCGCTGGACGGCGTTCGCCATCTGGGGCGACGAGAGCCGCATGTCGCGTCCCACCGCCAGCCGCTTCGGCTCGAACTGCTGCACGTAGGCGCGGCCGATCGCGTACGCGCCCTCCTCGTCGATCTGCTCGGGGTAGATGCCGCGCACGTCGTACGCCTTGAAGATCGCCGGATCGAGCATCGGCGGCGATCCTAGCCACCACCCGGCCACGTACGATTCACCACATGGAGCGCAAGCTGGCCACCGTCCTCTTCGTGGACATCGTCTCGTCGACCGA
>DASRBX010000009.1:0-67756 GCA_035653395.1 Gaiellaceae bacterium
CCGTCGGTCGACGACTCCGTGCAGATCCTGCGCGGCCTCCGCGACCGCTACGAGGCGCACCACCGCGTCACGATCACCGACGACGCGCTCCAGGCAGCGGCCGAGCTCTCCGACCGCTACATCCAGGACCGGCACCTCCCCGACAAGGCGATCGACCTGATCGACGAGGCCGCCTCGAGGCTCCGCATCAAGTCGATGTCCGCCCCGCCGCGCTACCGCGAGCTCGAGGACGAGATCGAGCGCGTCCGCAAGGAGAAGGAAGCCTCGATCGAGAACCAGGAGTTCGAGAAGGCCGCCTCCTTGCGCGACAAGGAGCGCAAGCTCACGCAGAAGAAGCGGGAGCTCGAGGAGCAGTGGCGCTCGTCCGAGAACCAGGAGGAGCAGCCGCAGGTCGGCGAGGAGGAGATCGCCGACATCGTCTCGATGTGGACGGGCATCCCCGTCTTCAAGCTCACCGAGGCCGAGTCCGCGCGTCTCGTGCGCATGGAGGAGGAGCTGCACAAGCGCGTCATCGGCCAGGAAGAGGCCATCGTCGCGGTCGCGAAGTCGATCCGCCGCGCCCGCGCGGGCATCAAGGATCCGAAGCGGCCGACCGGCTCGTTCATCTTCCTCGGCCCGTCCGGCGTCGGCAAGACGGAGCTCGCGCGCACGCTCGCCGAGTTCCTGTTCGGCGACGAGGACGCGATGATCCAGGTCGACATGTCGGAGTACATGGAGAAGCACTCCGTGTCCCGGCTCGTCGGCTCGCCCCCCGGCTACATCGGCTACGACGAGGGCGGCCAGCTCACCGAGGCCGTGCGGCGGAAGCCGTACTCGGTGCTCCTGCTCGACGAGATCGAGAAGGCGCATCCGGACGTGTTCAACATCCTCCTGCAGATCCTCGAGGAGGGGAAGCTGACCGACGCCCAGGGGCGCCGCGTCGACTTCCGGAACACGATCGTGATCATGACCTCGAACCTCGGGGCGGCCCAGATCTCGAAGAACACCGGCTTCGGCTTCACGGTCGGCGACGAGTCCGGCCTCTCGTACGACGAGATGAAGAGCCGCGTCATGGGCGAGCTCAAGAAGGTCTTCAGGCCCGAGCTCCTCAACCGGATCGACGAGATCATCGTCTTCCACAAGCTCTCGAAGGACGAGATCACGACCATCGTCGACCTGCAGCTCAGGCGCCTGCGCGAGCAGATGGCGGCACACGAGGTCGCGATCGAGCTCACCGAGGAGGCGAAGGAGCTGCTCGTCGACAAGGGCTACGACCCGGCGATGGGCGCCCGGCCGCTGCGCCGCGCGATCCAGCGCTACATCGAGGATCCGCTCGCCGACTTCGTGCTCGGGCGGCAGCTCGAGCCGGGCTCGACGATCCTCGTCGGGCGCACCGTCACCGAGGACGGCGAACCGGGCGACGAGGTGGACATTACCTTCATCCCGGGCGAGGTCACCCCCGAGAAGGTGACGGTGCCGGCCGACGAGCCGGCGGCCTCGGCCGACGACGGCGACGAGCCTGCGGGCGACGAGGAATAGCCAGGGCGGCGCGAGCCGCCCCTCACCCGGCTCCGCAGGCGGTTTTACACGCGCTTGACAGTGAAGCGCGCGGGTGAACCACCTGAAAGGGGAGGAGTCAACCGGCGCCTCCGCAGGATGATGCTCGACGTAGCGCACATCACCCGGTGAGCCCCGATGCGGCGGGGGCTCCCGTGGCCCTCCCTCAGCAGAACGGAACGGCGGCCCGGCGGCGGGCCGCCTTTCCGTTTCGGCACGAAGTCGCGAGGATCTCGTACGGATCGCGTCCGCCCGCGGCCCTAGGGTGGAGCACGTGGCGAAGACGGCAGCCGTCCAGTTCAGCTGTACCGAATGCGGCTACACCGCCGGCCGCTGGTTCGGGAAGTGCCCAGGGTGCTCGGCCTTCGGGACGCTCGTCGAGGAGGTCGTCGGACAGGTCGGGCAGTCGAAGGCACCGCCGCCGCTCCTGCGGCTCGTCGACGTCGAAGCCGCTGACGCCGCGCGGATCCCGACCGGGGTGCCCGAGCTCGATCGTGTGCTCGGCGGCGGCCTCGTCCCGGCGTCGCTCGTCCTGCTCGGCGGCGAGCCCGGAGTTGGGAAGTCGACGTTGCTCCTCAGCGCGCTCGCGACGGTCTCGCGCGAGCGACGCGCGCTGCTCGTCACGGGCGAGGAATCGGTCGCACAGGTCAAGCTGCGCGCCGAGCGGCTCGGCGGGGCGGAGGGTGTCGAGATCCTCGCGGAGACGGAGCTGGAGACGGTCTGCGAGACCCTGCAGGCGGAGCGGCCGGACGTCTGCGTCATCGACTCCGTGCAGACGCTCTACGCCTCCGAGCTCGGGTCGGCGCCGGGCTCGGTCGCGCAGGTGCGGGAGGCGGCGGCTCGGCTGCTGCGCGTCGCGAAGGAGTCGGCGGTGGCCACGATCCTCGTCGGCCACGTCACGAAGGACGGCTCGGTCGCCGGGCCACGAGTGCTCGAGCACCTCGTCGACTGCGTCCTCCAGTTCGAGGGCGACCGCTACCACGCGCACCGCATCCTGCGGGCCGTCAAGAACCGCTTCGGTTCGACGAACGAGCTCGGCGTCTTCGAGATGACCGGCGGAGGCCTCGTCGGCGTGCCGGACCCGTCCGAGGTGTTCGGCCGCACGGTGCCCGGCGAGCCCGGGGCCGCCGTCGCGTGCGCGCTCGAGGGAACAAGGCCGATGCTGCTCGAGATCCAGGCGCTCGTGGCGCAGAGCGAGCTCGCGATGCCGCGACGCGTCGCGACCGGGATCGACCCGAAGCGGCTCGCGATGATCGTCGCCGTCCTCTCGCGGCATGCGCGCGTGCCGCTAGGGCAGGCCGACGTCTTCGTCAACGTCGCAGGCGGGGTCCGCATCGACGAGCCGGGAGCAGACCTCGCGGTCGCGCTCGCCATCGCCTCCGCCGCGCGGCGCGTGCCCGTGAAGGCGGGCGTGGCGGCGTTCGGGGAGATCGGCCTGACCGGCCGCCTCCGGGTCGCGGCGCAGGCGGAGCGGCGTCTCGAGGAATGCGCCAAGCTCGGGCTCTTCGCCGTCGTCGCTCCGGCTGGGACAGCCGCCGCTGGCAAAATCACGGTCGAGGCCGCAGAGACGTTGCGGCAGGCGATCAGGGCGGGGCTGGATGGCGACCGATCCGAAGGAGACGACCGAGCGCAAGACTGAGCATCGCCTCGGCGACCTCGGCTTCACGCGCATCCCGTCGGAGGAGGACCCGCGTCGCAACCCGGAGCTGCTGGCCGCGATCGCCAAGATCGCGCCCGGCACCGGGCTCCGCGAGGCTGTTGACGACGTGATCCGCTCCCACGAGGGCGCGCTCATCGTCGTGGGCGACCCGAACGAGCTCTCGTTCCTCTACTCGGGCGGCATCAGGCTCGACGCGCCGTTCCGTCCCCAGCTCCTCTACGAGCTCGCGAAGATGGACGGCGCGATCATCGTGGACGAGGCGGTCAAACGGCTCGCGTGGGCGAACGTCCAGCTCATGCCCGACCCGACGATCCCCTCCAACGAGACCGGCACGCGGCACCGCACTGCCGAGCGCGTGGCGAAGCAGACGGGTGCCCTCGTCGTCTCCGTCTCGCAGCAGCGCGAGACGGTCACCGTCTTCGTCGGTCCGGCGCGCTACCAGCTCGACCCCGTCGCCGATGTCCTCGCGAAGACGAACCAGGCGCTCGGCACGCTGGACACCTACCGGCAGCGGCTGGAGGAGGTGCTGACCCGTCTGACCGCGCTCGAGTTCCAGAACGCGGTCGTGCTCGACGACGTCCTCGTCGTCCTGCAGCGGGCGGAGATGACCTCGCGGATGGCGCGGCGGATCACGCGCGACTGCGTCGAGCTCGGCAGCGAGGGACGCCTGATCAGGCTCCAGCTCGAGGAGCTCGTCGGCGACGTGCCGGCCGAGCGGGACGCGATCGTCCGCGACTATCACCTGCTCGGCGCCGGCGACGAGGCCACGGCGGCGCTCGAGGGCCTCGCGAACCTCTCGTACCAGGACCTGCTCGAGTTCGCACGTCTCGCCGAGGTGCTCGGCTACGACCGCGCCATCAATCCGCTCGACCACTCGGTCGCGCCCCGCGGCTACCGCATTCTCTCGCACATCCCGCGCGTCCCCGAGCCTCTCGTCCGGCGGGTCGTGGCCGATCTCGGCAGCCTCGACGCGGTCGTCCGCGCCTCGCAGCGCGAGCTCGAATCGGTGGAGGGAGTCGGCGCGGTACGCGCCCGCGAGATCCGCGAGGGCCTGCGCCGCCTGCAGGAGCACAACCTCGTGGACCGCTACCTCCAGCTCTAGGTTCGACCCCGAGACCTCAGATTTGGCTTATCCAGGCGGTTTCTGCTACACTCGCAGCCTGTGGCCGGCGCAGAAGGGCGTGCCGGCTTTCTCAACGAAAGAGCGGCTATGGGCCAGGGGAGGTCGGACTTGTACGACGTCGGCGACAAGGTGGTCTATCCCCACCACGGGGCGGGAACGGTCGTCAAGAAGGAGAAGCGCGAGGTTCTCGGACAGCAGCGCGAGTACCTGACGATCAAGATCCTGCACAACGACATGACCGTGCAGGTCCCGTCCGAGAATGCCGAGAAGGTCGGTCTGCGGCGCGTGATCGGCGAGAAGGAGGTCGGGGTCGTCCTCAAGGCGCTGACGGGCGTCTCGACGGAGATGCCGAAGAACTGGAACCGGCGCTTCAAGCACAACCGCGACAAGATGAAGACCGGCGACATCCTCGAGCTCGCCGAGGTCGTGCGCAACCTCGCCCTCCGCGACCGCGAGAAGGGCCTTTCCACGGGCGAGAAGCAGATGTTCGTGAAGGCGAAGAAGATCCTCGCCTCCGAGCTCATGTACGCGAAGGACATGGACGAGGAGACCTGCGCGGACTGGCTCGAGGAGGTCCTCGCCTCCGACAGCCCGCCCAAGAAGAAGCCGGCGGCCAAGAAGAAGGCCGCGGCGACCGCAGCGGCCTAGCCCGGGCCAGACCCCGGCATGTCCGTCTGGGCCATCCTCGTCGCCGCGGGACGGGGGGAGCGGCTCGGGCTGGACCGGCCCAAGGCGTTCGCCAAGCTCGGAGAAGAACCGCTCCTCGCGGAGCCGCTGCGCCGGCTCGAGGCCTGTCCGTGGGTGGACGGGATCGTGCTGGTCGCGCCGCCCGGCTGGGAGGAACCTGCGATCCTCGTGGCCGAAGAGGAGGGCTGCGGCAAGGTGCATGCGTGCGTGGCGGGCGGCGAGACGAGAAGCGACTCCGTGCGGGCGGGCCTCGCCGAGGTCCCCGGCGACGCCCTCGTCGTGCTCGTGCACGACGCGGCAAGGCCGCTCCTGTCGGACGAGGTCGTCGAGCGTGTGCTCGCCCCGCTCTCCGAGGGCTGGGACGGCGCCGTGCCGGGCCTCCCGGTCGGCGACACGCTGAAGCGGGTCGGCGCCGACGGCGGCGTGGCGGAAACGGTGGCGCGCGACCGTCTCTGGGCCGTGCAGACACCTCAGGCGTTCGCCGCCGAGGCGCTGCGGGGAGCCCATTCGCCAAGTAACAGCCTGTTACAAGCGACGGACTGTGCCGGCCTCGTTGAGGCGGCGGGCGGACGAATCAAGGTCGTCGAGGGCGATCCGCGCCTGCTCAAGGTGACCTCCGCCGCGGATCTCGACACGGTGGCGGCATGGCGGTGAGCGTCGTCGTCTTCGACGTCGGCGAGACGCTCGTCGACGAGGCGGCCGCCCACGGGCGGTGGAAGGCGGAAGGTGCGGCGGAGCTCGTGTTCGCCGAGCGGGACCTCCACGCCGACGCGCTTCCGTGCCTCCGGGCCTTGCGGGCGCGCGGCCTCCGACTGGGCGCAGCGGGAAACATGTACGCCCATCACGAGACGTTCCTGCGTCCCCACCTCGACTTCGTGGGCTCGTCCGAGCGGTGGGGGGTGGAGAAACCGGACGCCGGCTTCTTCGCGCACATCGTCGAGGAGGCGCGTGTGCCGGCCGAGCAGATCCTCTACGTCGGCGACCGCGTCGACAACGACGTCGCCCCGGCGCTGGCCGCAGGGATGCACGCCGTACGCGTCCGCCGGGGAGCTCATGCGGGCGTCGACTCGCCCGCCGGTGTCGTCACGATCGACTCCCTCGCGGAGCTGCCGGAGGCGGTCGACCGTGGCTGAGTACAGGATCGGCACGGGCTTCGACGCGCACGCGCTCGAGGAGGGCGTGCCCCTGGTGCTCGGCGGGATGCCCTTCCCTTCTCCGCGCGGCCTCGCCGGCCACTCCGACGGCGACGTGATCGCGCACGCGCTGATCGACGCGATCCTCGGCCCGGTCGGCCTCGGCGACATCGGCACCCTCTTCCCCTCCGACGAGACGACTCCCGAGGGCGTCTCGTCCCTCGAGCTGCTCGCCGGCGCGTACGCCGACGTCCGCGGTCAGGGCTGGAAGCTCGTGAACGCCGACGTCGTCTTCATCGGAAACGAGCCCCGGATCGGCCCTGTCCGCCGCGAGATGGAGGGGATTCTCGGGTCGGCTCTCGGCGGAGACGGCATCGTCAGCGTGCGGGCCACGACGACCGACGGGCTCGGCTTCACCGGCCGCGGCGAAGGCCTCGCTGCGCAGGCCGTGGCCCTTCTCGTGCGATGAAGCTCGCTCTCGTCACCCACGCGGAGCATCCGAAGCTGCGGGGGACGCTGCCGAGCGTCTGGCCCGAGTTCATGTCGCACGACTCGGTCGTGCAGTCGTTCTGGCCCCGCCTCTACGACGAGTACCCGGACTTCCAGCTCTGGGTCGTCGACCGCGACGGCGGGCGAGGCCGGACGGTCGGCTACGCGTGCAGCGTGCCGGTCGGATGGAACGGCGCCCCATCGCCTCGAGGCATCGACTGGGCGCTCACGGACGGGGTGGAGGGGACGCCGACCACGCTCTGCGCCATCGTCGCCGGAGTCGTCCCCGAGTACCGGGGTCTCGGCATCGCCGAGACGATCCTGCGCCGCCTGGCCGCGATCGGCTCGGGCCACGGGCTCGACGCGCTGGTCGCGCCGGTCCGCCCGACGTGGAAGGACCGCTACCCGCTCGTCTCGCTCGACAGCTACGCGGGCTGGCGGCGGGCCGACGGCCTCCCGTACGACCCCTGGCTCCGCACCCACGAGCGGCTCGGCGGCGAGCTGCTGGCGACCGCGCCCCGCTCGATGACGATCTCGGGAACCCGGGCCGAGTGGGAGGAGTGGACGGGGCTCGTGTTCCCCGAGGACGGCAACTACGTCGTCCCGGGCGCGCTCGTCCCGGTCCACTTCAAGAACGGCCGCGGCGTCTACGTCGAGCCCAACGTCTGGGTCCGACACGCGTTCCAGTAGGGCTAGCGGCCGCGCTTTCGCTGTTTCTCGAGCTGCCGGCGCATCTGACGGTTCGTCGCTTCGAGCTCGGGCCCGCCCTGCTGCTCCTGCATCTCCAGCAGCGCCGCGCGCTCCTCGCGTGTCAGGCGCGACATGACCTTCTGCGCGTGCTGCGGGTTGTGGAGCTGCTTCGAATGCGGCTCGAGCTTGCGCATGGCACTTGCGAGCTCGGGATTCGTGCGCTCGATCGCCGCCCGTGACGCCTTCTCGAGCTGGCGCCGCAGGAACGGCACCTTGGACATGAGCGCGAAGAGCGGCTTGAGATAGCGGCCTCCCTGGATGCGCCCCAGCAGGCCGAGCACGCCGAGCAGGACCAGCAGCCCGAGCAGGATCCAGAGGGGGATCAGCAGCGTGACGATGGAGGTGGCGAGCATCGGCCGGATGGTACCCGCCTACTCAGGCAGAGACACGGCGTCTCCGTGCAGGCGCACGAGCCCGTCGCGGGCGAGCGACGCCACCGCTTCCGTGTCCTGTGGCTGCGCGCCCGCGAGAACGGTGCGAAGTGCCTCCGCCCGCCGCTGGCGGAACGAGCCCTCGAACGGCCCCTGCCTGCGTCCCGGCTCGAAGCGGCGGCCTCGCGACGGGCAGGCCGCGGCGAGCGGGCAGGCGCCGCAGCGCGGGACACGTGAGAGGCAGACGGTCTTGCCGAGATCCATCAGAGCCTGTGCGGTCGCGGGCGAGAACGAGTGGCCCGTGCGCTCGGAGACGCGCTGCACGTTGACGTCGATGGGCAGCACCGCCCGGCCGAAGGCGAAGCACGCGACGGCGTCGGCCGTGTAGCGGCCGACGCCGGGCAGCTCGGTCAGGTCGTCAGGCCAGCCGTGAGCCGCGACGTGCTGCGCCGCGCGGTGGAGCGCGAGCGCGCGCCGGTTGTAGCCGAGCCCCTGCCATTCGCGGATCACGTCCGCAGCGCCGGCCGCAGCCAGTGCCTCGACGGTCGGCCAGCGCTCGAGCCAGCGGAGCCAGCGCGGCACGACGCGCTCGGCCTGGGTCTGCTGCGACATGATTTCGCTGACGAGGATCGCGTACGGGTCGCGGGTCCGCCGCCAGGGCAGGTCGCGGCCGTGCTCGGCGAACCAGGCCAGGAGCAGGTCTTCCACGGGACGACCGTACCGTGCAGGCATCATCCGGCGGATGCGCCGCCTCGCTCTCGTCGCCGCCATCCTGATCGTCCTCGGCGGCGCCATCGGGGCGGCCTACTACGAGTCGACGCACCGCTTCGGCGGCAGTGTCAGGGGAACGACCACCGAGTTCGACCCGACGGAGACCGTCGCCGTGCCGCAGCCGAGCGCCGGGTCGCTCCTCTCGCCGATGTTCGCCGGCGTGCCCCAGCATCTCCACGTCGGCGCCGGCCGGGTGCGCCCGCCGTTCCGCCTCGACTGGGTCACGGGCGGCACGTCGCTGATCGAGTTCCCGCCCGCGATCGGCTTCCACTACCTCTACTACGCGAGCCTGAACGGGAACCTGATCGCGGTCTCGAGCCGCAACGGCCGCCGCCTCTGGACGGACCACGTGGGACGCTGCGAGGCGGCGGGCCCCGCGCTGAGTCGCCTCGGCCGCGGCACCGTCTTCGAGACGTTCCTCAATCCGGTGCCGTGCGGCAGAGGCACCGCGAAAGGCGAGGGCGAGATCATCGCCGTCGCGGCCGGCCCCGGACACGCGCTCCGCTGGCGCAAGACCCTCGGCGTCACCGAGACGTCGCCGGTGCTGGTGGGGAACCGGATCTACGTCGCCGACTACGGAGGCCGGGTCTACTGCCTGCGCGCCGTCGACGGGCGGACACTGTGGACGTACCAGGCCGGCGGAGCGGTCAAGGGAGCGATCACCTACGACCGCGGCCGCGTCTTCTTCGGCTCCTACGACGGCCGCCTGTACGCGCTGCGGGCGAGCGACGGCAAGCTGATCTGGCGGGCGCAGTCGAACCGGGACTGGCTCGGCGGCCACGGCCAGTTCTACTCGACCCCGTCCGTCGCCTACTCCCGCGTCTACCTCGGCTCGACCGACGGCCACGTCTACTCCTTCGGCGAGCGAAGCGGGAAGCTGCGCTGGTCCTACCGCACCGGCGGTTTCGTCTACGGCTCGCCGGCCATCTGGCGACACCGCGTCCTGGTCGGCTCGTACGACCACTACTTCTACGCCCTCGACGCCGCGACCGGCACGCTGTTGTGGAGGTTCCACGCGAACGGGGAGATCTCGGGCTCGGCGACCGTCGTCGACGGGATCGTCTACTTCTCGACCCTCGAGCGGCGCACGTACGGCCTCGACGCACGGACGGGGAAGCAGGTGTGGACCTTCCCGGACGGCGCGTTCACCCCCGTCGTGACCGACGGGAAGCGGATCTACGTCATCGGCTGGGCAAAGCTCTACGCGTTCAGTCCCCGCCGGGGGTTGCAGGGGTCGAGCTCGGGGCCATAGAAAAGGATCATGGTGCAGGAGGATCTGATCGAGATCGATCTCGACGGCAAGATCGTCCCGGTCCCGCGGGACGTCGTCGGCGCGCTCGCCGCGGCGGCCGCAGCCCGCGCGGGCGTCTCCGGGCAGCATCGCGACCTCTCCCTGCAGCTGAACCGCGGGCTCGAGCGGGGGCGCGCGACCCTCGGGCGCGCGCAGATCCGTGCGCTGTGCGCCGTGCTCGAGGAGGAGCATCCCGACCGCTTCGGCCCCGCCGGGACCGAGCTGAGGCGCGCGGCCCCCTAGCGCTTCCGCAGAAGCGTGGCTCCCGCAGCTGCCGCCGCGCCGACGCCGGCGGCGAGCGAGCCCGCGAGCCGCCGGTGCTTCGTGAGCGTCGTCTGGAAGCTGTGCGCGTGTGCCTCGTCGTCGAACGGCCCGTGCGAGCCGCGGTCCTCGCCGCCGTCCACCGGCTCGTACAGGTTGTCGTGGTCAGGACCGCCGTTCAGCGGCTGCTTGGTCATCTGCGACCCGTAGCCCGTCTTCGCGAGATACCAGTCGAGGAACCACGGTGCCACGCGCTCGCCGAGGACGTTGAGCACGGTCGGCCACCCGACGTAGACCTGGCGCCGCCGCTGGTAGGCGGCCCAGTGGATCGCGTCTGCGGCGATCTCCGGCTGGTAGATCGGCGGCACCGGCTGTGTCTGCTTGGGCAGCTTCGTCCTGCCCCAGGTGAACTGGGTCGTGTTGAAGCCGGCGAGGTGAACCATCGTCACGTGGACGTCCCAGCCGTGGTGCTTGATCTCGGTGATGACCGACTCCGTGAACCCCTTGCACGCGTGCTTCGCGCCGCAGTACGGCGCCTGGAGCGGGATGCCGCGGAACGCGAGCGCCGACCCGACCTGGACGATCGTCCCGCGGTTGCGCTGCGACATCCGTCTCAGCGCGGCCCGAGTCCCCCAGACCATGCCGTGGTAGGTGACGTCGGTGGCGCGCCTGTACTCGTCCGGCTCGACGTCGAGGAACTCGGAGTAGATCGTCGCCATCGCGTCGTTGATCCAGATGTCGATCGGCCCGAGCCCATCCTCCGCCGCCTGCGCCGCGGCCTCGACCTGCCCGGCGTCGGCGACGTCGGTCGGGAGGACGAGAGCCTTGCCGCCGCGTTCCTCGACCTCCTTGGCCGTGGCCTCGAGCCCGGCCCGGCCGCGCGCGAGGAGCGCGATCTTGGCGCCGTCGTCCGCGAACCGGCGGGCGGTCGCGCGGCCGATGCCGCCCGAGGCCCCGGTGATGACGACGACGTCGCTCATCCCCTCGATCTTCCGACCGCCCGGAGAAGCCAAACCTCGGGCCGCTAACGGTCGAGGACCTCCACGGTGTCCCCGTCGCTCAGCTCGTACGCACGACCCACCTGCTGGCCCGGGAACCGAGCCGACGGGCCCCAGACACGTGCGCCGGTGCAGCGTTCCCGCAGCTCGTGGTGGATCGTGTCGGCGACGTCGAGGATGGTCGCCGGCGGCGGCAGCGCGACCGGGTCGCCGCCGTCCCGCAGATGGATGCGGACCAGCCCGGTGAGCGCCCAAAGCTCCTCCCGGAGGCGGTCGAGGCTCGCGTCGTCGAGAATCGACACGGGAATCACCGGCAGCTTCGGATGCTCGGGCGGCGCCGCCTCGTCGCACTTCGTCGCCGCGAGGACGCCGGGCAGCTCGATCCCGGCGGCGGCGACCTCGGCCCGGATACTCTCGAGCTCCTCGAGCGGACGGTCGCAGGCATGGCACCACAGCACGGCGTCGGCGTTGCGCAGGGCGCCGAGCAGTGCGCGCCCGCCGCCACGGTCCTCTGCGGCGCCCTCGATCAGGCCGGGGATCTCCACGAGCTGGACGAGCACGCCGCCGAGGCGGGTCGTCGCGGCGACGGGGCGCGTCGTGGTGAAGGCATAGTCGCCCGTCCGGATCTGGATCGCCGACAGCGCCTGCAGGAGCGACGACTTGCCGGCGTTCGGCGGACCTACGAGCGCGATCTGCGCGGCTCCCTCGCGGCGCACGCCGATCGAGTCCCGGTTCACGACCTTCTTCCGCGTGCGTGCCGACGCGAGCTCGCCTTCGACCCACTTGCGCAGGTCGGCGTACGGCCCGTTCCGGTAGCCGGGCAGCTCGGCGAGGATCGCACGAAGCTCGCGGATCCGCTCAGCGCCCTCCTTGCCCGCGAGACGGCGCTTGATCAGTTGCTGCTGGGTGCGATGTGGCATCGGCATCGCGACGTACACCTCCGTGTCGGGGCGGGATCGCGTCGCGTCCCGCCGCTTCCCTAGGACGCTCGAACGGGAAGCGGCGGACTAGCCGTTTTGGCGGAGAACCGTTGCGCGCCAGGACTCCATCGCCGCCGGAGCTTAGCCCTAGACTCGCTCGATGGTCAAAGTCCGCTTCGCGCCGAGCCCGACGGGGTCGCTTCACCTCGGCAATGCCCTGAGCGCGGTCGCGAACCGGGGGCTGGGCGACTGGATGCTCCTCCGCATCGACGACACCGATCCCGCGCGGAACGTCCCGGGCGGCGAGGAGGCGATCCTGCGGGACCTCGAGTGGCTCGGGATCGCCTGGGACGAGGGGCCGGTCCGGCAGAGCGACCGTGCGGAGCGCCACCGCGAGGCGGCCGCGCCTTTCGGCGAGCGTTTCGACGGGCTGACGCTGCTGCGCGAGGACGGCTCGCCGACGTACCACCTCGCGTCGGTCGTGGACGACATCGACTTCGGCATCACCCACGTCGTGCGCGGCAACGACCACCGGCCCAACGAGACGGTGCACCGGCGCCTGTTCGAGGCGCTCGGCGCGCCGCCGCCCGAGTTCGTCCACCACGGGCTGATCCTCGGTCCGGACGGGCGCAAGCTCGCGAAGCGGGCTCCGGGCGGGAGCGTGGCGTCGCTGCGCGAGGAGGGAATCCCGGCCGAGGCGGTGCGGGCGTACCTGGAGGAGCTCGGGCTCCCGCGCCACGACGTCCACCTCGACCTCGCGCGGCTGCGCCGGCTCTCCACCGAGGCACTCGCGGCGCTGAGCGACGACGAGCTCGCGGCCCGCGTGGGCGTTCCCGTCTCGGTCGCGCCGGTGCTGCGGGGCGCCCGCGACCTCGCCGAGGCACGGGACTACGCCACCCTCGTCTTGGAGCCCGCGGTCATCGAGGTCGACGCCCCGGAGACGTTCGCGCGCTTCCGGGAGCTCGTGGAAGCGGGGACGGAGCCGCGCTCGGTCGTGCGGGAGCTGAAGGCCGTCGGCGGCGACCTCAAGGCGCTCAGGCTCGCGCTCACCGGGCGCGACCGCGGGCCCGAGCTCGCTTCCGTCATCGCCGCGCTCCCGCGCGAGGAGCTCCTCTCTAGGCTGGAGAGGTGAGGCTCTACGACACGCTGTCGCGGCGGCTCGAGGAGCTGCCTTCTCCGCCGGGACCGATCCGGATGTACTTCTGCGGCCCGACCGTGTACCAGCGGGCGCACATCGGGAACGCGCGTCCCTTCGCCCTCGGCATGTGGCTGCGGACGTGGCTGCGCCACCGCGGCTACGACGCGACGCTCGTCCACAACATCACTGACATCAACGACAAGATCTATGACGCGGCGCCGGGCGCGAGCGCGGAGCTGGCCGAGCGGGCGACGCGCTGGTATCTCGAGGACACCGGTGATCTCGGCCTCGGGATGCCAGACGTGCTGCCGAAGGCGACGGAGGCCATCCCCTCGATCGTGGCCTCTATCGAGAAGCTCGTCGACTCGGGGCATGCCTACGAGGCGGGCGGGGACGTCTACTTCAGCGTCGCGACCGACGCCGGCTACGGCCGCCTGTCGCGCCAGAAGGTCGAGCACATGGAGCCGGAGGAGGTCAGCCCGCTCAAGCGCGCGCCCCAGGACTTCGCGCTCTGGAAGGCGACGAAGCCCGGCGAGGACACGTCGTGGGGTTCGCCGTGGGGGAAGGGGCGACCGGGCTGGCACATCGAGTGCTCCGTCATGGCGGAGGAGGCGTTCGGCCCCGTCTTCGAGATCCACGGCGGCGGCCTGGATCTCGTCTTCCCGCACCACGAGAACGAGCTTGCGCAGTCGCTCGCGCTCGGGCACGAGTTCGCGCGCATCTGGATGCACAACGGGATGCTCACGCGTGCCGGGGAGAAGATGTCGAAGTCGCTCGGCAACGACATGACGATCCGCGGAGTCATCGACGACTGGGGCCGCGAGGTCGGTCTGACGCTTCTCCTCTCCGGCCAGTGGCGCAAGCCGCTCGACTTCAACCGGGACACCCTCGAGCAGTCGGCGGCTCAGCTCGAGACCTTCCGCAACGTCTTCCGTTCGCCGAGCGAGCCGGTAGGTGACTGGGCCGAGCTCGAAGCGGCGCTCGACGACGACTTCAACACCCCGCAGGCGCTCGCCGTGATGCACGGCTGGCGCGACCACGAGCTGCTGCGCCGCGCACTCGGGATCTTCGGGCTCGAGTCGATCGCGCACGTGGAGGAGGCACCGGCCGAGGTCGTCGACCTGGCGGAGCGGCGGCGGGAGGCGCGCGAGGCCAAGGACTTCTCCGCCGCCGACCGCCTGCGCGACGAGATCGGCGCCGCCGGCTGGGAGGTGCGCGACGTCGCGGAGCCCCCCGGCTACCGGCTCGTCCGCCGCTCGTGACCCGCGATCTGGTCTACGGGAGGCGCCCGGTGCGCGAGGCGGTGCGCGGGCCGCGGGAGGTGCTCGAGCTGTGGGCGAGCGAGAGGGCTATTCGCAGCGAGGCCTGGCTGAGCGAGCTCGAGCGCCCGCGGGTGCAGACGAAGCTCGAGCGGGACCTCTCGGAGGCGGCCGGCACGCGCGACCACCAGGGAATCGTCGCCTGGTGCGAGCCGTTCCGCTACGCCGAGGCGACCGAGCTCGTCGCCGGTGCGGTACCGCTCATCGCGTGCCTCGACCAGGTCAGCGATCCGCGGAACCTCGGCGCGGTGATCCGCAGCGCGGAGGGCGCCGGGGCGAGCGGCGTCGTGGTACCCGCGCGCGGCTCGGCGCGCGTGACCGCGGCGGTCTGCCGGGCCTCGGCGGGAGCGGCCGAGCACCTGCCGGTGGCCGTCGTGCCCAACCTCGCCCGGTACCTCGCGGAGCTCAAGAGAGGCGATCTCTGGGTCGTGGCGGCGACGGGCGGTTCGGGGACGCCGCTGTGGCAGGCCGACCTGTCCGGCGGCATCGCCTTCGTCCTCGGCGCGGAGGGCAAGGGCCTGCGTCCGCTCGTTCGCCGGACGTGCGACCTGGAGGTCTCGATCCCGCAGCTCGGGCGGGTCGAGTCGCTGAACGTCAGCGTCGCCGCCGCCCTCCTGCTCTACGAGGCGCGGAGGCAGCGCGGTGGCTGAGCCCACCCTGTACCTCTTCGACGGGTTCAACCTGCTGCACGCGGGCGGCTTCGGCTCGCCCGAGGAGCTGCGCGACCTGCTCGCCGGCTGGGTCGCGGCGCAGGGGGCGCGCGGAGTGCTCGTCTTCGACGGACACGGGACGAACCAGCGGCTCGGCCCCCTCGAGGTGCGATGGGCGGCCGACGCCGACGCGCTGCTCGAGCGGCTCGCGGCCGAGAATCGGGACAGGGAGCAGGTCGCGATCGTCTCGTCCGACGCGGCTGTTCGCGGGACGACCGGCATCGAGGTGCGGAAGCTCGCGTCGCAGGCCTTTCTCGCCGGGCTTTCGCGGCCGAGCCGTCCGCCCTCGCCCCGAGGCGACCTTCGGGACCGCCTCGATCCGGACACGCTCGCTCCGCTGGAGCGGTTACGTCGCGGCGAACGCTAGAGCGCGCTAGCTTCTTGGGTCCACGACAAGCTGGGTCCAGAGCAATTGCACTTGTAAAACCTTGGACCGCTTGCTATCTTCGCCTCGACCACAGGGTGAGACTTCACCCTGGCGACGCCGGGAGGCGCCATGGCTGCTCGCACCGCGACGGCACGCTCGCCGCAAAAAGCTCAACGAGAGCTGGAGGATCTGCAGCTCGTGATCAAGGCGCGGAACGGCGACACGGCCGCGCTGGACGCGCTCATCCGCCGCTACACCGGCTTCGTCCGCCTCAAGGCGAGCTCGTACTTCCTCGCGGGCGGGGACAACGACGATCTTCTGCAGGAAGGGCTGATCGGCCTCTACAAGGCCGTGCGCGACTTCCGCCCGGACAAGGAGACCTCCTTCCGCAGCTTTGCGGAGCTCTGCGTCACGCGCCAGATCATCACGGCGATCAAGACGGCGACGCGCTTCAAGCACGCGCCGCTCAACACGTACGTCTCCTTCAGCCACACGCCGGCCGGTCAGGACGGCGACGGGGAATGCACGCTCGGCGATGCGCTGCCCGGCCCGGCGGTGCACGAGCCTCCACTCGTCGTGATCTCGACCGAGGAGCTGCAGAGCCTCGTGTTCAGCCTCGGCACCGGCCTCTCCCCGCTCGAGGCAGATGCCCTGCGCCTCTACCTCGAGGGCTCGTCCTACGAGGACATGGCCGACGAGCTCGGCTGCGACACGAAGACGATCGACAACGCCCTCCAGCGCGTCAAGCGCAAGATCCTCTCGCACCAGAAAGGGCGGGAGGTCCTGCTCTGAGGGTCGCTACGCTGGTCTCCGCGCCGGAGTAGCTCAGCTGGTAGAGCAACGCTCTTGTAAAGCGTAGGCCGTCGGTTCGAGTCCGACCTCCGGCTCTTCTGCATGCCCGCGGGCGCCGCGCAGATGAGGGCGAAGTGTCCATCGCCGTGGTGGCCGTCCCAGACGTCGCGAACGAGCGCCTGCTGCGGACGAAGAACGTCGGCTCGCCGTGCGAGGGGCGCTCGCTCGTCTCGGGGAGCGCGAGGCAGATCCCGCGGACGGCCCGAGAATTTCCGAGTTCGTCACGAACGAGATCTTGCCCTGCGGGGTGCGGCGCCGAGCAACCCCGCCAGCACGCGCGGCAGCTCGTCCGCGATCCGCGCCTTGCGGACGTAGTCGTCGGCACCCGCCTGCCGGATCTCGAGCACGCGCTCCTCGTAGTCGTGACCGCTGACGGCGACGATGGGAAGCTCCGGCGCCCCGGCCCGCAGGTGCGTGGTGGCCTCGACGCCGTCGACGACGGGCATCTCGATGTCGATCACGACCGCGTCGGGGGAGATCCTGCCGGCGAGCTCGATCGCCTCCCGGCCGTTGCGCGCATGTCCCGCGACCGTGAACCGCCTGTCCTGCTCCAGCAGCTGGGTGATGACGCCGAGGAACGACTCGTCGTCCTCGGCGACGAGAATCCGGAACGGTCGCGCCAGTTTCGATCGCCTCCTGGGCGAGGGTTACCCGTGGCAACTGTCCTTAGGCCTCGAGCGCCGGCTCGAGGTCGGCCCAGAGCGTCTCGGGATCCTCGAGCCCGGCGCTGAGCCGGAGCAGGCCCGGCGGCACGCGGTCGCCCTCCCAGCGCCTGCGGCTCTCGATCGACGTCGTCACGCCGCCGAGCGAGCTCGCGTTGACGATCACGTGCGTCGAGGTCTCGACCTTCCGTGCCGTCTCGGCGTCCGCGACGTCGAAGGAGAGCAGGCCGCCCAGGCCGGGATAACGGACGGTCTCGACCGCCGGATGGTCCCGCAGCCGCTCCGCGAAGAGGCCGGCGGTCTCGGTCTGCCGGCGCACCCGAAGCTCGAGCGTCTTCAGGCCGCGCAGCAGGAGCCACGCGGCGTCGGGCGCGGCCACGCTGCCGGTGATTCCGCGGAACGTCCTCAGCTTCTCGGCGGCTTGCTCCTCGCGGCAGACCAGGGCGCCGAGCAGCGCGTCGTCGTGGCCCGCGAGGTACTTCGTCGCGCTGTGGAGGACGAAGTCCGCGCCGTGCTCGAGCGGTCGCAGATGGACGGGCGTGGCCACCGTCGAGTCGACGGCCACGGGTGCCGGACGGGCGGCGGCCGCCTCGAGGTCCGGCATGCTCAGGTACGGGTTCGAGGGGGCCTCCAGCCACACGAGCTGGACGCCGTCCGGGGGCGGTCCGGTCTGGTCGAACTCGACCACCTGCAGCCCCCAGCGTGCGAGCGCTGCGAACGTGAGGCCGGTGCCGTAATAGCAGCCGGCGGCGAGCGCGACGGTGTCGCGGGGCCCGAGCAGCGAGAGGGCAAGGGCCGTCGTCGCCGCGGATCCCGACGGGAAGAGGAGCGCGGTTCCGCCGTCGAGGCCGCCGACCGCGGCCTCGGCCGCGGCGACAGTCGGACTGCCGAAGCGCTGGTAGTAGAAGTCCCGCGGCTCCCCGTCCGCGTCGTACGGCCAGATGGTCGAGCGGTCGAGCGGCTCGGGCACGAGGCGACCCTATACGGGCTCCGGCTCGAGCTCGTCGAGCCGCCCCATCCGGGCGAGTGGAGGGAAGAGGCGGCGCCAGGAGGCGGCGACGCCGATCATCACCGCGCCGCCGGCGACGACCGCGGCCGTCGTTCCGACGAGCGACGCGACGAGCCCCGACTCGAAGGCGCCGAGCTCGTTCGAGGCGCTGATGAAGACCCACTCCACCGCGCTGACGCGGCCCTGCAGCTCGGGGGGCGTCACGAGCAGGACCGTGGTCGCACGGATGTTCATGCTGATCATGTCCACGAAACCGCTGACGGCGAGCGCCGCGAGCGAGAGCGGCAGCGAGCGCGACAGCCCGAACACGATCATCGTCGCGCCGAACGCGGCCACGACCGTGAGCAGGGTCGGCCCGGCGCGATAGGGGAGCGGCCTCCTCGCGAGGAGCAGCCCCGCGAGGAGCGCGCCGACGGACGGTGCCGCCCGCAGGGCGCCGAGACCGATCGGGCCGACGCCGAGGATCGTGCGGGCGAACACCGGAGCCAGCGCGATCGAGTCCCCGAGCAGGACGGCGACGAGGTCGAGCGAGATCGCCCCGAGCAGCATCCGGGTGCGCACGATGAAGCCGATTCCGGCCGAGAGGCTCCGCCAGTCGAGCTCCGTCGCAGGCGCGACGGCGACGCGGTGCGTGACGCCCAGGATCGCGACGCACGCGAGCAGCGACAGCGCCGCGGCCGTGAGATAGAGGGCGACCGGCTCGACCGCGAAGATCACGCCGCCGATCGCCGGCCCGACGACGATCCCGATCTGGTTCGCGACGCTGCGCAGCGCGATCGCCCCCGGCAGGAGATCCGGCGGCACGATCTCGGGCGTGAGCGCGCGGCCGGCGGGATTCGAGACCGCGGAGGCGATTCCCGCGCTCGCCGCAACGACGAGGAAGGGCCACAGCCTGTGCGCGCCCTCCAGCGTGATCACGGCGAGCACCGCCGCGATCCCCACCTGGAGCGCGAGCCCCACCGCGACGACCAGGCGCCGCTCGACCCGGTCGGCGAGCTGGCCCATCGGCAGGGCGAGGACCGGCAGCGGGAGGAACTCCGCCAGCCCGACCAGGCCGAGATCGAGCGGGTTCCGGTGGATGGAATACACCTGCCAGCCGATTGCGACGACGAGCATCTGCAGCGCGAGCCCGTTCGCGAGCGAGGAGGTCCAGAGCAGCGCGAAGTCGCGCAGCCGCAGCGCTGGCGGAAGGCGATCCCTCACGAGCGCGAACGTTAGGCTCCGCCACGGTGGCCGAGAGACACGAGACGACCGCGGGGAAGCTCGAGTGGCTCCAGGAGCTGCGGGGCCAGGCACTCCATGCCGGCAGCGAGAAGGCGGTCGCGCGGCGCCGCGAGGAGGGCAGGCTCCTCGCCCGCGAGCGGGCCGAGAAGCTGTGCGACGAGGGCTCCTTCGTCGAGTTCGACCGCTACGTCCGCCACCGCGAGTCGAACTTCGGGATGATGGAGCGCCGCCCGTACGGGGATGCGGTCGTCACCGGCTACGGCATGATCTTCGGCCGCCGCGTCTTCCTCTTCTCCCAGGACTTCACCGTCTTCGGCGGCTCGCTGAGCGAGGTCTTCGCCGAGAAGATCTGCAAGGTGATGGACCTGGCCCTCAAGTACGGCTGCCCGGTGATCGGGATCAACGACTCCGGCGGCGCGCGCATCCAGGAGGGCGTCGTCTCGCTCGCCGGCTACGCGGAGATCTTCTGGCGCAACGTGCAGGCCTCGGGCGTCATCCCGCAGATCTCCCTCGTGATGGGGCCGTGCGCCGGCGGCGCCGTCTACTCGCCGGCGATGACCGACTTCATCTTCATGGTCGAGGGCACGTCGTACATGTTCATCACCGGTCCCGACGTCGTGAAGACGGTGACCGGGGAGGAGGTGACCTTCGAGGAGCTCGGCGGCGCGGCGACGCATGCGTCGAAGTCGGGAGTCGCCCAGTTCACGGCGCCGGACGAGGAGTCGTGCCTCGAGGACGCGCGCTACCTCCTCTCTTTCCTGCCGCAGTCGAACGCGGAGCGGCCGGAGTGGAGCCCGCCGACGGACCGGCCGGACCGCGAGGACGCCGAGCTCGACACGCTCGTCCCCGACAACCCGAACAAGCCGTACGACATGCACGAGGTGATCCGGCGCGTCGTCGACGACGGCGAGTTCCTCGAGGTGAGCGAGCGCTGGGCGGAGAACATCGTCTGCGGCTTCGCGCGGCTCGGCGGGCACCCGGTCGGTGTCGTGGGCAACCAGCCGCGGTCGCTCGCGGGCGTGCTCGACATCGACGCCTCGAACAAGGCGGCGCGGTTTGTCCGCACCTGCGACGCCTTCAACGTCCCGCTCGTGACGTTCGTCGACGTGCCCGGCTTCCTGCCGGGGACGGCGCAGGAGTGGGGCGGGATCATCCGCCACGGCGCGAAGCTCCTCTACGCCTACTGCGAGGCGACGGTGCCGAAGCTGACCGTGATCACGCGCAAGGCGTACGGGGGCGCGTACGACGTCATGAGCTCGAAGCACATCCGTGCCGACTTCAACTTCGCCTGGCCGACGGCGGAGGTCGCCGTCATGGGGCCGGAGGGCGCGGTCAACATCATCTACCGCGACCGGCCGGAGGAGGAGCGCGCCGAGCTGATCGCCGACTACAAGGAGAAGTTCGCGAACCCGTACAGCGCCGCCGAGCGCGGCTACGTGGACGACGTGATCGAGCCGCGCCGGACGCGCCCGGTGCTGATCGACGCGCTCGAGGCCTCGCTCACGAAGGCGGAGCCGAGACCCCGCCGCAAGCACGGCAACATCCCGCTCTAGCGGTAGCGCAGCAGCCCACTGACCTCGACCACGGGACGGGTTGTCTCCGCGCAGCCAGGCACGGACGGGACGCCCTCGGGGGTGACCTCCTGCGCTGCGATCTGTGGCCCGTGGTGGAAGCGAAGAAGAATCGTCACTCGCCCGCTCTGCGGTGCCACGGTCATGTTCGAGCACCAGCCGCGCCACCCGAGTTCGACATAGGCCTACCTTCCCGCGGCGAGCCCGGGCCCCGCCGGCTTGCCAAACTTATCGTTCGGCGACCAGGATCTCTCGACGACCGGTACGACCCTGCCGCGGAACTGACTTGACGACGGGTCGGCCCGCCGGAAGGGCGCATGCACGGCTGCCGGTGTTCGTGAGCTGCGTCGCTGCCGCTCGCGTGCCTCCTCCATGAGCGCCTCGGGCTCGTCCTGCGGTGGCGGCTTCGGCGGCGCAAGCATCTCCGCTAATGATCGGCTCGCGCGCGGTCGACGACGAGCGCCGACGGACGACTCGGTGCAAGGCAGGGCGGTGTGCCCGTGGACTCCGCCGTGACGACGAGCCGGGCTCCGAAGCGAAGAGCGAAGCTCACGTCGAGCGCTCGGAGCGGCTCGCCACCGTTCCTGACCGGCTGATGCGGGCTGCCACACCAGTTCAGCCATTGCATCTCCACGACGGCGCGTTGCCCGGGAGCCAGCACGCGAGCCGCCGGCTCGGGCGGGGCGCCGCTGCGCAGCGGTCGCCGCTGCTGCACGGAAAGCGTGTGGCCGTTCGAGGAGAGTCGGACGCGCGGCCATCCGCCCGGGAGTGAGCAGGTACCGTCGCCGACGTTCTTGATCTCCGCACCGCCGACGTCTGTTTGAGTCGCGCCTTGGAAACCGACTGTCGTCGAGAGTTGCGTCGCGCGACAGGTCGGGCCGGTCGCGCGTCCGCCGCTCGCCGGCGGCTGAGCGACGTTCGCCGGGCTTCCGCCGGCGACGAACGCGTAGATGCCGAGGCCGAGCGCCGCGGCGACCGCGACCCCTGCCGCGCCGAGCAACCTTCGCCGTAGCTGGCGCGCCCGTGCCTCCTTGATCAGAGCCTCGAGCTCGTCGTGCGAGGGCGGCGTTGGCGGCGCGATCATCTAGTGCTAGTATGACTGGCACGATGCTGAAGGTCAAGATCGACAGACAGGAACCGACCGAGCTCTTCGAGCAGGTGGCGGCGGCGATCCGGCGAGCGATCGCCGACGGCGAGGCGAAGCCCGGCGAGCGGCTACCTCCTGCGCGCGACCTCGCTGCCGTCCTCGGCGTCAACACGAACACCGTGCTGCGCTCGCTTCGTCTCCTGCGCGACGAGGGGCTGCTCGAGTTCCGGCGCGGGCGCGGCGTCACGGTCGCCGGGACGCCGGAGAAGGGCGCCGTGATCGCGCGGGCGCGCGAGCTCGTCCGGTTCGCGCGGCAGCAGGGCTACCGCCGCGACGAGCTGATCCGGCTCATCGAAGAGATCGCGTGACCGGCTACTGATTCCAGTTTTCGGCGGTCTTCTTCTTGTGGCCGCTGTTCTTCGCGCGCGGGCTGCCGACGTCCTGAGGGCCGTGGAGGTCCGGCTCGGGGACGTCCCGCGAGAGCCGCTCGTCCTCGAGCTTCCCCGGGTGCCGCCGCTGCTGCCGGTTCGGCTTCGCCTCGCGCATCTCGGGCACGCGTGGTTGCTTCTTCGCCATACCGCGGTCGTGCGCGGCCGCGGCCGGTTCTAAACGGCGACGGCCTCGTCGCCCGCCGGCAGCAGCTCGTCGGACAGGGCTTTGACCACGGCGGGATCGAACTGCGTGCCGGCGCAGCGCTCGAGCTCGGCGAGCGCGTCGCGCTGCGGCATGGCCTGCCGATAGGCGCGGTCCGAGGTCATCGCGTCGTACGCGTCGGCGACGAAGATGATCCGCGCGCCGAGCGGGATCTGGTCGCCGGCGAGGCGGTTCGGGTAGCCCGCGCCGTCCCACCGCTCGTGGTGGTGCAGCACCCATTCGGCGACGGGCTGGACGCCGAGGCTCTCGAGCATCCGGAAGCCGATCTCGGGATGCCGCTCGAGCAACACCCGCTCGGGCTTGGTCAGGGCCTCCGGCTTGCGCAGCACCTCCTCGGGAATCGCGAGCTTGCCGAGGTCGTGCAGGCTCCCCGCGAGCCTCGTCAGCTCGACGGCCGGCTCGTCGGCGCCCAGGCGTCGCGCGATCCGTGCGGAGTAGTCGGCCACACGCTGCGAGTGGCTGCCCGTGTACGCGTCGCGCTCGTCGACGGCCTTCGCGAGGCTCTCCGCCGCCCGGTACTGCGCATCGCGGCTCGGCGTGTGGACGGACTGCTCGAAATCGACGCGGAGGATCGACTCGGCCGCATACGCACGCACCCGGTTCTTGCCGTCCTTCTTCGCGCGGTACAGAGCGCTGTCGGCGAGCCGGATCAGCTCGTCCCGTCCGCTGCCGTGGGTGGGGTACGTCGCCACGCCCGCGCTCACGGTCACCGGCCCGACGCCCTCGACGTCGAGAGCCGCCACGCGCTCGACGATCGAGCGCGCGACCGCGGTCGCCCGGCGCTCGTCCTGCCCGGGGAGGAGCACCGCGAACTCGTCGCCGCCGAGCCGGAACGCCTCGCCGCCCTGCCGCAGGCGCGCCGCCACCTGCCCGAGCACGAGGTCTCCGACCGGATGCCCGAACCGGTCGTTCACGCTCTTCAGGTCGTCGAAGTCGACGAGGCAGAGCGCGAGCGGCGAGCCCTGCTCCTCCGCCGCCACCAGCTCTCGCTGGAGCCGCTCGTGGAAGCTCCGGTGGTTGCCGAGGCCCGTGAGCGGATCGGTCAGGGCCAGGCGCATCGCCTTGATCGCCCTGAACGTCGAGCGCTGGTAGAGGGCGATCGCGAGCAGCGGGCCGACGAGCGCGATCGAGAGCGCGGGCTCGCGCTGCCAGAGCACGATCAGTGTCAGCGCCGCCGAGGCCATGAAGGCGAACGGCGCCGTCGTCTGCGCGATGTTCTCCCGCGCGATCGTGAAGAAGGAGCGCCCCGAGTCCGCGGAGAGGACGGCGCTGATCAGGACGAGGTTGACGACCCAGTAGTAGACGAACCCGCACAGCACGACGCGCGCGACGAGGCTCCCGACCGAGCCGCCGCCGACCCGCTCGACCACGACCCCGGCGGCGAGGGCCGAGAGCGCGAACATCGCGCCGTTGTAGGCGACGCGGAGAAGCGGACGGCGTTGCAGGAGATGCGTGAACGTGGGACCCCCCGCCGCGACGATGACGCCGGCGGGCCAGCCGAGCAGGACGATCGCCGAGACGGAGAAGACGAACCCGAGCGTGACGCCGCCCGCGCCCATTCCCTCGACCGGGACCGGGAAACGCTCCGCCAGCGCCATGCTGGCGAGCAGGCCGAAGAGCGCGGCGATGTCGGACGCCGAGCGCGGGGCGTCGGCGTAGCGAACGATGGCGAGACCGACGGCGAACGCGCCCGCGAGGATCACGGGCGTCACCACCGCCAAGACCTTTGCGGGTACCCGGGCTGCGGCCGTCTCGGCGTCGGCCTGCTCGTCAGCCGCCACCGAAGCCTCCCCTACGAGGCGGGGAACCGGGACTTACCAGCCGTAGTTGTGGAGCCCGAGGAAACTCCCGCCGAGCGCCGCAGCGAGCATGGCCGCGACGGCCAGGAGAATCACGAGGCGAGACTTCCACTCAAGCATTGTGCCTCCAGGGAGAAAAAAGTCGAAGGACGCCAGACGGGGGAATTGTGGGTTCGACCTCGCCGAACGAAAATCACCCGAACGGGTTAGCGGCGTCACTAGAACGGGGGAAGTGCGCCGCCGGAATGCGCTCTCAGGGCTGGAGGCCCGCCTCCTGCAACGGCCGGCGGCCCCAGGCGAAGCGCTTCTTGTACCAGCCGGCCAGCTGGGCGAGCGCGACCCCCTCGTCGGAGGACTGGATGAACCAGCCATTCCCGACGTAGATCCCCGTGTGGAACACCTGCGGGCCGCGCGAGCGCGGGCCCTTGGTGCCGAAGAAGATCACGTCCGCCGGCTGGAGCTTCTGGAAGGAGATCCGTTTCGAGCGGGGGACCTCGACGCTCATCGTGTACGTCGTCCGGCCCTGAATCGTCGAGGCGAGCGTGCCCTCGCCGGGGTAGCTCTGCAGCTTGTACACGCGCCACACGAAGCCCGAGCAGTCGTAGCCGCCTCGGGCGGTGACGCCGAAGTCGACCTCCGTGCCGTCGCTCGTTCCGCCCCAGACGTACGGCATCCCGATCTTCGAGAACGCGACGGTGAGGATCTGGCGCTGCCAGTCGGTGAGCTGGGGAAGCTCGAACGTCGCGGCCAGCTCCTTCACCTGGGCGATCTGCCAGCTGTCGGCGAAGAGGCCGAGACCGAGGATCTGCGCCGCCGAGTACGCGGCTTCTGCGCGAGTCGCCTGGTCCTGCGGCCGCAGCTCGAGGAAGTCCTGGGCCGCGGGATGGTTCAGCCGCAGCCCGAGCAGCCGAGCGACGACCTCGTAGCCGAATCGCCCGGGGACGGCGAGACCCGCGGCGCGGGCGCCCTGCGCGAACTCCTTCGCAGCCTTCCCGAGGCCCATCGCCTGGACGAGGCTGCGGTCGAGCTGCGCCATCGTCTCGGGCGCCGTAGGGTTCGAGACGACCGGCGTCGTCGTGGTCCCGCCCGTGGTCGTCGTCGTGGTCGTCGTGGTGGTGGTGCTCGTGACGGTCGAGCCGGAGCCCGGGCCCGGCGGGGGCGACACCGCTCCGAGCTGCGCCTTGAGGTCGGCGGCGAGGGTCGCGAGCGTCTGGTGCGTGAGGGCCGCGTTGGGCCGGAACTTGCGCACGCTCCTCGCGCCCATCAGCTTGTGCGCCACGACGGTGGCGATCTGCGGAGCCGCCCAGTTCGGGAGGCTCTTGCCGGAGCCCGCCGCGGCCCCCGTCAGGACGACGGCTACGCCGCATGCGGCTGCGAGCGTTGCGAGACGCTGACCCACGACCCCTCCATCGACCATGACCCTGCGGAGCATTAGCCTGTTCGGGTGATGTCGCTGGACATTACGCCCGAGCCGGACGAGGCGGAGCGGCAGGCGATCGTCGAGGCGCTCGCGGCGGAGCAGGCCGAGCACGCGACTGCGTCGGCCTGGGCCGACGCGCTCCTGCCGTCCCGCGAGGAGGGCGAGCCGTAACCGGCCCCTGGCGAGCCGCGTTCCCTCCACATGTGGGAGGAGTGCATCCGCTGCAACGAGGCTCCCGCCGTCGACGATCAGGGCTACTGCGGCCACTGCCACTGGGCCGTCCGGGCGGAGGTCGAGGAAGGCTTCTACGCCCTCCGCGAGTATCTGCGCGCGTGGGCCCGTTTCGACGAGTGGTGCGAGGACCGCGGCATCGCGGCCTGAGCGCCGCCGCTATTCCGGCTGGGCTCTACTGAGCAGCCTCGGCGCGCTGCGGGCGTAGTCGAGCCCGGACACCCACGTCAGGATCACCGCCACGAGCAGCGTCCACCACGCGGCGCGCTGCGTCCACGCGCCGGCCGCCGCAAAGCCGGCGACCGCCGCGGCCACCGCCTGCGCCCACGTCTTCAGCTTGCCGAGGTCGCGCGCCGCGAGGACGACGCCGCGCTCGACCGCCGCCTGCCGCAGGCCGGTGACCAGCACCTCGCGCACGACGATCGCCGCGACCATCCAGGCCGGGACGACTCCCTGGCCCACGAGCATCACGAGCGCGGCCAGCACCAGCACCTTGTCGGCGATCGGATCGAGGAGGGTGCCGATGGACGACGTACGCCCCTGCCGGCGCGCGAGCCTCCCGTCGAGCCAGTCGGTCGTCATCGCGACGCAGAAGACCGCCGTCGCCCAGTAGTCGTGGCCCGGGAAGCTCCAGGCGTAGAGCACGACCACGACCGGGACCGCTGCGGCGCGCGCGACGGTGAGCTGGTCGGCCGCCGTCAGGTCCACGACGTGGAGAATACGGCCCGCTCATGTTCGAGAAGGTTCTCGTCGCCAACCGGGGAGAGATCGCGATCCGCGTCTTCAGGACGCTCCGCGAGCTCGGCATCGGCGCGGTCGCCGTCTACTCGGAAGGCGACCGCGGAGCGCTCCACGTCGCCTACGCCGACGAGGCGTTCCTCCTCGGGCCGACGCCCGCTCACGAGAGCTACCTCGCGATCGACCGGATCCTCGACGCCGCGCAGCGCTCGGGTGCGCAGGCCGTCCATCCCGGCTACGGCTTCCTCGCCGAGAATGCCGCCTTCGCGCGCGCCGTCGAGGAGGCTGGGCTAGTCTGGATCGGCCCGCCGCCGGCCGCGATCGAGCTCATGGGCTCGAAGACGGCGGCGCGCACGGCGATGCAGAGAGCCGGAGTCCCGATCATCCCGGGCACGACCGAGCCGGTCGGCTCGGTGGACGAGCTGCATGCGCTCGGCGAGGAGATCGGCTATCCGCTTTTGCTCAAGGCGGCCGCCGGCGGCGGCGGCAAGGGCATGGAGGTCGTGGAGGGACCCGGCGACGCGGAGCAGGCCTTCGAACGCGCGCGGCGGCAGGGACAGTCGTACTTCGCCGATCCGAACGTCTACGTCGAGAAGCTCATCGTCGATCCGCGCCACGTGGAGGTGCAGGTGCTCGCGGACGCGCACGGCAACGTCGTCCATCTCGGGGAGCGCGACTGCACGATCCAGCGCCGGCACCAGAAGCTCGTCGAGGAGACGCCTTCCCCCGCGGTCGACGCCGCGTTGCGCAACCGGATCGGCGCGATCGGCGTCGAGGCCGCGCGGGCGTGCGGCTACCGCTCGGCCGGGACGATCGAGGGCCTGCTCAAGCGCGACGGCGACTACTTCTTCATGGAGATGAACACGCGCATCCAGGTCGAGCACACCGTGACCGAGATGGTCACGGGCCTCGACCTCGTGCGCGAGCAGATCCTGGTGGCGCTCGGCGAGCCTCTCTCCGTGCGGCAGGAGGACGTCGAGCTGCGCGGGCACGCGATCGAGTGCCGCATCAACGCCGAGGACGCGGCCCGCGGCTTTCTCCCCGCGCCCGCGCCGGTCACCGACTACCGCGAGCCGGCCGGGCCGGGGGTGCGGGTCGACTCCGGCGTCGCCGCCGGCTACGAGGTCTCGGGCGCGTACGACCCGATGGTGGCCAAGCTGATCGTGCACGGCGTCGACCGCGAGCACGCACGGCGGCGGATGCTCCGGGCCCTCGACGAGTTCTGGATCGAGGGCCCGACGACGCTCGTCCCGTTCCACAAGGCCCTCCTCTCGCATCCCTGCTTCGTCGCGGGTGAGACCTGCCACGGCGTGGTCGAGTCGGAGGAGCTCGCCGCGATGGTCGCCGAGCTCTCGGCGGCGGCGCCCGTCCCGCCACCAAGTAACAGTCTGTTACAAGGAAGGGCAGGTCCGGGTCGGGCGGTGGAGCGCGTCCGCGCCGTCGAGGTCGACGGCCGGCGGTTCGAGGTGCGGCTCTCGGAGCCCGAGCCGGCGTGGCGGGCCCTCGCGCTCCGCCGCCGCGAGCGTGCGCGGCAGGGCGGCGCCGGCGCCGGCGGGCGAGACGCGGTCGTCTCGCCGATGCAGGGCACCGTCCTCGCAGTGCCGGTGGCCGAGGGGGACGAGGTCGAGTCCGGCCAGGTGATCTGCGTGGTCGAGGCGATGAAGATGGAGAACGAGGTGCACGCCCATCGCGCCGGGACCGTCCGGAGCCTCACGGTCGAACCGGGTCAGCCCGTCGCGACCGGCCAGGTGATCTGCATCGTCGAACCCACCTGAGGGCGCGCGCAATCCGGCGTCCGCCGAGCGGCGTAGACACCGGAGACCCGAGTAAGAGGAGGAACGTTGAAGCGAATCGTCTCAGCAGCTGCGCTCGCGGTCGCACTCGCCGCAGCAGGAGTGAGCGCAGCCGCTGCCATCACGAATCCGAGCAGCATGCGCCTGCTCGCGGCTAGTCACTCGAGCTCTTCGCGCGGCACGAAGATCACGCTCCACAAGACGGCGGTCGGCAAGGTCCTCGCCACGAGCTCCGGCAGGACGATCTATCTCTTCATGGCCGACCGAAAGGGCAAGAGCGTCTGTTACGGCCAGTGCGCCACCTTCTGGCCCCCGGTCCTGCAGAAGGGGAAGCTCAGGGCGGGCGCGGGCGTCAAGGCGGGCCTGCTCGGCACGACCAGGCGCAAGAACGGCACGCGGCAGGTGACGTACAAGGGTCACCCGCTCTACCTGTTCAAGCTCGACAGGCGCGCCGGCCAGATCAAGGGCCAGAACCAGGACTTCTTCGGAGGCGAGTGGTTCGTGGTCTCCGCCTCCGGCAGGGCAAACAAGAAGACGCCGTCGCCCTCGACCACGACGGGGACGACGACCACCACTCCCTACAGCACCACCAGTCACTACTAGACAGCCGGCGCAGAGCGAACTGCGCGGTCCACCGGCGTCGCGTCGTTAGTGTCCGGCGCCGGTGGACCTGTACGAGTACCAGGGCAAGGATCTCTTCCGGCGCGTGGGGATCGCCGTCTCCCAAGGGCGTCTCGCCACGACACCGGAGGAGGCGCGCGCCGCGGCGGAGGAGCTCGGCGGCCCGGTCGTCGTCAAGGCCCAGGTGCTGACCGGCGGCCGCGGCAAGGCCGGCGGCGTCAAGCTCGCGGACGATCCCGCCGACGCCGAGGCGAAGGCCCGAGACATCCTCGGACTCGACATCCGCGGCCACGTCGTCCGCACCCTCTGGGTCGAGAAGGCCTCGGACATCGAGCGCGAGTACTACCTCTCGGTCACGTTCGACCGCGGCGCGAAGCAGCCGCTCTTCATGTTCACCACGCAGGGGGGCGTCGAGATCGAGCAGGTGGCGGAGGAGAACCCGGATGCGCTCGTGCGCCTGCACGTCGACCCGCTTCAGGGCTTCCAGCCCTGGGTCGCGCGCCGGCTCGTGTACGGGGGCGGGGTCGGCGATCCGTCCGAGCAGAAGCAGATCGCCGCGATCGTCGAGAAGCTGTACCGCGCCTTCGTCGAGTTCGACGCGATGCTCTGCGAGATCAACCCGCTCATCGTCACGCCCGAGGGCGAGGTGAAGGCGCTCGACTCGAAGTTCACGGTCGACGACAGCGCACTGCCGCGGCACCCGGACATCGCGGAGTGGCGCGATCCGACGGCGGCCGACCCGATCGAGACCTTCGCCCGCGAGAAGGCCGTCACCTACGTCAAGCTCGACGGGAACGTCGGCGTGCTGGCCAACGGCGCGGGCCTGGGCATGTCCACGGTGGACGTGGTCGCACACGCCGGCGGACGGCCGGCGAACTTCTGCGACCTCGGCGGCGGCGGCAGCGCGGAAGGCGTCGTCGACGCGCTCGAGGTGATCACCCGCGACGAGCAGGTGCGCTCGATCTTCTTCAACATCTTCGGCGGCATCACCCGCTGCGACGAGGTCGCCCGGGGGATCCTCGCGGCGCTCGAGCGGCTCGACATGTCGCGCTACCCGATCGTCGTGCGGCTCGACGGGACGAATGCGGAGGAGGGCAGGCAGATCCTCGCCGACGCCGGCCGCGAGAACATCCATCCCGAGGCGACGATGCTCGACGGCGCCCGGCGCGCGGTGGAGCTGGCGGCTTGACGGATCTGTGGAGCGAGCGCGCCGACGCGTACCGCGAGAGCGCGACGCACACAGTCGGCGAGGATCTCGATCTCGTCGTCGACTGGTGCGAGCCCGCGCCGGGCGTGACGGTCCTCGACGTCGCCACCGGCGGCGGCCATGTCGCGCGGCGGCTCAGGGGGGCCGGGGCGCAGGTGGTCACGGTCGACGCCGCGCCGGGGATGGAGCCGGACGTGCTCGCGCCGGCCGACCATCTCCCGTTCGCCGACGCGAGCTTCGACGCGGTCGCCTGCCGCATCGCGGCCCACCACTTCCCCGACGTGCTCGCGGCGGTGAAGGAGATGGCGCGAGTCGCCCGTCACCGGGTCGTGGTCTGCGACAACACGTTCACGAGCGAGAGCGCCGAGGAGGCCGACCGGCTCCGCGACCCGAGCCACGTGCGCAACTACGGCGTCCCCGAGTGGCACAGCTTCTTCGAGCTCGCCGGGCTCGAGCTCGCGGACGAGGCCGTTCTCGTGCGCGACACGGACTTCGAGGACTGGCTCGCGCGCACGGAGACGCCCGAGGGGGACCGACCGCGGATCCGCGAGCTCCTGGACAGCCGCCTCCGCGACAGCCGGCTCGAGCTGCCGACCGTAGTGCTGAAGGGGGTCAAGGCGGCGTAGATGGCGATCATCGTCGACAACGACACGCGGCTCGTCGTCGCCGGGCTGACGGGCTCGGAGGGCCGCTTCCACGGCCTCCGCAACCGGGCGTACGGCACGAACCTCGTCGCCGGCGTCACGCCCGGCAAGGGAGGCCAAGACGTGGAGGGGGTGCCGGTCTTCGACACCGTCGCCGACGCGGTCGAGAAGGAAGGCGCGAACACGTCGCTCATCTTCGTCCCGGCCCGCTTCGCCGTCGACGCGATCTACGAGGCGGTGGACGCGGGAATCGGCACGGTGATCTGCATCACCGAGCACATCCCCGCGCACGACATGCTGCGCGCGTACACGTACTTCCGGGGCCGGGGCACGACGATGATCGGCCCGAACTGCCCCGGCGTCCTCTCCCCGGGCAAGGCGAACGCGGGGATCATCCCGGCCGAGATCTTCAGGGAGGGGAGCGTCGGGCTCGTCTCCCGCTCGGGAACCCTCACCTACCAGATCGGCCACGAGCTCACGCAGCTCGGCCTCGGCAACTCGACGATCGTCGGTATCGGCGGCGACCCGGTCGTCGGCTCGTCCTTCGTCGACGTGCTCGAGCGCTTCGAGGCCGACGACCAGACCGAGCTCATCGTGCTCGTGGGCGAGATCGGCGGCGACGAGGAGGAGAAGGCAGCCGCGTACGTCGCCGAGCACGTGACGAAGCCCGTTCTCGCCTACATCGCAGGCTTCTCGGCGCCGCCCGGCAAGACCATGGGACACGCGGGCGCGATCATCTCCGGCTCCTCCGGCACCGCCCAAGGGAAGAAGGAAGCGCTCGAGGCCCGCGGGATCGCGGTCGGCACGACGCCGACCAAGGTCGCGCAAATGGTGGCCGAGCGGATGAAGTAGCAGTAGCCTCGGCGCGTGAGCGAGTTGTCTCCGCGTGCCTCCGACGCCGACCGCGAGCGCGCCGTACAAATCTTGCGGGAGCATCTCGTCGAGGGCCGGCTCACCCTGGAGGAGTTCTCGCAGAGGGTCGAGGCGGCTTTGGGGGCAGGCACGGTCGGCGAGCTGGCCACGACCGCGGAGACGCTCCCCGCGGTTCGCGCGCCGAGTGGTCGGCGTCGCCCCTCCCGCGTCACGGCCGGGCTGTTCGCGCACGTCGTTCGGCGTGGCCGGCTCCGGCTGCCGAAGCGCGCAATCGTCCTCTCGGGCCTCTCGGACATCGACCTCGACCTGCGCGACGCGGAGATCACGAGCGGCCGGATGTCCATCACCGCCTGCTTGCTCTTCGGCAACGTCGACGTCTACGTCCCGGAGGGGATCGCGGTCGACGTCACCGGCCTGACCGTGTTCGGGCACCGGCGCGAATGGGGCCGGGACGCCGTGCAGCCCGACGCGCCGGTGTTGCGGGTACGCGTCGCCGCGCTGTTCGGCACGGTCGACGTGTGGCGTGTCCCGACGGAGCTCAGAGGCAGCTACGGCGAGATCATCCGCTCGGTGCGCGCGGCCCAGCGCGAGCTGCCCGGCTAGCCGGAGGCCCGGTTACGCTCCTCAGGTGATCTCCTTCGCCCGCGGCGTCCCGGCGCCTGAGTGTCTCGCCGTCGAGGAGCTGGCCGATTGCGCGCGCGCGGCGCTGGAGCGCGACGGCCGCACGATCCTCAGCTACGGGCCGGGCGGCGGCTACGGCCCGCTGCGCGAATGGCTCGCCGAGCGGCACGGCGTCGAGCCGTCGCGCGTCGTGATCACGAGCGGCTCGCTCCAGGGTTTCGTCTTCCTCGCCGAGCGACTCGTCCGGCCCGGCACGCGCGTACTCGTCGAGGCGCCGACCTACGACCGGCCGCTCAAGATCCTCGCCCGGCTCGGCGCCGAGATCGTCCCGCTCGCGATGGACGAGGATGGTCTCGTGCCGGAGGCGGTCGAGGAGGCGCTCGCCGCGGGCGAGGCGCCCGCGTTCCTCTACACGATCCCGACCTTCCAGAACCCGAGCGGGCGCACCCTGCCCGCCGAGCGGCGGCTGCGGCTCGCCGAGCTCGCACGCGAACGCGGGCTGCTCGTGCTCGAGGACGATCCGTACGGCCTCGTCCGCTACGACGGCGAGCCGGTGCCGAGCATCTTCGAGCTCGCGCAAGGCGACGGGATCGCGTACTGCTCCTCGTTCTCCAAGACCGTCGCTCCCGGCGTACGCGTCGGCTGGTTCGTCCTGCCGCCGCAGCTCGCGGCCGACATCGAGGCGCTCGCGGTCTCCACCTACATCTCGCCGCCGTACCTCTCGCAGGCGACCGTGCTCGAGTTCCTGCGGCGGGGCAGCTTCGCGCCGAATCTGCAGCGGGTGAACGCCCTCCTGCGCGAGCGGCGCGACGCGATGCTCGAGGCGCTCGCCTCCGAGCTGCCGGGCGACGCGAGCTGGACACGGCCGGAGGGCGGCTACTTCGTCTGGGTCGAGCTTCCGTCCGGGCCTCCGAGCGGCGAGCTCGTCGCCGAGGCGGAAGAGGCGGGCGTCACATTCGTCAAGGGAGCCGACTTCTTCCCCGGCGGGCGAGGCGGGGAGCACGCCTTGCGGCTCGCCTTCAGCTTCGTCTCGCCGGACGAGATCGCCGAGGGCGTCTCAGTGCTCGGCGGGCTCGTGCGAGCGACGGCGCCGGCGGCGCTCTAGCTGCGCGAGCAGGATCCCGCCCAGCAGGCCGACGCCGAGGGCAAGCAGGATCAGCCAGACGAGCGACACCCGCGCCGTCGCGAGCACGAAGTGGATGCTCACCTGCTTGCGGTTCTCGAGCACGAAGGCGATCGCGTAGGCGACGAGCAGGCCGAGCGCGATCAGGCGCAGGTAGAGCCGCGGCTGCCAGCGGTCGGCGACCTCGTCGGTATCGATCCGGGGGCGGCGCGGCACGCGCACGCCCGCATCCTACGAGCTACGCCGCCGCGTGGACGGCGAGCGTCCGCGGCACGAGCCGCGGCTGAGGTGGCGGAGCGAGCCTCCCGACGGCCTGGGCGCGAAAGGTCGGGCAGATCGCCTCGCCGGGGAGGGCGCACAGTCCGGCGCGCCGGAAATAGCAATCGTTGCAGGTCGGAGTGGATCGTTTGCTCATCTTCGAGTGTGTTCGAGTAAGGGGACGCCGCTCTCGAGGTGCGATGATAAGGGCGCGAGCCGCGGAAGCAAGCGTTGCCGTCGACGAATACTGACGAATTTCCGGCAGTTTCGCGGGAGGGAAGATGGCGAGCTCGCTCAGTCTCGTGGGAGCGTTGCCAGGGCGCGCAACGCTTGCCCTAACGTGCGGACCGGGATGACGCGGAGACCTTTGGGCGCGTAGCGTCGCGCGTCGCGCGTGTTGTTCCCGGCGGGCACGAGCAGGACCTGGACGCCGGCCCTGTGAGCGTCGACGACCTTTTGCCGCACCCCGCCGATCGGGGCCACCGCGCCGTTCAGCTCCATCTCGCCGGTGGCCGCCACCCGGTGTCCATGCGTCACGTTGCGTCCGAGCTGTTGCATCACCTCGAGAGCGAACGCCAGGCCGGCCGACGGCCCGCCGACGTTCCCCGCGTCGATGGAGACGCGGAACGGCAGCTTGAACGTCGCCGACTGATTGGGCACGAAGCCCACCAGCGCACGCCCGCGGTCGTCGACCGTCCGGAGCCGGAGCGTCATGAGCTTGCCCGCGCGGCGGATGCGCAGCGTGACGTCGTCGCCGGGCGTGACCCGGCCGAGCGCCTTGTGGAGCGAGGCCTCGGTCGGGGTCGGCGTTCCGTCGACCGAGACGACGACGTCCATGGGCTGGAGGTTGCAGGGAGCGTGCGTCCCTCCGATGAGCTGCGAGACCATCACGCCCGTCGGTCGGACGACGACGTGGTAGCCGAGTCGGCGAAGGGCGACCGTGGCGGCGACACGCTGGGAGAAGGCCATTTCCTGCAGCTGGGCCCGCTCGGCCTCGCCGGCCGTCGAGCAAGGCGGCAGGATGTCGGCCGCGGGCACGAGTGTCCCGTCCGGATGGATCCAGGGGAACAGCGCCTCGAGCTCGCTCGCCTTCCGTTCGATGACGTCGAGGAAGTAGATCGCTCCCGCGCCGCTGGGGGTATGCGCTCCTTCGACCTTCACCAGCGGTGCGACCGGGTGGGCGATGTCGGGCAGCAGGAGGTACTTGTCCGAGGGGACGACGTAGAGGATCAGAAGGGTCGCGAGGAAGACGGCGACGCCCCCTCCGGCGATCCGCAGCGGTGTGACGCGCCGCCTCAAAACAGAAACCGCTTCAACCCGCCGTCGACGACGAGCGTCTGGCCGGTGACGTACGCCGCGCGCTCCGAGGCGAGGAAGCACACCACGTCCCCGAACTCCCGCGGGGTTCCCCAGCGGCGCAGGCCGATCTCCTCCAGCTGCTCGTCGGTCGGCCCTCCCGGGTAGAGCTCGTCGAGCCTCGGGGTCGCGATCCGGCCGGGCGCGACGCAGTTGACGGTGATGCCCTTCGGTCCGACCTCGCGGCTGAGGGTCTTCAGCCAGGCCGTCAGCGCCGGCCGGAACGTGTTCGAGAGCGCGAGATGGGTCGTCGGCTCCTGGGCCGCGAGCGACGTGATCGCGACGATCCGGCCCGCCGGGCTCCGCTCCAGGTGCTCGAGACAGAGCCGCACGAGCCTCACCGCGGGGCGGAGCAGCAGCCCGTAGGCGGACTCGAGCGAGCGCTCGTCGGCGTCGCGCGCGGACCCCGGCGGTGGCCCGCCGCCGTTCCAGACGAGGACGTCGAGGCCCCGGAAGCGCTCGACCGCGGTCGTCACCGCCCGCTCGAGATCGGCGTCCTCGCGGACGTCGCCGGCGACCGCCACGCCACCGAGCCTCGAGGCGTGCTCCTCGATCCGCTCGGCGCGTCGTGCGAACAGGACGACATTGGCCCCCTCCTCGGCGAGCGCCTCGGCGCTCGCGAGGCCGAGCCCCGACGACGCGCCGCAGACGAGCGCGGTGCGGCCGCTCAGCCCGAGATCCACGCCTGCCGCAGCTCCCCGGAGCGCGCCACGACCCGGGTCGTCATGCCGCCGCGGGCGGCGAACTCACCCTCGACCTCGACGAAGCGCGGCGCCCCGTCGGCCACGAGCCGCTCGAGCACCTCGTTCACGACCTCCTCCTGGAGAATCCTCCGCTCGCGGAACGAGGTCAGATAGTCGCGGAGCGACTTGAGCTCGTAGAGCTTCCCGTCGGGGACGTAGCGAATGGTCAGCTCGCCGAAATCGGGCGCGTCGGTGAGCGGGCAGATCGAGGTGAACTCCGGCGCTCCGAGCTCGACGAGGTAGTCGCGGCCCCGGAACCGGTTCTCGACCGTCTCGATCAACTACGTGCCGAGGACGCCGACCACGTCGCGCACGGCGTCGGCGCTGCGCTCGAGCGCCTCGCGCTCGTCGTCGGAGAGGTCGAGCTCGACGATCTCCTCGATGCCGCCCGCGCCGAGCTTGACTGGCACGCCGATGTAGAGGCCGTCGATCCCGTACTCGCCCTCGAGGAGGGCGGTGCAGGGGAGGACGCGTTTCTGGTCGAGGAGGATCGCGTCGACCATCTCCGCGATCGCCGCCCCCGGCGCGTACCAGGCCGAGGTGCCGAGCAGCTGCACGATCTCGCCGCCGCCCTTGGCGGTGCGCTCGACCATGGCCTGGATCCGCTCCTCGGAGACGAGCCTGCGCAGCGGCACGCCGCCGACGGTCGCGGCCGAGACGACCGGGACCATCTGGTCGCCGTGGCCGCCGAGCACGAGCGCCTGCACGTCCCGGACGGAGGCTCCCGTCTCCCACGCGATGAAGGTGCGGAAACGCGCGGTGTCGAGGATCCCCGCCTGGCCGAAGACACGCTCCTTGGCAAAGCCGGAGACGCTCTTCGCCACGTGGCACATCGCGTCGAGCGGGTTCGAGAGGACGACGATGATGCAGTCGGGGCTCCCGGCGACGATCTGCTCGGTGACGGAGCCGACGATCTTCTCGTTCGTCGTCACGAGGTCGTCGCGGGACATCCCGGGCGAACGCGGCAGGCCGGCCGTGATCACGACGACGTCGGAGCCGGCCGTCTCCTCGTAGGAGTTCGTGCCGGTGATCCGCGGCTCGAAGCCGAGCACGGGGCCCATCTGGTTCAGGTCGAGGGCCTTCCCCTGCGGCAGCCCTTCCTTGATGTCGGTCAGGACGACGTCCGCGTAGTCGCGCGCCGCGAGGATGTGCGCCGCGGTCGCGCCCGTGGCGCCGGCGCCGACGATCGTGATCTTCCTTCTCATACGGGTACCTCGGCTTCCAGCTTCTCGATGACTGCGTCCGCGACCTCGCTCGTCCCTACGGCGGTGGGGTCGTCGCGGTTCGGCTTCATGTCGTAGGTGACGCTCTCTCCCTCGGCGATCACCGCGGCGATCGCGTGCTCGAGGCGGTCGGCCGCGTCGCGCTCGTCGAGATGGCGGAGCATGAGGACGCCCGACAGCATCTGAGCGATCGGGTTGACCTTGTTCAGGCCGGCGTACTTCGGCGCCGAGCCGTGCGTCGGCTCGAAGACCGCTACGGTCTCGCCGTAGTTCGCGCCGGGAGCGACGCCGAGCCCCCCGATCATCCCGGCGGCGAGGTCGGAGAGGACGTCGCCGTACAGGTTGGGCAGGACGAGGACGTCGTACTCCTCCGGCCGCTGCACGAGCTGCATGCACATGTTGTCCACGATCCGGTCGTCGAACTCGAGGTCCGCGTTCTCGGCCGCGACCTCGCGGGCGACATGCAGCCAGAGCCCGTCGGTGAACTTCATGATGTTCGCCTTGTGCACGGCCGTGACCTTGCGCCGGCCGTTGCCGCGCGCGTAATCGAACGCGAACTCGAAGATGCGGCGCGTGCCGGTCACGGAGATCGGCTTGATCGAGATGCCGGCGTCGGCGTGGCGGAGCCGCCCGCCGCGTCTCTCGATCCACTCGATCAGCTCGGCGGCCTCCGGCGTGCCGTGCTCGTACTCGATGCCGGCGTAGAGGTCCTCGGTGTTCTCGCGCACGATGACGAGGTCGACGTCGTCGAAGCGGCTGCGCACGCCGGCGTAGCTCTTGCACGGGCGGACCTGCGCGTACAGGTCGAGCTCCTTGCGCAGGGCGACGTTGACCGAGCGGAAGCCGCCGCCGACGGGCGTCGTGATCGGCCCCTTGAGGGCGACGCCGGTCTCGCGGATCGCGTCGAGGACGTCCGGAGGGAGCGGATTGCCGCCGTGGCGTTCCATCACGTCCGCGCCGGCCTCCCGCACGTCCCACTCGAGCTCGGCGCCGGTCGCCTCGAGGACGCGGCGCGTCGCCTCCGTCAGCTCGGGCCCCGTGCCGTCGCCGGGGATGAGGACGACCCTGTGCGCCACGAGGCTGAATGTAACTGCGGAAGGCTAGAGTCGGAGCGGTGAACGAGCGCGAGCTGTTCCGGCAGGTTGCCGACTACGCGGGGGATTTCGTCGAGGCGCTCGAGACGCGGCCGATCCGGGCGGAGCAGGACGTGGCCGAGCTCACGGCGGCGCTCGGCGGCCCTCTGCCCGAGCATCCCGCCGATCCGCGTGGCGTGCTCGCCGCGCTCGTGGAGGCCGCCGAGCCCGGCCTCGTCGCGATGCCCTCGGGCCGGTACTTCGGCTTCGTCATCGGCGGCGGCGTGCCGGCCGCCGTCGCGGCCGACATGCTCGTTTCGGTCTGGGACCAGAACGCGGGCCTCTACGTCGGCGGCCCGGCGGCTTCGGTCGTGGAGGAGGTCTGCCGGGTCTGGATCGCGGAGCTGCTCGGCCTTCCGTCGCACGTCTCCGTCGCGTTCGTCACGGGGACGCAGATGGCGCACGTGACCGCGCTCGCCGCCGCACGCCACCACGTCCTTGCGCAGGCCGGCTGGGACGTCGCCGCGGAGGGGCTCGTCGGCGCGCCGGCGATCCGAGTCGTCGTGGGCGAGAAGCGGCACGTGACCGTCGACCGCGCGCTGCGCCTGCTCGGCATCGGCGCGTCCGCGCTCGAGGTCGTGCCGGCGGACGACCAGGGGCGGATGCTCGCCGACCGCCTGCCCGACCTTGGAGGCCGGCCGACGATCGTCTGCGGCCAGGCGGGCGAGGTCAACACAGGGGCCTGCGACGACCTGGAGGCGATCGACGCCGCGGCGTCGGAAGCGGGCGCCTGGTTCCACGTCGACGGCGCCTTCGGGCTCTGGGCGGCCGCGTCGCCGCAGCTCCGCCACCTGGTGCGCGGCGCCGGGCGTGCCGACTCGTGGACGACGGACGCGCACAAGTGGCTGAACGTGGCCTACGACTCCGGCTTCGCGTTCTGCGCCCATCCGGAGGCGCATCGCGCCGCCGTCGGAGTCACCGCCTCCTACCTCGTCCACGCCGAGGACGGGCGGGAGCGCGATCAGATGGACTGGACGCCGGAGTTCTCGCGGCGCGCCCGCGGCTTCGCCGTCTACGCCGCGATCCGGTCTCTCGGCCGCAGCGGGATCGCGGAGCTCGTCGAGCGGTCCTGCGCGCACGCGCGACGGTTCGCGCAGCTCCTCGAGGCGGGCGGCGCGACGATCCTCAACGACGTCGTCCTGAACCAGGTGCTCGTCCGCTTCGGGGACGGCGAGCAGACGCGCGAGGTGATCCGCAGGGTGCAGGAGGACTGGACGTGCTGGCTGTCCGGCACGGACTGGCAGGGCGAGCACGCGATGCGGATCTCGGTCTCGAACTGGCGCACGACGCGGGAGGACGTCGAGCGCTCGGCCGCCGCGATCCTCGCCGCGGCGCGTCTACATTCCGGGGTGTGACTCTCGCCGAGGCAGCGGCGCGCGCCGAGGAGCTCGCCGCGAGCGGGTCGGCGCAGGAGCTCGCGAGCCTCCGCGGCGAGTGGGACGACGAGCTCGAGGCGGCCGCGCGCAGCTCGGACTTCCGCGAGCGGGCGCTCGCTTTCCGTGCGGTCGGGATGTTCCGGTGGCGCGCGAAGGAGGAGCTGCTGCGCCGTGGTCTCGACGACGCCAGTCCGGCTGCCCGCGGGTCGGCGCTCCTCTCGCTCGAGCTCCTTTCCCGCGACCACCCGAGCACCGTCAACTCGGTGCGGCCGCTCCTGCACAAGATGCTGTCCGACGACGACGAGAACCCTGCCGTGCGCAGGCTGGCGGTCCTGGCGCTGAAGAACGGCTCCGCGCAGCGCGACTCGATCGTCCTGCTCGAGGGGCTCGCGGGCGACGCCGCCGACGGCGACCTGAGGCGCGCAGCAGCCGGCGTCGCTCAGAGCCTGAAGCGGAAGGCTCAGGAAAAGCGCTAGCCCGCGCAGCTGGTGCAGACGCGAGCCTGGATCTCGCGACCGCAGGACGGGCAGACGCGGCGGCGCCGTCTGCGTTCCAGAGCGCTCTTCTGGAGCCCGGCGGTGATCATGAGCCACGCCGCCGCGAGGGTGGAGACGGCGGCGATTGCGACATGTGGATCGAGATGCATCGTTACTTCCTGGTCGGCGTTGCGGAACTCTTGCGGCGCGCATGCGGGTGCGCCTGGAAGTACAACTCGCGCCGCCTGCGATCGGATACGTGGGTGTACAGCTCCGTGGTGGCGAGGTCGGCGTGCCCGAGCATCTCCTGAACCGCGCGCAGGTCGGCTCCTCCCTCCAGCAGATGCGTCGCGAACGAGTGGCGGAGGAGATGGGGGTGGATCCGTTCCGGCTCGAGCCCCGCCTTTCCGGCCAGGCGGCGCAGGACGAGGAAGACGCCCGCGCGGGTGAGCGGGCCGCCGTGCGCGTTGAGGAACAGCTCCTGCCGGCGGCGGCGGTCGAGGAAGGGGCGACCGCGGGAGAGGTAGCGGCGGAGCGCGTCCGCGGCCTCCCGCCCGACCGGGACGACCCGCTCCTTGCCTCCCTTGCCGAAGGCCCGCACGAGTCGGTTCTCGAGATCGACGGACTGCCGGTCGAGCGCGACCGCCTCGCTCACCCGCAGGCCCGCGCCGTAGAGCAGCTCGCCGAGAGCGCGGTTGCGCAGGTCGAGCGGCGTCGTCCCGGTCGCCGCGTCGAGAAGGCGCTCGACCTCGGCGGGTGACAACGTCCGCGGCAGCTTCCTCCGACGCTTCGGCAGCTCGACGTTCGCCGCCGGGTTGTCCCCGCGGGCGCCGAGCAGCACCTGGTGGCGGAAGAAGGAGCGGACGGCGGCAAGCCGCCTCGCGACCGTGGTGGACGCGAGCCCGTCGGCCCGGAGCTGAGCGACGTAGGACGCGAGGTCCTCGGCCGTCGCCTCCGCGGGCGAGCGGCCGAGCCACTCGGCCAGGTGTGAGAGGTCGCGTCGGTAGGCCTCGACCGTGCGCGGCGCGAGTCGCGCGGACGCGAGGGCGAGGAAGCCTTCGACGGCCGGATCGGGGTGCTCCCGTGACGTCACGCGCGCTGACTTCGCGCCGCGGCGCGCGACGCCTGCTCGAATGTACGCGTGGAGCGGGAGCGCAGGCATGTCGTCGTCCACGGGCTCGTGCAGGGAGTCGGATTCCGCTTCGCGGTCGAGAGGGCTGCCCTGTCGCGCGGGGTTGCGGGCTGGGTGCGGAACCGTGCGGAGGGGACGGCCGAGGCGGTTTTCGAGGGGACCGCGGAGGACGTCGAGGCGCTCGTCGAGTACTGCCGGCACGGCCCGCGTGGTGCCGAGGTCGGGCGCGTCGAGGTGGAGGCGGAATCAGCCGAGGGCCTGGCCGGCTTCCGCGTCCTGGGCTGAGGCGAAGCCCACGAGCGGCTCGGCGCTCGCCCAGACGATCTCGCCGCGGTCGAGCTCGAGCTCCTCGAGCTGCTCGCGCCGCAGCCGCGCTGCGAAACGCTCGCCGCTCCCGTCCGCGAGATCGACGCGGACGTCGGCTCCGAGCACGGCGATCCGCTCGACCTCGACCTCCACCGCACCGTCGCTCGGCCACCGCCGCAGCACGATCTCGTGCGGGCGCACGAGGCGCGAGCCCAGGCGAACCGCGTCGCCGACGAAGCGGAGGACGAACTCCGACGCCGGGGCGTCGTAGAGCTCGGCCGGCGCGCCCACCTGCTCGAGGCGGCCGTGGTCGAAGACGGCGACGCGGTCGGCGACCTCCATCGCCTCCTCCTGGTCGTGCGTGACGAAGACCGTGGTCACCCGCACCTCCTCGTGGAGGCGACGCAGCCAGTCGCGCAGCTCGGCCCGGACCCGCGCGTCGAGCGCTCCGAAGGGCTCGTCGAGCAGCAGCACGCGCGGCTTCGCGGCGAGGGCCCGGGCGAGCGCCATCCGCTGCCGCTGCCCACCCGAGAGCCGCGACGGATAGCGGTCCGCGAACCCCTGCAGCTGGACGAGCTCGAGCAGCTCGTCGACGCGCTCCCGGATCTCCCGCTTCGGGCGCTTGCGGATCGTGAGCGCGAACGCGACGTTGTCGCGGACGGTCATGTGCTTGAAGGCCGCGTAGTGCTGGAAGACGAAGCCGACGTCGCGCCGCTGCGGCGCGAGCCGGGTCGCGTCCTCCCCCGACAGCAGGACCTCGCCGGCGTCGGGCCGCTCGAGACCGGCGACGATGCGCAGCAGGGTCGACTTGCCGGAGCCGCTCGGGCCGAGCACCGCCGTGAGCGAGCCGTCCGGGATCGCGAGCGAGACGTCGTCGAGGGCGGTGAACGCGCCGAAGCGCTTGGTGACGTTGCGGATCTCGATGGACATCTAGTACGCGGACTCCTTCGGCTTCGTGAGCATCATCAGGACGAGCACGAGGATGGCGATCGCCGCCAGGACGACCGCCATGGCGTACGCGCCCCCTTCCTGGAAGTTCTGGATCAGGTCGTCGATGCGGGTCGTGGCGGTCTCGGTCCTGCCTTCGATCCGCCCCGAGACGACGGCGACGGCGCCGTACTCCCCGAGGCAGCGCGCGGTCGTGAGGATGACGCCGTAGATCACGGCCCAGCGGATCGAGGGCAGCGTGATGCGCCAGAACCGCTGCCAGCGCGTCGCGCCGAGCGTCGCGGCGGCCTGCTCCTGCTCGTTGCCCAGCTCCCGCAGCGTCGGGATGACCTCCCGCGCGACGAAGGGCACGGAGACGAAGATCGTCGCGAGCACGATCGCCGGCAGCGCGAAGAGGACCTGGAACCCGTGCTGTGACAGCCAGCTGCCGAACCAGCCTCCGCGCGGCGCGTAGAGCAGGTAGAGGGAGAGGCCGATGACGACCGGCGAGACCGCGAGCGGCAGGTCGATGAAGGCATTGAGCAGACCCTTTCCGCGGAAGCGGCGGCGCACGATCGCGAGCGCGCAGAGCACGCCGAAGAGCGTGTTGAGCGGGACGGCTATCGCCGTCGCGAGCAGCGTCATCTCGAAGGCGTGCACGGTGAACGGGTCCGACAGCGCCTGCCAGACCGGGTGCAGGCCGTGCTGGAAGGTGCGGTAGAAGACCATCCCGAGCGGCGCGAGCAGGAGGACGAGGAGGTATACGAGCGCCACCCCGCGCAGGGCCAGCCGCCTAGGCACGCTCGTACCTCGTGACCCAGAAGCGCAGCGCGCCGACGACGAGCAGCAGGACGAAGGCGGCGCCGAGCAGCACGATCGCGACGGCCGCCGCCTGCGGCGCCTGGCCGTCCTGGATCACGTTGAAGATGAAGACGGAGACGACCTCGGTGTGGAGCGTGCTTCCCGCGACGAGGACGACCGAGCCGATCTCGCCGAGCGCGCGGGCGAAGGCGAGGACGGAGCCGGAGAGGATCCCGGGCAGGATGTTCGGCAGCACGATCCGCCGGAAGACGGTGAGCTGACCCGCCCCGAGCGAACGGGCCGCCTCTTCCATCTCCACGTCGAGCTCGAGCAGCACGGGCTGCACCGTCCGGATGACGAACGGCAGCGTGACGAAGCAGAGGGCTAAGACGATCGCCGTGCGGGTGAAGGCGACGTCGATCCCCACCGGGGAATGGGGGCCGTAAAGCGTGAGCAGGGTCAGCCCTGCCACGATCGTCGGCAGCGCGAACGGCAGGTCGATGACCGCGTTGACGAGCCCCTTGCCGTGGAAGTCGTCCCGGACGAGGACCCAGGCAGTGACCGTGCCGAGCACGGCATTGACGAGGACGACGACGAAGGCGGCGCCGAACGTGAGCTTCAGGGCGCCGACGGCCTCGGGGCTCGAGACGATCTGCCAGAACGCGTGCGTGCCGTCGCGCTTCGACTCCCACACGAGGGCCGCGAGCGGCAGGACGACGACGATGATGAGGAACGTCGAGATGACGCCGACGGACAGGGCGGTGCTGCCCCGTCCGCCGGCGCGGATCCTGCGCGACGGCGCCGCCGCCGGCGCCGCGACCGTGCTAATGGGTCGGGCCTCCGACCGCCCGTTCGATCGAGAGCATCCGGCCCTTGATCGGGTCGAACCAGACGCGATTCGCCTTGATCCAGCCGCCGAACAGGCGGTCCGAGATCTTGAAGGCCGGGCCCGTGTCGAACCGCTTGCGCCAGACGGCGAGGTCCGGGCGCTTCAGGACCGACTTGACGACCGGGCGATAGCCGTTGGCCGCGAAGATCCTCTGCTGCTTCGGCGCGTGGGCGTACTTGATGAACGCCTTCGCCGCCGGGGGCGCGTTCTTCGCCGCCACCATCGGAAGCTGGATCAGCATCGTCGGCTTCGGCACGACGAGCTTGCCCTGCTGGCCCGCGGCGAACGCGGCGTAGGCCTCGCTCTCGTAGGTGATGAGGACGTCGCCCTTCCCTGCGAAGAACGTCCTGGCGGCGTTGGAGCCGGACGAGTCCTGCGAGACGACGTGCTTGAACAGCTTCGTCAGGAACTGAACGGCCTGCTTGTTGCTCATTCCCGACTTGCGCATCGCACCGTAGGCGGCGAGGACGTTCCACTTCGCCGACCCGGACGGGAACGGATCGGGCGTCACGACCTGCACTCCCGGCTTGACCAGGTCGTTCCAGGAGTGAATGTGCTTCGGGTTCCCCGGCCGCACGACGAAGGCGACGACCGAGTCTGCGGCGATCCCTCCGAGCGGCGCCCTGGTCCAGCTCTTGGAGACGAGGCCCGCGGCGGCGAGCGTGTCGATGTCGAGGCCGGTGGAGAGGAAGGCGATGTCCGCAGGCTGGCCGGCGACGATCGCCCGTGCCTGCGCCCCCGAGGGGCCGTACGACTGCGTGAAGGTGACGCCCTGGCCGGCGGGCTGGTGGGCGAAGCGTGAGATCAGCTTCTGCATGACCGGCTTCGGCGTCGAGTAGGCGACGAGGTTCAGGGTCGTCCCCGACCGGCGTGCCTGGGCCACGCTGCTCGCGCAGCCGAAGAGCACAGGGACGAGGATCAGGGCGGGGAGCAGGAAACGGCGCATCGCGTTACGGTCCTTTCTCGGGATTACCTACCGTCTTACTAGGTATTGGCGATGCTCATATCTAGCATAAGGTCGTTCGGGGGGCAAACCCAAACGAAATCCGAACGGTTCAGGCCCGGCGCTGCGCGGCCGCGATATCCGCGAGCGTGGTCTGCTCCAGCACCCCGCGGATCTGCAGTCGCAGCTCGAGCCAGACCTCGCGCAGGCCCACGGCCGCGCCCTCGTACGCCAGCTCGTCGGGCCGCACGCCCCGCACGGTGGCTATCGGCCCCTCGAGCTCGCGGATCACCTCCGCGATCGAGATGTCCTCGGCCGGGCGCGCGAGCTGGTAGCCGCCCTCGGCGCCGCGCTGGCTCGTAACGAGGCCCGCGGTGCGGAGCTGGGAGAGGATGCTCTCGAGGAACTTCGGCGGGATGCCCTGGGCGGAGGCGAGCTGCTCGGCGGTCGTCAGGCCGGGAGGGGCCGCGGCGAGCTCCGCCATCGCCCGCAGGGCATAGTCCACCTTCGCCGAGACGCGCATCCGGGCATTCTCGCGGTCGGGTCAGGAACGCGGGTGGGAGCGGTCGTACACGCGGCGCAGATGGCGCGGGTCGACGTGGCTGTAGACCTGCGTCGTGGAGAGGGAGCTGTGGCCGAGCAGCTCCTGGATCGTGCGGAGGTCGGCGCCGCCGTCGAGCAGGTGCGTTGCGAAGGCGTGCCGCAGGCGGTGGGGGTGGGGCACGATCCGGCGGAGCGCGCTCGTGTCGAGGCGGCGGCCGCGCGCGGACAGGAACAGCGCGTCCTCGGCGCCGCGGGCAAGGGTCGGCCGTGCGTCACGCAGGTAGCGGGCGAGCCAGAGCGCGGCCTCCTCGCCGAGCGGCACGACGCGCTCCTTGCCGCCCTTGCCGCGCCGGACATGGACGAGCTCCTGCTCGAAGTCGACGTCGGCGAGGTCGAGGCCGACGGCCTCCGCGCTCCGCAGGCCGGCGGAGTAGACGAGCTCGACGAGCGCGCGGTTCCGCAGCGCGACCGGGCCGTCGCCCTCGAGCGCCTCCAGCAGCTGCTCGATCTCCCCGGCCGCGGGGGCGTCGGGGAGGCGGCGCGCACGGCGCGGCCCGAGCCGGGCCTCCGGGACACGTTCCGGCCCGAGCGCGTGGCGGAGGAAGGCGCGCACCGCGGCGAGCTTGCGGCTGATCGTCGCGGGCGCGAGCTTCCTGCCGCGCCGGGCGCCGCCGAGCCAGGCGACGTACTCCGCGAGGACGCGGACATCGACCGCGTCGAGGCCGGTGTCGCGCTCCTCGAGCCAGCCGCAGAACTCCCGCACGTCGCCGCCGTAGGCGCGCCGCGTCGCCTCTCCGAGTGCCGGCGAGGCGAGGAAGCGGTCGGCTGCGACGCGTGCCTGCATTCCGGACGGTTCGGCGGGCCTCGGCCTCTTCCCTTCCGTTAGCGTGACTTACGTGATCGCGAAGCACGACGTGCTCGTCGTCGGCGCGGGTTGCGCTGGCATGCGCGCCGCGATCGAGGCCTTCGACGCCGGCGCGGACGTCGCGATGATCTCGAAGCTCCACCCGACCCGCTCGCACTCGGGCGCCGCCGAGGGAGGCATCAACGCGGCGCTCGGGAACGCCGCCGAGGACAACGCCGAGATCCACGCCTACGACACCGTCAAGGGCTCCGACTACCTCGGCGACCAGGACGCGATCGAGATCTTCGCGGAGGAGGCGCCGGGCGACATCGTCCAGCTCGAGAACTGGGGCGCCGTCTTCTCCCGCCGCGAGGACGGGAAGCTCGCGCAGCGCCCCTTCGGCGCCGCCGGATCGCCGCGCACGGTCTACGCGGCCGACATCACCGGCCACGTCCTGATCCAGGTGCTGTGGGAGCAGGTCTGCAAGCGCGACATCCCGGTCTACGAGGAGTTCTTCGCGTGGCAGCTCGTCGAGAACGAGGGGCGGTGCCAGGGCGTCGTGTGCTGGGACCTCTTGCACGGCGGGCTCAAGACCGTCGGCGGCAAGACGGTCGTCCTCGCCACCGGCGGCGCCGGTCGCCAGTACCGCGTGACGACGAACGCGTACGCCTGCACCGGCGACGGCATGGCGATGGCGCTCCACGCCGGCCTGCCCCTCAAGGACATGGAGTTCATGCAGTTCCACCCGACGACCCTGTACCCGACCGGGATCCTCCTCACCGAAGGCATCCGCGGCGAAGGGGGCTATCTCATCAACAAGGACGGCGAGCGCTTCATGAAGCGGTACGCGCCGAACGCGCTCGAGCTCGCCTCCCGCGACGTCGTCTCCCGTTCGGAGCAGACGGAGATCGACGAGGGCCGGGGCGTCGACGGCAGCGTCCTCCTCGACATGCGCCACCTCGGCGCGGAGCGGATCCTCGAACGGCTGCCGGGCTCGCGCGAGCTCGCGATGACGTACGCCGGCATCGACCCGATCTACGACCCGGTGCCGGTGCGGCCCGGCGCCCACTACCACATGGGCGGCATCGAGACCGACAACGACGGTGCGACCGAGATGACCGGCCTCTACGCGGCCGGCGAGTGCGCCTGCGTCTCGATCCACGGCGCGAACCGGCTCGGCGGCAACTCCCTCATGGAGACGATCACATTCGGTCGCCGTGCGGGACGCTCGGCGGCGGAGTGGGCGCTCTCCCACACGACCGTGACGGTGCCGGAGTCGGTGGAGCGCGACGCCGAGGCCCGGCTGCGGGAGCTGCTCGACCGCGAGGACGGCGAGCGGCCGTGGAAGCTGCGCGAGGAGCTCGGCAACTCCATGCTCGAGAACTTCGCCGTCTTCCGCACGGAAGAGGGCATGGCCCGCCAGATCGAGATCCTCGAGGGCCTGCGCGAGCGCTATCCGAACGTCGTCGTCGAGGACAAGGGAGAGGTCTTCAACAGCGACCTCACGCAGGCGATCGAGCTCGGCAACATGCTCGACACGGCGCTCTGCATGGTCAGCGCCGGGATCGTCCGCAAGGAGAGCCGCGGCGCCCACGCGCGGCCGCACGACTACCCGAACCGCGACGACGAGAACTTCCTCCACCACTCGATCACGCGCTGGGAGGACGGCGGTGTCGAGCTGTCGACGTCCGAGGTGCGGTTCACGAAGTGGGAACCGCAGGAGCGCAGATACTGATGCAGGTCGCGCTCAAGATCTGGCGCTACGACTCCGCGACGGGCGAGCGGGCGCTCCGCGAGTACGAGATCGAGGCACCCGACGAGGCGACGCTCCTCGACTGCCTCGACATCGTCAAGGACCGCCACGACGGCACGCTCGCGTACCGCAAGAGCTGCCGCATGATGATCTGCGGCTCGTGCGGGATGCGGATGGACGGCGCCGCGGTGCTCGCCTGCAAGACGCGCATGTACGACATCGCACAGGAGGGCCGCGTGCCCGTCATCTCCGCGATGGGGAACCTGCCGATCGTCAAGGACCTCGTCGTCGACATGGATCCCTTCTGGAGCAAGTTCAAGGCGATGTGGCCCTGGCTCGAGCCCGGCTACGACCGCCCCGAGGACGGCCGCGAGTACCGGATCTCGCAGGAACGGATGAACGTCATCCACAAGGAGTCGCTCTGCATCAACTGCGGCTGCTGCGTCTCGGAGTGCAACGCGATGGAGTCCGACCCCGAGTTCCTGGGCCCGCAGGCGCTCGCCAAGGGAATGCGGTTCGTCGGCGACCCGCGTGACGGCGCGACCGTCGAGCGGCTCGAGCGCTACAGCGGCGAGCACGGCATCTGGGAGTGCACGCGCTGCTTCTTCTGCAACGAGCGCTGCCCCAAGGGGGTCGACCCCCGCGACGCGATCGCCAAGCTGGGCGCCGAGGCCGTCTCGCGCGGCATCGACCGCGACATGGGTGCGAAGCACGCGAAGTGGTTCGTCAAGTCGGCCGAGACGACGGGCTGGCTCCGGGAGACGGAGCTCGTGCCGAAGACGCAGGGCGTCGTGACGGCGATCAAGCAGACGAAGTTCGCGCTCAACCTCGCCAAGCACGGCAAGGTGCCGCCGCCGGTGCCGCCGCACGTCGCCCGCGACGTCAACGAGGCGCGCAACCTCCGCAAGCTCGTCCGCGAGCAGGATCGCGGCGGCGCGCTCGGCCACGTGCAGGGCGAGCGTGCGCTGGCGCGGCTCGCGCACGGGAACGCCGGCGAGTCGCTCGAGGAGATCTACGCGCGGCCGGGCGCCGCGCCGCGGCCGTTCCTTCCGGAGCTGGAAACGCCGGCGGCCGAGGCGCCGGCGTCCGTCCGGAAGACCCCGGCGCCCTCGGCGCCGGCCGGTGAGGGCTCGGCGCAGGGCCAGGGATCCCTGACGCAGGCGGACGTGACGCCGGGCAAGGAACCGACGAGGAAGCGAGGAGAAGCTTGAGCACGACCGAGGCCCCCCTGAAGAGAGTCGCGTACTACAAGGGCTGCCTCGCCGCGCTCTCGGCGAAGGAGCTCGACACGGCGACACAGGCGCTCGCGCCGCAGGTCGGGCTCGAGCTGATCGAGCTCGAGTCGGTCACCTGCTGCGGCGCCGGCGACATCCACGAGGCCGAGCCGGACTACTACCTCCACCTCAACGCGCGGATCCTCGCCTATGCCGAGGCGACCGGCGCGGACATGCTCCTGACCGTCTGCAACGTCTGCACGCTCAACCTCCGCCAGGCGAACCACATGCTGCAGGGCGACTCGGACCTGCTCGCCCGAGTCAACGAGAACCTCGAGACCGTGGGCGTGCCGCCGTACTCCGGGCAGGTCGAGGTGCGCCACCTCCTGTGGGAGATCGCCGAGGGCGAGGGCTACGAGCGGCTGAAGGAGGTCGCGCACCGCGGCCTCAAGGGGCTGAAGGTCGCGCCGTTCTACGGCTGCCAGATCCTGCGCCCGTCGAAGATCCTCGGCTTCGAGGATCCCGACCGCCCGTGGTCGCTCGAGCGGATCATCCAGGCGTGCGGCGGCGAGGCGATCGACTATCCGGCGAAGATCAAGTGCTGCGGCTTCCCGATCATCCAGGCGCGGGAGGAGACGGCGATGGGCGAGCTCATCCAGCCGGTCGAGCAGGCGCTCGAGGCTGGCGCGGACGTGATGGTCACGCCCTGCCCGCTCTGCCACCTCTCGCTCGATGCGTGGCAGTCGAAGCTCGAGGCCGCGACGGGACGCACGTTCAACCTGCCGATCCTCCACCTCGCGCAGCTCGTCGGCGTCGCCGCGGGCCTCGAGGAGTCGGAGCTCAAGTTCAAGCGACACATCGTCGACCCGCGTCCGGCGCTCGAGCGACTGGAAGTCTGAAGGGGCTCGGCGCTCTCGCGGGCGCCGCCCTCGGCTGGGGCCTGCTCGAAGCGGGCTGGGTGCGGCTGCGCGAGCTGGAGCTCGAGCTGCCCGGCCTGCCTCCCGAGCTCGACGGGCTGCGGATCGCGCACCTCTCCGACTTCCACTTCGGCGTCCCCTCGCCGGGGATCGGCGCCGCCTGGCAGGCGGCCGGCTGGGCCCGTAGACGGCGTCCGGACCTCGTCGCGATCACGGGCGACCTGCTCACGCATCCACGGGGCGAGCCGATGCTGCGGGAGCTCGTCCGGATCCTGCCGCAGCCGACGCTCGCGGTGCTCGGCAACCACGACATCGCGCTCAGCCGCGACCCGCAGGCGCGCGCGTCCGGCCTGCGCGAGCTGGCGCCCGCGACGCTGCTGCGCGACGACGGCCGGTTGCTCGAGCTGCGCGGCCGCCGCGTCTGGGTGGCCGGCGTCGATCCGCGCCTCATCGTGCGCAGCCGCAGCCGCCTCGACCCCAACGAGCTGGCGCGCGACGCCGACCTCTCGATCCTGCTCTGCCACTACCCGCGCGTGCTCGACCAGCTCGAGCCCGGCCGGTTCGACCTCGTCCTCTCCGGCCACATGCACGACGGCCAGATCGCGCTCCCGTTCCCCGGCGGCAAGCTCCGCTTCGCCCACCTCGACGCGCGCTACAACGCGGGTGTCTACCGGAGCGCCGCGGGAGCGATGCACGTCTCGGCCGGCCTCGGCACGACCTTCGTGCCGCTTCGATTCGGGGCGCGGCCCGAGGCGACGGAGCTCACGCTGAGACGGGGCTAACCTGACTGCATGGCCGGTCAGGCGTCGATCTCGACGGAGATCCTCGCCCGCTACGCCGCGGACGCGGCGCGGGAGGTCGAGGGAGTGCACGGGCTCGCGGACAGCCCGCTGCCGCGGCGCCATGCCGTACGCGTCTCCGGCGGCGAGGGGGCGGTGCGGGTCGAGCTGCACCTCGTCACCGAGTGGGGTGCGTCGATCCCGGCGGTCGGCAGGCGCGTGCAGGAGCGCGTGCGCGAGTGCCTCCGCACGATGGCCGACGTCGAGCCGGCCGCGGTGGAGGTCGTCGTCGACGGGGTAGGGAGCGAACGGTGACCACTCGTATCGCCGGGCTGACCGGCGCGACGCTCGAGACGGCGCCGACCGTGTGCCACGAGTGCATCTGGTGGCAGACGCGGAACGGGCGCTCGACCGACAAGCGGAAGTGGATCCGCGAGACCGAGGACCGCTGGGGCGCGTGGGGGACGGTCTACCACGACGACGACGGGCGGCTGCTCGGGTCGATGCAGTACGGCCCGGCCGAGCTCTTCCCGCGTGCGCGAGAGCTGCCAGCCGGACCCGTGAGCGACGACGCCGTCCTCGTGACGTGCGCCTATCTGACGGACCCGTCGCGTCCCTGGGTCATGCAGTCGCTCTTCCTGACCGCGATCGGCGACGCGCGCGAGCGGGGCGCGCGGGCGCTGGAGGCGTTCTCGTACCGCTACCCGGAAGGCGAGACGAACTTCGAGCGCTTCCACGTGCACCGCACCATCTTCCCGGCCGACTTCCTCGCCGACTTCGGCTTTCTCCCCGTGCGCTCCAAGGGGCGCGTCGAGCTCGCACGGCTCGAGCTCGGCGGCCTGCAGCCGGTGGAGGAGGGCAAGCGCGAGAAGGTGCTCGCGGTGGTGCGCGAGGCGTTCCTCCCCGCGCCCGAGCCCCAGCGTCCCTAGGCTAGGCCGCGGCGCGCGCGGGCTCGAGGAGGAGCTCCGCGATCTGGATCGCGTTGAGCGCGGCGCCCTTGACGAGGTTGTCGCAAGCGAGGAAGAGAACGAGGCCGTTGCCCTCCGCGGCGCGGTCCGGGCGGATGCGGCCGACGAGCACGTCCTCGGTCCGGGCCGCGGCGCGCGGGGTCGGCGTCTCGACCAGTCGCACGCCGGGAGCGGCGGCCAGGAGCGACTCTGCCTGCTCCGGCGCGAGCGGCTCCTCGGTCTCGACCCAGACCGACTGCGCGTGCCCGACGAGCACGGGCACGCGCACGGTCGTCGCGCTGAGCGGCAGCTCGGGCAGCTCGAGGATCTTGCGCGTCTCGGCGCGGATCTTCGCCTCCTCCTCGGTCTCGTCTCCCTCCCAGCCCCAGTCGAACTCGAGGTCGTGCTCCTCGGGCGGCTCGGCGCGGAGCCGCTCCATGCGCCGAGCGCCGGCGCCCGACACGGCCTGGTAGGTCGAGAGCCGAACCCGTCGCAGTCCGGCCGCCTCGTGCAGCGGCTCGAGGACGCACGTGAGCGGGATGGTGGAGCAGTTCGGGTTGGCCACGACCCGCGTCGTCTCGAGCGCGTCGCGTGCGCGGTCGCCGTTAACCTCGGGAACGACGAGGGGATAGCGCTCGACGAGCCGGTATGCGCTGGACTTGTCCACGGCGAGCGCTCCGCCTTCGACGGCGTGCGGGACGAGCTCGCGCGAGGCGCTCGTGCCGCACGAGAAGAGGACGAGGTCGAGGCCGCCTGCGGCGAGCGCTTCCCCCGTGGCCGCCTCGACGACGATCCCTCCCCCGAGCTCCCGGCCCGCCGAGCGCGCCGACGCGAAAGCGCGCACCTTCCCGTAGCCGCGCTCGCGCAGGAGGCGGAGCGTGACGGTGCCGGCGGCTCCGGTCGCGCCGACGACGCCGATGCGGGCATCCTGCGCGCTCACGCCCCTCCGAGATTGAAGGCGTCGTGCAGCGCGGCGACCGCCTTCGGCACGTCCTCGCTGCGGACGTGGCACGCGATCTTGATCGGGGAGGTGGAGATGACCTCGGGCTCGACGCCGATGCCGCCGAGCGTGGCGAACGCCTGGGCGGCGATGCCCGGATGGCTCTTCATACCGGCGCCGACGAGGCTCACCTTGCCGAGGTCGTCGCGCATCGACCACTCGACGCCGAGCGCGCCGAGCAGCTCCTCGCACACACGCCGGTCCTCGAGCGGGGCGCTGAACACGATCTCGTCGCTCGAGACCTGGAGGATCGTGTCGACGTTGACGTTCGCCTCGGCGAGCCGCTCGAACAGCCCGGCTGCGCCGACCCGGCGGACGCGATAGAGAGGCTCGCAGTCGGTGTGCGCGACTCCGCTGATGATCGCCTTCTCGAGCACGGGATCCTCCTCGTCGACGATCCACGTTCCCTCTGCCTCGGAGAACGTGGAGCGCACCTGCAGGCGCACGTCGTGGTTGCGCGCGAACTCGACCGAGCGTAGCTGGAGCACCTTCGCGCCGCTCGCCGACAGCTCGAGCATCTCCTCGTACGTGACCGCCGGCAGGCGGCGGGCGTGGGGGACGAGGCGCGGGTCGGCGGTGAAGACGCCTTCGACGTCGGTGTACATCTCGCACGAGCCTGCGCCGAGTGCGGCCGCGAGCGCGACCGCCGTGAGGTTCGAGCCCCCGCGGCCGAGCGTCGTCACGTCGTGGGAGTCGGCGGAGACGCCCTGGAAGCCGGCGACGAGCACGATCTTCCCGGCGTCGAGCGCGTCGTTGATCCGCGTCGCGCGTACCTCGGCGATCTTCGCCTTGCCGTGGACGGTGTCGGTGACGATGCCGGCCTGCGAGCCGGTGAGCGAGATCGCCTCGTGGCCGAGGTCGTGGACGGCCATGGCGCAGAGCGCGTTGGAGATCCGCTCGCCGACAGAGATGAGCATGTCGTACTCGCGCGGATGTGGGCGCGGCGAGATCTCGTGCGCGAGGCGGATCAGCTCGTCCGTCGTGTCTCCCATCGCCGAGAGGACGCCGACGACGCGCCTGCCCTCCTCCCGCGCGCGGACGAGACGGCGCGCGACCTCCTTGATCTTCTCCGTGTCCGCGACCGACGAGCCGCCGAACTTCATCACGACGAGGTCGGGCCCGCGGGCGGCGACGTCGGCCGCGACCTCGGGCACCGACTCGTAGTGCGTCGTCGCCACGGCTACATCTCCCGGCGGCCGGCGAGCGCGCGGCCGAGCGTCACCTCGTCGGCGTACTCGAGGTCGCCGCCGACGGGCAGCCCGCTGGCGAGGCGCGTCACGCGGACGCGTTCGCGGAGGCGGCCGGCGAGATACGAGGCCGTGGCCTCTCCCGTCGCGTTCGGGTTCGTGGCGAGGACGACCTCGACCACGCCGTCGGTCTGGACGCGGTGCATGAGCTCGTCGATCCGCAGGTGCTCGGGCTCGACCCCGTCGAGCGGCGACAGCGCACCGCCGAGGACGTGGTAGAGGCCGCGGTACTCCGCCGTCCGTTCGAGCGAGACGAGGTCGACCGGCTGCTCGACGACGCAGATCGTCGTGCGGTCGCGACGCGCGTCGAGGCAGATCGCACAGAGCTCGTCCTCGGTCAGGTTGCCGCACTCCCGGCAGAAGCGGACGCGCTCCTTCACCTCCTCGATCGCCCCGGCGAGCGCGAGCGCCTCCTCCTTCTGCGCCTGCAGGAGATGGAACGCGAGCCGCTGGGCCGTGCGGCTGCCGATCCCGGGCAGGCGTGTCAGCTGCGCGACGAGGTTCTCGACGGAGGGGCTCAGCATGCGCCCTGAGGGTACTCGCCGGGTTCGGACATGCCTTTCCTCGTAACAGTCTGTTACTTGGAGCTAGTGGGTGGTGAAGTCGAAGGCCCAGCCCCAGATCACGACGCCGATCAGCGCGAGGACGAAGAGGGCCCAGAGCCAGTTCGAGAAGAGGTAGGGACCGCGCACGCTCCGCCGGGGCGGCGGCTTGCTCACTCGCCGAGGCCGGGGAGCCCCAGCCCACCGGGGCCCAGTCCGCCGAGGCCCATGTCGCCGAGCATCTGCTGCGCCTTCGCCTCCACGCCGGCCCGCGCCGAGCGGAGCGCTTCGTTCACGCCGGCGAGGACGAGGTCGGCGAGCGCCTCCGGATCCTCCGGGTCGATCGCCTCGGGCGAGATCTCGATCGCGACGACGTCGCCGGCGCCGTTCGCGGTCACCTTGACGAGACCGCCGCCGACCGACGACTGCGCGGTCTCCTGCGCCGCCTCGTCCTGCATCCGCTGCATCTGCTCCTGCATCTGCGCGGCCTGCTGCATCAGCTTGTCCATGTCGAAGGAAGACATGCTTCTCAGCTTTCCCGCTCGCGCGCATCGAATGTCTCCGTCAGGAGCTCCAGAATCCGTTCCTCGCCGGCGGGCTCCTCCTCGGCGGCCGGCGTCTCGCGCGCCTCGCCGAGCTCGAAGACGAGCTCGAGCCGCCGCCCCGTGACGTCGTACAGCGCGTCGGCGAGGAGGCCCGCGTTCTTCGGGTCGCGGGCGAGGTCGAGGTGGAACTGCGCGCTCGGCGGGAACTCGAGCGTGAGCGTGTCGCCGCTGAGCTCCGCCGGATGCGCTTCGCGCAGGAGCGAGGCCGTCGGGATGCCGCCCCGCTCCTCGACCGCCGGAAGCACCGTCCGGGCCCACGCCTCCTGGAGCTGCGTCAGCTCGAGAGCCGGAGCCGCGGCGCCGACCGGCACGGGGACGGGCTCGGGCTCCGCCTCCGGCTCGGCGGGCGCCTCCTCGGCTTGTGACAGCCTGTCACTTGCAGGCTGTCGGGCCCCCGGAGCCGCGGCTCCCTGCTCGAGCCGCTCGAGGCGGAAGGCGATCGACTCGCGGGAGAGGTCGCTCGCCGGTCGCGTCACCTTGACGAGCGCGAGCTCGAGCGGCAGGCGCGGGTCGCCGCCCTGGCGCATGTCGTCGACCGCCACCGCGAGGAGGTCGACGAGGCGCAGCACCGTCGCCTCCCCGAGCTGGCCCGCCTGCGCCCGCAGCCGCTCGCGGGCCTCCTCGCTCGTCGCGGCTCCCTCGGGCACGTCGCCGAGATGCTGGGCGAGCATGAGCTGCCGCAGGTGCTCGATCAGGTCGAGCACGAGGCGGCCGAGATCGTGCCCGCGCTCGGACAGCTCCTCGACGTACGTGAGCGCGCCCGCGGTGTCGCGGTCGATCACGAGGTCGCAGAGCCGGAAGAGCGCTTCCTCCTCGACCGTCCCCAGCAGCTCGAGCACCGCCGGCACCGTCACCTTGTTCCCGGTCGCCGAGCCGAGCTGGTCGAGTGTCGAGACCGCGTCGCGATAGGCGCCGCGTCCGCTCCGCGCGATGAGCGCGAGGGCCGGCTCGGGTGCGTCGATCCCCTCGGCGTCCGCGATCTGGCGCAGCACCTGGACGAGATCCTGCAGCCGGGGGCGCTGGAAGACGAACGTCTGGCAGCGCGAGCGGACGGTCGGCAGCACCTTCGAGAGGTCGGTCGTGCAGAACACGAAGACGAGGTGCGGCGGCGGCTCCTCGATCAGCTTGAGGAGCGCGTTCCAGGCCGCATCCGTGAGCTGATGCGCCTCGTCGAGGATGTAGACCTTGTAGCGCCCCTCGACCGGCTGCAGGACGACCCGGTCGCGGATCTCGCGGATGTCGTCGATGCCGCGCTGGGAGGCGGCGTCCATCTCGATCACGTCGAGAGACGTGCCGGCGCCGATCGCGCGGCACGCGTGGCATGTGCCGTCGGGTGTCGTCGTCGGGCCCTGCGCGCAGTTGAGGCACTTGGCGAGGATGCGCGCCATCGAGGTCTTGCCGGTGCCGCGCGGGCCCGCGAAGAGATAGGCCTGGCGCACCGCCTCGGTCGCGATCGCGTTCGACAGCGTCCGGACGACCGGCTCCTGCCCGACGACCTCCTCGAAGCTCTGAGGACGGTATTTCCGGTAGAGCGCGGGCACGTGCCGATTCAAGCAGAGGGCCAGGCGCACCGCACACCTGGGAGTGACCACTTAGCGCTGCTTCCTCCCGGATCTGACGCGGTTCGCAGGCTCCCACTGCACGGCGCCTGGCCCGGGCCGAGTGTAGCCTCCGCCGTCGATGCCCGACGACGCCCGCCGCGCCCTGCTGACGAGGTTCTTCGACCACGCGCCGATGTTCCCGCCGGCGAGCCTGCCGCCCGAGGAGGCGCTCGCCGAGGACCGCCGCGCGCGGGAGAGCGAGCACGCGTGGATGCTCGGCCGGCTCGTCTGGCCCGCGGCGCGGCTCTCGGAGCTGCCGCAGGACGAGGGCCGCGCGCTCGCGGTCGTCGACGCCGGAAGCGAGCGCCAGGACGAGGCCGTCTATCTCGAGGGCGTCCCGCTCGACGAGATCGCGGCCCGCGGACTGCGCGCGAAGATCCGCTGCGGCGGGGAGCGCGTCCCGACGGTCGAGGAGCTCGCGGAGCTCGTCCGCGGCTGCCGGTCGCGGGGCCTCGTCTTCAAAGCGACCGCGGGGCTCCACCACGCCTACCCGACCGAGCAGGGAGGGCACGGCTTCCTCAACCTGCTCGCGGCCGCGGTCTTCGGCGACGAGGAGGAGGCGCTGCGCGAGAGGCCGCCCGCGTTCGCCCTCGACGCGACGTCGTTCCGCTGGCAGGACCAGGAGGCGTTGCCGGCCCGCATCGCCGACGTTCGCGCCTCGCTCTTCCACTCGATCGGCACCTGCTCGTTCTTCGAGCCGCTCGAGGAGCTCGAACGGCTGGGGATCCTGTGAGCTTCGGCGCCGGCGCGAGCGGGTTGCTGTGGCGGGAGGGGGAGGAGGCCGTCGACCTCTCGGGGCTGGGGGACGTCTTCGCGAGACCGACGCTGAACGAGCTGCTCGCCGCCGGTCCGTCGGCGTGGCGGGAGGCGATCGCCGCAGCCCGCTCCCACGACGGGCCGCGCGTCGCCCTCGTCGAGGCCCCCCTGCGCCTCCCGTTCGACGTCGCGGACTACGTCGACTTCTACTCCTCGCTCGAGCATGCGACGAACCTCGGCCGCATGTTCCGCCCCGATCAGGAGCCGCTGCTGCCGAACTGGCGCTGGCTGCCCGTCGCCTACCACGGCCGCGCCGGCAGCGTCGTCGTCAGCGGCACGGACGTCGTGCGGCCGAAGGGTCAGCGCAAGGCGCCCGACGAGGAGGCGCCGACCTTCGGGCCGACGCGCCGCCTCGACTTCGAGCTCGAGCTCGGCTTCGTCGTGGGCGTCGGCACGGAGCTCGGGCAGACGGTCGCGGTGGAGGCATTCGCCGAGCACGTCTTCGGCGTCGTCCTCGTCGACGACTGGAGCGCGCGCGACATCCAGGCGTGGGAGTACGTGCCGCTCGGCCCCAATCTCGGCAAGTCGTTCCAGACCTCGATCTCGGCCTGGGTGACGCCGCTGGCGCTGCTCGACGACGCGCGGGTCGAGGCGCCGCCCCAGGAGCCGCCGCCGCTGCCACACCTCGCGGGCGGCCGCGACTGGGGGCTCGACGTCGCGCTCGAGGTGGAGCTGAACGGCGAGACGATCTCGCGCGGCAACGCGCGGACCCTCTACTGGACGCTGCCGCAGCAGCTTGCGCACGCGACCTCGAACGGCGCGCCGCTTCGCAGCGGCGACCTGATGGCGTCGGGAACGATTTCCGGACCCGAGCCCGGCTCCGAGGGCTCGATGATCGAGCTCTTCCACGGCGAGCGCTTCCTCGAGGACGGCGACGAGGTCGTCCTGCGCGGACGCGCGGCGAACGGCCTGGAGCTCGGCGAGGTGCGCGGACGCGTCCTCCCCGCGCGTCCGGTCCCTCGCGATTGAGCGCCTGTCGCCCGGTCAGGAGCCTCCGGAACCCAGCTGATGCTTCGTGGTCCTCTGCTTGACACACGGCCCGGTTGCCGCTTGAGTCGGGAGCATCCCCCGACGTCGCAGGGGGGCACCCAGGAGGGACGATGAAACGGTTTCTGATGCTGGTCGCGGTGGCGGTGGTGGCCGCGAGCATGTACGTCGCGGCCTCGCCGGCGGGCCCGCAGGCGAGCGGGCCGACGGCGAGGCAGTTCAAGGCGCTCCAGAAGCAGGTGAAGACCCTGAGCAAGGACCTGAAGAAGCTCAAGACGGACGAGAGCCAGGTGAAGAAGGCGGCGAACGCGGCCGTCCTCTACATCGGGGCGTGCTTCTTCGTCCCCAACACGAGCACGATCGCCTCGCTCCCGGTGAGCCAGTTCGGCAGCGCGAGCGCCGGCTTCCTGTTCGGAACGAGCGCGGCCGCCGCGACTCCGCGCACCGCGCTCGACGTCAACACGAGCACTCCGTCGGCGCACCTCCAGGAAGTCAACGCCGCCTGCGTCAGCGGCAGCTCGACCGCGCTGCGGCACGACACCGGTCGCGTGGCGGGCACCCGCCTGCGGCTCTGGGCACAGCGCGGTCGGTGAGACAGCGAAAGGGGAGGACGGTCGCGTCGCCGGCCGCCCTCCCCGTTTCCACGTGTTCGGGGGAGTGGGCGCGGCTGGGATCGAACCAGCGACCCCTCGCGTGTGAAGCGAGTGCTCTCCCGCTGAGCTACGCGCCCTTCGGGGGCGGATTGTAGCCCCGTTCCGATTGCGAATCGGAGGCCGGGGCATCACGCGCCCATGCCCTCCGTTCCCGCGTTTCTCTCCGCGCGCGCGATGCGGCGGCTCAACGTCGGCCTCGCGCTCTGGGCCGCGTTCTGGATCGGGATCGCGGCATACACCGCCTACGAGGTGGCGGCGCTGCGGGCGCTCAGCCACACCGTCGTCAAGGCGGGCGCCGCGACGGAGTCGACCGGCCACGCGCTCGCGACGGTCGGGAACCTCCCGTTCGTCGGCGGCCGGATCTCGCACCTCGCGGCGCAGGCGGTCGCCGCCGGCGCCAGCGCCCGGACGAGCGGCGCCTCGACGGCCACGACCATCGACCGGCTCGCGATCCTGCTCGGGATCGCGATCGCGCTCATCCCGACCGTGCCTCTCCTCGCGCTCTACCTCCCGCTCCTCTTGAGCTGGCGCCGCGACCGCAACGCCGTCCGCAGCGCGGTCGCGACCTGGGACGGCGAGCCCGAGCTCGAGGCGTTCCTCGCACGCCGGGCGCTCGCGCACCTGCGGTTCGACGAGCTCCGCGCGCTCGGCTACGACGGCACCGACTCCTCGCCGCCGAAAGCCGAGCTGGCCGCGGCGGAGCTGCGGCGCCTCGGCCTCGACAGGCCGGCGCGTCGGGTCTCCGCGCGCCGCGGGCCGCGGCAACCGGTGGCACGGTGATCGAGCAGAAACCGCGTCGCCCGCCCGGGCGGCCGGAGAGCGGCGCGGCAGAACCATCCGGGCCGCCGCCGGCGGGACGCCTCGCGCGCGGCTACGCCGCCGTAGTGGTCTGGCTCGCACCCCTCCTCGTGCTCGCGGTGGCGGCGGCCGCGTACGGCGCCTATCGCCACCTGCCGTCCATCGCCTCCGCACCCACGGCGACGAGCGACGCGCTCCTCCCCAGGCACCCCGAGGCACTCGCGGTGGAGCGTGAGTCGGCACGGCTCTTCGGAGCCCCCGTGGCGACCCCGTACGTGGTCGTCCAGCGCAATCCCCACGGGCTCTCTCCGCGCGTGCAGCGCGCGAGCATCGCCAAGGCGGTCGCCGTGGACAGGGGGCAAGTGCCCTCGCTGCGAGGGATCGTCGCCGTGCCGGTGCTGAACACGCTGGGGATCGTCCCCTCGTCGCGCGAGCACGGCACGACGATCGTCACGTTCCTCTACTTCCCGCACACGACGCCCGGCGGCCTCGGCTTCAGCGACTCGCAGCGCTACGCGCGGTACCTCGGCCCGCAGCTCGACGCCGTCGGGGCGACCGGCGCCGAAGGAGCCCGGATCGAGCAGTTCGACCTGCTCGCGAGCCGGATCCACTGGGTGGAGGGAGCGACCGTCCTGCTGATCGTGCTCATCGTGGGCCTCGCGCTGCGGGCGGTGCTGGCACCGATCGTGACGGTGCTCTGCGCCGGAGTCGCCTTCCTGATCTCGCAACACCTCCTCGGCTGGCTGGAGGCGAACTCGAACCTGACGATGCCGAACGAGCTGCAAGGAGTTGCCGTCGCCCTGATGCTCGGCATCGTCACCGACTATTCGGTCTTCTACTTCACGAGCGCGCGCGAGGCGCTGCGGGACGGGATGCCGACCCGCGAGGCCGTCCGCATCTCGACGTTCGTCAACACGCCGATCGTGTTCACCGCCGGGGCCGTCGTCTCGTTCGGCGTCGCCTCGCTCATGCTCGGGACGCTCGCCTTCTTCCGCTCCTTCGGCCCGGGAATGGCGATCACGGTGGCGACGGGGCTCCTCGTCTCGGTGCTGCTCGTGCCCGCCATGCTGCGGCTGCTCGGTCCTGCGCTCTTCTGGCCGGGGCTCCGGCAAGGACCGCCGCCGGTGCGGGAATGGCGGAGGAAGGTGACGCGCTTCGCGACCACCAAGCCGGTGGCGCTCGTGCTCGCGCTCGCCGTCTTCGCCGCGCTCGCGGCGGCGGCGTCCGGCCTGCGCAACGGTCTGCCGCTCGGGCTCCAGCTCGTCCAGGGCCTTCCGTCGGACAACCCGGTCGCCGTGGCGGCCGGCGCCGCCGGGAAGGGCTTCGCGCCGGGGGTCGTGTCGCCCACCGAGCTGCTGCTCAAGGCCTCGGGCATCCAGAACCGGCGTGCGGCGCTCGACCGGCTCGAGGCGGCGCTCGAGCGGCAGCCGCACGTCGCGGGGGTCGTCGGCGCGGGCGACCAGCCGACCGGCCGGCGGTTCGGCGGCGCGTTCGCGCCGCGAGGAGGTGCCGCGCGTTACGCGATCATCTTCGACGGAGACCCCACGGAGGCGCCGGCGATCCGCCACCTCGAGCGGCTCCAGAAGACGCTGCCCGTCCTGCTCCGGCGCTACGGGCTCGGCGGGGCGAGCGTCGGGTGGGGCGGCGAGACGGCCCTCGGCGTCGAGACCGTGCGGGCGACCGACACCTCCCTCTGGCGTGTGATCGCCGTGGCGTTCGCGGTCAACTTCGTGTTCCTCGTGCTCTTCCTGCGCTCGCTCTTCGCGCCGCTCTATCTCCTCGTCGCGAGCGCGGCCGCGCTGGCGGCGACGTTCGGCCTCACGATCTACTTCTTCACGAACGTCCTCGGCGACAGCGGGCTCCCGTACTACATCCCGGTCGCGTTCTCGGTGCTGCTGCTCTCGCTCGGCTCCGACTACAACATCTTCGTCGTCGGGCGGGTCTGGGCGGAGGCCGACCGCCGGTCGCTGCGGGACGCCGTCGCGGCGGCCGCGCCGCGCGCCGGCCGCGCGATCACCGTCGCGGGCGTGGCGCTCGCGCTGAGCTTCGCCATGCTCGCGATCATCCCGATCACGCCGTTCGCCGTGATGGCGTTCGCGATGGCGGCCGGCATCCTGCTCGACACGTTCCTCGTGCGCTCGGTGCTCGTGCCCGCGCTCGTCGTGGTCTTCGGCCGCGCCGGCCGCTGGCCGCGCCGCAGCCCCGTGGCCGAGCCGGAGTACGTAACCGAAGCCCCGAGTGGGTCGTTCCAGCCTCAAACCCACGGGAGGCGAACATGAACCCAACGGCGTCCGAGACTGCACTAGCCCGGCGCCCGACCGGCGCCCCGGCTGCCCGACGTACCGGCCTCCGCCGCGAGATCGGCTTCATCGGCCTGCTCTGGGCTTCTGCCGGCTCGATCATCGGCTCCGGCTGGCTGTTCGGCGCGCAGAAGGCGCTCATCGCGGCCGGCCCGGCGGCGATCGTGTCGTGGGGGATCGGCGCGCTCGCCATCTTCTTGCTCGCGCTGACCCACGCGGAGCTCGGCGGGATGTGGCCCGTCGCCGGCGGCACGGCGCGCTTCCCGCACTACGCCTTCGGAGGCGGCGCCGGCGCGTCGTTCGGCTGGTTCTCGTGGCTGCAGGCGGCAACGGTCGCGCCGATCGAGGTGCTGGCGATGATCACCTACGGCCAGCACTACTCGTTCGCCCGGCACTGGATGAAGACGAGCACCGGCGGCACGAGCGTGCTCACCGCGCAGGGGATCGTGGCCGCGGTCGTCCTGATGGCGATCTTCACGTCGATCAACTTCCTCGGGATCCGCAAGCTCGCGCACACGAACAGCGCGGCGACGTGGTGGAAGGTCGGCGTGCCGCTGCTGACGATCTTCGTGCTCGGCATCGTCAACTTCCACACGAGCAACTTCACGGCGGCCAACGGGTTCAGCCCGTTCGGCGCCAAGGGCGTGCTCGCCGCCGTCTCGACGAGCGGCATCATCTTCGCGCTGCTCGGCTTCGAGCAGGCCGACCAGCTCGCCGGCGAGAGCGCCAGGCCGAAGCGCGACATCCCGCGGGCCGTGATCCTCTCGGTCGTCATCGGCGCGGTCATCTACATCGCGCTGCAGGTGATCTTCCTCGGCGCGCTGCCCGGCTCGCAGATCGGGCACAGCTGGGCGAAGGGCGCCTACACGACGATGACCGGCCCGTTCGCGCAGATCGCCACGCTCGTGGGCGTCGGCTGGCTCGCGACGATCCTCTACGTCGACGCGATCATCTCGCCGGGAGGCACCGGCCTGATCTACACGACGTCGAGCTCGCGCGTCTCGTACGGCCTGAGCCGCAACGGCTACTTCCCGACGATCTACGAGGCGACCGACCGGCGCGGCGTGCCGTGGTTCGGCCTCATCACCGCGTTCGTCGTGGGCTGCGTCTGCTTCCTGCCGTTCCCGAGCTGGACGTCGCTCGTCGGGCTCATCACCGCGGCGAGCGTGCTCATGTACGCGGGCGCCCCGCTCGCCTTCGGCGTCTTCCGCAGGCGGCTGCCGAACGCCGAGCGGCCGTGGCGCGCGCCGTTCGGGCCCGTGCTCGCGCCGCTCGCGTTCGTCGTGGCGAACCTGCTCATCCTCTGGTCGGGCTGGAACACCGACTGGCGCCTCGGCGTCGCGATCTCGATCGGCTACTTCATCCTCGTCGCGACGCGCGTGCTGAACCTCAACGCGAAGTCGCCCCAGCTCGACCTCAAGGCTGCGAGCTGGCTCCCGTTCTACCTCGTCGGGATGGGCGTGATCGTCTACCTCAGCGACTTCGGGCCGATGAAGAGCCCGATCTTCCCGCTCTGGTGGGACATCGTGGCCGTCGCGATCTTCAGCGTGATCATCTACTACTGGGCGATGGCCGTCGCCCTGCCGGCCGAGCGGATCGAGGAGATGATCGGCGACGTCGTCCTGCCCGAGGAGGAAGGCATCGGCGCGGCCGACGAGCCGATGGCCCGCGAGGGCGAGCCGCTGCGGCGCGAGGACGAGCCGCTCACGCGGGACGTCTGATCACTCGACGGCGACGGCGGCGGTGCGGTGCCTCGCGCGCCGCGCCGCCGCCAGCCCCGTCGCGCAGAGCCCGGCCGAGACGAGGAAGGGAACGACGTCGCCCGACGCGGCGGCGACCGCGCCTCCGGCGGCCGGTCCGAGCAGCGCCCCGCTCGCCCAGGCCGCGTTCATGAGGCCGAAGGCCATCCCCTGCGGCAGGCCGCTCCGCTCCGCGCCCTCCGCGATGAGCGCGAAGGCCGGTGTGAAGAGGACGCCGTACGAGCCGCCGGCGACGACCACGAGCGGCACGTAGACGAAAGGCCGTGGGCCGAGCGCGAGGCCGACCGAGACGGCGACCGCTGCGGCGAGCGCCACCTGGACCGGCAGGAGCACGCCGCGGCGGTCGAGCACGCGGCCCGCGACCGGCGAGAGGACGGTCTCGAAGCTCGCCCCGACGAGCCAGACGGCGCCGATCGCGACCGCTCCCCAGCCGGCTGCGGCGAGACGGAGAGGCGCGAGCGTCGAGAGGACGCCGAACAGGAACGAGGGCAGCGCCATCAGGGCGAGCCCGCCGAGGAAGTGGGAGTCGCGCATCGCCCGGCCCATCGCAGACACGGACGGCGCCTCCGGCGGGATCGACTCGATTCTCAGCGTCCAGGCGCCCAGCACCACCGCGAGGGCCGCGAGCGCGCTGAAGACGACGCCTCGTCCGAGGAGCGCCGCCGCGCCGCCGACGACCGGCCCGAACAGCGCGCCGAACACGGCGGCGCCGAGCGCCGTCCCGATCAGCTCGCCGCGGCGGTCGCGCGGCGCGGCCGCCAGGAGCCAGGCGAACGCTCCCGCCCACGTGAAGCCGCTGGCGCATCCCTGCAGGAAACGGGCGACGGCGAGCGGCCAGAAGCCGTGGGCGAAGGCGAACCCGAGGCTCGCGAGGCCCATCAGCGCCAGGCCGCCGAGGACGGCCCGCCGCGCGCCGAAGCGGGCTGCGGCCGCCCCTCCGGGCAGCCCGCCCACGAGGGCTCCGGCCCCGTCGGCGGCGACGAGCACGCCGGCCCCCGCCTTCGAGAGATGGAGCGCGTGGGTGAAGTCGGGCAGGAGCGGCGTGAGCGCCGCGTAGAGCATGGTGTCCACCCACACCACCGCGGACACGAGGATGAGAAGGCGGCGCATTCGCCTTCAGCGTATTTCCGTCCTACCGTTCAGGTGTGACAGTTCGAGGCCCCGGCGCCGTATGAGCGACGTGAACGCGCTGCCGGCAGCCGTCCGACCGCCCGGCCGGGTCGGCGCACCGCTCTTCGCGGACGTCGTCGCCGAGCATCTCGACGCCGTCTACCGCTACCTCGTCTACCTCACGGGAGACCGCGCGGCGGCCGAGGACCTCGTAGCGGAGACGTTCGAGCGCGCCTTCCGCAGCTGGCGCCGCTTCGATCCGCGCCGCGGCGCGCCCCGCACCTGGCTCTGCCGGATCGCGCACTCGGCCGCCGTGGACTGGTTCCGGGCTGAGGCCCGGCGGCAGCGGCGCGAGGAGACCTACAGCCGCCACGAGGCGCTGCTCGAGGAGTCCGTCTTCGCCGAGGGCCTGTCGCCGGAGCTCGAACGGGCCCTGCGCCGCCTGACCCCGGCAGAGCGCGAGGTGGTGGCGCTGCGCGTCCTGCTCGAGCTCGACGGCCCGAGCGCCGCGCGTGTGCTGGGAATCAGTGACACCGCTTGCTCGACCCGGCTCAGCCGGGCGCTGAAACGACTGGAGGAGGAGATGTCGGATGTCCGCAATTGACCGGAGCGAACTGGACGCGTACGAGACGCTCGTCTCCGCGTTGCGGGCAAGCGCGCCCGTAGCGCCGGAGCGCCTGCGGCAGCGGATCGTGGAGAGCGCGCCGGCTCCCCGCCGCCGCAGGTCGCGGAAGCAGCGGCTGCTCTTCGTGGTCGTGCCGGCGGCCGTCGTGCTCGCCGTCGGCGCCGCCCTCGTGCACGGCTTCGTGAGCTCTCGCTCCTCCCGAAACGCCGACGTAGCGTCACTCGCGGCCGGAAGGGCAACATCCTCGTACCCCTCGGCGCGTCCGTCCTCGACCACAGGGGCGCAGAAGGCGGCGAGGCTTTCGGCTCATTCCTTCTCTAAGGGCAAGAACGACAACCTGGGAGCGGCGCTAGCGCCTTACGCCATGGGCAAAGCCCCCGTGAAGGTGCTCCACGGCTCGGCGGAGCGGGCGATCACGATCCCGAGGCACCGCCTCGTGCACGCAGTCGCCTCCCTCGAGGTGGGCGTGAAGCGCTCGAAGCTCTCGGAGGCGACGAACGCGGCCTCGCAGATCGTCGGCTCGTTCGGCGGCTACGCGCAGTCGGTCCGCTTCGAGAGCTCGCGCCAGGGCTACGGCAGCGCCTTCCTGGCGCTCCGCGTGCCCGTGCAGAAGGCACAGGCCGCGATCGCGAAGCTCTCCACGCTCGGCAGGCTCCTCTCCCAGCAGGTCTCGACGCAGGACCTGCAGACGAAGCTTACGCACGAGAACAGCGGCATCGGTTCGCTGCGGAGCGCGATCGCCGTCTATGAGCAGGCGCTGCAGAGCGGGACGCTGTCCGCGACGGAGCGGGTGACCATCGAGATCCGGCTCAACAACGCCCGCCGCGCGCTGGCGCAGCTGCGGCACGCCCGCAACGGCACCCTCGCGGCCGGCGAGACCGCCGACATCTCGCTCGTCCTGACGACCCAGAGCCACGCCGTGGTCGTACCGCACCATCACGGGCGCTCGCGCTTCGGCCGGCTGCTCGGCTCCGCCGCGCACTACCTCGCGTGGGAGGGGATCATCGTCCTCTACGCGCTCGTCGTGATCAGCCCGCTCATCGTGCTCGGCGGCCTCGCGTGGCTCCTCCTGCGCGAGCGGCGCCGGCGCGAGGAGCGGCTGCTCGCATCCGCCTAGGGGATCTGGTGAAATACGGCCGTGCTCGGGGCAGAGCTCTCGACCGGCCACGAGATCGGCCTCATCGTCGTCGCGGCAGTGTTCATCGCATTTGCGCTCGCGTCGTCGTTCCTCGTGCCGCGCTACAAGCCGGACTTCCCGGGGCCCGCGGGGCTCAGCGTGTTCGCCATCGCGTCGATCGTGCTCTTCGGGCTGATGATCGCGGCCGTGAACTTCTTCGGCTAGCCGGTACGCTGTTCGCACTCCGGAGAAGTGGCCGAGTGGCTGAAGGCGGCGCCCTGCTAAGGCGTTATGGGGCTGAATGGCTCCATCGAGGGTTCGAATCCCTCCTTCTCCGCTAGCGCAGCGCCCGCCGCGGCTCTGCGCCCACCCGCGGAGGGGT